>DATFAA010000054.1:0-187809 GCA_035255045.1 Rhodocyclaceae bacterium | reverse complement strand
GGTCGATGCGGCGGCTCCAACTCCGGACCAACTCAAGATCCGTGAAGGCTGGCTGAAGACGGGCAACTAGTCGCCGGAGGGCGAGCTCCTTCCGCGCAGAATATCTTCCACGTCGCCGAGCCGGTCACCCAGCAGATTGAGCTTGTGCGCCAAGCCCTGGATCTCGGTGTGGGCGCGCCGATTCACGTCGTAATCCAGTTCGCCGCGCAGGCGGTCTTTCTTGTCCTGCCGGTTCTGGCTCATCATGATGATGGGGGCCTGGACGGCGGCCAGGCAGGACAGGCAGAGATTGAGGAGGATGAAGGGATAGGGGTCGAAGGGGCGCGTCGCCAACACGTAGGTGTTGAGGACCACCCAGCCCGCCAGCAGGGCGGCGAACAGCATCAGGAAGGTCCAGCTGCCGCCGAAGTCGGCCATCCGGTCGGCCAGCCGCTCCCCGAAGGCGAGGCTGGCGCCGAATTCCTCGTCGGCGTTCACGGACAGGGTTTCCTGGGTCTGCATGCTTTCCAGCACTTCCTGCTCGAGCTGGGTCAGCTCGCCCTTCTCGGCCTTGAGCACCTCCTCCACGTAGCGGTGCTGGAAGCGCTGCAGGTCGTCCACGCAGACCCAGCCGGCGGGATTCCAGTCGCCCGTCTCGCGCCGGATGAGGTCGGCGATGACCGGGCGGACGATGGCCGCCGAACGCAGCTTGGCGGCATGGGTGCTGCCGCAGATCTGGCAGTGCTTCCTGCCCCGGCCGGCTTCGGTATTCATGGCATTGCGCTCCGACTGGAAGGGTCCGGTATCAGCGGCCGGGCTCGCCGCCGACTTCCCCGATATCCTCGTTCCACAGTTCCGGCCGGCGGGCGATGAAGTCCTCCATCAGCGCCACGCAGGCCGCATCCTGCAGCACCTCCACCTGCACGCCCCGGGAGCGCAGCAGGTCTTCCTCGCCCAGGAAGGTGCGGTTCTCGCCAATCACGACCCGGGGGATACCGTAGAGGAGGATGGCCCCGCTGCACATGGCGCAGGGCGAAAGGGTGGTGTACAGCACCGAATCCCGATAGACGCTGGCCGGCTGGCGGCCGGCGTTCTCCAGGGCATCCATCTCCCCGTGGCGGATGGCGCTGCCCTGCTGCACTCGCCGGTTGTGGCCGCGGCCGATGATGCGGCCCCGGTGCACGATCACCGAGCCGATGGGGATGCCGCCCTCGGCCAGGCCCTGGCGGGCTTCGTCGATGGCGGCCTGCATGAAGGGGTCCATGGCTGCTCCCGGGTTCACAGGAGGGGCGCGCCGAGCTGCTTCTCGCCGCGCTCGTAGACGATGTGGGCACGGCCGACGATCAGGGGGTCGAGGTTGCCGATGCGGCCGGTGTCCTTGCTGGCATAGGGCAGCTTGTGGAGGATGTAGCGCATGGCGTTGAGGCGCGCCCGCTTCTTGCAGTCGGACTTGATCACCGTCCACGGGGCATCGGCGGTGTCGGTGTAGAAGAACATGGCTTCCTTGGCCTTGGTGTAGTCCGCCCACTTGTCCAGGGAAGCCATGTCGATGGGGGAGAGCTTCCACTGCTTGAGGGGATGGACCTTGCGCTCCTTGAAGCGGCGGCGCTGCTCCTCCCGGCTCACCGAGAACCAGAACTTGACGAGGTGGATGCCGTTGCGGGCCAGCATGCGCTCGAATTCCGGCACCTGGCGCATGAATTCGCTGTATTCGTGATCGCTGCAGAAGCCCATGACCCGTTCGACCCCGGCCCGGTTGTACCAGGAGCGGTCGAAGAGGACGATCTCGCCGTGGGTCGGCAGGTGCTGCACGTAGCGCTGGAAGTACCACTGGCCCTGCTCTGTCTCGGTGGGCTTTTCCAGGGCCACCACCCGGGCGCCCCGGGGGTTGAGGTTCTCCATGAAGCGCTTGATGGTGCCGCCCTTGCCGGCGGCGTCCCGGCCCTCGAACAGGATCACCACCTTCTGCCCGGTTTCCTTGACCCAGGCCTGGAGCTTGAGGAGTTCCACCTGCAGGCGGTACTTCTGGCGCTCGTAATTGCGCCGCTGCATGAGGTTCTTGTAGGGGTAGCCGCCGTCCCGCCAGTCAGCCGCCAGCTCGTCGTCCGGGTTGGCCTCCAGGACCCCGGCCGCCACCTTCTGCTGCTTCAGGAGCCCCTTGAGGAGGGCCACCGCCTCCTCGGCCGGGACGTCGGCCAGGATGTCCCGCAGGGCGGCGAGGCGGACCTCCTGGGCCGCATCCACGGCGGCGCCGACGGCGAAGTTCTCGATGCCGGCGGGAGTCGTCGAGGTCGCCACGTCGCCCTTCGCCACCGGCCGCTGCCGGGCCCGGCTGGTGGCCGGACGGGCCACGGAACGTTTCTGGACCGGAATGTTGTCGTTGCCCATCTTGCCTGCCTCTCCTCATGTCCCAGACATGGGCTCTATTTCACGGCAAAGGCCGGGGGATGTCCACCGGGCGTCCGGGCCCCTCGCCGCGCCGGGCCATGCAAACTCGTTGATCGAAATCACGGCCGCCGGTATTATTCCCGAGTAAATTACTCAACTTTAACCCTCGGGCAAGAATGGGAGGCGGCGTGTTCGGATCGAAGGTGAAACGGGAACTGGCGGCGGCCCTGGCGGAAAACGCCAGGCTGAAGGCGGAGGCAGAGGCATTGCGGGGCGAGCTGGCGGCCGCCCGGGAGCAGATTTCCCAGGCCGATGGGCAGCGGGAGCAGCTCCTTGCCCGCCAGGCGCTGCTCGACGGCGTCCTCGGCAACATTCCCCGCTTCGGCGAATCCCTCTCCGGCATCCGGCAGTCCTTCTCCGGCCTGTCCACCCAGCTCAACGAGGACTCGGCCACAGCCCTGACGGCGGCCGCCGAGTCCGACGCCAACCGGGCCGCCTTCGAGAAGATCGCCACCAGCCTGCACACCATGGTCGAGCGCATCGGCGCCGCCGGCCAAAGCGTCGAGGGGCTGGCCCAGCGGGCCGGGGAAATCGGCGGCATCGTCCAGCTCATCAAGGAGATCGCCGAGCAAACCAACCTCCTGGCGCTCAACGCCGCCATCGAGGCGGCCCGGGCCGGCGAGGCCGGGCGCGGCTTCGCGGTGGTGGCCGACGAGGTCAGGAAGCTGGCCGAGCGCACCGCCAAGGCCACCACCGAGATCGGCGGCCTGGTGGCCGGCATCCAGGCGGAAACCAGCCACGCCCGGGAGATCATGGAAATGGGGGCCGGCAACGCCGCCAGCCACGGCGCCGAGAGCGAAGCGGCCACGCACAGCATGCAGCGCCTCCTCGGCTTCTCCCGGCGCATGCAGGACAACATCGCCTCGTCGTCCCGCCTAGCCAATGCGGAGCTGGCCAACATCGAGGAGCTGACCCTGAAGCTGGAGGTGTACAAGGTCCTCCTCGGGCTCTCCGACCTCAAGCCGGAGGACCTGCCGGACGAGACCCAGTGCCGCCTCGGCCGCTGGTACTACGAGGGTGAAGGCAAGGCGGAATTCTCCCGCCTGCCGGGCTACCGGGAAATGGAGGCTCCCCACCAGGCGGTGCACGACTACGCCCGGCGGGCGGTGGAGCGCTACCGGGCCGGCGATGCCGCCGGCGCCCTGGAGGCCCTGACCCGCATGGAAGAGGCCAACCTGACGGTGATGGCCGGCATGGACCGCATCCTGGCCTCGGGCACGGGCCGGAGCGCCTGATGGACCGCCACCCGGACAGCCTCGGCACCTCCGCCATCGGGGTGGACGGCATCGCCGCCGAGATGGGCATCGATGCCGCCGAGATCGCCGGCCGCAAGGCCTTCCTCGACCTCACCGAGTCCGACGCCGAGCGCCTGCGGGCCATCGGCGACAAGCTGGCCGCCGCCCAGAACGGCTTTGCCGACGGCTTCTACCAGTACCTGCGCCGCCTGCCCGAGCTGGCCGCCCTGCTCCCCGACGACGCCACCGTCGCCCGCTTGAAGGCCGCCCACGGCCGCTACTTCGACACCCTGATCGCCGGCGACTACGGCGAGGCCTACGTCGGCGGCCGGCTGCGGGTGGGCATGACCCACGCCCGCATCGGCCTCACCCCGAAGTGGTACGTCGGCGCCTTCCGCAAGTACCTGTCGGACATGCTGCGGGCCACCTGGGCGGCCGCCGACGGCGATTTCGAGGACTTCCTGCCCACCTTCGACGCCCTCCTCAAGGTCGTCATGCTCGACCTCGGCCTCACCCTGGACACCTACATCCACGCCGACAAGCGGGCCATCGCCCTGCGCGACCGGGCCATCGAGTCGAGCGCCAACGGCATCTTCATCGCCGCCGCCGCCCCCCCGGACTACCGCCTCATCTACGTGAACGCCGCCTTTTCCCGCATCCTCGGCAGCCCGCGGGAGGAGGCCATCGGCCAGCCCTGCCTGTGCACCCGGGACGAAGACGGCTTCGCCGTCATCCGCGCCGCCATCGCCGACGGGCGGGAGGGCTACACCACCCTATCCCGCCCCCGCTGCGGCGGCTCCCACCAGTGGATCGAGCTCTTCCTGGCGCCGGTGCGCGGCGACGCGGGGGGCATTTCCCATTACGTCGGCGTCCTCAACGACGTCACCGCCCGCAAGGAGGCCGAGAGCCGCCTCGCCTTCCTGGCCCACCACGACCCCCTCACCGGCCTACCCAACCGTAGCCTCTTCGACCAGCGCCTGGGGGAAGCCCTGAGCCGCGACCGCCAGGCCGAGGGCTTCGCCCTCTGCTTCATCGACCTCGACCGCTTCAAGCTCATCAACGACAGCCTCGGCCACGGCGCCGGGGACGACGTCCTGGTGGAGGTGGCGGAGCGCCTCAAGTCCATCTGCCGCGGCACCGACACCCTGGCCCGCCTGGCCGGCGACGAGTTCGTCATCCTGGCCACCGGCAGCGAGGGCAGCGAGGCGGCCGCCGCCATCGCCCACCGGGTCCTCGCCGCCCTGGCCCGGCCGATCCGGGCCGGCGGCCGGGACGTGGACGTGGCTGCCAGCCTGGGGCTAGCCCTCTACCCGGGGGATGGCGGCGACATGGAGACCCTGCTGCGCAACGCCGACGCCGCCATGTACGCCGCCAAGGCGGCCGGGCGCAACACCTTCCGCTTCTACGACGAGGCCATGAACCGCCGGGCCAGCCAGCGCCTGGCCCTGGAAACCGACCTGCGGCGGGCGGTGGCCCGCAATCAGCTCGAACTGTTCTACCAGCCCCAGATCCACGCCATCGGCGGCGGCCTGGCCGGGGTCGAGGCCCTGCTGCGCTGGCGCCACCCGGAGCGGGGGCTGGTGTCGCCGGTGGAATTCATCCCGGTGGCCGAGGAACTGGGGATCATCGCCGACATGGGGGAATGGGCCCTGGCCGAGGCCGCCCGCCAGATGGTGGACTGGCATGGCCGCGGCGTCGCCGTGCCGCGGATGGCGGTCAACCTGTCGCCCCGCCAGTTCCACGACCCCGACCTGGCCGGCCGCCTGGAGCGCATCCTGGCCGGCGCCGGCGCCCCGGCCGCCTGGATCGAGCTGGAAATCACCGAGTCCGCCGCCATGCAGGACCCGGCCAAGGCGGTGCAGGTGCTCCAGCGCCTGCGGGACAGCGGCCTGCAGGTGGCCATGGACGATTTCGGCACCGGCCACTCCTCCCTCGCCATGCTGCGCAGCCTGCCGCTGAACGTCCTCAAGCTGGACCGGGGGTTCGTCCAGCACCTGCCGGAATCGGAAACCGACGCGGCGGTGGCCGGGGCCGTGGTCACCCTGGCTCGCCGCCTCGGCCTCTCGGTGGTGGCGGAAGGGGTGGAGACCGAGGCCCAGCACCACTTCCTGGCCGGCCTCGGCTGCGACCTGCTGCAGGGTTTCCTGTTCAGCCGCCCCGTGCCGGCGGCCCAGTTCGAGGCCTGGCTGGCCCGCCGAGGAACCCAGGCCGGGGCGGGCGCTCAAAACTGATCACATCGGCGGCGCTGCCCCCCGGGCCTCCCGGGGCGTAGCATGACGTTCCCGACCGCCGCACTGAGCACTGGAAAACTCGTGAACAAGCTCCTGGCCGACTGGCCGCAAAGCGCCCATACCCTGCTCACCCGGGCCAAGCAGGAATGCTCGGCCTCCGGCCAGCTGGTGAAGCTCATCCTGACCGGCACCACCCACCTGGACTCCTGGCTCATCGAGCACTGGGTCCTGCCGGCCCTGGCCGAGAAGGACGTCAAGACCCTGGAGTTCAGCCTGGAGGTGGCGGGGGGCGACCACCGCCTGGCCGCCATCGTGCCGCTGCCCGACGGCACCGCCTTCGCCCGCAGCACCGCCGGCTTCTGGTTCGCCCTGGAGCAGGACGAGGCCCGCTACGAGATCGAGTACATCGGCTTCCGCTACGCCCCGGACAACCGCTGGCGGGACGGCTTCGAGACCACTCTCCGGCACTCGGAAAGCCAGTCCGTCCTCGTCAGCCCGGCCGAGGTGGCGCGGCTCTGGGAGGAGGTCACCGGGCGCCTGCCCCGGGGCTTCAGGCAGGGCGTGGTGGACCAGATGCAGGCCCTCGGCCTCGACGTGATCAGCAAGGCATTCAAGACCCAGAAGCGCCTCGGCCTCTAGGCGGAAGGTCGGCCAGCCGGGGGAGCGGCTCCGACGGGCGCTGAATCCTGAAGGGGAAGAACCGGAAATGGCTGAATCGCAAAAACCCCACACCGCCCCGTCCAACCCCCTGGACGCCGAAACCCTGGCCCGCATGGACGCCTGGTGGCGGGCCTGCAATTACCTGTCGGTGGGCATGATCTACCTGCGGGACAACCCGCTCCTGCGCCATCCCCTCACCGTGGACCACGTCAAGCACCGCCTCCTCGGCCACTGGGGCGCCAGCCCGGCCCTGTCCTTCGTCTGGGTGCACCTCAACCGCCTGATCCGGCGCGACGACCTCGACGTGCTCTTCATCGCCGGCCCCGGCCACGGCGCCCCCGGCGTCCTCGGCCCGGTCTACCTGGAGGGCACCTATTCCGAGATCTACCCGGACAAGGGGGAGGACGAGGAGGGCCTGCGCAAGTTCTTCAAGCAGTTCTCCTTTCCCGGCCACATCGGCTCCCATGTCACCCCCGAGACCCCGGGCTCCATCCACGAGGGCGGCGAGCTGGGCTACAGCGTGTCCCACGCCTACGGAGCGGTGCTGGACAACCCGGACCTGATCGTCGCCTGCGTGGTGGGCGACGGCGAGGCCGAGACCGGGCCCCTGGCCACCGCCTGGCACTCCAACAAGTTCATCAACCCGGTCCGGGACGGGGCCGTGCTGCCCATCCTCAACCTCAACGGCTACAAGATCGCCAACCCCTCCATCCTGGCCCGCATCAGCCACGAGGAACTGGAGGCCCTGTTCCGGGGCTACGGCTACACCCCCTACTTCGTCGAGGGCGCCGAGCCGGCGGCGATGCACCAGAAGATGGCCGCCACCCTGGATGAGGCCGTCGCCCAGATCCGCAGCCTGCAGCAGAAGGCCCGGGCCGGCGGCAAGGCGGAACGGCCGCGCTGGCCCATGATCGTGCTGCGCAGCCCCAAGGGCTGGACCGGCCCCAAGGAAATCGACGGCCACAAGGCGGAGGGCTCCTGGCGCTCCCACCAGGTCCCCTTCTCGGACGTGCGGGAGAACCCCGCCCATTTGAAGCTCCTGGAGAACTGGCTGAAGAGCTACCGGCCCGAGGAGCTGTTCGACGCCGACGGCCGGCTGCTGCCGGAGCTGCGCCAGCTCGCCCCCACCGGCGGCCGGCGCATGAGCGCCAACCCCAGCGCCAACGGTGGCCTCCTCCGGAAGGAGTTGCGGCTGCCGGACTTCCGGCAGTACGCCTACGGGGTGAAGGGCGGCCAGGCCGGCAAGGTGCTCCACGAGAACACCCGGCCCCTGGGGGAATTCCTGCGGGACATCCTGCGCCAGAACCCGGCCAGCTTCCGGGTCTTCGGCCCGGACGAGACCGCTTCCAACCGCCTGCAGGCGGTCTACGAGGCCAGCAAGAAGACCTGGATGGCCGACCTCTACCCCGAGGACGCCGACGGCGGCGAACTGGCCAAGGACGGCCGGGTCATGGAGATGCTGTCGGAGCACACCCTCATCGGCTGGCTGGAGGGCTACCTGCTCACCGGCCGCCACGGCTTCTTCCACACCTACGAGGCCTTCGCCCACGTCATCGACTCGATGTTCAACCAGCACGCCAAGTGGCTGGACATCTCCAAGAACCACGTCCTCTGGCGGGCGCCGGTGGCGTCCCAGAACATCCTGCTGTCGTCCACCGTCTGGCGCCAGGACCACAACGGCTTTTCCCACCAGGACCCGGGCTTCATCGATCTGGTGACCAACAAGAGCCCCAGCGTCACCCGGGTCTACCTGCCGCCGGACGCCAACACCCTGCTGGTGGTGGCCGACCAGTGCCTGCGTTCGGTGGACTGCATCAACGTCATCGTCGCCGACAAGCAGAAGCACCTCCAGTACACCTCCATCGACGAGGCCGTCATCCACTGCGCCAAGGGCATCGGCATCTGGGGCTGGGCGAGCAACGACCAGGGCGCCGAGCCGGACGTGGTGATCGGCGCCTGCGGCGACGTGGCCACCCAGGAGGCCCTGGCGGCCACGGCCATCCTGCGGGAATACCTGCCCGACCTCAAGGTGCGCTTCGTGAACGTGGTGGACCTCTACAAGCTGCAGCCGGAGAGCGAGCACCCCCACGGCTCCAGCGAGCGGGAATTCGACAGCCTGTTCACCACCGACCGGCCGGTGATCTTCAATTTCCACGGCTACCCGTGGCTGATCCACAAGCTCGCCTACCGCTTCAAGAACCACATCAACATCCACGTGCGGGGCTACAAGGAGCGGGGCAACATCAACACCCCCCTGGAGCTGGCCATCCTCAACCAGACCGACCGCTACAACCTGGTCATCGACGTCATCGACAAGGTGCCCGGCCTCACCGCCCGGGCCGCCCATCTCAAGGAGCAGATGAAGAACGAGATCATCGTCAATCTCGCCTACGCCCACGAACACGGCACCGACCGGGCCGAGGCCGCCCACTGGGTGTGGCCCTACTGAGGGGGGCCGGGCCCGTTGCCGGCGGGCCACAACGGAGGACCCTCATCGCCCCAAAGGGAATGGGGAAAATTGACGCTGGCGGCGGGGAATCCCATACTTCCGGCTTCAAGAACAAAGGCGCAAGCGGCCAGACCCTCTCCGATGAACGAGACTTCCGCATCCGGACAGAGCGAAACGGCGGACATGACGACCTTCCTGGCGTCGTCCGTCCATGACATGAAGAATTCCGTCAGCCTGCTCATCAGCGGGCTGGAAAAGACCCTGGCCTCGACCTCGCCCGAAGTGCTGCCCACCTACGGCGAGCTGTCCCAGATGACCTACGAGGCCAAGCGGATCAACCACAACCTGGTCCAGCTCCTCACCCTCTACAAGCTCGACCAGCAGATCTATCCCTTCGATCCCCAGTACCTCGCCGTGGACGAGTTCCTGGCCGGCGTGGCGGAGCAGACCGCCAGTCTCCTGCGCTCCCAGGGCATGGAGCTGGAACTGGACGCCCCGTCCGAGCTCTACTGGCCCTTCGACGAGGATCTGGTGACGGGCGTCATCGGCAATGCCGTCAGCAACGCCCTGCGCTACACCCACCGGCGGGTCCGCCTGGGGGCCCGGGAAGCCGACGGCTTCCTCGAGATCCGCATCGAGGACGACGGCCCCGGCTATCCCCCGGCCATGATCGACCAGACCCAGGCCGCCCAGCGCGGCGCCGGCTTCCAGACCGGCAGCACCGGCCTCGGGCTGCACTTCTCCACCAAGGTCGCCCAGCTCCACCGCAACCGCAGCCGCTGCGGCGACATCCGGCTGGAGAACGGCGGCGCCTATGGCGGCGGCTGCTTCGTCCTCCGTTTGCCGTGAATTTGCGGCCTCAAGCATCAACACCCAGCGAACCATGACCCTGAATCCAGTCAATGCGGCACGGACCGCCGACGTCGACTTCTCCCGCAAGACCTTCCTCATCATCGACGACTTCCAGGGCATGCGGACCGTGATCCGCGATGTCCTGCGCAACTGCGGGGCCAATGCCAAGCACATCGAGACCGCCGCCAACGGCAAGGACGCCGTCCGCCTGCTGGCCGCCCAGCCCTTCGACGTGGTGCTGTGCGACTTCAACCTCGGCACCGGCCAGAATGGCCAGCAGGTGCTGGAGGAGGCCAAGGTCAGGCAGCTGGTCGGCCCGGCCTGCGCCTGGATCATGATCACCGCCGAGAAGACCGCCGACGCCGTCACCGGCGCCGCCGAGTACCAGCCGGACGCCTATCTCCTGAAGCCCATCACCGAGGGCACCCTGCGCCAGCGCCTGACCAAGATCTGGACCCGCAAGGAGATCTTCGCCGACATCGACCGGGCCATGCGCCACGGCGACTTCCCCCAGGCCATCCGCCTGTGCGACGAGCGCATCGTCGCCGACAAGGCCCACGCCGCCGAGCTCACCCGCACCAAGGCCGAACTGCTGGTGAAGGCCGGCAGCCTCGCCCAGGCCCGCCAGGTGTTCGAGACGGTGCTGGCCGAGCGGGAATTCCCCTGGGCCAAGGCCGGCCTCGCCAAGGTACTGATCCAGAACGGCGAACTGGAGACGGCCAAGACCCTCCTCGACGAGACCATCCGCGACACCCCCTACTACCTGGAAGCCCACGACCTCCTGGCCCAGACCCTGCAGGCCCTCGGCGACCTGGAGGCGGCGGCCCAGTCCCTGGAGCACGCCGCCAAGCTGTCGCCCAATTCCGTCGCCCGCCAGAAGACCCTGGGGGACGTCTCCTTGAAGCTCGGGCGCCTGGAGCACGCCGAAAAGGCTTTCCGCAAGAGCGTGAACCTGGGCGAGCACTCGGTGCTCAAGGCCCCGGAGGCCTACATCGGCCTGGCCAAGACGTGCAGCGCCAAGGACGACCCCCAGGAGGCCCTGAAGGTCATCGACCAGCTCAGCAAGACCTTCACCGACGACCAGACCCGGGTCAAGGCCCTGGCGGTGGAGGGCATCGTCCATCACCAGGCGGGCAACTTCAAGAAGGCCGCCGAGATCGCCGGCACCCTCGAGCAGGAAGTGGCGGCCACCGGCCTCCCGGCCGCCGACCAGTCCTCCCTCGACGTCGCCCGCCTGCTGCTGGCCACCGGCAAGCAGGAGCGGGCCGTCGAGCTGCTCCAGAGCCAGGTGCGCAACAACCCGGACAACGCCGCCCTCCTGGAGGAGGTGAAGGAAATCTTCAACCATGCCGAAATGGCCGAGGAAGGCGCCGCCCTGGTGGAGACCTCGCGCAAGGAAGGCATGGAATTCATGAACCGGGGCGTGCTCCTGGCCCGGGACGGCAACTATGAGGAAGCCATCGTCTCCATGCGGGAAGCCCGCCAGGCCATGCCCGCCAACCTCCGGGTGCTGTTCAACCTGGCCTACGTCATCATCACCCGCATGCAGAAGATGGGCGTCCTGCCGGAGCTGGTCGACGAGGCCCGGGAAGTGCTCCAGGCCGCCAACGCCCTGGTGCCCGGCCAGACCCGCTACGCCCAGCTCAACGCCGTCCTGGACAGCCTGACCCGGTAGCGGCGGGCCGGCCGCTCACTCGATCATGCCGAGGCGGCCGTTGTGGCTGCCCACGTACCAGTAGCGGCCGCCGGCATCGATGACGGCCTTGCGGATGCCGACCTGCTTCGAGGGCAGGGGGATGACCTGGAAGGTCTCGGCCTTGGGGTCGAAGAGCGCCACCGTATCGGTATTGATCTCGTTGGCCCAGACCCGGCCGGCGCCGTCCACCGTCACCGCGTAGGGGCCGCCGTCCTTCCCGGCCGGCATGGGGTAGGACTTCACCAGCCGCAGCGCCTGGGGATCCACCTTGAGGAGCCGGCCGTCGCCGTAGGCGGTCACCCACAGCATGCCGTCCGGCCCCACCGCCATGCGGCGGGGCTTGCTGCCGGCGCCGGTGGGCAGCTCGGTAATGGTCCGGGCTGCCGGGTCCAGCCGCCCCAGGCCGTCGCCGCCGAAGCGGCAGAACCAGATGTAGCCCTGCCGGTCGACGGCGATGCCGTAAGGATTGCCCGAGGCGGCGAACTCCGTGATCTTGCCGGTGGCCCGGTCGAGGCGGCCGATGCGCTGCCCGCCCTGGACGGTGAACCAGAGGATGCCCTGGTCGTCGATGACGATGGTGTGGGGATCGCCCCCCGACGGGGCGTGGAATTCCGTCACCTTGCCGGTGGCCGGATCGAAGCGGCCGATGGTCCCGTTGCCGTTGCCGGTGTACCAGACGATGCCGCTCGGATCGACCAGGAGGCCGTGGGGATGGGCGCCCTTGGGCAGGTCCCACTCCTTGAAGGTGCCGGCCTTGGGATCGAAGCGGGCGATCCTGTCGGCGGCCATGACCGTGATGTAGATGTCGCCGTCCGGCCCCGGCGCCGGGTCCCGGGCGAATTCGGGGGTGGGCACAGGCCATTCGGTGACCCGGCCGGACACGTGGGCCAGGGCCCCCGGCTGGATGCCGTAGTTGGAGCCCCCCGCCCAGGCAAGCAGGGTCATCAGGGCCAGCGCCAGGCCGGCGAACCAGCGGAAGGGTTTCATGCCGCGCTCCTCGGGGCTTCTCCATGGCGATGAAACCGTCGACCGGTGCCCGGGCCCGGGGGTTCTGGCCTCCGGGCCGGCACCGGGCTTAATTCAGGTTTAAGTTGGGCCGTCTAGTCTTCCATCGACACGAGACACGATGGAGAACCCCATGACATCCCGCTTCCTGTTCGCCCTCTTCCTGGCCATCCCGGCCATGGCGGCCCGGGCCGAAACCCCGGCCGACTTCCTCAACGCCTACCAGGCCGAGGCCCGCCAGGCCCAGCCCGGCTTCACCTCCTCGCCCCAGCGCGGCGAGCAGTTCTTCCGCCGGGTGGGCGGCAAGGACTGGAGCTGCTCCACCTGCCACACCGACAACCCGGCCGCCACCGGCAAGCATGCTTCCACCGGCAAGGCCATCGAGCCCCTGGCCCCGGCCGCCAACGACCGGCGCTTCACCCGGGCCGACAAGGTGGAAAAGTGGTTCAAGCGCAACTGCAACGACGTGGTCGGCCGCGCCTGCAGCGCCGCCGAGAAGAGCGACGTCCTGGCCTACCTGCTGGCCGTGAAGAAATAAGGAGCCCCGCCATGAAAACGAACCTCGCCCTCGTCGCCGCCGCCCTGCTGGTGGGCTTCGGCCCCGCCCGGGCCGACGACCACGAACGCTTCCCCCTGAGCCCCGCCTACCAGGAGGAGTGCGGCAGCTGCCACGTCGCCTATCCGCCCCGGCTCCTGCCTGCCCAGTCCTGGCAGGCCGTGATGGCCGGGCTGGACAAGCATTTCGGCAGCGATGCCAGCCTGGACGCCGTCAAGGCGAAGGAAATCGGCGGCTACCTCGCCGCCAACGCCGGCCGCTCCGAGCGACTGGCCGCCCCCGGCGCCAACGGCGGGGTCAATCTCAAGATCACCGACACCCCGTGGTTCAAGCGCAAGCACCGCGACGGCCACGACGGCCTCAGCGCCGCGGTCTGGAAATCCGCGGCGGTCAAGAGCCCCGCCAACTGCGCGGCCTGCCACCGCCAGGCGGCCGCCGGCGACTACAGCGAGGGGAATATCCGCATTCCCCGCGGCAATTAAGGAGAAAGAACCATGTCCAGCAATACCCTCAACCCCACAGGCCTGGCCGCTTCCGGCCGGGAAGCCGCCGCCACTCCGCGCACCGTCAAGGTCTGGGACGTGCCGACCCGCGTCTTCCACTGGCTCCTCGCCCTGTCCTTCGCCGGCGCCTACCTGACCTCGGAGTCGGAGCGCTACCGGGATATCCACGTCATGCTGGGCTACACCCTGGCCGGACTCATCGGCTTCCGGCTGGTGTGGGGCCTCATCGGCACCCGCTACGCCCGCTTCGGCTCCTTCCTGTTCGGGCCGGCCCGGGTGGTGGAGTACCTGAAGTCCCTGCTCACCACCTCGCCCCGCCATTACCTCGGCCACAATCCAGCCGGCGCCGTGGCCATCTTCCTGCTCCTCGCCCTGGGGCTGCTGACCGCCGCCAGCGGGTTTGCCACCTACCAGGAAGTGGGGGGAGAATGGCTGGAGGAATTGCACGAAGGCGCCGCCGCCACCATGCTGGCCGTGGTCGGCGTCCATGTCGCCGGGGTGCTGGTCAGCAGCTTCCTGCACCGGGAAAACCTGGTGCGCGCCATGGTCACCGGCGACAAGCAGGGCGCTCCCGGCCAGGGTATCCTCAAGGCCCGCGCCGCCGTCGGCATCCTGCTCCTGGCCGCCGTGCTGGGCTTCTGGACCGCCGACCGGGCCGGCTGGATTCCGGCCCCGACCACCCAGGGCCAGGAACAAGGACAGAAGCATCATCAACATGACTGAGGACAGAACCACCGATGCGGCTGCTGCTGGTTGAAGACGACCGCCTGCTGGGAGACGCCCTGGAAGCCGGGCTCTCCCAGGCCGGCTTCGCGGTGGACTGGGTGACCGACGGCCTGGCCGCCGACCACGCCCTTGCCGGCCCCCAGGCCGGCGATTACGCCGCCGTGGTCCTCGACCTTGGGCTGCCCCGCCGGGACGGCCTCACGGTGCTGAAGGGCCTGCGCCAGCGCGGCAGCAACCTGCCGGTGCTGGTCCTCACCGCCCGGGACACGGTGGAGGACCGCATCGTCGGCCTCGACAGCGGCGCCGACGACTACGTGCTCAAGCCCTTCGACCTGGGCGAGCTGGCCGCCCGCCTGCGGGCCCTCATCCGCCGGGCCGAGGGCAAGCCCAGCCCGGTGATCGAAGTGGCCGGCGTCGCCCTCGACCCGGCCGCCCACACCGTCACCGTGGACGGCAAGCCCGTGGACCTGGCCGCCAAGGAATTCGCCCTCCTCCACGCCCTCCTGCTCAACGCCGGCCGGGTCCTCTCCCGTAGCCAGCTCGAGCAGCACATCTACAGCTGGAACGACGAGACCGGCAGCAACACCATCGAGGTCTATATCCACCACCTGCGCCGCAAGCTGGGCCGCGACCTGATCCGCAACATCCGCGGGGTCGGCTACCTGGTGCAGAAGGACTGACCCGCCGTGGGGCTCTCCTCCCTCAAGGCCCGCATCACCCTCCTCACCAGCCTCCTGGCCGGCCTCCTGTGGCTGCTGGCGGTCGGTGCCACCTGGCTGGAGGCCCGCCACGAGGCGGAGGAGCTGTTCGACGCCCATCTGGTGCAGTCCGCCTCCCTCCTCATCGCCCAGACCCGGCTGGAGCTGGAGCACGAGCACTGGGATGACGATGACGCTTTCCAGGAAGACCACGCCCCCCAGCTCCACCGCTACGGCCGCCGGGTCGCCTTCCAGGTGTGGATCGGCGGGCGCCTGCGGCTGCATTCGGCCAACGCCCCGGACGAGCCCCTGAGCGCCACCCGGGAAGGGCTGTCCGACAGCCGGGTGGGGGATGAGGGCTGGCGGGTGTTTTCCGCCTGGGACGGGCGACGCCAGGCCCTGGTCCAGGTCGGGGAACGGGTGGCCGCCCGGGAGAAGATGGCCCAGGCCGTCGCCGCCGGCCTCCTGCGCCCCCTGCTGGTCGCCCTGCCCCTCCTGGCGGTGCTCATCTGGCTGGCGGTGCGCCAGGGCGTGCGGCCCCTGGACCGGGTGGCCGGCGAACTCGGGCAGCGCTCCCCCGAGCACCTCGCCCTGCTGCCCGCCCACGGCCTGCCCAGCGAAGTGCTGCCCCTGGTCGAGCGGCTGAACGCCCTCTTCGCCCGGGTGGCCCGGACCTTCGAGCAGGAACGCCGCTTCACCGCCGACGCCGCCCATGAGCTGCGCACCCCCCTGGCCGGGCTCAAGGCCCAGGCCCAGGTGGCCCTCGGCGCCGCCGACGACGGCGCCCGGCGCCATGCCCTGGAAAGCGTCATCCAGGGCTGCGACCGCATGACCCGCCTGGTGGAGCAGCTCCTGGTGCTGGCCCGGGTGGATGCCACCCGGCCGGCGGACTTCGTCGCCGTCGACCTGGCGGCCGTAGCCAGCGAGGCCGTCGCCCAGCTGGCGCCCCAGGCGGTGGCCAAGGGCATCGACATCGAGCTGCAAGCCGATGGCGCCGGCACGATACGGGGCAATCCGGCCTGGCTGGCCGTGCTGGTCCGCAACCTGGCGGACAACGCCGTGCGCTACAGCCCGCCCGGCGGGCGGGTGACGGTGGCCGTGGCGGCGGAGGACGGCAGCGTCGCCCTGCGGGTGGAGGATACCGGCCCCGGCGTCGCGGCCGAGGAACTGGCCTGCCTCGGCCAGCGTTTCTGGCGCAGCCTGGAGCGCGGCCCGGAGGCCGGCGAGGACGGCGGCAGCGGCCTCGGCCTCTCCATCGTCGGCCGCATCGTGGCCCTCCACGGCGGCAGCCTGGAATTCGCCAATGCCGGGGACGGCCACGGCCTGCGAGTCGAGGTCCGGCTGCCCCGTGCCCCCGACGTGAGGGAGGACCACGAGGGATGAACGACCGCTCCCTGAAGCGCTACGCCTGGCTCTCCATCGCCGCCGCCGTCTCCACCATCGCCCTGAAGGGGACGGCCTGGTGGCTGACCGGCTCGGTGGGGCTGCTGTCCGACGCCGTCGAATCCCTGGTGAACCTGGCCGGGGCGGTGATGGCCCTGGGCATGCTGACCCTGGCCGAGATTCCCGAGGACGAGAGCCATGCCTACGGCCACGGCAAGGCCGAGTACTTCTCCAGCGCCTTCGAGGGCTTCCTCATCATCGTCGCCGCCATCGCCATCGCCTACACTGCCATCGGGCGCCTGCTCCATCCCCGGGCCCTGGAGGCGGTAGGCATCGGCCTGGTCGTGTCGCTGGCGGCCTCGGCGGTCAATTTCTTTACCGCCCGGGTGCTCATGGCCGTGGGCCGGGAGCGCCATTCCATCTCCCTGGAGGCCGACGCCCACCACCTCATGACCGACGTGTGGACCTCGGCCGGGGTCATCGCCGGCGTCGCGCTGGTCGGGCTCACCGGCTGGCTCTGGCTCGACCCGGTGCTGGCCCTGCTGGTGGCCGCCAACATCGTCCTCACCGGCTGGCGGCTCCTGGGACGGTCGGCGGCGGGACTCATGGACGCCGCCCTGGCCCCGGAGCAGATCGGCCGGATCGAGGCGGTGCTGGCGGACTACCGCATCCAGGGCCTTGATTTCCACGCCCTGCGCACCCGCCAGGCAGGGAGCCGGACCTTCGTCACCCTCCACGTCCTGGTGCCCGGCCACTGGAGCGTCCAGCTCGGCCACGAGTGGGCCGAGCGCATCGAGCGGGACATCCGCCGGGCCCTGCCCCACGCCCACGTCACCACCCACCTGGAGCCCCTCGGCGATCCTCTCTCCATGGCCGACCAGGGCCTCGACCCCCACGGGCCGGACGGGGAGTGAGCGCTCCCCGCCGGGGCGGGGATCAGGTTGCCATGACCGGCAGGGTGAAGCGGAAGACGCTGCCCTTCCCCATCTCCGACTCCACCCAGATGCGCCCGCCGTGGCGCTGGATGACCCGGCGGCAGATGGCAAGGCCGGTGCCCAGGCCCGGGTAGGCCTTCTGGGTGTGGAGGCGGCGGAAGATCTCGAAAATGCGCTCGTGGTGCTTGGGGGCGATGCCGATGCCGTTGTCCCGCACCGAGATCAGCCATTCGTCGTGTTCCCGCCGGGCCGACACGGAGATCCGGGGCGGCTCGGCGCTGCGGTACTTGATGGCGTTGTCGATGAGGTTGAGGAATACCTGCCCGAGCTGGATGCGGTCCCCCAGCACGATGGGCAGCTCATCCCGGAACACCTCGGCTCCCGTCGCCTGGATTTCGCTCTCCAGGGCCGCCACCACGTCGTCGAAGACCTGGCTCAGGTTGGTGGGCTCCAGGGGCCCCGCCTGGGAATCGGCCCGGGAATAGGTGAGCAACTCCTGGATGAGGTTCTGGAGCCGGTGGGTGTTGTCGATGACCAGGCCGATCCACTCGTCGGCCTGCCTGTCCAGCCGACCCTGGTAGGCCTGGCGCAGCAGCTGGACGAAGCCGGTGATGGAGCGCAGGGGCGTCTGCAGGTCGTGGGAGGCGACGTAGGCGAAGCGCTGCAGCTCCTGGTTGCTCTGCATGAGAGCCTCGTTGACCCGGGACAGCTCGGCGGTGCGCAGCCGCACCCGCTGCTCCAGGCTTTCGTTGACTTGCCGCAGCTTGGTCTCGGCGGCCTTGCGCTCGCTGATGTCGTGGATGATGCCGGTGAATAGCTGCTGCCCGGCCTGGCGGAATTCGACGTAGGAGATCTCGATCGGAACCTCGTGGCCGTCCCGGTGGAGCCCGGTGGTCTCGACGCCGCGCCAGGTCCCCCGCCTCTCGCCGGTGACCAGGTAGCGCTCCATGCCGGCCTGGAAGCGAGCCCGGGCACCCTCGGGCATCAGCCGGACCAGCTCCATCCCCTGCATCTCGGCCAGGGAATAGCCGAAGATCCGCGCCGCCGCCGGGTTGGCGAAGATGATGCGGCAGTCCCGGTCCATGGTGACGATGCCCTCGTTGGCCGATTCCACCACCGTCCGGTAGCGCTCCTCGCTTTCCCGGCGCGCCGCGTCCGCCGCCCGCCGCCCCGCCACCTCGTTGTCCAGGCGACGGGCCCCCCGCAGCACCAGGGCGGCCAGCACCACCATGACCAGCACCAGGGCGAGGGCCAGGACCTGGTGCGGGTAGTCGATGGACAGGCTGCTCAGGTTGATGACCACCCCGACCACCAGGGGCCAGCCGAGGATCACCGGCAGCAGGCTGCGGGCCGCCCGCCCGCCCGGCGTGCGGCCGTAGAGGAGCTGCAGCCAGGTGCGGCCGCGCTGCCGGTAGAGGATGCCGCCGAAGAGCAGCACCTGGCCGATGGCGGCCGGCACCGACAGGGCGACCAGTCCGGCCAGGCCGGAGAAGCCCTGGGCGCCGAGGAGGTAGCTGCAGACGGTGGCGAAGGGGAAGACCAGGCCGAGGGTGGCCAGGCGGGCCACCCACCGGTACTGGCGGGACCGGCGCCGGGGCAGGGCCATGGCCAGGCAGAAGAGGAGGAGGCCGACGGCGTTCATGGTCCGCATGCGCCCCGGGTAGGGGTCGTCCACCTGGGCGAGGACGGCATCCCGGCACAGGAAGGCGTCGATGCCCAGGTAATGCCCGCTGGCGTACTGGTAGAGGGCGCTGCCGGCGACCAGGGCGATGACCGCGATGCAGGCGCCGGCCAGGCGGAAGCGGTGGGCGGCCTGGAGCAGCAGCGCCCCGCCGCCGAGGATGAGGACCACGGCGCTCAGGGGCTGCATGGCCGGCCAGTCGGTGTACAGCCGGGGGATCTGGGGCACGGCGGCGAACCAGCCACCGAGCACCGCCCCGCCCAGGACCATGGCCGCGACGGCGAGCAGAGACGCGAGGCGCCGCCGCTGGCTCGACCCGATCGATCCGACTCCCGTAGTCAAGGTGCCGCGCTCTGCCATGCCTCCCTCCGTCCTGCCGGGGGGGCGCGCCAGACCCACGCCGAATCCGATCCGGCGTCCTTGCTTTCCTGCGGGGAGGGTCAGGCGGCTTCCTGGCAAACGTGACGGGCCACAAGCTCCATCAAGGCTTCAATGTGCCCAAGACGGAGCCGTTCATCAAGGATGGATAAACTGTATCTTGGGCCGGGCGCGGGACGCCGCGGGCCACGCCGCAGGGGGCTACTGCCCCCCTTTCCCGAGGCTCAGTGCGACGCCGGCCGGGCCGGCATTTCCAGGAAGAAGGTAGCTCCCCTGCCGGGCAGGCTTTCCGCCCAGACCCGGCCGTTCATGCGTTCCATGGCCTTGCGCACCAGGGCCAGGCCGACGCCGCTGCCGGGGAACTCGGCGTAGGTGTGCAGGCGGCGGAAGATTTCGAATATGCGGTCGTGGTAGGCCATGTCGAAGCCGACGCCGTTGTCCTGGACCCACAGGCGGCAGTCGCCGCCCCTGACCTCGGCACCGATCTCGACCACCGGGTTTTCCGCCTGGGCGGAGTACTTGAGGGCGTTGTCCAGGAGGTTGCGCAGGACCTGGGCGAACATCAGGGGATCGGCCAGGATTTCCACGTCGGGCACGGCCATGCGGATTTCGGCCCGGCACTCCTGGTATTCCGACAGCTTCTCGTTCACCACCGAGCGCACCGCCGCCCGCAGGACGATGGACTGGAGGTTGGTGGTCTGCTGCTCGATCTGGGCGTGGGCCAGCATGTCCTCGATGAGGCGGGTCATGCGGGTGGCGTTGCTGCGGATGAAGTCGAGGAAGAGGAGCCCGTCCCCCTCCAGGCGCTCCCGGTAGTTCCGCTCCAGCAGGGTGCTGAAGCTGCTGATGCGGGCCAGGGGCGACTTGAGGTCGTGGGAGGCGGCGTAGGTGAAGGCCTGCAGCTCCCGATTGGCGGCCAGGAGGGCCGCGGTGCGCTCCGCCACCTGCTGCTCCAGGTGCTGGCGGTGGGCCTCCCGGGTCGCCTCCAGGGCGGCCTCGGCGGCCTTGAGTTCGGAGAGGTCGATGCCGACCCCCACCAGGTAGGAGCGCTCGCCGATGCTGGTGCGCTGCCCGGTCAGGTAGTGGGCAATCTGGCGCCCGTCCTTGGTCAGCAACCGGTACTCCCGGGCCGATTTGGCCCCGGCGAACACGGCCGCCATGCGCTCCTTGAGGATGGGGACCTGGTCGGGCGGGAAGAACTGCACCGCTGCCATGCCGGCCAGTTCCTCGGGCCGGTAGCCGGTGACTTCGGCCAGCCGCTGGTTCCAGCGCACCAGGCGGCCTTCGGTGTCGAGGAGGTAGAAGATGCCCGGCAGGCTGCCGATGATGTCGTCGGAAAACTGCTTCTCCTGCCGCAGGGCCGCTTCCGCCTCCTGGCGCTGGGCAAGCTCGACGGCCTGCTGGCGGTTCCTCTCCCGCAGCTCCCTTTCCGCCTCGATCTGGCGCAGCCGGGTGATGCCCTGCTGCGCCAGCATCTGCGCCAGCTTCACCAGGAAGGCCATGATCTGGGGCATGCGCTCCCGGGGGATGACCCGGACCCTGCGCACCGCCTCCAGGTAAGGCTCCTGATCGAAGCTGAACTCGGCGGCCTGGGCCCGGAAGAAGTCGAGGTCCGGGGGCGCGTGGAATATCTGCCCGGTGAAGATGTTGGCCAGGTGCTCGCCGCCGATGATCACCGGCACGGCGTAGTCGTTGAGGCCGTTGGGGCACGGGTAGCCGACGTAGGGGCCGTCGCGGAGGTGGTCGAGGATGTAGCGGTCGCTGGCCTCGCAGCGCTGGCAGGTACGGGGATTCTTGCGGTGGAACTCGGTGCACACCGGCTCCCAGCCGGAAGCCGTCAGGACCCGGCTGTCGTTGTCGATCAACGCGTGGACGATGCCCGTGGCTTCGTAGAAGGAGTCCATCAGCTCCTGAAGGGCCGGCAGGTCGATCAAGTCGGATATCTGATACTTCACTTGGCGTTTTCTCGATTGGGCCCCAGGAGGCTTATCCAAAACGTCATAGCATATCAGCTTCGGTCAGACCAATGTCCTTGGACATCATCCCCGACCGGCCTGCCCGACGGCCGGCCACAAAAAAAACCCCACCGGTCAATAAGTGGGGGAAATACCCTCCGCGGGGAGGGAGAGGAGACGATGCACGAACTGTGACCGGCTTGCCAGCCGCCCGTCCCGGAGGCCGCCGGGGCGGGGTTCGGATGCGGTGGGTCGCCGACGGAGGCCATCCTAGACCGATATGCCGACCGGATATATACGCGTGAGTACGTAGGAAAATGCCGGCGGCAGCTGATGTGGCGGCTACGCCCGCAATCAGCCCGGGGCATCCCGCCAGGGGTCCCGCCGCAGGCGGTAGGGGGAAAGGTCCCGCCGCTCCAGCCAGGTCCCCGGCAGGTAGAGGCGCCGGGCCGCCGGCGGGGGCCGGGCGGAAGCCATCGGCCGGCCGGGGCCGTAGGCGCTCAGGATGCCCCGGACATAGGCCCGGGTCTCCGGGTAGGGCGGGATGCGGTTGCCGTGGCGCATCACCGCCCCCTCCCCGGCGTTGTAGGCGGCCAGGGCCAGGGAGAGGTCGCCGAAGAGGTCCAGGAGATAGCCGAGATAGGTGGTGCCGGCCTTCAGGTTGGCCTCGGGATCTTCCAGGTCGCGGATGCCGAAGCGCCGGCCGGTGTCCGGCATCACCTGCATGAGCCCCACCGCCCCCTTGGGGGAGACGGCTTCCGGCCGGTAGGCGGATTCGGCCTGGATGACCGCATCCACCAGGGCGGGGTCGAGGCCCCGGGCCTTCGCATGCCGGTGCGCCATCTCGGCCAGGCGGCCTTGGGCGCCCCGCCGGGCCGGCTGGGCGGGCTGCCGGCCCGGGGCCTGCAGCCGGTATTCGCCGGGGTCGATGGCCAGCCGGTAGGGATTGGCTTCCCGGCCGCCGCCCCAGGCCGGCAGGCTGGCCAGGGCGATCAGGGCGACGGCCAGGGCCTGGGCCGGGAGGTCAGTAGGCGCTCGCATCCTTGAACACCAGGATCACCGTCCGGGCGATGATGTAGAGGTCGAGGCGCAGGGACCAGTGGCGCAGGTACTCCAGGTCCAGGTCGATGCGGGCCTGCATCTTGTCCAGGGTCTCGGTCTCGCCCCGGCAGCCGTTCACCTGGGCCCAGCCGGTGATGCCGGGCTTGACCTTGTGGCGGACCATGTAGCCCTTGATGAGCTTGCGGTACATCTCGTTGTGGGCGACGGCGTGGGGCCGGGGGCCGACGATGCTCATGCGGCCCTGGAGGACGTTGAGGAACTGGGGCAGCTCGTCGATGGAGGTCTTGCGGATGAAGCGTCCCACCGGGGTGACCCGGGGGTCCTCCCGGGTGGCCTGGGGGACCTCCGCCCCGTCCTGGCAGACCCGCATGGAGCGGAACTTGTAGACCATGATCTCCTTGCCGTCGAGGCCGTAGCGCCGCTGCTTGAATATGGCCGGCCCCGGCGAGGTGGCCCTGACCAGCGCCCCGACCACCAGCAGGAGGGGCGAGATGAGCACCAGGATGAAAAGGGACAGGACGATGTCGCTGCCCCGCTTGATGGCCCCGTTGAGCCCCGAGAAGGGGGTGTCGCAGACCGCCACCACCGGCATGCGGCCGACGGCGTCCATGCGGGCCTGGATGAGATCGGTGACGAAGACGTCGGGGACGAAGTAGATGGAGGCGGTGGTGTCCCGCAGGCTGTCCAGGAGCGCCAGGATGCGCTGCTGGGAAGCCATGGGCAGGGCCAGGTAGATGACCTGGACGTCGTAGCGCTTGACGTACTCGGCCACGTCCTCGAGCTTGCCGAGGACCAGTTCGTTGCCGGCTTCCACCCGCAGCACCTCCCGGTCGTCGAAATAGCCCGACACCCGCTGCCCGAGCATGGGGTGGGCGGCGATTTCCTGGGCCAGCTGCCGGCCCTGCTCGTTGCAGCCGACGATGACTGCCCGCTTGTAGCCGAGCCGGGTGCGCACGAAGGTGGTGGCGAAGGCCCGGAAGGAGAGGTGGCCGGCGATCTGGGCCACCGGCGCCAGCCACAGCCAGTGGGCCACAAGGTTGGGCGGGAAGCTGTAGATGAAGCCGGTGGCGAAGCCGAAGGCCAGCACCAGGGCCATGAGCCCGGCCCAGCCCAGCACCACGTCCCGCACGATTTCCTTGGCCGAGCGCTGGGAAAAGCGCTTGCCCGGGAAGGTGAGGGCGAAGAGCAGCACCGCCACCACGATGTAGTAGGCCCGGTCGCCGCCGTGCTCGAACCAGAGGGTGAGGCCCACCAGGGTGAGGAGCACGGTGGCCGGCTCGACCAGGGACTCCGCCAGCTGGAACATGGCCGTCCCGGCCCGCTCCATGCCCGCGAACTGGCGCGGTGCCCCCAGGTTGCCCACCTTCCTGGATCCGATGTCGGTGCTGGTCATGGCGGCGCTACTCCGGGAACATGGTGGGCGGCTCGCCGCCGGGGGCGGGCGCCTGGGGCACCCCCCGGGGCGGCAGGGGCAGCGCCCGCAGGCGGCCCTCGTAGACGAAGATCCAGTCGCTGTATTTCTCCGCATTCTCCAGGCGGGCGTCCCAGGGGGCGAAGCCGGCGATCTTCAGGGGCTTCAGCTCCGACTTGCTGTAGACCCCGGAGATGCCGCCGTCGGTCGCCCGGATGATCCCCCAGTCGGTGCTGTTGGTTATGGGGTCCCGGTAGAGGCGGCGCAGGTAGCGCTGGATGGCGGGGTAGCGGTTGTCCACGATGAGGTCCTCCAGCTGGCGCGGGAAGCGCCGCACCCCGCCGGGGCCGTTCTCCACGTAGCGGCCGATGGCCCGCTTGTATTCGTTGCCGATGAACAAGAGTTGCCTCTCCTTCTCCCGTTGCTGGGCGGTGCGCCAGACCTGGCCGGTGGCGCCCATGCCGGCCCCCATCATGGCCACCAGCAGGATCACGCCGAGATAGGTGAAGCCGGCCTGGCCGGCCGCGGACCGCCTTTCCGCCTTCACCATGTGCCGTATTCCGTCCCGTCCTGGCCCTTGCCGGGGGCGCCGCTCTTGACGTCGTACACCCCGCCCTGGTTGGGGTCCTCCGGCGGCACCACCACCCAGGTGGTGGCGCTCTCGGTGATGGGGTCCTTGGGGATGGAGCGCAGGTAACCCTTGCCCACCAGGTCCTCCAGGGTGTCGGGATACTTGCCCCGGTCGCCGTGGAACTTGTCGATGGCGTCCCGCATGGTGGACAGGTCGGAGCGCAGCACCGCCTCCTTGGTGCGGTCCACGCTGCTGAAGTAGCGGGGCACCGCCAGGCTGACCAGCAACCCGATGATGGCCATGACCACCAGCAGTTCGATGAGGGTGAAGCCGCGGCGCCGCATCCTCAATCCCTCACCATTCCCGGTAGGGGACGCCGTTGAGGCCGACCCCGGTAGACAGGGAATAGACGTCGAAGACGTCGTCCCCCTCCCGGGGGTCGTCCGGCGGGCTCTTGTAGCTGCGCTTGCCCCAGGTCTGGGAGGCCGGCACCGAATTGTCCGTGGCCATGGGGTCCCGGGGCAGGCGGCGCAGGAAGTACATGCGGCGCTTGTCCACGCTCTTCGGGTCCACCACCCCGTCCACCAGGACCTCCAGGTTGGGCGGATAGCCGGAGGCGTCCGCCGCCTTGGGGATGCGGCCCTCGTCGGTGGCCTGCTTGTAGGTGTCGATGGCGCCGCGGATTTCCCGCAGGGCCGCCCGCAGCTCCACTTCCCGGCTGCGCTGGGCCGCCACCTCGGTGAGGGGCAGGACCATGGTGGCCAGGATGGCGATGATGGCCACGGTGACCATCAGCTCGATGAGGGAGAAGCCGCGGGCTATGCGAATTTCCATACCGTCAGGGCAGAGAGCGGCGTCGGCGGCGCTGGTTCCGTGCCGGCGGGGGGCGGCGGTGGCACCATCGGCGGTGCGCTGGGCGTACCCGGCTCGGCGCCGGGCTGGGGCGCCGTCACGCCGGGGCTGGTGGGCGCCCCCTGGGCGGGGGCCGGGGTGGTTGGCGTGGCGCCGGGCAGGGGGCCGGTGCCGCCGCCCCCCTCCGGCCGGGCGCCGAGGCGGCCGATACCACCCTCGGTGCCGGCCGAGAACTCGGTGGCGGTGGCCGCCGGCAGGGCCAGGCTGCGCACGATGCGGGGGGTGATGAGGAGGACGATCTCGGTCTTGGCGATGTTGTCGTTGTTGTTGGAGAACAGCCGGCCGAGTACGGGCATGTCCCCGAGGCCCGGTATCTTGCTGGCGTTGCGCCGGTCCTCGTCCTGGATGAGGCCGGCCAGGACCTGGGTCTCGCCGTTCTTGAGGCGCAGCACGGTGCCGGCCGAGCGGGTGCCCACCTGGTAGGCGACGGTGCCCGAGGCGCTGGTGATCTCCCGGGCGATGCTGCTCACCTCCAGGCCCACCTTCATGGTGACGTCGTCCTCCAGGCCGATGTTGGGCTCCACATCGAGCTTCACCCCCACGTCCAGGTAGGTGATGGACTGGGAGACGAAGCCGGTGGCGGTGGCGGTGCTGGTCAGCACCGGTACCCGGTCGCCGATGTGGATCTTGGCCTTCTCCCGGTTCTTGACCCGGATGCGGGGATTAGCCAGGACATTGGCCAGGGTGTCCTGGGCGTTGAGGTTGACGAGGAGCGCCGGGTTGGCGACGAAGGTGGTGAGGCTGCCCAGGTTGTGGCGCAGGTCCACCACGCCGGTGGCCACCGTCGTCCCCGGGGTGGTGGTCTCCACCACCCCGCCGCCGGGGATATTGGACTGGGTGGTGGTGCCGCCCTGGAGGATGCCGTAGCCGATCTGCCGCGGCCACTGCACGCCCAGGCTTTCCAGCCGGCCCCGGCTCACTTCCAGCACCTCCACCTCGAGGACGGCCTCCGGTTCGGCCAGGTCCTGGCTGGCGATGAGCTTTTCCGCCACCCGGATGGCCTCCGGGGTGTCCCGCAGCATGAGGAGGTTGAGGCGCTCGTCCACGAACACGTCCCGGGTCTTCAGCATGGTGCGCAGCATGTTGCCCACCTGCTTCACGTCGGCGTTGGCCAGGTAGAAGCTCTTCATCACCAGTTCCTGGTAGTCCCGCTGCTTGGCCGGGGTATTGGGATAGACCAGGATGCTGTTCTCGGACAGCACCTTGCGGTCCAGGCCGTTGGTG
The DNA here is from genome assembly GCA_035255045.1 of Rhodocyclaceae bacterium. Classification (GTDB taxonomy): domain Bacteria; phylum Pseudomonadota; class Gammaproteobacteria; order Burkholderiales; family Rhodocyclaceae; genus JAGTRP01. The sequence goes on along the minus strand of DATFAA010000054.1, from coordinate 161,259 downwards.
ACCAGGATGAGCTGCAGGGCCTCCTCGATGGGCGAATCCTTGACGAAGATGGTGGTGGTGAGGTCGGACTTCACGTCCCGGTCGAAGACGAAATTGATGCCGGCGCTGCGGGAGATGACCTCGAACACCGCCCGCAGGCTGGCGTCCCGGAACTCCAGGGTGATGGGCCGGGAGAGGCGGGACTTGAGCTTGGGGCTGATGGTGATGTCCTTGGCCTGGAGCTCCTCGATGCGCTTCATCATGGCCCTCGCCTCCCGGTCCCGGGGGCTCTCCGCCAGGATCCGGCGCAGCAGCACCTGGGCCTTCTCGGTCTCGCCTTCGTCCAGGAGATTGCCGGCCTCCTTCATCATGCCGGCGTGGCGGCGCTCGGTCGCCAACTCGTTCATGGCCAGGGCGACCCGCTGGTTGTTGGGATCGATGCGCTGGGCGCGGCGGTAGAGGTCGTCAGCCTCGTCCGGATGGCCGTTCAACCGGGCGGTCATGGCCTGGGCCAGGAGCTGGTTGATGGCCCGCTCCCTCTGGTCGGCGAGGTAGGCGCGGACCTGGGCATTGCCGGGGGCTTCCCGGGCCGCCTGCTCGAGGCGGGCCAGCCCCTCCTCGGTGCGGCCCTGGAGGATGAGGGCGCGGCCCTCGTCGAAGGCCGGCGGGGTCATGGTGGCGCAGCCCGCCGCCAGGACGGCCCAGCCTGCGACCAGCAGCGGTAGATGGCAGTTCTTCAATTGGTCCTCCCTATTTCGAGGGTTTGTTGCTTGTTCATCGGGATATAGACGAAGGTCACTGCGTTGGGGGTGATGCGCCTCACCCGGTAGACGCCGTCGATGACGTCCCCCTGCCGGACGGCCAGGTTGCGGTCTTCGCCGCTCGCCAGGTAGACGGTCACCTGGCCCCGGTCGATGAGCTTGCCCAGGTAGGTGAAGGGCAGGGGCGGGGCCTGGGGAACGGCGGCGGCCGCCGGGGTCGGGGGCGGCTCCACGTGCCAGGTCTGGGCGGCGAAGATGTCCCGGATTTCCCGCTTCTCCATCGCCGGCCCGCCCCGGTTGAGCCCCAGGCTGCCGGGTTGGGCGGGCACCGGGGCGGCGGTGCTCCGCTCCCCCCGGGGACTCGGTGCCCTGGCCCCCGCCCGGGGTTCCGCCGGCGGCTTGGCCCGGGGTGCCGGCTCCTCCGGCTCCTGGCCGACCCAGATGACCAGGGCCAGGGTGACGACCAGGGCGCCCCCGAGGACGAGCCGGCGCTGGCGGGGGGCGAGGGTCATCTAGGCGGCCTCCCGGAGATAGAGGACGAAGCGGATCTGGGCGTCCACCGTCGGCTCGCCGATGTTGGCCCGCCGGATCTGGAGGTCCCGCAGGGCCAGGGTCGGCACCTCGGCCAGCGCCGTGCGGACGAATTCCCGGATCTGCACGTAGCTGCCCCGCACCGGCAGGTTGATTTCGTAATTGAGGAGGCGGCTGTTGCGGTCCAGGGTCTGGCGGTATTCGCCCTTCTCCAGGTTGAGGGAGAACTGGTTGCCGGCGGCATAGATCTTCTGCAGCCAGGCGGGGGCGGTGTTGCGGCTGGGGAAGGCGTTGTAGAAGGCCACCACCTGGGCTTCCGCCCCCTCGCGCCCGGAGCGGGTGGGGGCGGTGGCCCGGCTCCTGGCCGCCGCCACCTGCTCCTTCACTCCTTCCAGGCGCAGGCGCTCGGGCAGGTCGAGGCCGGCGAAGACCAGCACCGCCAGCACCAGGAGGGCGATGCCCGCCAGGCCGGGCCAGCCGAGGGTCCGGCGCCAGCGTCGCAGCTGCCAGGCCCGGGGGCTCATGGGGCCGTCCCCGCCCAGTCGGCGGTGATGAGGAAGCGGTAGGGCTTCTCCGGGTCCTGCTGCTGGAGCTGGTCCTCGGCCAGGAAGACGTTCTTCAGCACGCCGCCCTGGCCCAGGCGGTCCACGAAGGCCAGGATGGCGTCGCGGCTCTTGGCCTCGCCGGCGATCTGCACGGCGCCCCGGGAGGCGTCCGGGTTGAGGGTGAGGAGGGCGATCTCATCGGTCTTGGCTTCCTCCAGGGCCTTGAACAGCGCCTCCCAGGGGCGCTGGATGTCCCGGGCGACGACGCTGGCCGCCTGCACCATCTGCTGCATCTCCTGGTCGTCCCCGGCCCGGGGCAGGACCCGCCCCCGGGGCGGCTGCTGGAGGCGGGCCAGTTCCCCCTGCTGGGCGGAGAGTTCCTCGGCCCCCCCCCGGTAGTGCACCAGGGCGGCGCCGCTGGCGAGGAGGCCGGCGACCAGGAGGGCGATGCCGGCTGCCGAGTAGGGGCGGGGCTGGAAGTCGAGGTCGAGGGGCTGCATGGCGGCTTAGAACGCCATGGCGTAGGCGGCATCCTCGCCCGGCGCCAGGCCGGGAGAGGAGGGCAGCTTGAGTGTCCGGCCCGACCAGCCCTCGGCCAGGGCGAGGTTCCCCGGCGCCTGCCCAGGGGCGGCGATGGCCAGCCGCTCCGGCGGCTGGTCGCGACCGGACAGGAGGAGGGCGCGCTCCAGGATCTGGGGCAGTTCCGGGCCCCAGTCCTCGCCCACCTGCTGGCAATGGAGGCCGGCCCAGTCCTCGTCCTGGAACCAGGCCAGGCACAGGCGCCCCTCCTCGGCCAGGAGGAACCACTCCCGCCGGCCGTCCAGCTCGTTGCGCCAGCGGTTGAAGGCCGCCGCCAGGTAGGGCTGGACGGAGGTCAGGGGCAGGCCGGCGGCGGTGCAGGCGTCCCGCAGCCCGGCCAGGAGCCGCCGGTCCACGGCGCAGGCCAGGGAGGGGGCCGGCGGGCGGCCCTCGTTCCAGATGAATTCCCAGTCGGCGGCGGCCTCCCCGTATACCTCGCTGAAGCTGTAGGCCACCAGGGCCCGCTGCTCCTCGTCGGTGCCGACCTTCTCCTGCCAGGGAATGACGAGGTAGTGGACGAAGTGGCTGGAGAGGACGGCCCGCACCTCGGCCCGTTTCCAGCGCCGGTCGGCCAGGGCCGTCTGCAGGGCGATGAGGGCCGGCTGCCAGGGGGCTTCGCCCTCCCCGGCGGGCTCCGGGCAGGGCACGATCGCCCGGGCCGTCACCCGGTTTCCCAGGCCCTTGCCGAGGCGGACCAGCGCCACCCGCCGGGGGGTGAGGACAACCTGCAGGCGGTCACGCCACGAAAGTGACACGGTTGATCTCCTGTAGGGTCGTCTCGCCCTTCCTGACCAGGTCCAGGGCCGCCTCCCGCAGGTAGCGGGTGCCGCTTTGCCGGGCGGCTTCCTTGATGCGGCGGATGGGCTCCCGGGCGATGATGAGCTCCCGGATCTCGTCGTTGAGGTTGAGCATCTCGGCGATGGCCTTGCGGCCCTTGAAGCCGGTGCCCCGGCATTCGCCGCAGCCGCGGCCGTGGCGGAAATTGAAGGTGGCGGCGTCCTCCGGGGAAATGCCGGAATCGGCGATGAGCTGGGGCGAGGGCCGGTCCGCCCGGGAGCACTGGGGGCAGTTCACCCGCACCAGGCGCTGGGCCATGATGCCGTTGAGGGCCGAAACGAAGCTGTAGGGGTCCACGCCAATGTGGGTGAAGCGGCCGAGCACGTCGAAGACGTTGTTGGCGTGCACCGTGGTGAACACCAGGTGGCCGGTGAGGGCGGCCTGGATGGCGATCTGGGCGGTCTCGGCGTCGCGGATCTCGCCCACCAGGATCTTGTCCGGGTCGTGGCGCAGGATGGAGCGCAGGCCCTTGGCGAATGTCAGGCCCTTCTTCTCGTTCACCTGGATCTGCAGCACCCCGGAGAGCTGGTATTCCACCGGGTCCTCGATGGTGATGAACTTGTCCTGGCCCTGGTTCACCTCGCACACCGCCCCGTAGAGGGTGGTGGTCTTGCCCGAGCCGGTGGGGCCGGTGACCAGGACCATGCCGTAGGGCTCGTGGATGAGGCGGCGGAAATTGGCGATGGACTCCGGATCGAAGCCCAGGATGTCGAGGGACAGCCCCTGGCTGGACAGGGCGCGGCGGTCCAGGATGCGCAGCACCGCGTCCTCGCCGAAGATGCTGGGCATGATGGAAACCCGGAAGTCCACCTCCCGGCCCCGCACCGCCACCTTGAAGCGCCCGTCCTGGGGGACGCGGCGCTCGGCGATGTCCAGCTCCGACATCACCTTGATGCGGGAGATGACCTGTTCCGCCATTTCCTGCCCGGCCGTCGCCCCCACCTGGGTGAGGACGCCGTCGATGCGGTACTTGATGACCAGGCCGCCGGCGTCGGTTTCCAGGTGGATGTCGCTGGCCCCGGCCTTGAGGCCGTCGTAGATGATGGAGTGCACCAGCCGCACCACCTGGCTGGTGTCCTCGCTGATGGCCCGCAGGGAAAGGTCCTCGGCCGTGCCGCCGGCCGCCGTCGCGCCCTCGGTGTCCGGCAGCATGGCCTCCATGGCGTGCATGGTCTCCTCCTGGCGGGAGAGATAGACCGCCAGGTCGGCCCGATGCACCAGGCAGGGGGTGAAGGGCTGGCGCACCTGGCTCTCGGCCCAGGCCAGGAGCCCGGCGTCGAAGGGATCGGCGAACACCAGGCGCAGCTTGCCCTCGGCGTCCCGCATGGCCAGGCAGTCCCGCTGGGCCGCCCGGGGGAAGGGGATGAGGTCCCACTGGGGCTTCAGCCGGAAAAGGGCCTTGATGTCCACCCAGGCGTAGCGGAAGGTGTGGGCCAGGACGGCCAGGAAATCCACGGCCGGCAGGCCGGCCTGCTCCTCCAGCACCACCAGCAGGGGACGGCCGCTGACCTTGGCCTCGTGGCGGGCGGCGGCGATCTGCTCGGGGGAAAAACGGGAAACCGGGGTATCGAGGTCGTTCATTTGATGCTTCCTGCCAGTTCGAAGATGGGCATGTACATCAGGACCACGATGGCCCCGATGACGAGGCCGATGAAGGCCATGAGGATGGGCTCGAAGAGGCGGGTGAACCAGTCCACCCAGCGGGCCATCTCCTCCTCGTGGAAGATGGCGATGCGCTCCATCATTTCGCCCATCTGGCCGGTGCCCTCGCCCACCCGCAGCATGCGGGAGGCCACCGGCGTGGTCAGGCCGTTGTGGTCCATGGCCCGGGAAATGGGATGGCCCTCGCGGATTTCCCGGGCGGCCTGCTGGAGCTGGCCGCGCAGGGTGGGCTGCAGGAGCCCGGAGACCATCTCCAGGGCGCTCACCACCGGGATGCCGCCGGCCAGCAGCATGCCGACGGTGCGGTAGAAGCGGGCCAGCTGATAGACCCGCATGCGCTCGCCGACCCCCGGGATGGCCCACATCCGGGTGCCGAACCAGCGCTTGAAACCCGGGTGCATGACGGCGTAGGCGAGGCCCGCCAGTACCACGACCCCCCCCACCAGCATGGCCACGGCGTGGGCGTTGAGGAGCTCGCCCCAGGCCAGGAGCAGGCGGGAGAAGAGGGGCAGGTCGCTGCCCATGCTTTCATAGACCCCGGCGAAGCGGGGCACCACGTAGCCCATGAGGAAGAGCACCACCAGGCCGCCCACCACCATGAGCAGGGTCGGGTAGATGGCGGAGCTCACCACCTTCTTCTTCACCGCCTCCACCTGGGACTGGTAGGCGACGTAGCGGGCCAGGGCCTCGGTCAGGGCGCCGGTGCGCTCGCTGGCCCGCACCGTCGCCACGTAGAGGGCCGGGAAGACGGCCGGGAACTGCTCGAGGGCGGCGGACAGGGTCTGGCCCTCGTGGAGGACGCGGATGACACCTTCCAGCACCCGCCGGGCCTCCGGCCGGTGCTCCTTCTCCACCAGGGTCTCGATGGCTTCCAGCAGCGGCAGGCCGGCGCCGAGCAGCGCCAGCAGCTCCTGGGTGAACAGCACCAGGGGAAAGGCCGCCCGCCGGCCGATGCGGAGGTTGGCGAGGGAAAAGGAAGCGACCGGGCGGACGGTGAGGACCCGGTAGCCCATGCCCTGGGCCCGCTGGGTGGCATCGGCGTCGCTCGCCGCCTCGATGGACAGGGACGCCACGCCGGCGCCCTTGACGGCTTTCACCTCATAACGCATGCGCTGTCTCGATACAATTTCGACTCCCTTGTCCGTGAGCCGCGGGGCCGCAAGCCACTGCAATGCCGCGGGCATGGGCCAGCTCTATGCTTTCGCCCCCAGGCGGGATATTCCAGCCATGGCCAATCCCCGGACTCGACGCGCCAGTCCGGATTGGATTGGCTGCCCCCGGTGCAGTTCCGGCTATCCCACCGGTATCGGGGCAGGTCGGGACCTGAAAAATGGCAGGGGAGAAGCGGCAATCACGGAGCGCCGCGGGCGAGCGCCTAAAGCGAGGGAGGCGCCGCTACGCCTCAAGGCCCGGTGGCGGCTGCGGTTGCCAGGTCGGGGCGGTACAAGGTCTGGCGCCCCCTGCCGTGGCGCTTGGAGTGGTACATGGCGATATCGGCCCGATTCGCCACCGAACGGGCATCTTCGTTGTTGATGCCGTCCGGATACAGGGCGATGCCGATGCTGGCCGACACCTCGATGGCATGGCCCTCGATGGTCCGCGGCGTGGCGACAGCGGCCTGCACCGTGGCCGCGATCCGGGCAGCGGCCTCTTCCGACGCCACGTCCTCGATGAGCACCACGAACTCGTCGCCCGCCAGCCGGCAGAAGTTATCTTCCTTGCGGATACCCGCCTCGACTTCGGAGGATATCTGGCGCAGCAGTTCGTCGCCCACGGAATGCCCGTAGTCGTCGTTGATGCTCTTGAAGCGGTCGATGTCGAAGTAGATGACGGCGCACGGGGCCGGATGCCGGTCCCGGCGATCGATGATGTGATTCAGCCGGTCGAAGAAGACAGCGCGGTTGGCGAGGCCGGTGAGCTGGTCGTGGGTGGCGTCGTGCTGCAATTGCAGCGCCAGCGCCTGCAGCCGCTGGTTGGCGCCCTCGAGCTGGGCGAAGAGCTTGCGCACGAACAGCGGGATGGCAATGATCGATACCAATATGCCCAGCACGAGGTCGAAATGGGGCAGGGCAAAGCCGCGCAGCCAGGCCGCCAGGCTGAACCCGACGGCGCCGGCCACGGTGGCGACGTACATGTATGCCGATCCGAAGCGCATGCCGTTGCCGACGGATACCCAGATGTACACCACGAAGAAGGGAAATGCCTTTTCGCCGCCGATCAGGAAGGCCGCCGTACAGGCCCCCTGGTCGCCGACGATGCCGATGATGCGCCTGGCCGCATGGTTCCCGGGGTAGCCCGCGACCCAGGCGAGGTGCAGCAGGGAGTAGCCCAGGTAGACGCCGACGGTGACCACGATGCCGCCGACGACGGGCTCATGCTCGACGAAGGCGCGCAACCCGTTGAAGAGCGCGATCCCGAACGTGATGATGACCCGCGTCAGCGACTGCCGGAGTTCCTGGTCGTCCCAGCGCAACGGCAGGCTGGCCGGATTCTCCACGGAATCGGCTTTCAGCGGGGATGTACGTTGGTCCATTCCGGCATCGACATGGCGGGGAATGGCCACGGTTGTCTTCCCGTATCCGCGAGCCAGGGGCTCTTCAGGCTACGACAAGATCCTCGCCGTCCCTAGACGTCGCCGCCGCCCACGGTCCCGGCCTTGGCGGAACGGGGCGTCCCCGGCCGGGCATCGGCGGTCCGGGTCTGGGCCGGCCAGTCCCGCCCGAGGATGACCCGGACGTCCGTACCCGGGCGGCTGCCATGGGTTGCGCTCACGGCCGCCGGCTTGCCCAGCTGGTCCTGCAGCGCCTGGGCCGCCCAGGCGTATCCCTCCCGGTACTCGATGATGGTCTGCGCAACGTTGAAGGATGGGTAATTGGTCATCCGCGCCACCTTGACCCCATCATTCTCGAGCTGGCTCCGGATGCGCCGGGCGAAGCCGGTGACGCCGTTGCCGTTGGACACCTCGATCCGCGCTTTTGGCATCGGAGATGGCGCCGCCGCCGTGGCGGCATGATCGGGCGGCGAGCCGGCCGGCGACGCGGTGGACTCCCGGTCGAAGACGATCACTGCCGGCGCGGCAGCGGCGGCGTCGCCCAGCCTGCCTGAAGTCGCCGCCTGGGCCGGGATGTCGCGCACCGTGATGGCCGGGGGGCCGGCCACGGGCGTCACCGTCACCGCCGGCCCGGCCGCGGCAACCGCCGGGAAGGCTTCGATGGCCCCCTGGTCGCCGGCCTGGGGAACGATATCGGAGAGCTGCACCGGCCGGGGGCCGGAATCCCCGGCGGGAGCCTTCGGCTCGACGGCTGCCACCGGCCGGTCTTCCGCCAGCCTATGCCGGGCAGCCAGGGCCGCCACCTCCGGCATCCCCGCCCTGAGGGCCGCCTTTTCGAGATTGGCCCAGGCACGCTCGTAGCCGGGCAGGAGCCTCACCGCCCGGCGCAGGGCGTCGACGGCCTCGGCGTAGAGGCCCTGGAGATAGAGGGCATAGCCGACATTGTTGTGGAGATAGGCGCGCTGGGGCGCCAGCTCGGCCACCCGCCGGAAGGTCGCAGCCGCCCGTTGCAGGTCGCCCCGTTCCGCGTACAGCCGGCCCAGGGCATTCAGGGCGTCCACGTTCTTCGGATCGATGGCCAGGGCCTTTTGGTAGAACGCTTCGGCGGCGGCCGGATTGCCCTGCTCCTGCTGGTAGCGCCCGAGCTGGACATTGGCGCTGGCGCTCGCCATGCCGTGGCGGACATCCAGCACCGGCCTGGCCTCCCAGGCCTGCTTGTCCCCCAGGGTCGCCGTGCAGGCGGCCAGGGACACCGAAAGGATGGTCACGAGGGCTTTGGGTTTCATCATTTGGACACCTCCCCGAGCCATGGTCAGCCGGCGCCGACCAGGGCAGGCAGCATCTTGGCGATCCGGATCATGGCCGGGCCGGCCACCACGATCAGGATCGACGGGAATATGCAGAGGATCAGCGGGAAAATCAGCTTCACCGCCACCTTGGCGGCCCGTTCCTCGGCCCGCTGCTGGCGCTTCACCCGCAGCATTTCGGAATGGATGCGCAGGGAATCGCCGATGCTGGTGCCGATCTTGTCGGACTGGATCAGCATCGCCACCAGGGTGTCGATGTCCTCCACGCCGGTGCGCAGGGCCAGGTTGCGCAGGGCCCGCTCCTTGCCGCTGCCGGCCCGGAATTCCAGGCACACCAGCTGCAGTTCCTCGGCCAGGACCGGGCTGTTGAGCTCGATTTCGGCCGCCACCCGGTTGAGGGCCGCCTCCAGGCTGAGGCCGGCCTCGACGCAGATGGTCAGCAGGTCGAGGGCATCGGGAAAGGTCTCGAAGATGGCCAGCTTGCGGGCGGCGATCATCTTGTTGAGGATGAAGTTCGGCAGGTAGTAGCCGAGGGCGCACAGGAAGCCGATGATGATGAAGAACTTGTTCATCGGTATGCTGCCGTCGATGAATACCCTGGCCAGCCAGAAGCACAGGGGCAGGACGACGGCGGCAACGGTCTTGACGGCGAAGAAGATGATCGGCGCATTGGGATTGCGCAGACCGGCCTGCATGAAGCGCCGGCGCAGCTCGGAACCTTCCCAGCCGCCGCTGGGCAGCGACAGCTTGGCGAGGGGCTTGACGGCTTTCACCACCGAGTCGACCCACTTGCCGCCTTCCGGCACGGTGTCGAGGGCCGACGGCGGCGTGGCGACGCGCTCCAGGCGCGCCTGGGCCGGGCCGCGGCGCAGGGTGAAATAGGCCGCCATGGGAACGCCGCTGACGACCAGGAAGACCAGGGTCATGAACAGCCATTGGGCCGCGGAGAAATTGGTCATGTTGGCCCCCTAAACATGGATTTTCACGATACGGCTCATCCAGAACCCGCCGATCACCATGAACACCAGTCCCGCCTTGAGGAAGAGCTGGCCGCTGACGTCCGTCCACAGCAGGGACATGAAATCCCGGTCGATGAGGTAGAAGAAGAAGCCGGTGAAGAAGGGCAGCAGGGCCAGGACGTAGCCGGAGAAGCGTCCCTCCGCCGACAGGGCCCGGACCTTGCCGAAGAGCTTCAGGCGTTCGCGGATGATGCCGCTGATGTTGGCGAGGATTTCGGACAGGTTGCCTCCAGACTCCCGCTGGATGAGCACCGCCACCACGAAGAAACCCAGGTCGGTGCTGGGCACCCGCTTGGCCAGGTTCTGCAGGGCCTCGGGCACCGAAATCCCGAAGTTGATTTCATCGAAGGCCTGCTGGAACTCCTCGCCGACCGGGTCGGGCATCTCCGAGCCCGTCATCTGGATGGCCCCTGACAGGGCATGCCCGGCGCGCAGCATGCGTCCGATCAGGTCGAGGGCCTCGGGCAGCAGCTCCTCGAAGCGCCTCAGGCGCTGGCTTCGGCGGCGCGCCAGGTAGAGGGTGGGCAGGGCGCCGAGGACCAGGCCGACCAGCAGGGCCGCGAGGATGGGGTAGCTCCCCAGCAGCATGCCGACGAAGCCAGCGGCGAAGAGGCAGGCGCTGTAGGCGATGTAGTTCGACAGGGTCCAGTCGGTGCCGCTCTGAACCAGCAGGCGGTCCACGTGCTCGAGCCGGTGCACGAGCAGCAGCATACGCACGAAGGCCGGGCTGTTACTGGTCAGGCGCTGCTTGAGGAGGGAGGCTTCCGCCGATTCGCCGCCCCCGCCGGCGGAAATCATGCGCAGGCGCTTTGCCATCTTCGCCACCTCGGGCCCCCGGGTCACGTTCCACCAGATGTAGGTGCCCTCGATCGCGGCGAAGACCGCGATGAACAGCAGCACCATGGTGAGGATGAAGAAGTTGTCCATACCGTCCTCTTTTCACGAATAGTGATGGGTCGGGTCGAAGTACTCGTCGGGCAGGCGGATGCCGAAGGCCTTCAGGCGCTCCTGGAAGACGGGGCGCACGCCGCTGGCCGAGAAGTAGCCTTCGACCACCCTGTCCGCCGACAGGCCGGTCTGCCGGAAGCTGAAGATTTCCTGCATGGTGATCATCTCCCCTTCCATGCCGGTGATCTCCTGGATGGAGATGATCTTCCGCTTGCCGTCCACCAGCCGGGACACCTGGACAATCACCGAAATGGCCGAGGCCACCTGCTGGCGCACCACCTTGGGCGTCATCTCCATGCCCGCCATGCCGACCATGTTCTCCAGACGGGACAGGGCGTCCCGGGGGGTGTTGGCGTGGATGGTGACCATCGAGCCCTCGTGGCCGGTGTTCATGGCCTGCAGCATGTCGAAGGCTTCGGCGCCCCGCACCTCCCCCAGGATGATGCGGTCCGGGCGCATGCGCAGGGCATTGCGCACGAGGGCACGCTGGGTCACCTCGCCCCGGCCCTCGATGTTGGGCGGCCGCGTTTCGAGGCGGACGACGTGGGGCTGCTGGAGCTGCAGTTCGGCGGCATCCTCGATGGTGACGATGCGCTCCGAGGCGGGGATGGCCCCGGACATGATGTTCAGCAGGGTCGTCTTGCCGCTCCCCGTGCCGCCCGAGATGATCAGGTTGACCTTGGCCTTGGAGAGGGCCTGGAGGGTCTCGGCCATGGCCGCGGTCATGGTCTTGAAATTGAGCAGGTCGTGCAGCCGCAGGGGCGTGGCCCCGAACCGGCGGATCGACATGATGGGCCCGTCGATGGCCAGGGGCGGGATGATGGCGTTGACCCGGGAACCGTCCGGCAGGCGCGCATCGACCATGGGGCTCGACTCGTCCACCCGGCGGCCGACCCGGGACACGATCTTGTCGATCACCTTCATCAGATGCTCGTCATCGTTGAAGGTGACCTCGGTCAGCTCCAGGCAGCCCGCCCGCTCGATGTACACCTGCCGGTAGGTGTTGACCAGGATGTCGGAAATGGTCGGGTCCGCCAGCAGGGGCTCGAGGGGGCCCAGGCCGAGCATCTCCCAGCGCAGGTCGCGGACCAGGTTGCGCCGCTCCTGCTCGTTGAGGGCGACATCCGACTCGAGCATGAGCTGCTCGATGAGGACCTTGAGCTCCTCGCCCAGCTGCTCGGCGCTGAGCTCCTGCAGGCGGCCGAAGTCGACCCGGTCCAGCAGGGTCTGGTGGATGCGCTGCTTGGCCTCGCGGTAATTGCGGCGGGCGGCGTCGGACATGGCTTCCGCGCCGGCGAGCCGGGAGCTTTCGGTCCCGGAGTTTTCGAAGCGGTCTCTGATGGACATGGCAGGACCCTTTCTTCAGGCTAACTGCGCGCAAAGAACCGCGAGAACAGTCCCTTGCGGTTCTGGACGGAACGTCCGGAAATCTGGTCGGCCAGCTCCTGCAGCCCCCGGGCGACGGGACTGGCCGTATCCAGCTTCAGGATCGGCACCCCCTGGTTGACCGAGGCCGTAACCGACTTGTAGTGGTTAGGCAGGGTCATGAAAATCTTGTAGGAAAGCAGCTTTTCGGCGTCGGCTTCGGTCAGCGCCGCCGGCGAATGCTCGACCCGGTTGATGAGGGGGCGGATCTTGGCGGGGCCGTAGTCCAGGGAGCGGAAGACGTCGAACAGGCGCTTGGCATCCCGCAGGAACGGCAGGGTGAGCTGGAGCACCGGATAGATGTGGTCCGCGATGTCGAGGGCCTGGATGGTGCAGGTGTCCAGGGAACGGCTCATGTCGAGGAGCACATAGTCGAAATTGGCCCGGGCGAAGCGCAGCAGCGATTCGATATGGGAGGGCCGGACATCCACCGACTGGGTCGGGTCCTCGGGGGCCGAGATGACGCCGTAGTTGGGCAGCACGTCGATCATGGCGGACCTGAGCAGGGCCATGTCTATGTGCTCGACGTCGCAGACCACGTCGATCAGGGAAATGTTCGGCCGCCGGTCGGAGACATAGAGGACGGCATCGCCGAACTGCAGGTTGAGGTCGATGAGGAGCACCCGCTTGTCGGTATCCGTCGCCAGCACGTAGCCGAGGTTGGTGGCCAGGAAGCTGCTGCCGCTCCCGCCCTTGCAGGACATGAAGGCGAGCACCTGGCCGTCCCCCTTCTGCCCGTTGGTCCGCTTCTGGGAAATGCGCTGGAAGGCGGAGCGCACCTCCTCCATGACCAGGGGCGCCTTGAGCACTTCCCGCACCCCGAGCCGCAGGGCCCGCAGGAGCAATTCCGGCGATTCCTGGTCCACGATGAGGATGACGTTGAGCTCGGGATAGAAGGTTCCCAGCCGTTCCACGTCGGCCAGGGGCGCCGTCCCGAGATTCCGGCAGTCGAGCATCAGGACGTCGGTCTCCCCCTTGACGGGCAGGGTCGTCACGCCGCTCAGGGTGCCCTCGTGGATGGCCAGTTCGCTCACCAGGCCGATGCGCGACACGGCATTCCGGATCTCTTCGATATTGCGGTGGTTGTCGGATACGGCGAGTACTTTCACGGCTGGGCCTTGTCGGTGAATGGCGGTCGGTTGTCGTTCGCTAGGGGCCGCATAGCGGGTTGTCGGCGCTGCTCAGGCTTTCCCGCGGCAGGGAAGTCGCAAAGTCCGGAATGGGGAAATCCAGGGGCACCAGCGGGATGGAGGCGTGGTAGGTGAGGTTCTGGATGCGCACGGTCACCGGGTCGCAGGTCGCCGCGGAGCACCCGCTGGCGGGATAGCTGATGCTGATGTTGCGCGGCTCCAGGATGCTCAGCATGTTCTTCATGCGCGCCTTGACGGTGGCGTCGTCCACATCGCAGACCACGGCGATGCGCGCTCCCAGGCGGGTCGCCTCGATGGCCGAGGAATAGACGTACATCAGCATGGAAAACTCGATGACGGCGATGATCAGTGCCAGGAAGACGATGGCCACCAACGCGAACTCCACTGCTGCAGCGCCGCGCTGCCGCACACCGGCTGGCCGATGGATGGATGTTTTCATCAGTACAGTTGCCTCATCGTCGAGCTGATGGGATCGAAGGTGATGTCGGTCAGCTTCGACACCCCGGGGAATGCGGGTGTAAACCGGTATCCGGAAATCTTCACCTTCACCAGGTTGATCGTGCCGCTGCCCGTGTCCACATTCGCGAAGGTCTCGCCCGGACAGGCGGAGGAGTCCGTCTGGTCGCAGATCGAGATCATCGAGGCGGTGAGGCCGGGCACGATGGGCGAACCGCCGCTGGTCGATCCGTAGAGCACGCGCCGCTTCGCCAACTCGACCGGGTATTCGCCGCCCGCGGTCGGGTCGAAGAAGGAGAGGTAGCGGGCTCCGTCGCGGACCGACTTGACCAGCTGGTCATACACGAACATGGCGCGGGCGAAGTCGATGGCCGCCAGCACCATCATCACCAGGGGTATGGCCACCAGGGCCAGCTCCACTGCCGCCACCCCGCGATGCCTGCGCTTGAGGTCGGATTGGGTTTTCATGGTCGCCTCACTGCACCAGTGTGGGGACCTTCGGCCCCCCAGCCCCCGGCCCCCCCGGCGAGCCCGAGGTGACGCACCCGGATGCGATCTCGTTGGCCGGGCCGCGGTACTCCAGCCCCGCCACGTCCTGGGTCGGATTGGCGACCGGATTGAGCATCAGCACGCAGGCCCAGCCGAGAATGGCCTGGGGATTGTTGTTGCCCAGCTCACGCCACGCCGAGCAGTCGACGAAGGGACTCACGACCAGGCGGCGCCCCTGCATCCCCGCCTCATGGACGGACTGCGGACTGGCCCTCCAATTGCCCTTCAGATTGCTCGGAATGCCGTTCCAGGGTTGGTGGGCGGTCTGCATGGCCGGGAAATTGTTGGCCTTGGCGGCGTCGAAGACATTGAACTGGCTGGGCCAATTGGTGGCGTCGTAGGCAAAGCCGGTCCAGTCGGGCGGAAAGGCGCCGTCCGGCGGGCCGGAGTTCTTCCTGACTCCGAAACGCCAGTTCCAGCCCTCGTGCAGGGTCGACAGGCCGCCCTGGGTGGGCACCAGGGTGTTGGTTTCCGAAATGTTGCAGTAGCCCGCGCCGGTCAGGTATTCCCGCAGGGTCTTGGTCTTGTCCGACTCTGCCAGGTCGACCCACTTGAATCTGCCGGTGATGTTGTCCTGGGTATCGAACGGCCCCACCAGCCACTCACCCTGGACGTAGCCGAAATTGGGTGGCGTCAGGTTCTTGGTGCATACCGCCAGCGGTATGCCGCAATTGGAGACGGAGGGCTCCAGGCTGGCGACGGAACTTGCCCTGACGGTATTTTTCCCCACCCTGCCGCCGGGAAGCAGATTGACCACCTGCATCAGCAGCGGGGAAATCTCCGGTTCGGCCAGGGTGCACCGGGCATAGCGCATGTTCACGGCCTCCTCCGGCGCGATTGCGCCCCGTGTCCGGTAGTCGCCGTTCAGGGTGGCGCTGAAGGTGATGTCCGCCCCCGAAATGGCCGCCGCGTCGTCCTGCATGCCGATCAGGTTGCGGGTGCCGGCGGTGATGCCGTAATTCTCGGCCACCAGGAGCTGGTTGGCGTTGACGCCGGTAAGCGCCGCCGAGGCCGACAGGGCGCAGGAGTCGGCGGCGTTCTGCAGCTCCGACTTGCTCACGTAGAGCCGCCCGACGTCCATGGCGAAGGCCACGAACCCCAGCAGCAGCACGCTGAACAGGATGAAGGCGACCGCCACCGCGCCCTGCTGCGACGGCCGGTTGTGTCTGGGCGAGAAGTTCATGGCGCCACCTCCCGGTCAAGGACCCTGGGTCTCACTGGGCCGCCTCGGCCACCCCGAGATTGAGGATGGTCATCTGGGGCGCCGGCTTGGTGAAGGACTTGTAGTACTGGTCCACCGCATTGCTGGCCGCCTTGCCTTCGATGCCGTCCACCGGGCGCTTCTCGTTGCGCACCGACGCGGCCGGATCGCGGGACTGCTGGGCCCACAGGGTCATGGAAGAAGCGCCGAAACGGGCATCGGATTCGGGCGTCGTCAGGGTGCTGCAGCCTGAGGACAGGATGGCGACGCCAAGCACCAGCGCGACAAGTTTGAAGTCTTTCATGGTCTCAACTCCTTATCTCGGCTCGAAGCCGCCCTGGGCCGGCGAGCTCTGCTCCGGCGCGGCCTT
Organism: Rhodocyclaceae bacterium; assembly: GCA_035255045.1. Classification (GTDB taxonomy): domain Bacteria; phylum Pseudomonadota; class Gammaproteobacteria; order Burkholderiales; family Rhodocyclaceae; genus JAGTRP01. The sequence continues at coordinate 145,388 of DATFAA010000054.1, read as the reverse complement.
TTCCGGCGCGCGGCCTTCGAGCTTGCCGTGCCCGTACAGGTCCCAACGGCTCGGCGGCGTGTATTGGTCGGTCGGCAACTCGTAATCCGCAGGCAGGGCCTTGACCAGGCGCGGCGTGACCACGAACACCAGTTCGCTGCGGTCGGTCTGGAAGCTGTGGCTGCGGAACAGGGCCCCGAGGACTGGGATTTCCCCGAGGAAGGGGAAGGCGTTGATGTTGCCGCTGACGTTGTTCTTCATCAGTCCGCCGATGGCGAAGCTCTGGCCGTCGTAGAGCTGGACGGTGGTCGCCGCCTTGCGGGTGGAGAAGGCCGGCAGGACGGTGGTGGCGCCGGTGGCCGACGAAGTGATGGTGACGCCGGTGGCACTGAGTTCGGACACCTCCGGATTGACCTGCAGGTTGATCCTGCCGTCGGCCAGTACCGTGGGCCTAAAGCGCAGGCTGACGCCGAACTCCTTCTCCTCGAGGGTGTAGGTTACGGCGCCGTTGCCGTTGTTTTGGACCACCGGGATGAAGATCTTGCCGCCGGCGAGGAAGCTGCCCTCCTGGCCGCTGATGGCCATCACCGTCGGCTCTGCCAGCAGCTTGACGAGGCCGTCCTGCTTCTGGGCGTCGATCCCCAGGATGGTGGCGTTCTGGGCCTGGCCGATGGGGATCGTGGTGGTCGAACCGCCGATGGTGGCGCTGCCGGCCGGAACAGTCGTTGCCGCAGTGGTCGAGCCGATGCTGGAGGAATTCAGCATCCCCACGCCGACCTTGGCGCCGGCGGTGCCGCCCGCCGAGCCCGCCACCAGGCCCTGCCCGCCCAGCAGGCCGTTCAGGAAGCGCATCCCCGAACCATCCGCCAGGGCGAAGGCGCGGGAGAAGTTGATGCCGAACTGGTCGAGCACCGTCTTGGCGACCTCGGCCACCTTGACCTCCAGCATCACCTGCTGGGGCGCGGCGACGGACAGGGAATTGACCACCAGTTCGTTGAGGTTGCGGGCGGCGTTGGACGCCCCGGCGCTGCCGCCCGGGGCACGGGCGCCGCCCGAGCCGGCGGTCCGGCGCAGGACGTAGGTTCGCGCCATGGACTCGATCTGCCGGGAGGTGACCGCATCGGAAACCTTTCCGGCGAGGACGATGCCGTCCCCCACCGAGCGCACCGTCACTTCCTTCTCGTTGGGAAAGACGCTCAGGATGTTCTGCAGCAGGGGCGCCGGGTCGAGCTGCACCACCACGTCATAGACCGAGCAGCGGTTGCTGCTGCCCAGGAGGATCATGTTGGTCGAGCCTACGCTGCTCCCGAACAGGTATAGGGAGGTCGGCGAGATCAGCTTGGCGTGGGCGACGCCGTCGCTGCCGATGGTCAGCTTGGTGATCGGCTCACTGAGGCTGAGGAGGCGCGACTTTCCGGCCGGAACCTCGATGACCTGGGTGGCGCCGACCTGTTCGCGGCATTGCGGTATGACCACCACGTCGGGCGCGGCCCGGTTCGCCTGGCCTCCGTCGGCCATCGCCTGCTGGTCGGAGCCGCCCTGGGGAGGCTGGGCCCTCTGACTTGCCGGCGCGGCGGCGAGATTGAGAGAAGCAAGCGCCAACGCTCCTGCCACGGCGGCCTTCAATCCATTGGTACGCATAGGAATACCCCCATTCTTTTTCTTCAGAAGCATTGCTCACTCCGCTCGCGTCCGATCATTACCTCGACGCACCGTTTGGGCCGCGCCGCAGCGTGCACCGCCACCACCCTGGGCTTGACTACCGGCTGGGGCTTGGGCGGAGGCGTGATGCCGAGGAGGGAATCCTTGGTCACGCCGCCGGTCTTGATGGTGTCCACGTCCACCTGGTTGCGCAGGACCAGGGACAGCTGCCCGACGCTGCGCGCCAGGTCGATGGCCTCGGCCTGCTCGGGGGTCACTTCCAGGGTCACCGCCTTGACCACCTTGGGCTTGGTCTCGTCGCGGCTGGCCTCCTCGCCGACGGCCAGCACCAGGATCTTCTCGAGGACGATCTTGGAGATGCTCTGGTCCTCCTTGGGCTGGCGGTCGTCCTTGGTATTCACCACGACATCCACATAGTTGCCCGGGAGGGCGAAGCCGGCGACGCCGATGACGTCGTTGACCCGCACGGTAATGGCCCGCTTGCCTTCGGCGATGACCGCCGACAGGCCGCCCTTGGTGCCGACGGGAGCCAGCTTGGCCTCCAGGATCGGCTCATCTCGCTGCAGGTTGACCCGAAGCACCCGGTCCTTGAGTTTCCCGGCCTCGGAGAAGGCCCCCTCGGGCACCGCTCCGCCCGGCCAGTCCACCATCTTGACCTGCTCCGGCAGGATCTGCTGGCCGAGGTTGAGGCCGATTGCCGCCACCGCCACCTTGCGGGTCATCATGTTGCTCTGCTGGTTCAGCCAGCGCGCCGCGAACACGATGGCCAGTATCCCGGCGACCAGTGACACGGCGACCACCATCCATGCGCGTGCATTTTTCATTTAATCGCCTCCCTGTCTTTGGTTTCTTCAAAACCCTTGATCAAAGTCGCGCCCGCCGTCGTGAAGTAGGTCGTCCAGGCCTTGGCCAGGGCGTCGGGCGTGGCGCGGGCGCTGGTGCGGTGGTAGGCGGCGAAGTCGCTGACCCGCCCCACCAGGTCGCGGGGATAGCAGGCCAGCAGGCTGCGCCGCTCCGTGTGGTGACGGTCCGAGATCAGCCAGTCAAAGCCTTCGGCATCGAACTCCACCCCCAGGCTGTGGCAGACGTCCTGGAAGATGCGGCGGTAGCTGGCCACATCCACCGGGCCCATATAGACCTTGTAGCCGAAGCGCCGCAGGAAGGCCTCGTCGGCGATGTCGTCGGGCTTGAGATTGGTGGAGAAGATGACGGCCAGCTCGAAGGGCACCGCGAACTTGAAGCCGGTATGGAGCGAGAGATGGTCCCGCCTGCGGTCGAGGGGCACGATCCAGCGGTTCATCAGGTCCCGTGGGGAAACCAGCTGGCGCCCGAGGTCGTCGGCCACGAAGATGCCGCCGTTGGCCTTGAGGTGGGGCGGTGCCTGGTAGTAGCGCGTCGCCGGATCGAACTGGAGGTCGAGCATCTGCAGGGTCAGCTCGCCGCCTGAGATCACCACCGGGCGGTGGCACCATTGCCAGCGGTCGTCCCGGTCCGAGCGCACCAGCTGCTTGTCGTCCTCGGCCGTCAGGGGCTCGTGGATGAGGGGGTCGTAGACCTGGATGATCTCGCCCCCCACGGTGATCGCATAGGGAACGGGGATGCCGCCGGGCTGCAGGGTCGCCAGGTGCTCGGCCAGGTAGGTCTTGCCGCTGCCCGCCGGGCCGTAGATCAGGATGGCCCGCCCGGAATTCATGGCGGCGCCCACCTGGTCGAGGACGTCCGGGTTGATGACGACGCCCTGGAAGGCCCGGTGCACGTAGTCGGCATCGACCGGGACATGCTGCATGGAATGCCGGTTGACCAGATCGCAGTAGTCGCTCAGGGTGACCGGCGCCGGCCCGATGTACTGGCAGCGGTTGAAGGCTTCCCAGGCGAAGTGCTGGCCGGCCGTGGTGAGCTGGTACTCGGCCTCGATCTCCAGGCCCCGGTGGCGGGCCAGCTCCACCAGTTGCTCGCCGCGCATGAAGGTGAGCACCTCGTCCGCGATGCTGGGCGGCAGCCGGCTGGTGCCGGCGATGTCGCGCAGCGAGGAGCGGCCGGCGCGGAAGAGCATGCGGGCATAGAGGTCGCAGAGCATGTCCCGGCTCAATCCCGTGTCGGCCAGGACCCGCGGCGCCGGCAAGACCGCCTTGCCGGCCGGGGAGGCCGGGGCGGCATCGGCGCGGATTGTCTTTTCAGTCATGATTGGCTAACCATCCAGATGATCACGCCGGCTGCGATGGCAGCGGCATAGGGCACCCGGACCGCGGTCTGGGTGGCGATGGACTGCAGCGGGACTTCTGCCGCCGGAACCCGGTAGGTCCGGGAAATCAGGAACAGCTTCAGGTTGCCCAGGAACTGCGGGAAGGAATGGGACAGGGCGACCGCCCCGATGCCGAGAAGTCCCCCCGCCAGGGCCGTGTAGATCCACACCGGCAGCAGGGCCTGGAGGCCGACGAAACCGCCCACCACACCGAACAGCTTGACATCGCCTGCCCCGACCAGGCGCAGGGCGAAGAAAGGGAGATAGGCCAACGCTCCGAGCAGCATCGCCAGCAGGGCGGCAGCCAGCGCTTCCGGGCCGCCCCGGTAGGCCGCCAGGCCAACGGCGAGGATGGCGCCGCCGACAGTCAGGTAATTGGGGATTCGCCTTTCCCGAAGGTCATGGATCACTGCCAACGCGAGCAGGAAACAAAGGATCCAGAGCATGGTAATTCGCCCCTCTTGGCGAACCCTACTTGAGTTCATCGCCCAGCCGGCGGGCGATGGAAATATTTGTTTTCTTTACTTGATGAGACCCGAGATTTTCGCGGCCAGGGCCGGAAAGACCTCGGTCAAGTCAAACTGCGATGCCGCAAGAGCTATGGCCACCACGATGAAGGCCAGCGAGATCGCATACTCCGACGCCGCCGCCCCGTCCTGCCTCGGGGGAACCCCTGCATATCGTTTCGGCCATGAAATGAGCATGTCCAGTCCATTGATCTTTCCCGTTGCGCCGCCCGGCTAGGAGGCAGCGCAACAGGAGCTGTGAAGCGTCATCCGATCGGTCGGATAACTCTGTCGCTGGTCGTCATCAGCTAGCCGGCGGTGGCGCCGGTAATCAGAGTCTGGACCTTGCTGCCCACAGTTTCGAAGATGGTACCGAGGTCGAACAGCTGGACCGCAGCAGCGACCGCAACGGCAATGAAAGCAACCAGAATCGCATATTCGGAAGCGGCGGCACCGTCTTCCTCACGCGCCAGGCGAAGCATCAGTTCATTCAAGGTTTTCATGGCAACCCCCACAAAATGATTCGAGAAATGCCAACTTCAGTTCCGGCCCGGAGCAGCCGTTTACTGCCTTACCGCTACAGCAACTCATGCACTCACACACCGTGACCTCATTCTAGTAATGCAGGATGGATTGAGAATACGTGCCGCCGCGTAAGGGGAACCACGTAGGGGACAGGGATTGGGGGGTTGGGGCGGGTTCCGTTGCTCCGCCTCCGGACTTATGATTCCGGGATATCCCGATCCAGTCACGAGGGCCACAGCCATGGCAGACCAAGCCGCATCACCGGAAAAATTGAAATCCCTGAAATCGCTGACGACGGCGATCTACGCCCTCTATGCCGCGTCCTTCCTTGTCGGCCTCTCGGCCGTCGTCGCCATCGTGATGAATTACGTGAAGAAGGACGACGTGGCGGGAACTTTCCTGGAAAGCCACTTCCGCTGGCAGATCCGGACCTTCTGGTTCGGCCTGCTGTGGGGGGCGGTGGGGGTGATCACCATGCTGGCGCTGGTCGGCTGGGTCGTCCTCGCCGCCAACGCCGTGTGGATCATCTACCGCATCGTGAAGGGCTGGCTGAACCTCAACGACGACAAGCCCATGTATTCGGCCTGACCAGCCCCTTCACGAAGGGCTGCGGCTAGGCCGTCGCGCCCTGCAGCCGAAAGAAGGCGACACGCTCCAGCAGCTGCTGGGCGACGGCGGTGAGCTCCTCGGCGGTCGCCGCCAGTTCCTCGGAGGCCGACGCCGTCTGCTGGGTGGCCAGGTTGAGCTGCCCCATGGCGCTGTTGATCTGGCTGGCGCCGCCGGACTGTTGGCTGGAGGCGGCGGCGATGCTCTGGACCAGGTCCGAGGTCTTCTGGATGGAGGGCACCATGCCTTCGAGGAGCTTGCCGGCCTCGCCGGCCTGCTTGACCGAGGAGCCGGCCAGGTCGCTGATCTCCCGGGCAGCCGTCTGGCTGCGCTCGGCCAGCTTCCTGACCTCGGCCGCCACCACGGCGAAGCCCTTGCCGTGGTTGCCGGCCCGGGCCGCCTCGATGGCAGCGTTGAGGGCCAGGAGATTGGTCTGGTAGGCGATGTCGTCGATGATGCCGATCTTGTCGGCGATCTGCTCCATGGCCGCCACCGTACCCTTCACCGCCTCGCCGCCCTTGACCGCCTCCCGGGCCGCCCGGCTGGCCATGTCGTCGGTGGTGCGGGCGCTGTCGGTGTTCTGCACGATGCTGGCGGTCATCTGCTCGACGCTGGCGGTGGTTTCCTCGATACTGGCCGCCTGCTCGGACGAGGACTGGGAGAGGAGCTGGGCGGTGGAAGAAATCTGCCCCGAGGAGTTGGCCAGCTCGCTGGCGGTGGCCTGGATATGGCCGATGGTGCGGTGCAGGTTGTCGGCCATGGCGTTCATGGCCGCCGCCAGCAGGCCGACCTCGTCCCGGGACGAGGCGCGGGTGCGGGCCGAGAGGTCGCCGGCGGCCAGGTTCTCCGCCGCCGCCACGGCCTCCCGCAGGGGCAGGACGATGGCCCGGGAGACGCCCCAGGCGAAGAGGGGACCGATCACCAGGATGGCGACGCAGATGACGCCGATGGCCAGGGCCGTGGCCTCGAGGATGGCGGTGAAGGCGTCGGAGGCTGCCCGGGTGCTCCGGGCATTGACCGCCAGGAGTTCCTTGAAGCCGTCGCTCAGGACCTTGTCGGCGCCCTTGATGGACTTGTCGACCTCGTTGGAAGACTTGCCCTCGGCACTGAGCCGCACTGCCTCGGCGATGGCCGTCAGGTAGTTGCGGGCGCCGTCATCCACCTGCTGGAGCAGCCTCTCCTCGTCGCTGCCGATGCTGCCCGCCTGGCGGTAGGCGGCGGTGGCCTTCTGGATGGCCGCCATGTCGGCCTCGAAGCGCTGCCGGTACTCGCCGCCCCGGAGGATGTAGTTCTTGAAATGGTGGATGCCCTCCTGGAGGGCGAACATACCGTCGGTGACGGCCTCCCGCTTCTTGAGGGTGACGTTCTCGAATTGCTGCCACTGGCCGCCCAGGGCATTCATCTTCAGCCAGGCGAAACCGCCCAGGAAAAGGGCCAGCAGGATGACGACAGCGAAGCCGGTGCCGAGCTTCTTGGCGATGGACAAGTCCTTCCACATACCTGTTCTCCTTTCGGATTGGGATGCTTCTGTTTCCTGGAAAGCCCGGGCCGACCGCCGGGCGGGGCGCCGACATATGACGGGGAGGTAAATATATCCCATCCCCGCAATGGCTGAGGAAACTTTGCGGGAATGCCTCGGTGGTCAGGATGCGCGGCCGGCGCCATTGAAAAGGCCCTGCCCGGCCGCTTCCGCCATTGGCGGCCGACCGGGCAGGGCCTGCGGTTGGAAGGGGCCGGCCTACTTCTTCTTGGCGGTTGCCGCCTTGTTGTCGGCGATGTTGCCGACGAAGGTGTTTTCCACCAGGGGCGGCGCATCGACCTGGGGAACGTGGCACTGGACGCAGTTGTGGCGGCCGGCGTAGGTGGTGTCCAGCTTCTTGCCGTCCCGGTCGAGGAAGTGGCTGTCGCCGATCTTGGGAGCCTTCTTCTTCTTGTAGTTCTCTTCACCGTGGCAGGACAGGCACTGGTTCTCCTCCAGGGTTATCTCGTCGAAGTTGTCCACGGCGTGGGGAATGAGGGGCGGCTGCTCCTTGAAGGTGCGGGCGACCTTCTCCTGCCCTCCCGGCTTGCCGCCCTGGTATTTCTTGATGTCCGGCGCCGAGTCCTCGGCGCTCACGTCGGCGCCCCGGAGGGACTTGGCGGAATCGTTGGCAAGGACCTGGGGCGCGAACGCCCAGGCGGCGGCGGCCAGCATGGCGGCGAATGTCGTCTTCAGCGGGAATTTCATGGTTGGCGCTCCTCCTCAAAAAGTCACAATCGATGGGCCTCCCCCGCCGCCCTTGCAGGCCCCGGTGGGGAGGCTTTGAAACGGGTGCCGAAAGCAAAAACATCCTTGGAACAGACGTCGATGCAGCGGCCGCAGTTGGTGCAGCCGGGAGACAGGATGACCACCCCGGCGCCCTTCTCGCCCTTGAGGGCGGGCCGGATGACATGGGGCTCAGGGCAGGCCTCGAAGCAGTCCATGCAATCGTTGCAGGCCTCGCGCTGCACCGCCGACACCCGCACCGGGCTCCAGCGCCCCAGCAGGCTGTAGAAGGCGCCGACCGGACAGAGGTGGCCGCACCAGCCCCGGCTCATCACCAGCAGATCGAAGAGAAAAACCGCCAGCACCACCATCCAGGCGGTGCCGAGGCCGAAGATGAGGCCGCGCTGGAGCATGGAAACCGGATTGACCAGTTCCCAGGCGACGACGCCGGTAACGAGGGAAACCAGGAGGGCCGCCGCCAGGATCCAGTAGCGGGTGGCGCGGGCCAGATGGGCGCTGCCCTTGATGCCGAGGCGGTCCCGCAGCCGGTCGGCGGCGTCGGTGACCAGATTGACCGGGCACACCCAGGCGCAATAGGCCCGGCCCCCGACCAGGAAATAGAAGGCGGTGACGATGGCCATCCCGATCAACCCCAGGCTTTCCGGCACATGGCCGGCGACCAGGGACTGGAGGGCGACGAAGGGGTCGGTGAGGGGTAGGACGCCCAGGGTCAGGCTGTAGTTGAGATTGCCCTTGACGATCCAGACGCCGAACACGGGCCCGGCCAGGAAGAGGGCCAGGATGCCGAGTTGGGAAAGCCGGCGCAGGATGAGCCAGCGATGGGCCCGCAGCCAGCCCTTGGCGGCCACCGCCTCGGCACCGACGGTCCGGGCCCGGCTCATTTTCCGCCTCCCAGGCCCGGCGGCGCGCTGGGCACCGGCCCGGCCGCGGACCCCGGCATGCCCGGGGGCGCCGATGGCACCGCGGGACCGGTGCCGCTGCCCGGATCGAAGTGCCCGGGCAGTTGGGTGCCTTCCGGCAGGCGGTCGGGCAGGTCCACCATGCTTTTCTCGTCCACCAGGGAGCCGCCGGCTTTCTTCTGTTCCTCCCAGCCCAGCCGGTAGTGCCGGCCCAGGGCGCCCTTGGCCAGCTTGACCGGCAGCACCCGGATGGCGGCCTCGTCGAGGACGCAGGCCTTCTCGCACTTGCCGCAGCCGGTGCAGGCGTCGGAGTGGACCGTGGGCAGGAACATGGCGTGGCGGCCGGTACGGGTGTTGGGCACCATCTCCAGGGTGATCGCCTGGTCGATGGCCGGGCACACCCGGTAGCAGACATCGCAGCGCAGGCCCTGGAAATTGAGGCAGGTCTCGTGGTCGATGAGGACGGCGAGGCCCATCCGGGCCCGGTTGATGTCGGTGAGGCCGTGGTCCAGGGCGCCGGTGGGGCAGGCCTTGACGCAGGGGATGTCGTCGCACATCTCGCAGGGGCCGGTGCGGGCGGTGAAATAGGGCGTGCCCACCGCCACCGGGCTTTCCGGCTTGGCCAGTTCCAGGATGTGGAAGGGGCAGTCCCGCACGCACAGGCCGCAGCGCACGCAGGCGCCGAGGAAGTCAGCCTCGGCCAGGGCGCCGGGGGGGCGCAGGGCGAGAGGCGGCAGCGCCCTCGCCTGCTTGGCGTAGAAGCCCAGGCCCAGCCCTACCAGGCCGGCGCCGCAGGCCAGGCGGGCGGCATCGAGCAGGAACTGGCGGCGGGTGTTGGAGGCGGCGGCAGCCATGATGGTCTAGGAGGGGGCGAGGGCGTGTCTTGTCATTTGCCCTCGCCCCCCTCATCTCCCCGTTAGTCCGGTCCTAGGCCTTCACCACCTTGCAGGCGCACTTCTTGAAGTCGGTCTCCTTCGAGATCGGGCAGGTGGCATCCAGGGTGAGCTTGTTGACCAGGCGCTGCTCGTCGAAGAAGGGGATGAACACCAGGCCGGCCGGTGGCTTGTTGCGGCCCTTGGTCTCCACCCGCAGCTGGATTTCGCCCCGCCGGGTGGCCACCTTGACCACGTCGTTGCGGGCCAGGCCGCGCTTCTTGGCGTCGTCGGGATGCATGTAGACGACGGCATCGGGCATGGCCTTGTAGAGTTCCGGCACCCGGCGGGTCATGGAGCCGGTATGCCAGTGCTCGAGGACGCGGCCGGTGCACAGCCACAGGTCGTATTCGTTGTCGGGGGCCTCGGCCGCCGGCTGGTAGGGCAGGGCGAACACCACCGCCTTGCCGTCCGGGAAGCCGTAGAAGCGCACCCCTTCGCCCTTGGGCACATAGGAGTCGTAGCCCTCCCGGAAGCGCCACAGGGTTTCCTTGCCATCCACCACCGGCCAGCGTAGGCCCCGGGCCTTGTGATAGACGTCGAACAGCGCCAGGTCGTGGCCGTGGCCGCGCCCGAACTGGGCGTACTCCTCGAACAGGCCCTTCTGGAGATAGAAGCCGAAGGCCTTGCCCTCGTCGTTCACATAGTCCTTGATGCCGTGCTCATTGACCTTCTTCATGTCGTCGAGGCCGTACTTGTTCACCACGCCGTTGGCGTAGAGCACGTCGTACAGGGTCTTGCCCTTGTATTCCGGCATCTTGTCCAGGAGCTCGGCGGGCCAGACCTCCTCCATCCGGAAGCGCTTGGAGAATTCCACGTACTGCCAGACGTCGGACCTGGCCTCGCCCGGCGCCTTAACCTGCTGGCGCCAGAACTGGCTGCGACGCTCGGCGTTGCCGTAGGCCCCTTCCTTTTCCATCCACATGGCGGAGGGCAGGATGAGGTCGGCGGACATGGCGGAGACCGTCGGGTAGACGTCGGAATGGACCACGAAGGCCTTGGGATTGCGCCAGCCCGGATAGACCTCCTGGTTGAGGTTGGGACCGGCCTGCATGTTGTTGGTGGTGGTGGACCAGAAGAAGCCGATCTTGCCGTCCTTGAGGGCCCGGGACTGCGCTACTGCATGCAGGCCGACCCAGTCGGGCAGGGTGCCGGCGGGCAGCTTCCAGAGCTTTTCCGAAATTTCCCGGTGCTTCGGGTTCATGACCACCATGTCGGCCGGCAGACGGTGGGCGAAGGTGCCCACTTCCCGGGCCGTGCCGCAGGCGGAGGGCTGGCCGGTGAGGGAGAAGGGGCCGTTGCCGGGCTCGGAAATCTTGCCCACCAGGAGGTGGACGTTATAGACCATGTTGTTCACCCAGGTGCCGCGGCTATGCTGGTTGAAGCCCATGGTCCAGTAGGACACCACCTTGGTCTTGGGATCGGCGTAGGCCTTGGCCAGGGCCTCCAGGTTCTCCTTGGGCACGCCGGAAATCTCGTGGGCCTTGTCCAGGGTGTATTCGGAGACGAAGGCCTTGAACTCGTCGAAGCCGATATCCGCCGCCTTGCCGGGATCGCCCTTGGGCTTGCCGTCCGGTCCCGGGTAGCCGTTGTTCATGGCGACCTTTTCCAGGGGATGGTCGGGCCGCAGGCCGTAGCCGATATCGGTGACGCCTTTCTTGAACTTGACGTGCTTGGCCACGAAATCCTGGTTCACCGCATTGTTCTGGATGATGTAGTTGGCAATGTAGTTGAGGATGGCCAGGTCGGACTGGGGCTTGAAGATGAGCTGGTTGTCGGCCAGCTCGCAGGAGCGGTGGGTGAAGGTGGACAGGACGTGGATCTTCACGTGCTTGGCGGTGAGGCGCCGGTCGGTGATGCGGGACCACAGGATGGGGTGCATCTCGGCCATGTTGGAACCCCACAGCACGAAGGTGTCGGCCTGCTCGGCGTCGTCGTAGCAGCCCATGGGCTCGTCGATGCCGAAGGTGCGCATGAAGCCGGCGACGGCCGAGGCCATGCAGTGGCGGGCGTTAGGGTCCAGGTTGTTGGAGCGGAAGCCGGCCTTCATGAGCTTGGCGGCGGCGTAGCCTTCCCAGATGGTCCACTGGCCGGAACCGTACATGGCGATGTTGCGCGGTCCGCCCTCCTTGAGGGCCGCCTTGCACTTCTCCTCCATGATGTCGAAGGCCTGCTGCCAGGAGATGGGCTGGAACTCGCCGCTCTTGTCGTACTTGCCGTTCTTCATGCGCAGCAGGGGCTGGGTGAGGCGGTCCTTGCCATACATGATCTTGGACAGGAAGTAGCCCTTGATGCAGTTGAGTCCGCGGTTGACCGGCGCGTCCGGATCGCCCTGGGTGGCCACCACGCGGCCGTCCTTGACGCCCACCAGGACGCCGCAGCCGGTGCCGCAGTAGCGGCATACGCCCTTGTCCCAGCGGACGCCGTCGTCCTTGCCCTTCTGCTGGGCCAGCGCCACGCCCGGCGCCGCGATGCCGGCAACGCTGGCCGCCGCGGCCACGGCGTTGCTCTTGATGAAATCACGACGCGTCAACTTCAACTCGCTCATTTCAGGCCTCCCCGTCTGGATCAGATTCGAATTGGTGATACACCATGGCCGCCGACAACACCCCCGGCAGCCGGCGGATCGCCTCAAAGGTTTCCATGGTGGCGCTGTCGCCCGCGGCCTCGATGGTCACGATCATGCGGCCATCCTCCGCCATCGCATGGACTTCCACTCCGGACAGGCCTTCCATCCCCGCCCGCACTGCCGCCGCCTGGTCGGGGGTGGCCCCGACGATCAGGCTGGAAATATTCACTGTGCCGCAAGCTGTCGTATCCATATGCCGCCAGTCAGTCCTTTCCCGTTGTCATGGCAGTCTATTCCCCTACTATCTGCAATGTATTTAGCGCAGATCAATTTGACTAAGCCCTGCTCCCAACCCGGTTATCTACTTGACCAATATCAAGACGCTTGGGATATTCCGTTTGTTATATGTTGGTACTAGGCCAAGAGAAGTACTGAGATGCCCTTTCGGTTGCCCATTCCGGGAATGCGATGCCCATGAAAGTCCGAGCCCTCCTGCCGGCCCTCGCCGCCGGCCTGGTGGCAGCCGCCTATCTGGGCTACCGGGCGCTTTTCCCCGCAGCGCCGGCGCTGCCCCTGGAAAGCGCCCAGTACGGCATATCCAACGCCGAGTTCGAACCGCCGGTCCACGGCGGCGAGCCGGTCCTTCCACTGCCGCCCTTGCCCGCCCAGGATGGGGCGAAGGTCGAGCTGGGGCGCCAGCTTTTCCATGATCGCCGCCTTTCCGCCGACAGCAGCCTGTCCTGCGCCTCGTGCCACGACCTGAAACGGGGTGGCGCCGACGGCCGGCGGGTGTCGGTCGGAGTGGGCGGCGCCAAGGGGGAGATCAACGCCCCCAGCGTCCTCACCGCCGCCTTCAATTTCCGCCAGTTCTGGGACGGGCGGGCGGCGAGCCTGGAGGAGCAGGCCGGCGGCCCCATCCTGAACCCCGTGGAGATGGCCGCCTCCTGGCCGGAGGTCATTGACCGCCTGGAAGCCGATCCGGCCATGAAGCGCAGCTTCCTGAAGATCTACCCGGACGGGGTGACCCCGGACAACGTGACCAATGCCATTGCCGAATTCGAGCGCAGCCTGCCCCGGCCGTCCCGCTTCGACCGCTGGCTGCGGGGAGACGACACCGCCATCAGCGCCGACGAGCAGCAGGGCTACCAGCTTTTCAAGAAGCACGGCTGCATCGGCTGCCACCAGGGCGTCAATGTGGGCGGCAACCTGTTCCAGCGCTTCGGCATCATGTCCTACTACTTCAACGCCAAGGACAGGATCACCCGGGCCGACCGGGGGCGCTACAACGTCACCGGCAAGGAGGACGATCTCCACATCTTCAAGGTGCCCAGCCTGCGCAACGTCGCCCTCACGGCGCCCTATTTCCACGACGGCTCCGCCCTGGGCCTGGAGGAGGCGGTGGCCATCATGGGCCGCTACCAGCTGGGCATCGACCTGCCGCCGAAGGACATCGCCCTCATCGTCGCCTTCCTCTCCAGCCTCACCAGCGAGGGCCAGCCGTGAAGCGCAAAATCGCCCAGTTCCTCACCGCTTCCCGGCTGTGGATCCTGGCCCTCTTCGCCCTCGGGGTGCTGGCCGCGCTCTACCGCTTCGGCACCGTGGACGACGAGGGCCTGCACCGGGTCGAGGTGGCGGTAAACGAGCTGGCCGCCGTGGACATCGCCATCAACCTGGAAGTGCTGAAACTGCGCCATCGCCACAAGCTGGACTACGACGGCCTGGTGGCGGCCAGCCGCCGGGGCGACGACCTGCTGGCCCAGCTGGAGTCGGATTTCGCCGCCCGGGGGCTCGCCCGCTTCCTGGAACCGGCCCGCCAGAACTGGCGGGAGAAGCAGGCGGACATGGAGCGCTTCAAGCGCCTCAACTCCATCCTCAGCACCTCCCAGTTCCATTTCATCAACCTGGCCGAGGAACTCCAGAACCGCCAGGGCAGCCCCCTGCTCAACCAGGTTTCCCGCCGCCTGCTGACCTTCCTGATGCGGGGGAACGGCGACGAACTGGCCGCCCTGGTGGGCGACATCTACCAGCTGGCCAGCGAAATCGACCACTGGCCGGCCGCCAATCGGGCCGAGGGCCAGCTGCTGGTCACCCACGGCACCCTGATCCTGGAACAGTACCGCCGCTCCCAGCAGGTCTCCCGCGGCATCCTGGAGTCTTCCTTCGGCAGCACGGTCAACGCCGCCTACCGCTCCTACACCATGGAGCACCGCAAGGCCGCCGCCGCCGCCAACCGCTACCGCACGGTCATGGCCGCCTTCGCCCTGCTGCTGGTGGCGACCGTGTACCTGGCCCTGGTCCGGCTGCGCCAGTCGGGCGCCCGGCTGCGCCTGGCCGCCAGCGTTTTCGACAACCTGGCCGAAGCCATGGTGATCACCGACCGCCAGGGCCGCATCCAGTCGGTGAACCCGGCCTTCACCACCATCACCGGCTTCACCGAGGACGAGGCCCGGGGCCACAAGCCCGGCGAGCTCCTCGCCTCCGGCCAGCACGAGCCGGCCTTCTTCGCCGGCATGTGGAACATCCTGCGCCAGAACGGTCAGTGGCAGGGGGAAATCGTCAATCGCCGGAAGAACGGCGAGACCTACACCGAGTGGCTGTCCATTTCGGCGGTGCGCAATGCCGAGGACCAGGTGGTCCAGTACATCGGCCTCTTCTCGGACATCAGCGACCGCAAGGAGGCCGAGGCCTACATCTACCACCTGGCCTACCACGACTCCCTGACCGGCCTCGCCAACCGCCTGCTCTTCCGGGACCGCCTCGACACCGCCCTGCGCCAGGCCCAGCGCAGCAACCGGCCCCTGGCGGTGATGATGATGGACCTGGACCGCTTCAAGACGGTGAACGACACCCTCGGCCACCAGACGGGGGACAAGCTCCTGAAGGAGGTGGCCCAGCGCCTCGCCCAGTCCATCCGGGACTGCGACACCCTGGCCCGCCTGGGGGGCGACGAATTCGCCCTCCTCATGCCGGAAATCCGCAGCACCCTGGACGCCGCCGCCATCGCCCGCAAGCTGGTCCACGCCCTGGCCCCCGAAATCGACCTCGGCATCCAGGAGGTGTTCGTCACCACCAGCATCGGCATCGCCGTCTTCCCGGACCATGGGGACAGCGGCGACCAGCTTATCAAGAATGCCGACGTGGCCCTCTACGTCGCCAAGAACGCCGGCCGCAACACCTGGCACGTCTTCGACCCGGCCAACGAGGAGGCCGCCGCCGGCAACCGCCTGGAGCTGGAAACCGCCTTGCGCCATGCCGTCGTCCGCCAGGAGCTGCTGCTCCATTACCAGATCCAGATCGACGCCGGCACCAACCGCATCAGCGGCGCCGAGGCCCTCATCCGCTGGCAGCACCCCGAGCGCGGCATGATGCCCCCGGATACCTTCATCCCCCTGGCCGAGCAGACCGGCCTGATCGAGGAGATCGGCGCCTGGTGCCTGGAGACCGCCTGCCGGCAGCTGGCCCGCTGGCAGGCCGAGGGCCTGCCCATCCCCC
This sequence comes from Rhodocyclaceae bacterium, assembly GCA_035255045.1. Taxonomy (GTDB): domain Bacteria; phylum Pseudomonadota; class Gammaproteobacteria; order Burkholderiales; family Rhodocyclaceae; genus JAGTRP01. Next base: position 129,710 of record DATFAA010000054.1, on the reverse strand, counting down.
GGGTTGCCGTCAACGTCTCGGCCCGCCAGCTGCGGGCCGCGGGCTTCGTGGAGCGGGTCATGGACACCATCCGCCAGACCGGCATCAAACCGGAGCAGCTGGAGCTGGAATTGACGGAGAGCATGCTGTCCGACAACCCCGGGGCGGCCTGCGACATCTTCACCGCCCTGCGGCGCCAGGGGGTGCGCATCGCCATCGACGACTTCGGCACCGGCTACTCGTCCCTCAACTACCTGGCCCAGTTCCCGGTGGATGTGATCAAGATCGACCGCAGCTTCGTGCGCAACCTGGACGGCCAGTCCGAGGCCTTCCACCTGGTGCGGGCCATCATCCTCCTGGCCCAGAGCATGAAGATGGAGACGGTGGCCGAGGGAGTCGAGGTGGATCAGCAGCAGTCGGAACTGGCCAGCCTGGGCTGCGACCACTTCCAGGGCTTCCTCTTCGCCAAGCCCCAGCCCCCCGAAGCCTTCCCCGGCCTCATCAAGGCCCTGACAGCCCCAGTACCTGCCGAGCATTGAGGCTGGTGGCCGCCTCCAGCGCGGCCGCCGGCATGTTCCGCAGGGCCGCCAGCTCGGCGGCGATGCGGGGCAGCTCGGCCGGCGAATTGCGGCCCCGGTCTAGCCAGGCGGGAGGAATGTCCGGGGCGTCGGTTTCCAGGACGATGGCCTCGATCGGCAGGGTGGCCGCCAGCTGCCGGATGCGGCGGGACCCGTCGAAGGTCAGGGTGCCGCCGAAGCCGAGCTTGAAGCCCCGGCGGATGAATTCGTCGGCCTGCTGGCGGCTGCCGTTGAAGGCGTGGGCGATGCCCCCCGGCACCTCGATGCGGCGCAGGTGCTTGAGGATGTGGTCCACCGCCCGCCGCACGTGGAGCAGGACCGGCAGCCCAAAATCCCGGGCGATCTTGAGCTGCTCGGCGAAGAACCACTCCTGGCGCCCGGGATCGACGTCGGTGACGAAGAAGTCGAGGCCGATCTCCCCCACTGCCACCGGCTTTTCCGCCGCCAGCCAGTCCCGCAGGATATCCAGGTCTTCTTCCCGGGCCGCGGTCACGTACATGGGATGGATGCCATAGGCCGCCAGGCAGCCGGAATAGCGCCGGCAGCAGTCCCGGACGGCCGGGAAGTTGAAGGCGGCGACTGCCGGCACCACGATGATCCCCACCCCGGTCGCCAGCGCCTCTTGCCGCACCGCATCCCGATCGGCGTCGAATTCCGCCGCGTCGAGATGGCAGTGGGTGTCGATCATGACAGGAAGGGGAAGTCCGGCTCCGGCCGGCGCCCGGCCATGAGGTCCGCCAGAGCGGCGCCGGAGCCGCAGGACAAGGTCCAGCCCAGGGTGCCGTGGCCGGTGTTGAACCACAGGTTGGGATAGCCGGCGCGGCCGATGATCGGCACGTTGGACGGGGTGACCGGCCGCAGGCCGGCCCACAGCTGGGGCTCGCCGGCCGGCCGCAGGTCGGGGAAGAGCTGCTGCACCCGGCGCAGGATGGCCTGGCAGCGCACGTGGTTGAGTTCGACGTTGTAGCCGCTGAATTCCGCCGTGCCGGCGATACGCAGCCGCTGCCCCAGGCGGGAGAAGACCAGTTTGCGCTCGTCGTCGGTAAGGCTGACGGTCGGGGCAATGCTGGCCGGGGAGAGGGGGACCGTCACCGAGTAGCCCTTGGCCGGGTAGATGGGCAGGTAGAGGCCGATGGGCTTGACCAGCAGGGGCGAATAGCTGCCCAGGCTGAGCACGTAGGCATCGGCGGTGAGGAGTTCGCTGCCGCTCTCGCCCCGGGCCACCACGCCGGCCACCTGGCCGCCGGCGGTGGCGATGCGCTCGACGGACATGCCGTAGCGGAACTTCACGCCCTGCGCCGCCGCCTGCTCGGCGAGCTTGCGGGTGAACTGGTGGGCATCCCCGGACTCGTCGCTCGGGGTGTAGTCGCCGCCCACCAGGAGATGCTTGATGCGGGCCAGGGCCGGCTCGATCTGGACGCAGCGCTCGGGATCGATGGGATCGCGCTGGAGTCCGAAGCGGCCCATGAGGCGGGCCGCCTCCACCGCCCCGGCGAATTCCTTGCGGTCGGTGTAGATGTGGAGGATGCCCCGTTCCAGGTGGTCGTAGTCGAAGCCGATTTCCTGGCGCAGGGCCTGCAGCCGGGCCCGGCTGTAGAGGCCGAGGGCGACGATGGCCCGGGTGTTGGCCCGAGTATGGCTGGGCAGACATTCGAGCAGGAAACGCAGGGTCCAGCGCCACAGGGCGGGGTCCAGGTGCCAGCGGAAGAGCAGCGGCGCATCCTCGCGCCCCAGCCACCTCAGCGCCTTGGGCAGGACGTGGGGATTGGCCCAGGGTTCGGCGTGGGAGACGGAAATCTGGCCGCCGTTGGCGAAACTGGTTTCGAGGCCGGCGCCGGGCTGGCGGTCCACCACGGTGACCTCATGGCCGTCCCGGGCCAGATACCAGGCGCTGGCCGTGCCGACGACGCCGGCTCCGAGGACCAGGACCCTCATTCGGCGTAACCGCGGTCGCGGGTGATCCGGGTGACCTCGGGAATATGCCGCAGGCCGCGCATTACCTGGGCGAGATGGACCCGGTGGGCGACCTGGATGGTGAAATTGAGGGAAGTGAAGAGATGCTCGGGGTGGGCGTCCATGGCCACGTGCTCGATATTGGAACCGGCGTAGGCAATGGCCGCCGCCACCTGGGCCAGCACGCCGCGGGTATTCTTGACCTCGACCTTGATCCGCACGTCGAAGAGCTTGCCCTCGTCCGGCGCCCATTCGACGTCGATCCACTTCTGGGGATCATTGGACTTGGAGCGCCGGATCACCGGGCAGTCGTGGGTATGGATGATGAGTCCGTGGCCCTTCTTGATGGCGCCGATGATGGGATCGCCGGGGATGGGCTGGCAGCAGCGGGCGAGCTGGATGGCCATGCCCTCGGTGCCGTGGATGGTCAGGGCCGAACCGCCTTCCGGCGCCGCCGCGTCGTCCCGGGCCAGGAGCCGCCGCGCCACCACCGACGGCAGGCGCTTGCCGAGGCCGATGTCGCCGTAGACCTCCTGCAGGGAACGGTGGCCGCTGGTCTTCACCAACTGCTCCCAGACTTCCGGCGGGATGGTGCCGGGCACCACCCCCAGGGCCAGGAGCTCCTGGTTGAGGAGGCGCTCGCCCAGCTCGGCCGATTCCTCGTTCTGCATGGTGCGCAGGAAATGGCGGATCTTGCTGCGGGCCCGGCCGGTCTTGACGTAGGACAGCCAGGACGGATTGGGGCTGGCGTGGGGCGAGGTGATGATCTCCACCATGTCGCCGTTCCTGAGCACCGAGCGCAGGGGCGCCAGTTCGTGGTTCACCCGGGCGGCCGTGCAGTGGTGGCCGATGTCGGTGTGGACCGCGTAGGCGAAGTCCACCACCGTCGCCCCCTGGGGTAGGGCCATGATCTTACCCTTGGGGGTGAAGACGTACACCTCGTCCGGGAAGAGGTCGATCTTGACGTTCTCGAAGAACTCGGAGGAGTCGCCGCTCTGCATCTCCAGCAGGGACTGGAGCCACTTGTGGGTGCGGATCTGGAGGTCGGCACCGCTCTGCTCGGTGTCCTTATAGAGCCAGTGGGCGGCGATGCCCTCCTGGGCCACGTGGTGCATTTCCTCGGTGCGGATCTGCACCTCCACCGGGGTGCCGTAGGGGCCGATCAGGGTGGTGTGCAGGGACTGGTAGCCGTTGGCCTTCGGGATGGCGATGTAGTCCTTGAACTTACCCGGCACCGGCTTGTAGAGGGAATGGAGCGCCCCCAGGGCGAGGTAGCAGGTGGGGACGTTCTTCACCACCACCCGGAAGCCATAGATGTCGAGGACCTGGGAGAAGGAAAGGCGCTTTTCCTTCATCTTGCGGTAGATGGAGAAGAGGCTCTTCTCCCGCCCGAACACTTCCGCCTGGATGCCGGATTCCTTGAGCTTGCCGTTGATGCTGTCGAGGATCTTGGACAGCAGCTCCCGCCGGTTGCCCCGGGCGGCCTTCATGGCCTTGGCCAGGACGTGGGCGCGCTGGGGATGGATGAGCTGGAAGGAGATGTCCTGGAGTTCCCGGTAGAGCTTGTTGAGGCCGAGCCGCAGGGCGATGGGGGCGTAGATCTCCAGGGTCTCGGCGGCGATGCGGCGGCGCTTGTCCGGGCGCACGGCCGACATGGTGGACAGGTTGTGGTGGCGGTCGGCAAGCTTGATGAGCACCACGCGCAGGTCCCGCGCCATGGCCATCAGCATCTTGCGGAAATTTTCCGCCTGGGCCTCCTGGTAGGAGGCGAATTCGATCTTGTCGAGCTTGGAGAGGCCGTCCACCAGCTCGGCCACCTCGCGGCCGAAGCGGTCGGTCAGTTCCCGCTTGCTGACCCCGGTGTCCTCGAGGACATCGTGGAGGAGGGCGGCCTGGACCGCCTCGGCGTCCATGCGCCATTCGACCACGGCGCCGGCCACGGCCAGGGGATGGGTGATGTAGGGTTCGCCGGAAAGGCGTTTCTGGCTGGCATGGGCCTTCGCCGCGCAGGCGTAGGCATCCTGGATGCGCTCGACTTCAGCCGGAGTGAGGTAATCGAGGCTATCGAGGAAGACCCGGTAGGCCGGGTCTTCCGTGGGGATGGTCGGAGATGACGGGGCATCCATCCGGCGTCACCACCCTTCTCCGTTTAGGCCTGTCCCCGGTTCAGGACTTCCAGGCCCACCTTGCCGGTGGCGATTTCGCGCAGGGCGACAACGGTAGGCTTGTCCTTGTCGGCTTCCACCAGGGGGGTGGAACCGTTGGCGAGCTGGCGGGCACGGAAGGTGGCGGCCAGGGTCATCTGGAAACGGTTGGGGATTCTTTTCAGACAGTCGTCGACGGTGATGCGAGCCATTGCAAACCTCGGAATTCGTTTAATTAGCGCTGAAATCAGCTGATCAATCGGTCAAGCAGGGCGGCGTGGCGGATCCGTTGCGCCTTCAGGCGCAGGCGGGAAGCACGCAGGATGGCGCGCAAATCGTCCAGCGCCCGCTCCAAATCGTCGTTAATAATAACATAGTCGAATTCCCCCACATGCCGCATCTCCGTACGGGCCGCGGCCAAGCGGCGGTCGATGATGTCCCGGCTGTCGGTGCCCCGGCCGGTGAGCCGGCGCTCCAGTTCCTCCTGGGAAGGGGGCAGGACGAAGATGCCGATGGCCTCCGGGAACTGTTTCCGCACCTGCTGCGCCCCCTGCCAGTCGATTTCCAGCAGGACGTCGCTGCCCTCGGCCATCCGGTTCGAGATCCAGGTCTTGGAGGTGCCGTAGTAATTGCCATGCACTTCCGCCCACTCCAGGAAGTCCCCCTGGTCGATCATGCGGCGGAAGGTTTCCACGTCCACGAAATGGTATTCCCGGCCGTTCTCTTCCCCCGTTCGCGGCAACCGGGTGGTATACGAAATCGACAGGCGGACTGTCTTTTCGTTCTGGAGAAGGAGCTTGACCAGGGTGGTCTTGCCGGCGCCCGAGGGCGCCGCGACGACATAGAGATTGCCGGACATGGCGCCGTCCTACTCCAAGTTCTGGATCTGCTCCCGCATCTGCTCGATGAGGAGTTTCAGTTCCATGGAGGCCTGGGACACCTCGGTGACCGCCGACTTGGAACCCAGGGTATTGGCTTCCCGGTTGAGTTCCTGCATCAGGAAGTCGAGACGCTTGCCGCAGGCGCCGCCGTGCTTGATCACCCGTTCCACCTCGTCCAGGTGGGCGGTGAGGCGGGAGAGTTCCTCGGCCACGTCGATGCGGGTGGCGAAGACCGCCACTTCCTGCAGCACGCGGTCGTCGCTCACCGCGTTGAGTGCCTCCAGGAGGCGCTGTTTGAGCTTTTCGGTGAACAGGGCCTGGGCCTCGGGGATGCGCGGCGCCACGGATTTGACGATTTCCCGCATGCGGGCAACCCGCTCCAGGATCATGAGCCCCAGCTTGTCGCCTTCCCGGCCCCGGGTGGCGGTGAAGTCGTCCAGGGCCTCCTTGGCGAGTTCGAGGACCGCCGGGGTGAGGGCTGCGAAGTCGATGCCCTGCTCGCCGAAGATGCCCGGCCAGCGCAGGATTTCATTGACCGACAGGGGATTGGCATGGGGCAGCTGGCCCCGCACCTGGGCGTCGAGGCTCTGCAGGGTGGCCAGCAGTTCCCGGTTGATGACCAGCTGGTCGGCCCGGGCGACGGCGGCATTGAAGGACAGCCGGCATTCGACCTTGCCCCGGGAGAGGCGGGCGGCCAGCAGCTCCCGCAGCGGCATCTCCAGGGCCCGCAATTCCTCGCCGACGCGGAAGTGGAGATCCAGGTAGCGGGAATTGACGCTCTTGAGTTCGAGGTGCAGCGTTCCTCGCTCGAAATCGCGGGTTTTGGCTGCATAGCCGGTCATGCTGTAGATCATGTCGAAATGGCCGTACGCGGCTTTACAGCCGGGGCGGCAGCCCTGAAAATGGTTGGAATACGGATCATACCTGCGACCTCGATGGCGCAACAAGCCAACCACGCCCTGCCGAACGGATACCAGCTCGAGGAGTACCTGATCGAGCGCCAGCTCTCCCTGGGCGGCTTTTCCATCGTCTACCTGGCCAACGACAGCCGGGGCCGCCAGGTCGCCATCAAGGAATACCTGCCCAACAGCCTGGCGCTGCGCGGGGAGGGGGAAATCTGCCCGGTCATCAGCCCCGAGCACCAGGGCGCCTTCCGCTACGGCATGAAGTGCTTCTTCGAGGAAGGCCGGGCCCTGGCCCGGCTGTCCCACCCCAACGTCATCCGGGTGCTCAATTTCTTCCGGGCCAACGAGACCGTGTACATGGTCATGGAATACGAGCACGGCCGCACCCTGCAGGAATTCATCCAGAAGCACCAGGGCCACATTTCCGAGCGCTTCATTCGCGGCGTCTTCACCCGCATGCTGAACGGCCTGCGGGAGGTCCACGCCCACAAGCTCCTCCACCTCGACCTCAAGCCCTCCAATATCTACCTGCGCACCGACAACACCCCGGTGCTCATCGATTTCGGCGCCGCCCGCCAGACCCTGGCCACCGACCAGCCCATCCTGAAGCCCATGTACACCCCGGGCTTCGCCTCGCCGGAGCACTACACCTCCCGCAAGGACCTGGGCCCGTGGAGCGACATCTACAGCGTCGGCGCCGCCATGTACGCCTGCCTGTCCGGCGGCGCCCCCCAGGCCGCCGACGACCGCCTCAAGAAGAACCTGCTGACCCCCGCCATCGAGCGCTGGAACGGCCAGTACTCCGACCGGCTGCTGGAGATCATCGACTGGTGTCTCAGCCTCGACCACCTGGAGCGGCCGCAAAGCGTCTTCGCCCTCCAGAAGGCCCTCGTCGCCGCCGTCACCCCGCCGCCGCCCAAGGCCGAGCCGAACTGGCTCGAGCGCGTCATGGGCAAACTGAAGAAAAGCGCCGTCAAATGAGATTCACCATCTACCAGGAAAGCCGCCAGGGCGGCCGCGCCAACAACGAAGACCGGATCGCCTACTGCTATTCCCGGGACGCCCTGCTGATGGTCGTGGCCGACGGCATGGGCGGCCATTTCTACGGCGAGATCGCCGCCCAGATCGCCGTGCAGACGCTGACCGACAATTTCCAGCACGAGGCCACCCCGACCATCGACGATCCCTTCCGCTTCCTGCAGAAGGGCATCACCAACGCCCACCATGCCATTCTCGACTATTCGGCCAAGCACCGGCTCCAGGAGTCGCCGCGCACCACCTGCGTCGCCTGCATCGTCCAGGACAACATCGCCTACTGGGCCCACGCCGGCGATTCCCGCCTCTACCTGATGCGGGGCGGCAAGGTCGCGGCCCAGACCCGGGACCATTCCCGGGTCCGGCTCCTGATCGAGGAGGGCGTCATCAACGAAGCCCAGGCCGCCCGCCACCCGGACCGCAACAAGATCTACAGCTGCCTGGGCAGCATCGACCAGCCGCCGGAACTGGACTTCTCCCGCAAGACTCTCCTGGAGAAGGGGGACGTCCTGCTCCTGTGCACCGACGGCCTGTGGGGCGTCCTGTCCGGGGAAATGATGGCGGTGGCCCTGAAGGGCAGCAACCTGATGAACGCCGTGCCCATGCTGCTCGCCCAGGCCGAGACCAAGGCCGGCGCCCACGGCGATAACCTGTCGGCGGTGGCGGTGCGCTGGGAGGAGAGCTACCACGAAGAGGAGAATCTCACCTCCATCTCCACCCAGACCATGGCCCTCAACGAAGTCACCACCCGCTTCGACGAATTCGGCCGCAACCCCGGCTACAAGACCGATCTTTCCGACGACGAAATCGAGAAGGCCATCGAGGAAATCCGCGCGGCCATCGAGAAGTACAACCCGAAAAAATAAGGACCCACCATGCGCCCAAGCCTGCGCCAGCCCGACGAACTCCGCCCTGTCCGCATCACCCGCAATTTCACCCGCCACGCCGAGGGGGCCGTGCTCATCGAGATGGGTGACACCAAGGTCCTGTGCACCGCCAGCGTGGATGAAAGCGTGCCCTCCTTCCTGCGCGGCAAGGGCCAGGGCTGGGTGACGGCGGAATACGGCATGCTGCCCCGCTCCACCCACACCCGCACCGCCCGGGAGGCGGCCAAGGGCAAGCAGACCGGCCGCACCCAGGAAATCCAGCGTCTCATCGGCCGCTCCCTGCGGGCGGTCACCGACCTCTCCGCCCTGGGCGAGCGCCAGATCACCCTGGACTGCGACGTGCTCCAGGCCGACGGCGGCACCCGCTGCGCCTCCATCACCGGCGCCTGGGTCGCCCTCTACGATGCCTGCGAAAAGCTGGTGGCCGCCGGCAAGCTGGCCGAGAACCCGGTGCGCGACCACGTCGCCGCCATTTCGGTGGGCATCTACGGCGGCTCCCCCGTCCTCGACCTGGACTACCCCGAGGATTCGGGCTGCGACACCGACATGAACGTCATCATGACCGGCAGCGGCGGCCTGGTGGAAGTCCAGGGCACCGCCGAGGGCGAGCCCTTCACCCGGACCCAGATGAACACCCTCCTCGACCTGGCCGAAGCCGGCATCCGCCGGCTGGTGGCCCTCCAGGAAACCGCCCTCGCATCATGAAAAAACTCGTCCTCGCTTCCAACAACGCCAAGAAGGTCAAGGAACTCCAGGCCCTCCTGACCCCCCTCGGTTTCGAGGTCGTCACCCAGGGCGAACTGGGTGTGCCGGAGGCCGAAGAGCCGCACTGCACCTTCGTCGAGAACGCCCTGGCCAAGGCCCGCCACGCCGCCCAGCTCACCGGCCTGCCGGCCCTGGCCGACGATTCCGGCATCTGCGTCGAGGCCCTGGGCGGCGCCCCCGGCGTCCAGTCCGCCCGCTATGCCGGCGAACCCAAGTCGGACGACCGCAACAACGAGAAGCTACTGGCCGAGTTGGCCGGCCGGGAAAACCGCCGCGCCCATTACGTCTGCGTCCTGGTCCTGGTGCGCTCGGCCGACGACCCCCGCCCCATCATCGCCGAGGGCGACTGGCCGGGAGAGATCATCGAGACTCCCCGGGGCGAGGGCGGTTTCGGCTATGATCCCTTCTTTTACCTGCCGGCCTTCGGCAAGACCGCCGCCGAACTGGAACCCGAGGTCAAGAACAGCCACTCCCACCGTGGCATCGCCATGGGTATCCTGGCGGAGCGCCTGAAAGGCTCGAAAGCACTGTAGCAACCGCTGTGACCCGCATCATCCCCATCGCTGCCGCCGGCAAGGCGGCAGCCGCCCCCCTCGAATTCCGCATCTCGCCGCCCCTGTCCCTGTACGTGCACGTGCCCTGGTGCGTGCGCAAATGCCCCTACTGCGACTTCAATTCCCACGAGGCCAAGGGGGCGGTGCCGGAGGAGCAGTATGTGGCCGCCCTGGTGGCCGACCTGGAATCGGCCCTGCCCCTGATCTGGGGCCGGCCGGTGGTGAGCGTCTTCTTCGGCGGCGGCACCCCGAGCCTGCTGTCGCCGGAGGCCATCGACCGGTTCCTGGCCGCCGTGCGCGCCCGGGTGCAGCTCCAGCCCGAGGCCGAAATCACCCTGGAGGCCAATCCCGGCACGGTCGAAGCCGGCCGCTTCCGGGGCTTCCGGGCCGCCGGCATCAATCGCCTGTCCATCGGCATCCAGAGCTTCGACAACGCCCACCTCCAGGCCCTCGGCCGCATCCACGGCAGCGCCGAAGCCCGGGCTGCCGCCGCCCTGGCCGCCGAGCATTTCGACACCTTCAACCTGGATCTCATGTACGGCCTGCCGGGCCAGACCCTGGAGCAGGCCCTGGCCGACGTGGAAACCGCACTGGAGTTCGGACCGCCCCACCTGTCCTGCTACCAGCTCACCCTGGAGCCCAATACCCGCTTCGCCTTCGAGCCGCCCCAAAACCTGCCGGAGGGCGACAGCTGCGCCGACATGCAGGAAGCCATCGAGGCCCGGCTGGCGGCGGCCGGCTACGGCAACTACGAGACCTCGGCCTTCGCCCGGCCCCAGCACCGCTGCCGGCACAACCTCAATTACTGGCACTTCGGGGACTACCTGGGGATCGGGGCCGGCGCCCACTCCAAGCTCACCCTCCACGACCGGGTGCTGCGCCAGATGCGCTGGAAGCACCCCAACGCCTACCTGGAGAATGTGGGCAAGGGCTCCCCGGTCCAGGAGGAGCATTCGGTGGACGCCGAAACCCTACCCTTCGAATTCCTGATGAACGCCCTGCGCCTGGCGGACGGGTTTCCCCCCAGCCTGTTCGAAGCCCGCACCGCCCAGCCTCTGATCACCATCATGGGCGAACTGCGGGCCGCCGAGGCCGACGGCTTGCTGGAAATCGGCCCGGAGCGCATCGCCCCGACCGGGCACGGCAGGCGTTTCCTCAACGTCCTGCTGGAGCGCTTTCTCTAAGTATCAGGCCGCGGCCAGGCCCAGGCCCTCGGCCTGGCGCCACAGGGAGAACTCTTTCCGACCGTCGCGGGCGCCCGCCTTGGCCGGGCTGCGGCCACGGCGCTTTTCGGCGCCGTGAGCCGAGACCACCTGGTCCCTGCCGGCATGCTTGGCATGGTGCATCGCCTGCTCGGCAAGGTTGATCAGCTGCTGGGGGCCGTCGACGCCCAGCCGGCGCTCGGCCACCCCGATGCTCAAGCCGAGGGGATAACCCTGGGCCTGGATATTGAAGGACCGGATCAGGCCCACCAGCTTCTCGCCGCAGGCCAGGGCGGAGGCAAGGCCGACGCCGGGGCGGATCACCAGGAATTCGTCGCCGCTGATGCGGCAGACGGTGTCCCGGGGCGGCAGGTACTTCCGGATGATGGCCGCCACCGTCTTGATCACCACGTCGCCCCGCTCCAGTCCCTGTTCGTCGTTGATCTGCTTGAGGCCCTTGAGGTCGATGACCATGCAGGCCAGGGGCAGATTCTCCTTGCCGGCCGTCAGCCATTCCTGCTGCATGAGCTCCATGGAATAGCGCCGGTTGGGCAGCCCCGTCAGCTCGTCGGTCATGGCCAGTTCCCGCAGCCGCAGGTTGGAGCAGATGAGTTCCTGGGAATACTGCTGGAGCTTGCGCTTGTGGCGCTCGTTTTCCTGCTGCAGGCGGACGATGCGCTCGCCGGCCCGCAGCTGGGCGAGGAACTTGTCCGCCTTGAGGGGCCAGTCGATGAAGTCGTCGATGCCAAACCCCGGGGAGTCCGGCAGCTCCTTCTTGTCCGCCGCGCAGGCCACCAGGGCGATGTAGGGCTGGTAAGCCTCCCCGGCCGCCCTGATCTGCCGCACCAGTTCCACGCCGGTCATGCCGGGCAGGCGGTGCTGGACGACGATCATGTCGGGGCGCCGCTCCCAGGCCAGGGCCAGGGCCTCAGCGCCGTCGCCGGCTGTGCAGGCGGCATGTCCGGCCTGCCGGACCAGAGCGCTCAGATTTCCCCGCGAAGCGTAGTCGCCATCGACCACCAGGACATGCATACCGAGATCATCCATTGCGAGCCCCCATGAATTACAGCTTTTTCATTGCCGACAAAGGTTTATGACGAGTGTCTAATGCAGATTGGAAGGCAAGAATGGGGGCAACACTGTATTTTGCCGGTGGGAAGGACCTTAATTCGCCCTTTTTCAAGCCTCCAGGCGAGCCTGGAGGCTTCCCTGTATGTCGGCGGCTAGCGCTGGGTCGTTTCGGCCTTGACGGCCACCCAGGCGCCGGACCGTAGTTCGAGGACGTATTCCTCCAGGGATTCGAAACGATAGGGCCGGCCCGATTGCCGCCCCTGCTCGATGACCACGGACTTGACGGTAACCGGGCCGCAAACGGTGCCGGGTTCGGCCGCCTTGGCCTCGATGGAGATGCGGCGGTGCCTGTAGCCCTGGAGCCCCTTGATGGCGGTGACGGTGCTCTGGGCCAACTCGTCCCGGGTCAGGTCCACGGTCATGGTCTCGCCGCCGCTGCCGCGCACCGTCGCCTTCACGGCCACGTCGGGGGCGAACAGGCTGATGACGGCCGCCGCGTCGCGCCGGACGATGGCGCCGTCCAGGTCGGCCAGCCAGCGCTTGGCGACCTTGGCCGGGGTGCATTCGGCGGCGGGAGCGGGAACAGGACTTCCCCGACGCATCTGCTCCAGCTGCCGCAGGCTCTCCTCGTCCGCAGTCTGGGAATAGCGGTCCAGTTCGGCGTCGAATTCACCCGGCACGTAGAAGTCGGGAACCTTGTCCAGCAGGACCGGCATGAGCACGGTCATCAGGGCCCGGTGCTTGAAGGGCCTGGGGGCGAAGCCCACCCGTCCGGCGTCGATATCCACCTTGCCGCCGTTGGCGTCCAGGGTCGTGCCGCCGCGGTTCACCTTGTCGTAGGTGCCCTCCCGGCTGGTGGTGGCCTTGGCCATGTCGGCCGACAGGACGTAGGGCTCATGGTCGGTGCCGCGGATGCCGATGGTGGCCTGGGGCGTGACGATCTGGTGGGCGCCCCGGTTGAGGCGGCCGATCCAGCCGGTGATGACCCGCAGCGAGCCGTTGATGAGGCGCACCGTGAAGCTGTCGGTGCTCCTGCCCTCCGCCGCGAAGCGCTCGGGTACGAATTCCGCTCCCGGCCGCACCGCCACGATGCCGGCGTCCCGGGTCTTGAGGACCGCTTCGGCCGCCGGCGCCGCCCGCACCTTCTCGCCCACCAGGACTACGTCCCCCTCCCGCAGGGGCCGCTCGACGCCGTCGCTGCCGGCGGCCACCACCTCACCCTTGATCCGCCACACCGACCCGAAGGCCTGGCCGCCGGTCTCGGCCGCCGTGGCGGCGGGAGCGGCCAGGAGGCCGCAGCCCAGAAGGAAGGAAAAGCCCAGCGCCCCAAGGGCCATGCCGAGCCCTGCACGATTGTAAGAACGGTCCATATTGCCCCCTCGCCTGTTTGGAATAATCCGGCTTCATTTGCCCGTGACATTATTGAAGCATACCGCCCCTACCCGGGCCAGCCGGGGGCGACGCCGAGTGTGCAAGATTCCTCGATCCCGGCGGGCCCTCAGGGCGCCAGAGGCTCGAAGCGCAGCCAGACGGTGAACCGGGAGCCCCGGCCGGGGCCGCTGTCCACCGTGATGCGGCCGCCGTAGCGCTCCACCAGGGACAGGCTGACCCACAGCCCGAGCCCCGTGCCCCCCGGCTTCTTGACGGTGAAGAAGGGCTGGAACAGGCGCTCCCGGTCCTCCTCGCTGATGCCGGGGCCGGAATCGGCAACGCTGAGCTTCAGGCCCATGGGCATGTCGGCCTCGTCCCAGTCCTCGGCCGCCAGGGTCAGGGTGCCGCCGTCGGGCATGGCCTGGATGGCATTGACCATGAGGTTGATGAGTACCTGCTGCAGCTCGTTGCGGTTGCACACCACGTTGCGCACCGAATCCAGGTGCTGCTCGACGGCGATGAGGCCGCGCTTGAGGAGATGCCCGACCAGCACCAGGCTGTCCTGGATCACCGCCGCCGGCACCACCGACTCCAGGTAGCCGACGTAGTCCTGGGGCCGGGCGAATTGCAGGAGCTTGGCGACGATGAGGCGGATGCGGTGCACCTGCTCCTGGATGAGCCGGATTTCCGGCTGCACCGGGTCCGCCCCCGGGCCCAGGATGTCCCGCAGCACATCCACATTGCCCTGGATCACCGCCACCGGGTTGTTGATCTCGTGGGCCACCCCGGCGGTGAGCTGGCCGATGGCGGCGAGCTTCTCGTGCATGACCAGCTGGGACTGGGCCGCCTTCAGGTCGGCCACCGCCTGCTGCAGTTCCGCCGTGCGGCGGGCCACCTCGATGTCGAGGGACTCGCCCCAGCGCTTCAGGGATTCGGCCTGGGCCTGCAGGCGGTCGAGGAGGCGGTCGAAGTGGGCCGCCAGCTCACCCAGTTCGTCCCGGCTCTCGATGGTGCCGACCCGGGCCTCCGCCGTCCCCTGCTCGATGGCGTTCATGGTGGCGTGCATGCGCTCGATGGGCTTGAACACCCGGCGTGCCCAGAGGACGGCGAAGAGGGCCGCCAGCACCATGGCGACGGCAAAGAGCCCGACCACCACCGCCAGGGCGGTGCGCCGGGCGGCGGCGAAGGGCCCCTCCAGGAAGCCGACGTAGAGCATGCCGATGCGCTCGCCCCGGCTGTCCAGCAGCGGCCGGTAGGCGGAGAGGTACCAGTCCTGGACGACAAACGCCCGGTCCAGCCAGGTGGTGCCCCTGCCCAGCACGGCGTCCCGCACCGCCTGGGACACCCGGGTGCCGATGGCACGCCCGCCCTCGAAGAGGCGCACGTTGGTGGCAATCCGCACGTCCCCCAGGAAGAGGGTGGCGGTGCCGAGGCTGCCCAGGGGCAGGGCCCCTTCCGGGTAGACCACCTCGTTCAGGCGGTCGATGAATTCCAGGTTGCGGTTCAGGAGCACGCCTCCTGCCAGCACCCCGATCAGGCGGCCCTGGCTGTCCACCACCGGCGCCGCCGTGTGGATGACCAGCCCCCGGTCCTCCACCGCCCGCTCGTCCGGCGCCGCGTTGCGGGTGGAGATGAGGGCCGTGCGGGCCTGCTCGGCCAGGCGCGGGTCGATGCCGGCGAGAAGCGCCGCCGGAAAGACGTCCACCTCGGTGCGGGCCTGCTGCCCCCGGGCGGTGCGCACCACCGGCCAGTCGCCGAAGGAGAGGCCGGTGGGCAGGGTGCCGGTGGCGAGCCTGACCCGGCCCTCGGTATCCAGGAAGTGGACGAAATCCAGCTGCAGGCGCTGCCGGGATTCCAGCAGGAGATCCACGGCCGCCTCCCGCCCGGCACGGCCTTCGGTGGCCAGGGCCCGGGCCAGGCGCTCGGAGGCGGCGAGCCCTTCCACCGAGCGGCCGACCCCTTCCTCCACCCGCTCGAAATAGCCGTGGGCCACCGCCAGGTCGGAGCGCACCTTGGTCACCAGCAGGCGGTCGAAATACTCCCCGCCCCAGATGGCCAGCACCGCCAGCAGCACCGGCAGGACCACCCCGAGGGGCAGCAGGGCCAGCAGCAGCAGGCGGACGCGGATGGAGCGGACCGGGCCGCCGGCCGCGGCACCGGGGCGGCCGAGGCTCAAGTGCCCCAGGCCTGGCATTTGCGGTCGAGGGTCTTGCGGGAAACCCCGAGACGGCGGGCGGCTTCCGACTTGTTGCCGTCGCAGGCCGCCAGCACCACCAGGACATGGTGCTTCTCGATGGCCTCCAGGGTCTCGTCGGTGCCGCCCTGGAGGGCCGATTCGCCGGGATCGGGCCCGAGGTCGAACCAGCCGAGGATGAGGGAGCGCTCCACCAGGTTGCGCAGTTCCCGCACGTTGCCCGGCCAATCGTAGGCCGCCAGCCGGGCCAGGGTGCGGGCGTCCGCCTCCAGGCGGGGCACCCCCAGGCCGGGGGCGAGGGTGGAGACGAAGTGCTCCAGGAGTTCCGGGATGTCCTCCGGCCGCTCCCGCAGGGGCGGCAGGTTCACTTCCAGCACCTGCAGCCGGTAGTAGAGATCGTGACGGAAGCGGTGGGCCGCCACTTCGGCCTTGAGGTCCCGGTTGGTGGCGGCGATCACCCGCACGTCCACCGGGATTTCCTGCTCCGAGCCCAGCGGCCGGATGCGCCGCTCCTCCAGGACCCGCAGGAGCTTGGCCTGGGCCGGGGCCGGCATCTCGGAAATCTCGTCCAGGAACAGGGTGCCGCCCCGGGCGTAGTAGAAGAGCCCCTCCCGGGGGCCCTGGGCGCCGGTGAAGGCGCCCTTCACATGGCCGAAGAGCTCGGATTCGATCAGCTCCGAGGCGATGGCGGCGCAATTGACCGGCACGAAGGGGCCGTCGGCCCGGGGGCTCATGCGGTGCACGGCGCGGGCCGCCACCTCCTTGCCGCTGCCGGATTCGCCGGTGAGGAGCACGGTGGCCGGGGTGGGGGCGATGCGCTTGAGGCGGTCGCAGACGCTGCGCATGGCGGTGGACTTGCCGATCATCCCTTCGACGTCGGCCACCGTCTCGGCCACCTGGCGGCGCAGGACGAAATTTTCCCGCCTCAGCCGGGAGCGCTCGAAGCAGCGCTGCAGGGCGTTGAGCATCTGGGCCAGGGAGAAGGGCTTGAGCAGGAAGTCCCCGGCCCCGGCCCGCAGGGCGTCGATGGCGGTGTCCAGGTCGGCGTAGGCGGTGATGAGGACGACGTCGCCGGCATAGCCTTCGTCCCGCAGGTCGTGCAGCCAGTCGATGCCGGAACGGCCCGGCAGGGCGATGTCGAGGACGATGAGGTCGTAGAGCCGGCGCTGCAGCATGGGCGCCGCCTCCTCGATGCTGCCGGCGGTGTCCACGCGGCCGCAGCGGATCCCGAGGGCACGCTGCAGAAAGCTCAGCATGCCGGGCTCGTCGTCCACCACCAGCACGGAATACTGCTTCCAGGGCGCCTCGTTGCTGGGCGCTTCGATTGTCTCCATGTACTTATCCCCTTCCTGCCCCAATGATCGCAAATCCCGGCGCTTTCCTGCAAACCGTCGGCCGCGGCCTGAACGGGCGGCGGGCGGCGGCATCAAACGGGGACCTCACCACCTCGCCAACTGACGGCGCCATGGCCCCTTCCCTGAAAGACAGCCGGCCGGCGGAAATCCTGCTGGTCGAGGACAACGTGTACGACGTCATATTGATGCGGGAAAGCTTCGCCCGCGCCAAATTCCTGGCCAACATCCACCACGTGGAGGACGGCGAGGCCTGCCTTGCCTTCCTGCGCAAGACCGGTCCCCATGCCGGGGCGCCGACCCCGGACCTCATCCTCCTCGACCTCAACCTGCCCCGCCTGGACGGCCGGGAGGTCATGGCCGAACTGGCCGCCGATGCCGACCTCAGGCATCTGCCGGTGGTCGCCCTGGTGGCCTCGGAAAACGATGCCAGCATCGGCGAGATGTCGCGGCTGGGCTGCCGCTTCCACATGGTCAAGCCGGTGGATTTCGAGCAGCTCCAGCGGGTGGTGCGGGAAGTCTCCCCCTGCTGGTTCACCCTGGTGGCCGTCCCCGGCGCCACCTGAGGGCTGCCCTGCGGTTGCCCGGGTCATAGCCCCGGCTGGGACATTTTGTCCGCGGCCCCGGCGGCGGCGGACAAAATGTCCCACTGGGCGCTCCCCGGGCCGCCGTTCCTTTGATTCCAATCAAATACTTAGCCGGCCGGCACGAACCTTGCCATGGCCTTGCCGGGCGACATGGGGTCGCCACCTGAAAAGGGAGAAATCGATGAATGTGACACGGCGACAGTTCTTCAGGGTCTGCGCCGCCGGCCTGGGAGGGTCGTCCATCGCCATGATGGGCTTCTCCCCGAACGAGGCCTTGGCGGAGGTTCGGACCTTCAAGCTCGCCCGCGCCACCGAGACCCGGAACAATTGTCCGTACTGCTCGGTGTCCTGCGGTGTTCTGGTGTATTCCACCGGCGACAAATCCAAGAATTCCAAAGGCAAGATCATCCATATCGAGGGCGATCCGGACGACCCGGTGAACCGCGGCAGCCTGTGTCCCAAGGGCGCCGGTCTGCTCGACATGGTCAATAGCCCCAGCCGCCTCAAGTACCCGGAAGTCCGGGATCCCGGCAGCAAGGAGTGGAAGCGCATTTCCTGGGACGAGGCCTTCGAGCGCATCGCCAAGCACATGAAGGCGGATCGCGATGCCAACTTCATCGCCCAGAACGCCGCCGGCGTGACGGTGAACCGCTGGAACACCTTCGGATTCCTGGCCAGCTCCTCGGCCAGCAACGAGGCCGGCTACCTCACCCACAAGGTCCTGCGCAGTCTCGGCTCGGTCGTTTTCGACACCCAGGCCCGCATTTGACACGCCCCCACGGTAGCCAGTCTGGCTCCGAGTTTCGGGCGTGGTGCGATGACCAACCACTGGGTCGACATCAAGAACGCCGACCTCATCCTCATCATGGGCGGGAATGCCGCCGAAGCGCATCCGTGCGGCTTCAAATGGGTGATCGAGGCGAAGAAGCAGCGAAAGGCAAAGCTCGTGGTCGTGGACCCGCGCTTCAACCGCTCCGCTTCGGTTTCCGATTATTACGCACCGATCCGTTCGGGCAGCGACATCGCCTTTCTGAGCGGCGTCATCAATTACCTGCTGTCGAACGACAAGATCCAGCACGAGTACGTCAAGCATTACACCAATGCCAGCTTCCTGATCGATGAACGCTTCGGCATGGAGGACGGCCTGTTCTCCGGCTACAACGCCGACAAGCGGACCTACGACAAGGAGACCTGGAAGTACCAGCTGGACAAGGACGGTTACGCCAAGGTCGACGAGACCCTGCAGGACCCGAACTGCGTCTTCCAGATCATGAAGAAGCACTACGCCCGGTACACCCCGGACGTGGTGGCGAAGATCACCGGGACGCCCAAGGACGCCTTCCTCAAGGTGTGCGAGATGATCGCAGCCACGGCGGCTCCCGACCGGACCATGACCGTCCTCTACGCCCTCGGCTGGACGCAGCATTCGGTCGGCACCCAGAATATCCGCAGCATGGCCATCATCCAGCTGCTGCTGGGCAACATGGGCATGGCCGGCGGCGGCATCAATGCCCTGCGGGGCCACGCCAACGTCCAGGGCATCACCGACATGTGCCTCTATTCGGATACCCTGCCGGGCTACCTGGGCGCCCCCACCGACGCCGATGTGGACCGCAAGACCTACGTGGAGAAGCGCACGCCGAAGGCCCTGCGGCCCAACCAGATGAACTTCCCCCAGAACTTCCCCAAGTGGTGGACCAGTCTGATGAAGTCCTGGTACGGCAAGGCGGCGACGGCGGAGAACGACTACCGCTACGACTGGCTGCCCAAGAAGGATACTTCCTACGACGTGCTGGCCATGTTCGAGCGCATGCACCAGGGCAAGATGAATGGCTTCGTCTGCCAGGGCTTCAATCCGCTCGCCTCGGTGTCCAACAAGAAGAAGGTGGGCGACGCCCTGGCCAAGCTGAAGTACCTGGTCATCATGGATCCGCTGGTGACGGAGACCTCCGAATTCTGGAAGTCCTACGGCGAGTTCAATACCGTCGACCCGGCCGCGGTCCAGACCGAGGTGTTCCGGCTGCCGGTGGCCTTCTTCGCCGAAGAAAGCGGCACCTGCACCAATTCGGGCCGCGTCATCCGCTGGCACTGGAAGGCCGTCGACGGCCCGGGCGAGTCCATGAACGACTGCGACATCATGGCCAGCCTGTATATCAAGCTGAAGGAGATGTACGCCAAGGATGGCGGCGCCTTCCCGGATCCCATCCTGAACCTGTCCTGGCCCTACCGCATCGCCGACGAACCGTCGCCGGAAGAGCTCCTCATGGAAATCTCCGGCAAGGCCCTGGCCGACCTGCCCGACCCCAAGGATTCCACCAAGACCGTGGCCAAGGCCGGCGAGCAGCTGGCGAGCTTCGCCTTCCTCAAGGATGACGGCAGCACGGCCTGCGGCAACTGGATCTACAGCGGCTCCTGGTCCCAGGCCGGCAACAACACCGCCAAGCGCGACAGCAGCGACCCGTCCGGCCTCGGCCAGACGCTCAACTGGGGTTATGCCTGGCCGGTGAACCGGCGCATCATCTACAACCGGGCATCCTGCGACCCCACGGGCAAACCCTGGGATCCGAAGCGGGCGGTGGTCAAGTGGCTGGGGGACAAGTGGGGCGGCAACGACGTGCCCGACATGCGTCCCGACGCCAAGCCGGAAGAAGGCGTCATGCCTTTCATCATGAATCCGGAAGGCGTCGCCCGCCTCTTCACCCGGGACCTGGTGATGGACGGGCCGCTGCCCGAGCACTACGAGCCCTTCGAGTCGCCCCTCGAGGCCAACCCCATGCACCCCGGCAACCCCAAGGCCCGGAGCAACCCGGTATCCCGGGTGTACAAGGGGGACATGGAGGCCTTTGGCACCGCCAAGGACTTCCCCTACGTGGCGACCACCTACCGGCTGACCGAGCATTTCCACTTCTGGACCAAGCACGGCAAGATCAACGCCTCCCTCCAGCCCGAGCAGTTCGTCGAGATCGGCGAGGAACTGGGCAAGGAGCGGGGAATCGCCACCGGCGACCGGGTCAAGGTGCGCTCCAACCGGGGCTACATCAAGGCCGTGGCGGTCGTGACCAAGCGTATCAAGGCCCTCGACGTGGACGGCAAGAAGGTGCACACCGTCGGCATTCCGCTGCACTGGGGCTTTGTCGGCCAGACCAAACCGGGATTCATCACCAACACCTTGACCCCGGTGGTGGGGGACGCCAACACCCATACGCCGGAATTCAAGACATTCCTGGTCAATATCGAGAAAGCGTGAGGTAAGCCATGGCACTGCAATCACTAGACATCAAGCAGCGCTCGGCGACCACCACGCCAGCCCCCAGGGCACGCCAGACGGTGGAGGTCGCCAAGCTCATCGACGTCTCCGCCTGCATCGGCTGCAAGGCCTGCACGGCCGCCTGCATGGAGTGGAATGATGTCCGGGAGGAGGTCGGGACCTGCGCGGGAGTCTATGACAACCCGAGCAACCTGACCGAAAACGCCTGGACCGTCATGCGTTTCTCGGAGGTGGAGCAGAACGGCAGGCTGGAGTGGCTGATCCGCAAGGACGGCTGCATGCACTGCGCCGACCCGGGCTGCCTCAAGGCCTGCCCGTCCCCCGGCGCCATCATCCAGTACGCCAACGGCATTGTTGATTTCCACCAGGAAAACTGCATCGGCTGCGGCTACTGCGTCACCGGCTGCCCCTTCAACGTGCCCCGCATCTCGAAGACGGACAGCAAGGCCTACAAGTGCTCCCTCTGCTCCGACCGGGTGGCGGTGAACCAGGCCCCGGCCTGCGCCAAGGCCTGCCCCACCGGCGCCATCCAGTTCGGCAGCAAGGAGGACATGAAGGACTACGCCGCCAAGCGCATCACCGACCTCAAGGAGCGCGGCTACGACAAGGCCGGCCTCTACGATCCCCAGGGGGTCGGCGGCACCCATGTCATGTACGTCCTGCACCACGCCGACCAGCCGGGCCTCTACGCCGGCCTGCCGGCGGATCCGGGCATCAGCCCGCTGGTGTCCCTGTGGAAGGGGGCGGCCAAGCCCCTGGCCACGGCGGCCCTCGGTCTGGTGGCGCTGGGCAGCCTGTTCCACTACGTCATGAAGGGCCCCAACGAGGTTTCCAAGGAAACCGAGAAGGAAGTCGAGGACGAAGACGTCAAGAAGGAGAAAGCAGCATGATCCGCGATCCGAAAGACCTGCAGCGCTACAACGCGTCCGAGCGGGCCAATCACTGGACGGTAGGCATCAGCTTCATCCTGCTCGCCCTCTCCGGCCTCGCCTTCTTCCACCCGGCCTTCTTCCCGCTGACCCAGTTCTTCGGGGGCCCGGTCTGGGCGCGCATCCTCCACCCCTACATCGGGGTGGTGATGGCCCTGGCCTTCGTCGTCATGTTCCTGCGCTTCAAGGCCCTGAACGAGATGACCCCCACCGACTGGGCCTGGGTGAAGCAGGTCCGGCAAATGGTCGATGGCGATGACCACAACATGCCGGAACAGGGCAAGTACAACGGCGGCCAGAAGCTCCTCTTCTGGGCCCTGGCCGCCAGCGTGCTGCTCCTGGCCGTCTCCGGCATCGCCATCTGGCGGGCCTGGTTCGACTTCGGCGTCGGCTTCGTGCGCTTCGGCGCCGTGGTCCACGCCGGAGCGGCCGCCGTCATGATCGGCCTCATCATGGTCCACATCTATGCCGCCATCTGGACCAAAGGTACCATCCGGGCCATGTGGTACGGCACCGTGACCCGGGCCTGGGCCAAGCAGCACCACCGGGCCTGGTATCGTCAGATGACAGGCAAGTAGTTCACCTCGCGTTTTGGGGGAGCCTGCACCGATAGAATCCCTGCAGCTCCCCCTTTTTTGACTGCCATGCAAACCAAACCGATAGACTTCCAGCCGCCGACCGCCCCCGTCGCCACCATCCTGCTGCCGGTGAAGAGCAGCGTCTTCGCCGACCGGGCCGACCGCTTCGAGACCCTGGCGGCGGGCCACAGCCTTGCCGACTGGCTGAACTTCCTCGGCCGCCTGACCCGGGCCCAGCACCTCGCCCTCCAGGCCCTGTCCCCCATTCCGCTGCCGGCCAACCTCCTCGAGCAGGCCCGCAGCCACCAGATGCCGCCCCTCAACGTCACCGCCCTGGCCCGTCCGACGGTCTGGCACGACGTCCTGCGGGGCCTGGCCGCCACCCTGGCGCCCGAGGCGCCGGCCCCGACCCGGTCGGCCCTCGCTGCCCTGATGACCGCCCCCGTCACCCGCCTCGACGCCCTGGCCGACGCCCTCCTCACCGGCGAGCCGGCCCCCCGGGACGCCGGCGAGCTGCCCCTGGTGGCCGCCGCCCTCCAGGTGGTGTGGACTGCCATGGCCGGCCAGCTCGACGCCGCCAACCTGCAGCCCCTCGACACCCCGGGCGTCTGCCCCTGCTGCGGCAGCCTGCCGGTGGGCAGCATCGTGCGCATGTCCCCGACGGTGAACAACCTGCGCTACCTGCACTGCTCCCTGTGCAATACCGAATGGAACCTGTCCCGCGCCCTCTGCACCGCCTGCGGCGGCGAAAAGAACGTCGCCTACCAGGAGATCGAGGGCAGTGCCGGCCAGGCCGCCGGCGCCGTCCGGGCCGAGACCTGTGACGACTGCAAGAGCTATCTCAAAATCTTCTACCAGGAGAAGGATGCCCGGGTGGACCCGGTGGCCGACGACCTCGCCACCCTCGCCCTCGACATGCTGGTGGACGAGGCCGGCTACGGCCGCAGCGGCCCCAATCTCCTCCTCATCGCGGGGGCCGGCAACTAGGCCCCGAGATCAACCCTTTCTGCCCGGTCCGGGTGAAAGCATGAACCAGAAACTCCATCTCCCTTCCGTCGACCGGCTGCTCACCCAGCTCGCCGATACCGTCGCCGACCACGGCCGCCAGGTCGTCACCGCCTGCACCCGGGCCGAACTGGCCGCCGCCCGGGAGGGCGCCCGGGGCGGCCTGCCCCTGCCCGAGGAAAGCGCCCTGCTGGCCGCCATCCGCCGCCGGGTGGGCGAGGCCGGCCGCTTCAACCTGCGGCCGGTGTTCAACCTCACCGGCACCGTGCTCCACACCAACCTGGGCCGCGCCCAGCTGCCCGAGGAGGCCATCGCCGCCATGGTGGAAGCGGCCCGCGCCCCCTGCGCCCTGGAATACGACCTCGCCTCCGGCGGCCGCGGCGACCGGGACGACCTGGTCTCCCCGCTGCTGGCCGAGATCGTCGGCTGCGAGGCGGCGACGGTGGTCAACAACAACGCCGCCGCCGTGCTCCTGGCCCTCAACGCCCTCGCCCAGGGCAAGGAGGCCATCGTCTCCCGGGGCGAGCTGGTGGAGATCGGCGGCGCCTTCCGCATCCCGGACGTGATGCGCCGGGCCCAGGTGAAGCTGGTGGAGGTGGGCACCACCAACCGCACCCACGCCCACGACTACGCCGACGCCGTCGGCCCCCGGACCGGGCTCCTGATGAAGGTGCACACCAGCAACTACGCCGTCACCGGCTTCACCAAGGCGGTGGGCGAGGCCGAACTGGCGGAGATCGCCCGCGCCCGCAACCTCCCCTTCCTGGTGGACCTGGGCAGCGGCACCCTGGCCGACTTCGCCGCCCTCGGGCTCCCCGCCGAGCCCCGGCCCCAGCAGGCCCTGGCCGCCGGCGCCGACGTCGTCACCTTCTCCGGCGACAAGCTCCTGGGCGGCCCCCAGGCCGGCCTCATCGTCGGCCGCAAGGACCTCATCGCCCGGATCAAGAAGAACCCCCTGAAGCGCGCCCTGCGGGTGGGCAAGACCACCCTCGCTGCCCTGGAGGCGACCCTGCGCCTCTACCGGGACCCCGACCGCCTGGCCGAGCGCCTGCCCACCCTACGCCTCCTCACCCGCCCCCGGGCCGCCATCGAGGCTGCCGGCCGGCGCCTGGCTCCGGCCCTGCAAGCCGTCTTGGGCGATGCCGTGGCAGTGGCCGTGGAGGAATGCGCCAGCCAGATCGGCAGCGGCGCGCTCCCCGTCGAGCGCCTGCCCTCGGCCGCCCTGGTCCTGCGCCCCCGGAGCAAGCGGCCGGGCAAGGCCCTCATCGCCCTGGAGGAGTCCTTCCGCTGCCTGCCCCGGCCGGTCATCGGCTATGTCCGGGACGACGCCCTGTGGCTCGACCTGCGCTGCCTGGAAGACAAGGACGAGACGGCCTTCGCCGCCCAGCTGGCGGAGCTGCAGCCATGATCATCGGCACCGCCGGCCACATCGACCACGGCAAGACCACCCTGGTGAAGGCCCTCACCGGGGTGGACTGCGACCGCCTCAAGGAGGAGAAGGCCCGCGGCATCACCGTGGACCTGGGCTACGCTTACACCCCCCTTGCGGACGGCGGCATGCTGGGCTTCATCGACGTGCCGGGCCACGAGAAGCTCATCCATAACATGCTGGCCGGGGCCACCGGCATCGACTTCGCCCTCCTCGTGGTGGCGGCCGACGACGGCCCCATGCCCCAGACCCGGGAGCACCTGGAGATCATCGAACTCCTGGGCCTGAATCGGGGCGCCGTGGCCCTCACCAAGTGCGACGCCGTCGGCCCCGGGCGGCTGGCCGCGGCGGAGGCCGAAATCCGCGACCTGCTGGCCGGCACCGGCCTGGTCGCGGCTCCCATCTTCCCGGTGGCGGCCACCACCGGGGCCGGTATCCCGGAACTGCGGGCCCACCTGGAGCGGGCCGCCGCCGAACTCGGCGAGCGGGCCGCGGCCGGCGGCTTCCGGCTGGCCGTGGACCGCTGCTTCACCCTCGGCGGCGTCGGCACCGTGGTCACCGGCACCGCCTTTTCCGGCCGGGTGCAGGTCGGGGACCAGCTCATCCTGTCGCCCCCCGGCAAGCCGCTCAGGGTGAGGAGCCTGCGGGTCCAGGACCGGCCGGCGGAAAGTGGCCGGGTGGGCGAGCGCATCGCCCTGGCCCTGGCCGGCATCGAGAAGGCCGAGGTCGAGCGGGGCATGTGGGTACTCGCCCCGGCCCTGCACCAGCCCCTGTCCCGCTTCGACGCCCGCCTGCGGGTCCTGCCCGGCCAGCCGCCCTTGAAGCACTGGACCCAGGTCCATGTGCACCTGGGGGCCGAGGACGTGTCCGGCCGCATCGCGCTACTGGCAGGGGACGAGCTCGCCCCGGGCAGCGCCGGCTTCGCCCAGATCGCCCTGGAAAGGCAGATTGGCGCCGTCGCCGGCGACCGCTTCATCCTGCGGGATGCCTCGGCCCGCCACACCGTCGGTGGCGGCCGGGTGCTGGACATCCATCCCCCCAGCCGCCACCGGCGCAGCCCGGAGCGGCTGGCCATGCTCCAGGCCCTCGGGGAGGACGATCCGGCGGTGGCCCTGGCTCTCGCCGCCGACCGCCAGCCGGCGGGCGTGGACCTGGAGCGCTACGCCATCAACCGCAACCTGTCGGCAACGGAACTGGAGGCCCTGGCGGCCCGCCTGGGGCTCACCGTCGTCGCCCGCATCGGCTTCTCCTCCGAGCGCTGGCAGGAGTTGGGGGAGCGGCTCCTGGCCGCCCTCGCCGCCGAGCACGAGCGCGCCCCCGACATGCCCGGGGTGGAGCGCGACCACCTGCGGCGCCTGACCCTGCCGGCCCTGCCGCGGCCGGCCTTCGACGTCCTGGTGGGGCAGGGCCTGGAGGCGGGGCACATCGCCCGCACCAACGCTTGGCTCCATCTGCCAGGGCACCGGGTCCAGCTGGGTGCCGGCGACCGGGACCTGTGGCTGGTCCTCAAGCCCCTCCTTGACGCCGCCCCCTACAACCCGCCCCGGGTGCGGGACGTGGCCCGCGCCACCGGCATGGGCGAGGAGAGCGTGCGCTCGCTCTTCAAGCGCCTGGCCCGGTTCGGGGAGGTCTATCCGGTAGCCCACGACCACTACTTCACCGCCGCCGCCGTCGCCGACCTGGCCCGGCGGGTGGCCGGCCTCTGCGACCGGGAGGGCGCCGCCCGGGCCGCCCCCCTGCGGGACGAGATCGGCGGCGGGCGCAAGGTGGCCATCCACATCCTGGAATTCTTCGACCGCATCGGCTACACGCGGCGGGTGCGGGACAACCACCTGCTGCGGGGCGACAGCGGCCGGAGCATGGAATTCGCATGAAGGCCGAAATCACCCGACATAATGGCTGTCCAATGGCTTCCAACCTGACCTGAAGGAGACCGAGATGACTTCCCTGCGCGCCGTCAAGCTGCTGTCCGCCGTCACCGCCGCCGGCGTCCTCGCCGCCTGCGCCCACAAGCCGGCGGCTCCCCGCTACAACGCCCAGCTGGAGCCCCGCTCCGGCAGCCAGGTGAGCGGCACGGTGACCTTCACCCCGATGGGGGAAATGACCCGGGTGGAAGCCCGGGTGCGGGGCCTCACCCCCGGCGAGCACGGCTTCCACATCCACGAAGTCGGCGACTGCAGCGCTCCCGATGCCAGCAGCGCCAAGGGGCACTTCAACCCCGGCAGCCAGCCCCACGGCCATCACACCCATCCCCAGTACCACGCCGGCGACATGCCCAACCTGCTGGCCGACCAGGCCGGCAACGCCAACTACTCGGTGGAGCTGCCCCGCCTGCACCTGGCCACTGGCCCGGTCGGCATCATCGGGCGCAGCGTCGTGGTCCATGCCGACCCGGACGACTACAAGTCCCAGCCCGCTGGCAACTCGGGCAAGCGGGTGGCCTGCGGGGTCATCGTCGCCCGCTGAACGGGCACAGCTTCAAGTGGCGCCGGACCCGGTATACTCCGGCCGGGCGTGACAAACGGAAGAGATCGTTCCCCGGTGGGACGGCCGGTCTTCAAAACCGGCGGGCCTCGTCAGACGAGGCTTGGTAGGTTCGACTCCTGCTCTCTTCCGCCAGGATTCCTTTGCCAGGAGGGGAGAAGTCATCATAGACGGAGACTTTTTCCATGAAGAGAAGCGCAGCAGTCGCTCTGTTGTCCATGCTTATCGGCGCATGCGCCGGCACCGCGGACCCGAACTGGCCGCCGAACGAGGTGGCGGCGGAAGCGGAACCCCTGCCCCCCGCCGAAGCCCAGCGGGTGAGGGAGCGGGAGTGCAGGAAGGCCGCCCGCCTCAACAATGGCGTCGCGGGGTACAAGATGTGGTCCAGCCACGCCTTCGACTGCAACCTGAAGGGCGAATGGCCCGATTAAGGGACCAGGCGGCTGGGATCGCCTGCTTCCTCCTCACTTCATTTTCGACGGTAGCCTGATCGTCTCCCCGGCCACCATGAAGAGACCGTTTCCCCGATGGTGCAGGGTGCGGGGGTCCTTCCGGTCCGGGTCGTGCCAGGCCTTGACCACCTCCAGGACGAAGAAGCCGTAGCGGTTCACCAGCCGGGTGTCGACGACGCGACACTCCAGGTTGGCGAAGCACTCGGCAATCAGGGGCGCCGCCACCGCCTCGGCTGCCACCGGGGTCAGGCCGAATTCCTTGAACTTGTCCGTGTCCCGGCCCGAGGTGTTGCCGCAGCCCACCACCTGGGCCGCCAGTTCGACCGTCGGGATATTGAGCGCGCACTGCCGGGTGGCCTTCAGGGCCTGGAAGCTGAAGTCGGCAGGGCCCAGGACGCAGCCCACCAGGGGCGGCTCGAATTCCATCATGGTCTGCCACGACAGAGTCATCACATTGGCCTTGCCCTTGCGGGCCGTGGTCAGCAGCAGCACCGGGCCGGGTTCCAGGAGGCCATAGACGGCGGCGAGGGGAAATTGGCGTTTGCTCATAGCGGCACCCCGTTGGAATAGGTCACACTACTCACCCTAGTCCAAAAGCCCCGCCATCTCGACCTCCGCCGGCATCCGGCCCCTACCGGGAGGCCCTGCCGTCTATCACGATGGCATGGGGCCCACGACGTAGGTGGTGTCGGCAAGGATGGCGGTGTCGGAATAACTTACAGCCTTCGCCCCCATCCCCAGGGCCTCGCCGACTTACCGGAAGGCCCGCAAACCCTTACAGGAAGGCCCCTGGGACGGATGCCGCAGATTTTCGGGCGGTCCCCCGGGGCCGTCGAAATTCGTTACAGGCAAGTCCTGACGTCCCGGACAGGAACCTTCAACATATTGATTTTAGGGCCCTAAAAGCCCTGGCACCGTCCCTGCTTAGAAGTCCCCGGTTCAACCAAGCCCAAAAGGAGACTTCCGATGATGAAAATTCGGCAAACGGCGCTTGCTGTGGCAGCCGCCAGCCTCATGGCCGGTGCTTCGGCAGCCTACGCCGTCCCGTTTTCGATCGCGTCCGCCGCCTTCACTCCCGACGGCGGTTACGGCCAGGATCCCTGCGAGCGCTGCGGCACTCTCCTGGATGTCCGCTTCAACGCTTCCGGCTTCTCTCCCCAGGCTTTTTCCCTGGATACCGTCGGCGCCTCCAAGACCTTCGACATCGGCACGGTGCATCTGCGCGAGCCGGATTCCTACGGCGGCATCAGCAGCCGGGAGACCGACCACCTGGGCGTCCTCTCGTCCCTGACCTTCACCAGCCCCAACGGCATGAGCTCGGCCGTGCAGATGCTCGGCACGGGTACCGCCTACACCGGCCCGGTGAGCGACGCCGCCGTGGATTACACCCTGGCCTGGAAGCCCCTGCTCATCCATTTCGGCTCCAAGGGGCTGTTCGAGATCAGCTTCAACGACCTGTCCTTCTCCCACGCCGGCCCCCTGACCCAGACGGCGACCATCACCCTGCAGCAGACGGACAGCGTGCCGGAACCGGGCACCATGGCGCTCTTCGGCCTCGGCCTGGCCGGATTCGGCCTGGTACGGCGCCGGCGCTCGGCCTGACGTCCCGCACCCTCGAAAGGAACGGCGGCCCGAAGGCCGCCGCTTCCGTTCCCAGGACGGCCTAGTCGCGGCCGCCGGCTGCGCTCGCTTGCCGGCCGGCGGCGCTGCCGTGCCGCCGCAGCCACTCCGCCACGTCGGCGGCGGGCGCCGGACGGGCGTACAGATAGCCCTGGCCGACGGCGCAGCCGCAGGCACGCAGGAAGGCGGCCTGCCGGTCCGTCTCGACGCCCTCGGCCACCACCGATAGCTTCAGGGCCCGGGCCAGCGCCAGGATGGTGCGCACGATCTCGGCGTCCTCCTCCGACTGGTGGGCGTTGAGGACGAAGGAGCGGTCGATCTTGAGGATGTCGATGGGCAGGCGTCGCAGGTAGGCCAGGCTGGAGTAGCCGGTGCCGAAGTCGTCCATGGCCACGGTGACCCCCAGGCCGCGCAGGCTGGAGAAGATGCCGGCAGCCTTCTCCGGGTCGGCCATGATGACGCCCTCGGTCAGCTCCACCTCCAGGCAACTGGCCGGTATGCCGTAATGCCGGGACAGGCCGGCGATGCGCTCGGCCAGGTCGCCCTGCTGGATCTGCTTGGCCGAGACATTGATGGCGACGCGGTCGACGCCGCAGCCCTCGGCCTGCCATTGGGCCCATTGCCGGCAGGCTTCCTCCAGCACCCAGTCCCCGAGCTCGCAGATGAGGCCGGTTTCCTCAGCCACCGGGATGAAATCGACAGGGGGAAGGAGGCCGTGTTCCGGGTGCCGCCAGCGCAGCAGGGCCTCGACCCCGCAGGGCAGGTTGGATTCCAGGTCCACCTGGGGCTGATAGAAAAGTTCCAGCTCGCCATTGGACGCTGCCCGGCGCAGCTCCATCTCGAGCTTGAGGCGCTGTCCGGCCCTCTCGGTCATGGCCCCCTGGAAGAAGCGGTAGGTGTTGCGGCCGGCGGTCTTGGCGGCGTACATGGCCGCGTCGGCGTGCTTCATCAAATCCACCGACGTGGCGCCGTCGTCGGGGAAGCAGGCGATGCCGACCGAGGCGCCCACCTGGATGGCGTTGCCGTGGACGGTGGCGGGCCGGGACAGGGCCTCGATGATCTTGCCGGCAAGGCTGGCATAGGACTCCAACTCACCGGCCGGTTCCAGCAGGATGACGAACTCGTCGCCGCCCATGCGGGCCACGGTGTCCGACTGGCGCACGCAGGCCTTCAGGCGCTCCGCCACTTCCTGCAGCAGGCCGTCGCCGACATCGTGGCCGAGGGAATCGTTGATGGCCTTGAAGCGGTCCAGGTCCACGAACATCACCGCCAGCCGCGTGCCTTCCCGCCGGGCGACAGTGATGCCGTGCTCCAGGCGGTCGAGGAGCAGGGCCCGGTTGGGCAGGTTGGTGAGGGGATCGTGGAAGGCCAGGTGGCGGATGTCCTCGTCCTTGCGGCGCAGCTCGGTGATGTCGCTGAAGACTCCGACGTAGCGCGCCGGCTGGCCATCCGGGGCGGGCACCGCCGAGATGTTGAGCCACTCGAGATAGGCTTCGCCGCCCTTGCGCCGGTTCCAGATCTCGCCGCTCCAGTGGCCGTCCCGGGTCAGGTTCGCCCACATCTCCCGGTAGAACTCCGGACCGTGGTGGTCCGAGCGCAGGAGGCTCGGCTTCTTGCCCACGGCCTCTTCGGCGCTGTAGCCGGTAATGGCGGTGAAGGCCGGATTGACCGACAGGATGGTGGCCCGGCTGTCGGTCACCAGCACCCCTTCCAGGGTGTTGCTGAAGACGCTGGCTGCCAGCCCCAGCTCGGCCTCCCGGGCCTTGCGCTCGGTGATGTCCCGGCTGATGCCCCGGCAGCCCCGGAAATTGCCCTCGGCGTCCAGGATGGCGACGCCGCTGGACTCCAGCACCGCTTCGCCGCCGTCCCTGCGGCACACCGTCTTCTCCAGCCGGGAAAAGGGTGCCCCCCAGGCGGGCCGCTCCTGCAGCCGAGCCCGCAGCGCCTGGGCCTCGGCTGCGGGCAGCAGGTCGTACAGGGCCTTGCCCAGCACCTCCCCGGGCTCATAGCCGAGGAGTTCCCGCACCCCGGGGCTGGAATAGGTGAAGCGCCACTCCTGGTCCACTTCCCAGATCCAGTCCGAGGAGCTCTCCACCAAGGCACGGAACTTTTCCTCCTGCTCGGCCAGGGCCCGGACGGCGCTGTTGCGGCGCAGCCAGGCGCGGTACACCAGCCACGAGGCCAGCAGGGTGCCGAGGACGGAGAGCAGGGCCAGGGTCGTGGCTTTGGAGGCTTCGCCGCGCCAAGTCGCCAGGTAGTCGTCGGT
The DNA here is from genome assembly GCA_035255045.1 of Rhodocyclaceae bacterium. Classification (GTDB taxonomy): domain Bacteria; phylum Pseudomonadota; class Gammaproteobacteria; order Burkholderiales; family Rhodocyclaceae; genus JAGTRP01. Next base: position 98,221 of record DATFAA010000054.1, on the reverse strand, counting down.
GGCCAGCCCCACGGTGACGTAGAGGGGATAGCCGGGAATGCGGCGGTAAGAATTGGTGCGCTCGATACGGTCGATCACCGAGGCCACCGTGTAGGTGCCGTTCTCCCGGCCGGCCTCGACCAGCTGCCGGAGTTCCGGGGAGAGCGTGGGCCGGCCGACGTTGGGGCCGTCCGGCAATTCGGGGTAGCGGGCGATCAGCCTGAACTGCCCGTCCCGCAGGGTAACGATGCCGTTGCTGCCGACGTCCAGGGTGGAGAAGGTCTTGACCAGGCGCTCCAGGGTGATGCCGGCATAGACGACGCCGGCGAAGGAGCCGTCCGGGTGGTTCACGCGGCGGGCCAGGTTGATGAGCCAGCGGCCGCTGACCCGTCCCTGCACCGGTTCGGACACCACCACCCCGGCCCTGGGATCGTCCCGCAGGCGGATGAAGTAATCCCGGTCGGCGACGCTGGCCCGGGCCGAGGGTACGACCCGGATGCCGCACTGGACGATGCCGTCGCTGTCGGCGACCCCCATGCCGTCGATGAAGGTGAGCTGGGAAAAGACGCCGGCGATGTGGACGTTGATGGCGTCGGCGTCGATGCTTCCCTCGGCCAGCTGCTCCTCGACTTCATGGGCCACGCTATAGAGGGCGACGCCGTTCTTCTCGATGGCGCTGGAAACGAACTGCTCCAGGAGCCGGGCCATGTTCTGGGCGGAAGTGACCGCCCGCTCCCGGTAGTGGCCGAGGTTCTGGTAGAGGGCAAGGCCGGTGAGAAGCACGACGGCCAGGATGACGGCGCCCGCCCCCAGGGCCAGGCGGATGAGGAAGGCGGCGCGGGTGATGGACGGGCCACCGGGCCGGGACCGGTTCGCGGGGGCTGATACTGCAGACGCGGGTCGCAGGGGCATGGCGGCAGACGGTGTGGTCGGCGTTAGCGCCATTTAACGACAAAACGGCGCTTGTTGGGGAAAAAACCCTAGAAGATGCCGGAAAAAGACCCTAGTCCGGCACGCCAGACTCTAGCTCGACGCCTTTCCGTCGAAGTCCCCATCCACGTAGAACCACCGTCCCTCTTGCCGCACGAAGCGGCTGGTCTCGTGGAGGCGCTGGCCGCGGCCGGCGACCCGGTAGCGGGCAACGAATTCGACCACGGCATGGCTGTCGTCGAGGGTCTGGTGACGCTTCACCTCCAGTCCCAGCCACTTGGGCGCCGGCTCGGCGGCGAGGTCGAGGCCCTGGGGCCGGGTGGAGGGATGCCAGGTGGCGAGGAGATAGTCCTCCAGGCCCAGGACATAGGCGCTGTAGCGGGAGCGCATGAGGGCTTCGGCGCTGGCCGCCGGCTGCCCGCCGTGGATGGGGCCGCAGCAGGCCCCGTAGGGCCTGCCGCTGCCACAGGGGCAGGGGTCGCCCGTCTTCACTTGGCCTCGACGATCTCGCCGCCCAGGGCCTCCATGAGGTCGGGCAGGAAGCGGGCCAGCTCGCCGGTCATGAGGGCGAAGTCGGCATCGAACTGTTCGGCCGCCACCTCGGCGTTCTTCTCGGCTTCCTCCTTGAGGAGGTCCAGGAAGGTGAGACGCTTGATCTCCAGCTTCTCGGTGAGGATGAAGGAAATGCGGTCGTTCCAGGTGAGCGCCAGGCGGGTCGGCAGCTTGCCGCCGGCCAGGTGGTCCTTGATGTCGCTGCCTTCCAGGGGATGGCGGACATAGCGCACGGCGGCCTTCTCCTCGCCCACCGCCTTCAGCTCGCAGTCCCGGTCGATGGTGAAGCCGGCCGGCCCTTCGCCGGAGGCGAGCCAGTCGGCCATGGCCGAAGTGGGGGAGAGCTGGGTCTTGACCAGGGCCAGGGGGAAGTCGTCCAGGGACCAGCGCAGGTGCTCGATCACCTCCTCGGCCTTGGCCGGGCTGACGGCATCAACGCACAGCCAGCCGGCGGCCGGGTCGGCCCAGACGTAGGTCTTGCGCCGGCGGGTAAAGGCCCGGGGCATGAGCTCCTCGGCTACCCGCTCCCGCAGTTCCTTCATCTGCTTGCGGCCCGGCTTGTAGCCCTGCTGGGCCTCCATTTCCTCGGCCCGCTCCTGAGCCACCTGGTTCACCACGGAGGAGGGCAGCAGGCGCTGCTCGACGGCCAGGGCGAACATCCACTGGCGGTTGAGGGAATGGACCAGGGCGCCGTCGCCCCGGGGGGAGATCCAGCCCCGGCTCATGGGCTCGTTGCTCGGGCAGGGGATGAAGGGGCCGCGGCCCAGCTGCTCCTCGAAGGCGGCCAGGTCGACGTTCCAGGGGGTGGGCAGGCGGTAGATCTGCAGGTTTCTGAACCACATGGGATTTTCTCGGTGAGTCGGATGCGGCCGAGAGTGTAGCGGTTTTTCCCCGGGGGAACAGCCGATCCCGGATTGTGTTTAGAATGGGGGAAGGAGGTTGCTATGAATCTGGAATGGTGGCACTGGGTGGTCGGCGGCATCGCCCTGATCCTGGCCGAACTGGCCATCCCCACGTTCTTCGTCATCTGGTTCGGGCTCGGCGCCCTGCTGGTGGCCCTGGTGACCCTGGCGGCGCCGGCCCTGTCCACCACCGCCCAGCTCAGCCTGTGGACCGTGGCCTCGGTGGCCATGGTCATCTTGTGGTTCCGCATTTTCAAACCCGGCTACCAGAAGACCCGCATCGGCACCGCCGGCGGCGAGGCCCTGGGTGAAATCGGCCTGCTGGTGGGGGCGGTGGCCCCCTTCGAGCGCGGGCGGGTGCGCTTCCAGCGCCCGGTGCTGGGGGCCGAGGAGTGGGAATGCATGGCCGAGACCGCCATCCCCGCCGGCGAGCGGGTGAAGGTGGTGGCCATCGAAGGCAGTTTCCTGAAAGTGGCGAAGGTGTAACCCGACAACAAGGAGAAAACCATGGACGTAGGTCTGATCATCGTCGTTGCGCTGCTGGTGTTCGTGGCGGTCACCCTGGCCAAGGGGGTGCGGCTGGTGCCCCAGGGGGAGGAATGGATCGTCGAGCGCCTGGGCAAGTACAACGGCACCATCAAGCCCGGCCTCAATATCCTCATCCCCTACCTGGACAACGTGGCCTACAAGCTCATCACCAAGGACATCATCCTGGATGTCCAGGAGCAGGAGGTCATCACCCGGGACAACGCCGTCATCCTCACCAACGCCATCGCCTTCGTGAAGGTCACCGACCCGGTGAAGGCGGTCTACGGGGTCACCGATTTCGCCGAGGCCATCCGCAACATGATCATGACGACGCTGCGCTCCATCGTCGGCGAGATGGAGCTGGACGAGGCCCTCTCCTCCCGGGACAAGATCAAGGCCCGGCTGCGGGAAAGCATCGCCGACGAGGCGGTGGACTGGGGCCTGACCGTGAAATCGGTGGAAATCCAGGACATCAAGCCGTCGGCGTCCATGCAGAAGGCCATGGAGATGCAGGCCGCCGCCGAGCGGGAGAGGAAGGCCATGGTCACCCGGGCGGAAGGCGAGAAGCAGTCGGCCATCCTGGAGGCCGAAGCCCGGCTCGAATCGGCGAAGCGCGACGCCAACGCCCAGGTCATGCTGGCGGAAGCCTCGGCCGAGGCCATCCGCCGGGTCACCGCCGCCATCGGCGAGCAGTCCGGGCCGATGCTCTTCCTCCTTGGGGAGAAGTACATCACCGCCCTGGAGAAGCTGGGGCAGGCGCCCAGCTCCAAGCTGGTGGTGATGCCCGCCGACCTGCAGGAAACCCTGCGCGGCCTCCTCGGCAAGGTGGCGGGCCGCAGCTGACGGCGCCCCGCCCGCCGCCGCCTCAGGTGCGGAAGCGGGCGACCATCTGCTCCAGGCCGTCGGCCATGACCCGCAGGCTCTCCGCATTGGCCTGATTGTTCTGGGCCGCCTGGGAGTTGCTCTCGGCCATCTGGGAGATGTTGTCCACCCCGCGGGCGATTTCCTGGCTGGCGGCGCTCTGTTCCCGCATGCTGTCGGCGATGCCGCTGACGGCCCCCACCGCCTCCCGGCTCTGGGACTCGATGCGGCGGAGCGCTTCCCCGGCCACTTGGGCCGTTTCCACGCCCTGGCCGACCCGCTCGGCCACCTGCTGGATGCGTCGGACCACTTCCCGAGCCTCCTGCTGGACGCTGCCGATGGAACCGGAAATCTCCCCGGCGGACTGGGTGGTGCGCTCCGCCAGCTTCCGCACCTCGTCGGCCACCACGGCGAAGCCGCGGCCCGCCTCACCGGCCCGGGCGGCTTCGATGGCGGCATTGAGGGCCAGCAGGTTGGTCTGGTCGGCGACGTCCTTGATGACTTCCACCACGCTGGAAATGAGGGCCGTCCGTTCTCCCAGCTCATGGACGACGGCGGCGGCGTCCCGGATTTCACCGTCGATGCTGGCCATCTCCTGGGCCACCTCGGAGACCTGGCGGTTGCCGTCGAGGGCGGCGGTCGAGGCGTCCAGGCTGAGCTGCCGGGCATCGCCGGCACTGCCGGAGACCTGGTTGATGCTCGCCGACAGCTCCTCCACCGCGGCGGCCAGGGAGGCGGAGGAGCCGCTCTGGCTCTCCGAGCCGGCGGCCACCTGGTCGGAGGCGGCGTTCAGTGCGACGGTGGCTTCGGCCATGCGGCTGGCCGACTGGTGGATCTTGCCGATCATCTCGGACATGCCCGCCTGCATGCGGGACAGGCTGGCGTTGAGCAGGTCGGTCTCGCAGCGGCTGCCGGGGTCGCTGGCGGGGAAGGCATGGCGCAGGTCGCCGTCCCCCATGTGCTGCACCACGGCGACCATGTCGGTGACGGGCTTGAGGCGCAGCCGGGCCACCCAGGCGACGACGGCGATGATGAGAACGGCGCTGAGGACCACCGCGATGGTGAGGAAATTGCGCAGGCGCCGGGTTTCGGCGGTGAATTCATCCATCCAGCTGCCGGCGCCCATCACCCAGCCGGTGGATTTGACCGTCGCCACGGCGGCGATCTTGAGGCCGGACACCGAGGTCTTAGGATCGGTCCAGTCATAGTAGAAGACGCCGTCCCGGAGTTCGTACATGCGCCGCATGACGTCGGCCGCCTGGGGGCTGTTCATCTCGCCCACCGCCTTGCCGGCCAAACTGGGGTGCATCATCATCCGGCTCTCGTTGAAATCCTTGGCCGGGGCGAAGGTGAAGGCGTAGCCGGTGTCGCCGACCTTGATCCTGCCGACGCTCTCGGTCAGCCGCTTGAGCAGGCTGTCGAGGCTGACCCGGATGGAAATGGCGCCGATGACCCGCTTGTCGGCGTCGAACACCGGATCGAAGAGGGACATGTAATAGGTGCCGCTGCGGTTCACCACGCCGAAGTAGGACTTGCCCTCCTTCAGGGTCTGCTCCTCCGGCCCGTTCGCCGGCAGGGGCACCCCGACCTGGGGCTTGCCCTCCTTGTCCTTCAGGAGGGTCGCCACCCGCACGAACCGGTTGTCGTGCAGGACCATCACCGCCGGATCGGCGTTGATGGCCTCGCGCACCCGCCCCAGCAGCTCCAGGTTGTTGTTGAGGGCCAGGTTGCCGGCCTTCATGACCCGCACGGCGGGCAGGCCGCCGGACGGGGCGGTCTCGTCGGACAGCCGCACCTCGCCTCCCAGCAGCCGCCGGTACATGTCGAGCTGCAGGCGGCCGGTTTCCCGGGCGCCGGCCAGGCTGTCGTCGATGGAAGCGGCGATGGCCGTCATCTGCTGGCTCAGCTGGCCTTCCGCCTGGGCCAGGGCGGCCCGGTCGGAGGTGACCGAGAGGAAGACCACCAGGGTCGAAAAGACCACGAGGCAGACGGCCAGGACGGCGATGGCCAATTGCTGGAACAGGGGAAGTTGCCGGATTCTCATAGGCTCTCAACGGTTGGTTGAAGACGTGCCGCCGGATAGGACAGTCGCGTAATGTAAGTGAATAGGCGAGGCGGGGTCGTTGACCTATGTCGATCCCGAAAAACAGGGGCTTGGACGGGCAGGCCCCGCGGTCTTTTCCGCCGCCCTTCCGGCTGTGAGAGAATCGCCGCCATGGCACACCAACCCTTCCACGGCTCCGTTCCTGACGACCGCCTCTACTGCCCCCGCCACGACATGTGGGTGCAGGAAAGGGACGGCGAGGTGCTGATCGGCGCCACCAGCTTCGGCATCTTCCTGGCCGGGGAAATCATCGCCTTCACGTCCAAGCCCAAGGGCGCCGAGGTGGCCGTCGGCCGCGGCCTGGGGACGGTGGAATGCCGCAAGACGGTGCTTGCCGTCCATGCCCCCGTCTCCTTCAAGCTCCTGGAGGGCAACGAGACGGCCGAGGAGCGGCCCGCCCTCATCAACGGTGATCCCTACGGAGCCGGCTGGATGGCCCGCGGCCCGGCGACGGACTGGGCGGCCGAAGCCGCAACCCTGGTGGACGCCGCCGCCTATCGCCGGCACATCCTGTCGGTCGAGCCCGAGGCCCGCCTTGACGACTGAGGTGAAGGGCCTCGCCCTGCTCCTTTGGTCGGCGACGCCGGAGCGGCCGGAGCACTGCGTCACCCCCTTCGTCCACGCCCTGGCCGCCCTGGCCCTGGACGCCGCGGTGGAAATCCACTTCGCCGGCCCGGCCGTGCGGCTCCTGGTGCAGGGGGTGGCGGACGGACTCTATCCGACGCCCGCCCGGGAGAAATCCATTGCCGCCTTCATGGCCGAAGCCGGGGCGGCCGGCGCCGCCCTCTACGCCTGCAGCATGGCGAAGGCGGCCTTCGTGGCCGAGGGGGAAAGCCTGATCCCGGAGGCCAGGGCCGCCGGGGCCACCGCCTTCGTGGCCCGCAGCCTCGATCCGGCCTGGCGGACCGTGGTCTTCTAGCGTTTGCGAAAAATGACGTCCCAGACGCCGTGGCCCAGCCTCAGGCCGCGGTTCTCGAACTTGGTGAGCGGCCGGTAGTCCGGGCGCGGGGCGAAGCCCTCGGCGGTGTTTTCCAGGGTCGGCTCGCCGGAGAGGACTTCCAGCATCTGCTGGCCGTATTCCTCCCAGTCGGTGGCACAGTGGAAATAGCCGCCGGGCTTGAGGCGGCTCGCCAGCAGCGCCACGAAGGGCGGCTGGATGAGGCGGCGCTTGTGGTGCCGCTTCTTGTGCCAGGGATCGGGGAAGAAGACGTGGATGCCGGAGAGGCTGCCTTCCGGCAGCATGTCCCGCACCACTTCCACCGCGTCGTGCTGGCAGATGCGCAGGTTGGCCAAGCCCTTCTCGGCGATGAGCTTGCAGAGGGCGCCGACGCCGGGGGTATGGACCTCCACCCCCAGATAGTCGTTCTGCGGGCAGGACTCGGCGATCTTCGCCGTCGTCTCCCCCATGCCGAAGCCGATTTCCAGGATCTTGGGAGCGCTGCGCCCGAAGGCGGTGTCCAGGTCCAGGGGCTGGGGCGCATAGGGAATGCCCACCCGGGGCATCATGTCGGCGTAGAAGCGCTCCTGGGCCTGGGACATGCGCCCCATGCGGCGGACGAAACTCCGGATGTGGCCGTGGGAGTTCTCATCCTCGCCGGCCCGGCCGTCGGTGTAGACGCCTTCGCTCATTTGCCGATCAGGCCGGTGGTGGGGGAGGAGGGATCGGCGGAATAGAGCTTGCGGGGCATGCGGCCGGCCAGGAAGGCTTCCCGCCCGGCCTCGACGCCCTTCTTCATGGCGCTGGCCATGAGCGCCGGGTCCTTGGCGTGGGCGATGGCGGTGTTCATGAGCACGCCGTCGCAACCCAGCTCCATGGCGATCGCCGCGTCCGAGGCAGTGCCGACGCCGGCGTCCACGATCACCGGCACCTTGGCCTGGTCGATGATGAGCCGCAGGTTCCAGGGATTGAGGATGCCCATGCCGGAGCCGATGAGGGAGGCCAGGGGCATGACGGCGACGCAGCCGATGTCCTCCAGCATCCTGGCCTGGATGGGGTCGTCGGAGCAGTACACCATGACGTGGAAGCCGTCCTTGACCAGGGTCTCGGCGGCCTTCAGGGTTTCCGGCATGTTGGGAAAGAGGCTCTGGGGGTCGCCCAGCACTTCCAGCTTGCACAGGGGGTGGCCGTCCAGGAGCTCCCGGGCCAGGCGCAGGGTGCGCACGGCGTCCTCGGCGGTGTAGCAGCCGGCGGTGTTGGGCAGGATGGTGAACTTGGACGGGGGCAGGGCGTCCAGCAGGTTGGGCTGGCTGGGGTCCTGACCGATGTTGGTGCGGCGGATGGCGACGGTGACGATTTCGGCGCCGGAGGCGTCGATGGCGGCCCGGGTCTCGGCGAAATCCTTGTACTTGCCGGTGCCCACCAGCAGGCGGGAGGAATACGCCTTGCCGGCGATGGTAAGTTGGTCCATGGCTGGTCTCTCTCCGGATCAGCCGCCGCCGACGGCGACGACGATCTCTAGTTTGTCGCCACTCGCGAGGTCGGTGGTGGCGTGCTGACTCTTGGGAACGATCTCGCCGTTCTTCTCCACGGCGATGCGCTTGCCGGTGAGACCGAGGTGGTCGGTCAGGCCGGCGACGGTCAGCGGTTCGGGGAATTGGCGGGGTTCGCCATTGATGGTGATTTCAAGCATCCGCTTATTTTAACTTAACAAGCCCCGGGGCTTTCTCGGGGCGCCCACGAACAGGCGGTCGTACAGCCAGTTGGGCAGGAGGCGCAGGACCTTGGCGACGACCCCCATCTGCCAGGGGATGACCGTGTAGCCGACGCCCCGTTCGATGGCCCGCCCGAAGCGCCGGGCCGCCTCGTCGGCGGCGAGCAGGAAGGGCATGGGATAGGGATTCACCGCCGTCATGGGCGACTCGATGTAGCCGGGGGCGATGGTCACCACCTTGATCCCCAGGGGTCGCATTTCCAGGCGCAGGCTTTCCAGGTAGGCGATGGCTGCCGCCTTCGAGGCGGAATAAGCCTCCGACCCGGGCAGCCCCCGGATGCCGGCCACCGAGGCGATGCCCACCAGCCGCCCACCGCCTCCGGCCGCCTTCATGGCCGGGAGGAAGGGGGCGAAGGTGGCCGCCATGCCGAAAACGTTGGTGTCCATGACCCGGCGGAAGGCCTCCAGGTCCTCCTCGCATTCGGTCAGGGTGCCCACCGACACCCCGGCGTTGGCGATGACGATGTCCGGGGGCCCGAAGCGGGACATGAAATCGGCGGCGGCGGCATGGAGGGCGGCGGCGTCGGTCACGTCCAGGGCATAGCAGCCGTGGCCGCCGCCCAGGCGGGCGTCCAGGGCTGCGAGGAAGGGCCGGCGGCGGGCGGCAAGACCCAGCCGCGCTCCCTGGCCGGCGTAGTAAACGGCAAGCGCCTCGCCGATACCGGACGAGGCGCCTGTGATGAAGACCTTGAGGGGGCTCAAGGCCTTACTTCTTGCCCTTCTCGGCGCGCACCTTGGCGATCAGCTTGTCGGCGATGGCCAGGGTCTCGTTGAAGTCCCGGCCCTCGACCATGTACTTGCCGTTGATGACGAGGGCGGGCACGCCCTGGACCCGGTAGCTCTGCTGCATCTGCTCCGCCCGCTTGACGCGGCTCTGGACGCCGAAGGAGTTGTAGGCGTCGGCGAACTTCTTGGGATCGACGCCCTTCTTGGCCAGCCATTCGTTCATCACCTTCTCGTCGAAGAGGCCGACGCGCTCCTCGTGGATGGCCTTGAACACGGCGGCATCGAGCTTGGGCAGGTCGCCGGTGACTTCGAGGGCGTAGTAGAGGCGGGCGATGTTGGCCCAGGCGGCACGGCCGAAGGTGACCGGCACCTTCTTGAAATACACATCCGCCGGCAGCTTGGTGGCCCAGGCGTGGAGCATGGGATTGAATTCGTTGCAGTGGGGGCAGCCGTAGGAGAAGAACTCGATGACCTCGATCTTCGCCGGGTTGTCCGTGGGCTGGGCCGGCTCGATCACCGTGTAGTCCTTGCCGGCGGTCTGGGCCAGGGCCGGGGCGGCGATGGCCAGGGCGGCGGCCATGGCGAAAAGGGACTTCATGGCACGGCCAACGAAACTGCGACGTTCAATGTGCATAACTACTCCTTTTTCACTAGCGAGGCGTCGATCCCGGCTTTGGCCAGTTCAGAACGCACCTTGTTAACTTCTTCGATCCGGTTGTACGGACCCAGTCGGACTCGGTAGAAAGTCTTGTCCTGCACCATCACCTGCTGCACCGACGCCTCTACGCCCATTAACGCAAGGCTGGCCTTCAGGTTGTCAGCGTCAGTGGGCTTGCTGAAGGAGCCGGCCTGGAGGAAGAGGGGCTGCTTGCCCTCGTCCTTCTTCTGCTCATCTTTCTTCTCGTCCTTCCTGGCCTCTTCCTTCTTGGCTTCGGCGCCGGCCTTGCCCTCGGGCACCGCGTCGGACTTGCCGGGCAGGATGTCGTAGAACTGGAAGCGCTTCTCCGGCACCGGGTCCCCCGGCTTGCCGGGCAGGGCCATGGGCTGGGGCGGCTGGGCGGCCTTGCCGTTGCCGCCGGCGGGGGGCGCCGTCTCGGTGCGGGGGGGCTGCAGGTTCTTGGTGACGAAGGGCATCGGCGCCTTGTTGGTGTACCAGACCACCCCCGCCGCGATCCCGACGCCCAGGACCAGGCCGATGAACATGCCGACCAGGGTGCCGCCCCGGGATTTCTTGGCCGGCGCCGATTTTCTGGGTCTCATATCGCGGCTCATGGGCACTCCTTACATGGATTCGGGGCAGCTCACCCCGAGGATGGCCATGCCATTGCGGATGACCTGGCGCACCGCGGCGGCCAGGGCAACCCGGGCGTCCCGCAGGGCGGCGTCTTCCACCAGCATGCGCTCGGCGTTGTACCAGGCGTGGAACTCACCCGCCAGGTCCTTCAGGAAGAAGGCGATCTGGTGGGGCGCCAGGTCCTTGGCGGCGGCCTCGATCATGTCGCTGAATTCGGCCAGCTTGTTGGCGATGGCCAGTTCCCGCTCGCCGGCGAGGAGTCCCAGGTTGGCGTGCTGGAGGGTGCTTTCCTTGCCGCCCCACTGGTTGATCACCGAGCAGATGCGGGCATGGGCGTACTGGATGTAATAGACCGGGTTCTCGTTGGTCTGGCTCTTGGCCAGGTCCAGGTCGAAGTCCAGGTGCTGGTCGGATTTGCGGAGGGCGTAGAAGAAGCGGCAGGCGTCGTTGCCCACTTCGCCGCGCAGCTCCCGCAGGGTGACGAATTCGCCGGAGCGGGTGGACATGGAGGCCTTCTGGCCGTTGCGGTAGAGGACGGCGAACTGGACCAGGGCCACCTGCAGCTTGTCGGCGTCCAGGTCGAGGGCCTGGATGGCGCCCTTCACCCGGGGAATGTAGCCGTGGTGGTCGGCGCCCCAGATGTTGATGACCTTGTCGAAGCCGCGCTCGTACTTGTTCAGGTGGTAGGCGATGTCGGAGGCGAAGTAGGTGTAGAGGCCGTTCTCCCGCTGCACCACGCGGTCCTTCTCGTCGCCGAAGGCGGTGGACTTGAACCACTTGGCGCCGTCCTGCATGTAGATGTGGCCCTTCTTCTCCAGGAGGTCCACGCAGCGGGCCACCAGGCCGGTGTCGTAGAGGGACTTCTCGGAGAACCAGACGTCGAAATGGACGCCGAATTCCTCCAGGTCGCCCCGGCAGTCGGCCAGCTGCTCGGACAGGGCATGCTGGTGCACGTAGGGCCAGTCGGGACCCAGGAGTTCCTTGGCATTGACGATGAGGGCGTCCAGGTGCTGCTCGCGCTGGTTCTTGGCCTCGTCGTCGCTGCGGTCGGCCTCGGGCAGGCCGGGGGTGCCGACCAGCACGGCCTCGGCCGGGCGCACGTACTTGTCGCCGTGGGCGACCCGCATCTGCTTGGCCATGTCGCGCACGTAGCCGCCCTGGTAGCAGTTGGGCGGGAAGGGCACCACGACGCCGTGCAGGTCCAGGTAGCGCAGCCACGTGGACAGCGCCAGGATGTCCATCTGGCGGCCGGCGTCATTGACGTAGTACTCCCGGGTGACGTCCCAGCCGGCGAAGGCCAGGAGGCTGGAGAGGCTGGCCCCGTAGGCGGCGCCGCGGCCGTGGCCGACGTGGAGCGGGCCGGTGGGGTTGGCGGAGACGAATTCCACCTGGATCTTCTGCCTGCCGCCCAGGGCGGAGCGGCCGAAGGCCTCGCCCATTTCCAGCACGGCCTTCACCGCTGCCGTCTTGGCGGTCGGATCGAGGGTGAAGTTGATGAAGCCGGCGCCGGCCATTTCGGCCTTGGCCACCAGGGCGGAGGGCGGCAGCTCGGCCAGCAGTTGCTGGGCGATGTCCCGGGGATTCTTCTTGAGGGCCCGGGCGAGCTGCATGGCCAGGTTGGTGGCGAAGTCGCCGTGGGTGGGATCCCGCGGCCGTTCGAGCTGGATGGGGGTATCGGCCGCGGCGGGCGCGACGCTGGTCAGGGCCTGCTGGAGCAGGGCGGCCAGTTGGGATTTGACGTCTTGGGCCATTGATTTTTGGCGAAAAAGCAAAAGGTTGATTATACGGCATGGGCCCGGGGTCCTGGCCCGCCGGCTGGCGTGCCTTCTTGTCGACCCTGCTGGCGGAGGCGAATGCAGGTTGGGGGCCGATTGTACCTTCCTCGCCCTTTGCCAAACGGGAGATTGTGCGTAGACTTGACCGTTTTCCTTACGGCTTTTCCGCGTGCGCCTACTCCGCCTCCTGAAGATCGCTTCTGTCGCCAGCCGCTACGGGCTGGACGAGATGGTGCTGGAACACGAGCCGTCCGGCCGCCTGGTGCGGCTCTCCAACGCCATCCAGTTCTGGCGCGACCTGTCGTCGCCGCGGGCGACCCGGCTGCGCCTGGCCCTGGAGGAACTGGGGCCGATCTTCGTCAAGTTCGGCCAGGTGCTGTCCACCCGGCGCGACCTCATGCCGCCGGACATCGCCAACGAGCTGGCCAGGCTCCAGGACCGGGTGCCGCCCTTCGACTCCGCCCTCGCCCTGGCCGAGATCGAGAAGGCCTATGGCATGCCCGCCAGCGAGGTGTTCGCGGAATTCGACCCGGTACCGGTAGCCTCCGCCTCCATCGCCCAGGTCCACTTCGCCCGCCTGCGGGAAGAGGACGGCGGCCACGAGGTGGCGGTGAAGATCCTGCGCCCGGGCATGGAAAAGATCATCGCCCACGACCTGGCCCTGCTCGACAACCTGGCCATGCTCCTGGAAAACCTGTGGGCCGACGGCAAGCGCCTCAAGCCCCGGGAGGTGGTGGCCGAGTTCGCCAAGTACCTGTACGACGAGCTCGACCTCATGCGGGAAGCCGCCAACGCCTCCCAGCTGCGGCGCAATTTCGCCGGCTCCGAGCTGCTCATCGTGCCGGAAGTCTATTGGGACTGGTGCACCTCCACGGTCATGGTCATGGAGCGCATGTACGGCACCCCCATTTCCCAGATCGATGCCCTGGTGGAGCAGGGGGTGGACCTGAAGAAGCTGTCGGAGGCGGGGGTGGAAATCTTCTTCACCCAGGTCTTCCGGGACGGCTTCTTCCATGCCGACATGCACCCGGGCAACATCTTCGTCGCCCCCGACGGCCGCTACATCGCCCTCGACTTTGGCATCGTCGGCACCCTCACCGACCTGGACAAGAACTACCTGGCCCAGAATTTCCTGGCCTTCTTCCGCCGCGACTACAAGCGGGTGGCGGAAGCCCATATCGAATCCGGCTGGGCCCCGGCCGACACGCGGGTGGACGAGTTCGAGGCCGCCATCCGGGCCGTCTGCGAACCCATCTTCGACCGCCCCCTCAAGGAAATCTCCTTCGGCCGGGTGCTGCTGCGGCTGTTCCAGACCTCCCGCCGCTTCAATGTGGAAATCCAGCCCCAGCTCGTCATGCTCCAGAAGACCCTCCTCAACATCGAGGGCCTGGGCCGCCAGCTCGACCCCGACCTCGACCTCTGGAAGACCGCCAAGCCCTTCCTGGAGCGCTGGATGAACGAGCAGGTGGGCTGGCGCGGCCTGGTGCGGACCCTGAAGCAGGAGGCCCCCTACCTGGCCCGCACCCTGCCCCAGCTGCCGCGGCTGGTACACCAGAACCTGGCCCGTCCGGCCTCCCCGGATCTGCGCCCCCTGGTGGATTGGCTAGTCATGGAACAAAGGCGCCAGAACCGTTGGCTGATGCTCGTTGTCCTCATGCTGGCCTTCCTGATCGTCCTTCAGTTCTCCTAGCCCATGTCGCAGAGCATCACCCTCGACGCCATCAGCGCGGCTGACGTCAGCCGCTGGCTGGCACGGGCCGAGATCGACAAGGCCCAGAACTACCTCGACCGGGTCAGCGACGTGGACCTGCGGCGCGACACCATGACCGCCCGGGTCCAGGGCAGCGCCCGCCAGCCCTACCGGGTCCAGATCCGGCTGCTGCAGATGCCCGAGGGCAGCTTCCTGCACAACAACTGCACCTGCCCGGTGCGCACCGGCTGCAAGCACGTCGCCGCTGCCCTGCTGAAGTCCATCGAGCTGCGCCAGGAGCAGGGCTACGTCAATCCCGGCGTCCTCTCCTGGATCGCCGACCTGAAGAGCCTGGCGACCGCGGTGGAAAAGGCCAAAAAGCCCCGCCAGACCAACATGCGGCTCCTCTATGTCCTGGACCCGCGGCAATTCGGCCGGCACTGGCGCCTCTACCTGGTCAAGGGCCGGGAACCGGCCAGCGGCGAGAACTGGCATGCCGTCGAGAAGGCCCTGGTGTCGCCGCCCCAGTTCGTCAGCGAAGCCGACCTGCCGCCCCTGCGGCTCGTCCACGGCCTCAAGCGCGGCTACGACGGCTACAGCGGCTTCTACTGGGAGCTGGAGGGCAAGCGGGCCGAGCAGGTGCTGGAAGCCCTCCTGCCCACCGGCCGCCTTTACCTTGGCGAGCCCTGGTATTCCATCCTGGCGGCGGGCGAGCCCCGGCCCGGCCGGGTGGACTGGGAGCCGGACACCAGCGGGCGCATCCTGCCCATCCTGTCCACCGCCCCCTGGGCCGACAAGATTTCAGTCCTCGAGCAGCCCTGGTACGTGGATGTGGAGAAGAGCGAGGCCGGCCCCGTCACCAGCGCCGGCAACCCGGCCGTCCTCAAGCGCCTCTTCGCCCTGCCGCCCCTGACGCCCCACGAGGCCAGCCTGGTCTCCGGCGTCCTGGCCGAGGTGGCCCCCGAGCTGCCGCCCCCCAGTTCCAACCAGGCCAGCCTGCGGATCATTGACGACGCGCCCCGGCCCATCATCGAACTCGGCTCCTTCGAGAGCGAGGGCATGGAGGCCTGGGAAGGCTACCCGGCCTCCTACGGCAGCCTGGAATTCGACTTCGCCCGGGTCAGCTTCGGCTACGACGAATTCGAGATCGCCGAGGGCCCGTCGCCGGAATTCCTGCGCCGGCGGGACGGCGAGCTGGTACGCCTGCAGCGCCATGACGAGCAGGAGGAGCGCTGGCTGAAGCAACTGACCGGCGCCAATTTCAAGCGGGTGGACCTAACCCGCTTTTACGCCTGGGAAAAGCAGGAGGGCATGCTCTACAGCTTCCCCCACCCGGACATCTGGCTCAGCTTCATGGAATACGGTGTGCCGGCCCTGCGGGAAGCCGGCTGGGAAGTGCGCTTCCCCAAGCATTTCCGCCACCACTACCTGGACGTGGAGGGCTGGGAAGCCGACCTGCGGCCCGGCGAGAGCGGCTGGTTCGACCTCGACATGGGCGTGGTGATCGAGGGCCAGCGGGTGCCCCTGGCGCCCATGCTGGCCCACCTCTTCCGCACCAACCCCGACTGGCTGGACGCCGGCCGCCTCGACGACATCCCGGACGACCGGCAGATTCCCCTGCAGACCCCCGAGGGCTTCCGGGTCCGGGTCGAGGCCGGCCGCATCAAGCCCCTGGCCCGCACCCTCCTGGATCTCTTCGACGGCTACCGGGACGGCCCCCTGCGCCTTTCGGCCTTCGACGCCACCCGCCTGGAAATCCTCGAAGACCGCAGCCGCTGGCAGTTCCGGGGCGATGCCTCGGTGCTGGAAATGGCCGAGCGCCTCAAGCTGAGCCAGGGGGTCACCCCCATCGACCCGCCCGCCGGCTTCACCCTCGACCTGCGCCCCTACCAGCGGGAGGGCCTGGCCTGGCTGCAGTTCCTGCGGGAGCAGAACCTCTGCGGCATCCTGGCCGACGACATGGGTCTCGGCAAGACGGCCCAGGCCCTGGCCCACGTCCTCCTGGAAAAGGAGGCCGGCCGCCTGGACCGCCCGGCCCTGGTGGTCCTGCCCACCTCCCTGATCTTCAACTGGCTGCAGGAGGCCGAGCGCTTCGCCCCCGGCCTCAAGGTGCTGAGCCTGCACGGCCTGGAGCGCAAGACCCGCTTCGAGGAAATCCCCCACCACGACCTGGTCCTCACCACCTACCCGCTCCTGTGGCGGGACGGTGAGCAGCTGGCGGAGCACGAGTACCACCTCCTCATCCTGGACGAGGCCCAGACGGTGAAGAACGCCGCCAGCCGGGCCGCTACCGTGGTCAGGAAGATCAAGGCCCGGCACCGCCTGTGCCTGACCGGCACCCCCCTGGAAAACCACCTGGGGGAGCTGTGGGCCCAGTTCGATTTCCTGCTCCCCGGTTTCCTGGGGGACAGCAAGCAGTTCACCAAGCGCTGGCGCACCCCCATCGAGAAGCAGGGGGACACCCTGCGCCGCAACCTGCTGGCCCGCCGCATCCGGCCCTTCATCCTGCGTCGCCGCAAGGAGGACGTTGCCCAGGAGCTGCCGCCCAAGACCGTCATCGTCCGAAGCGTCGAGCTGGAGGGCGGCCAGCGGGATCTCTACGAGACAGTGCGGGCCGCCATGGACGCCCGGGTGCGGGACGAGATCGCCCGCCTGGGCTTCCGGCGCAGCCAGATCGTCATCCTCGACGCCCTCCTCAAGCTGCGCCAGGTGTGCTGTGACCCCCGCCTGCTGCGCACCAGCGCCGGCCTGAAGGTGAAGGAGCGGGCCAAGCTGGAGATGCTCATGGCCATGCTGCCGGAGCTGATCGAGGAGGGCCGGAGGGTCCTGGTCTTCTCCCAGTTCACCAGCATGCTCGACCTCATGGAGCCGGAATTGAAGAAGGCCGGCCTGGCCCACGTGCGCCTGGACGGCAGCACCACCGACCGGGGCGGGGTGGTGAACCGCTTCCAGGCCGGCGAGGTGCCCCTCTTCCTCATCAGCCTCAAGGCCGGCGGCGTCGGCCTCAACCTCACCGCCGCCGACACCGTCATCCACTTCGATCCCTGGTGGAACCCGGCGGTGGAGAACCAGGCCACCGACCGCGCCCACCGCCTAGGCCAGGACAAGCCGGTGTTCGTCTACAAGCTGGTGGTCTCGGGCAGCATCGAGGAACGCATCCTCGCCCTCCAGGAGAAGAAGGCGGATCTCGCCGCCGGCATCCTGTCGGAAGACGCCACCGTCGCCTCCAAGTTCAGCGAAGGCGACCTCCAGGCGCTGCTCGCCCCCCTGCCCTGAGAGGGCCGCCGGAAGCCCTTCCTTAGATCAGGATCAATATTCCGTCTGATTATTCCTCTATCCTGGGCCGAAACCCGAGGACGGAGGACAAGATGACGACCACTTCCCTGCTGATGTTCGGCGTCGACGACGACGCGATGTCCCGCACCATGCTGAAGTCCATGTTCGGCGGCGAGTACGACATCGAACTCTTCGATTCCGCCGAGGGCTGCCTGACCCGCCTCGAACAGGCGCAGCCGGACATCCTGCTCCTGGACGTCGGCCTGCCGGGCATGGACGGCTTCGAGCTGTGCCGGCGCATCAAGGACGATTCGGCGACGGCGCAGATTCCCGTCATCTTCATTTCCGGCGACGAGAACCTGGAGACCCGGCTGCTGGGCTACGACTCCGGGGGCGAGGATTTCATCCTCAAGCCTTATGCGGTGGAGGAGGTGAAGCGCCGGGTCGAGGTGGTGCACGCCGCCCTGGACAAGTCGGCCGCCCTGCGCAGCCAGATCTCCGACTCGGAACAGCTCAGTTCCCTGCTGCTCTCCAACATGGACGAGTACGCCATCCTCATCAAGTTCATGCGCACCCTGAACGAGTGCGGCGACGAGCAGGAGATCGCCGAGGCGCTGCTCACCGCCCTCGCCGGCTTCCGGCTCGAGGGCGCTGTGCAGCTGCGCCTGCCCGGGGTCGAATTCACCCAGAGCCAGTACGGCCGCGACCGCCCCCTGGAACAGTCGGTCATGAACCATGTGCGTGGCCTGGACCCGATTTTCCAGTTCAAGCGGCGCTGCGTGTACAACTACGAGCACGTCACCCTGCTGGTGAACAACATGCCCTTCGAGGACCCGGAAACCTGCGGCCGCCTGCGGGACCACCTCGCCATCGCCGCCGAAATGGCCAATGCCCGGCTGCAGGCCCTCATCCTGGCCCGCCGCAACACCCGGACCCGGAGCGGCATCAACGAGATGCTGGAGGATATCCGCCAGACCATCGACGCCTACATCGAGCGCTACAACCGGGCCCGCCACGAAGGGGCGATCATGAGCCAGGAGCTCCTCGACGAGCTGTCCGTCGCCTTCGCCCACCTGGGCCTCAGCCGGGAGCTGGAAGAGGAACTGGAGGTCATCACCCGGGCCAAGACCCAGAGCCTGATCGCCATCTACGACACCGGTGAGGAAGCCGTCCAGGTGCTCGACGGCCTGCGGGAGCGACTGGAGAAGATGCTGCACTGATTTCCGCCCGGACGGGCCGATGGCTTAAAATGCCCGGCTTCTCAATTTCGGTACCGCCGCCATGTCCATCCCCGCCTGTCCCCAATGCACCCTTGAAAACACCTATCCGGACGGCGACAACTACGTCTGCGCCGACTGCGGCTTCGAATGGCCCATGCAGGCGGGCGCCGAGGCCGACGACGAGGCCGAGGCGGTGGTCAAGGACGCCAACGGCAACGTGCTCCAGAACGGCGACTCCGTCGTCCTCATCAAGGACCTGAAGGTCAAGGGATCGTCCATCACCCTCAAGGTCGGCACCAAGGTGAAGAGCATCCGCCTGGTCGGCGGCGACCATGAGGTGGACTGCAAGATGGACGCCGGCAACTTCATGCTGAAGGCCTGCTACCTGCGCAAGGTGTAGAGCCGGTCAGGCCAGCTGGGTATCCGCGGCCAGGCGCGCCAGCAGCCCGGTCAGGGCCTGGCGCACCGACTGGGCCCGCACCTGCTCCCGGTCGCCGGTGAAGTGGCCGGTCATGGCCTCGCAGCCGCCGTCCTTGCGGGCCCAGGCGAAACAGACCATGCCCACGGGCTTGTCCCGGGTTCCGCCGGTGGGGCCGGCGACGCCGGTGATGGCGACGGCCCAATCCGCCTTGCTGTGGGCCACCGCGCCCTGGGCCATGGCCCGGGCGGTGGCTTCGGACACGGCGCCGTGGCGGTCCAGGGTGGTCTGGGGCACCCCCAGCATGTCCACCTTGGCGGCGTTGGAATAGGTGACGAATCCCCGGTCGAACCAGTTGGAACTGCCGGCAACGGCGGTGATGCACTGGGCCACCCAGCCGCCGGTGCACGATTCCGCCGTCGCCAGCCATTCGCCCCGGGCCAGCAGCGCCTGCCCCAGTCGGGCGGCCAAGGCTTCCAGGTCCGACTGCTCTAGCCGAGGGCCCATTTCAGGATGGCCAGGACGATGAGGGTATAGAAGCCGGCGATGACGTCGTCGGTCATGACGCCGAAGCCGTTCTTCACGTACTGGTCGAACCACCGGGCCGGCTGGGGCTTGGCGATGTCGAAGAAGCGGAACAGGCAGAAGGCCGTCAATTGCCACATGAAGAGCGGAGGGGTGAGGAGCAGCACGCCCCAGAAGGGCACGATCTCATCCCAGACAATGCTGCCGTGGTCCGGTTCCCCCAGGGCTTCGCCGGTCTTCTGGATGGCATGGATGCCGACCAGGTAGGCGATGCCCAGCAGGATGCCGAACTGCAGGTCCGAGAAGTGCGGCTTGAGGAGGATGTAGGTCATCCACGCGAACAGGGTGCCTACCGTCCCCGGCGCCCACATGGACAAGCCGCTGCCGCAGCCGCAGGCGATGAAGTGGGCCGGATGGGCGAACAGGAAGCGCAGGCTCGGCGGCTTAGCCAAAGTGGTCGTAGCCCCGATGGTCGAACTCGACGGGCTTGCCGTCCGGGTCGTACACCGTGACGCTGCCGGCCTCGCCGGCGACGGCGTTCCAGTCTTCCAGGGTGAAGGCCGCGCCCGGGGCCTGGATGGTGCCGATGTGCCAGAGGGGCAGTTCCAGGTCAGCGGCGATCTTGCCGATGGCCAGGTGCTGCTCGGGGGCGGCGGTGAAGCAGAGCTCGTAGTCGTCCCCGCCGGCCAGTTGGCAGTCCAGGGCCAGGGCCCGGTCGATGCCCTTGGGCAGGTGGGGCAGCTGGACCAGCTGCACGGCGGCCGCCAGCTTCGAGCGCTCGGCGATGTGGCCGAGGTCGGCCAGTAGCCCGTCGGAGACGTCAATGGCGGCGCTCGCCACGCCCCGCAGGGCGTTGCCCAGGGCGACCCGGGGCCGCGGCTTTTCCAGGGCGGCGACGCACAGCCGCAGCCAGGGCTCGGGCAGCTCCACCTTGCCCTTGAGGTGGGCGAGGCCGAGGGCGGCGAGGCCGGGGCGGCCGGACACCCAGATGTCGTCGCCCGGGCGGGCGCCGTCCCGGCGCAGGGCCTGGCCCGGCGCCACTTCCCCCATGGCGGTGATGCAGAGATTCAGGGGCCCGCGGGTGGTGTCGCCCCCCACCAGGTCCACCCCGTAGGCGGCCGCGCAGGCGAAGAAGCCTTCGGCGAAGGCGGCGATCCAGGCTTCGTCGGCCTCGGGCAGGCTGCCGGCGAGCAGCGCCCAGCGCGGCTTGGCGCCCATGGCGGCGAGGTCGGAGACATTCACCGCCAGGGCCTTCCAGCCCAGGTTGCGGGGGTCAGTGTCGGGCAGGAAATGGGTGCCTGCCACCAGCATGTCGGTGGTGACGGCCAGTTCCAGCCCCGGCGTCGGCCGCAGCAGGGCGCAGTCGTCACCGGGCCCGAGGGCGGCCGACGGGGTCGGCCGGGCGAAGTGTTTGTCGATGAGCTGGAACTCGGACAAATTCTCCCCCGGCATTACCGGGACTGCCGCTTGGCTTCCACTTCCACCGGCCGGATTTCCGCCGCCAGCTTGTCGAGGACGCCGTTCACGTACTTGTGGCCGTCGGTGCCGCCGAAGGATTTGGCCAGTTCGATGGCCTCGTTGATGACCACCCGGTAGGGGGTCTCGGGGTGGTGCACCAGCTCGAAGGCGCCCAGCAGGAGGACGCAGGATTCGACCGGGGACAGTTCGTCGAAGGGCCGGTCGATATGGCCGGCGATCTGGGCCGTCAGCGCATCCCGCTGGGCCAGGACGCCGCGCACCAGGCGCAGGCAGAAGTCCCGATCGGCCTTTTCGAAGCCTTCCAGGTCGGGGAGATGGGCCTCGATGGCGGCTTCGTCGTTGCCGCCCACGCGCCACTGGTACAGCCCCTGGAGGGCGAATTCCCGCGCGCGGCGGCGGGCCGACTTGGCGGGGGCTTTCTTTGCTTGATCGTTCATTCGGAGAGAGTCTTAAGAAGATTGGCCATTTCCACGGCCGCCTGGGCGCAATCGGCGCCCTTCTGTTGCATGCGGACCAGGGCCTGGTCGTCGTTCTCGCAGGTCAGGATGCCGTTGGCGACGGGCACGCCGGTGTCGAGCTGGACTTCCATGATGGCCCGGCAGGAATCGTTGGACACCACTTCGAAGTGGTAGGTCTCGCCGCGGATGACGGCGCCCAGGGCCACGAGGGCGTCGAAGGAGCCGCTCTGGGCCATGGTCTGCAGGGTGAGGGGAATTTCCAGGGCGCCGGGGACGGTGGCGATGGTCATGTCCGAGTCGGCCACGCCGAGGCGCTTGAGTTCCGCCACGCAGGCGGACAGCAGGCCTTCGCAGACGTCCTGGTTGAAGCGGCTCATGACGATGCCGACACGCAGGTCGGCGCCCTTGAGGTTCTGGTCGTATTCGTAGATGTTGTCGAAGCGGGGCATGTCAGAGCTCCGAGGTGGAGGGGACGAAACCGGTGACCTCCAGGTCGAAGCCGGTCATGGAAGGCATCTTGCGCGGGCTGGAGAGGAGCCGCATCTTGGTGACCCCGAGGTCGCGCAGGATCTGGGCGCCGATGCCGTAGGTGCGGGGGTCCCACTTCTGCTGGGCGCGGGGACCCTTGCGGGTGAGCCGGTTGAGGAGGGCTTCGCCGTCCTCCGGCCGGTGCATGAGGACGATGACGCCGTGGCCGAACTTGGCCATGGCCGCCTGGGCCTGGTCGATGGAGAAGGACTGCTCCTTGCTGGCGGGATCGAGGAAATCCAGGACCGACAGGGGCTCGTGCACCCGCACCAGGGTCTCGGCGCCGGCCGGGATGGAACCCTTGACCAGGGCCAGGTGGGTGGCGCCGGAGGCCTGGTCCACGTAGGCGTGCATGGTGAATTCGCCGTGGGGCGTGGCGATCGGCTTGGAGAACACCCGCTCCACCAGGGTCTCGGAGGCGGCCCGGTAGTGGATGAGGTCGGCGATGGTGCCGATCTTGAGGCCGTGCTCCTGGGCGAATTCCATGAGCTGGGGCAGGCGGGCCATGGTGCCGTCGTCGTTCATGATTTCGCAGATGACGGAGGACGGCTCCAGGCCGGCCATGGCGGCCAGGTCGCAGCCCGCCTCGGTGTGGCCGGCCCGCACCAGGACGCCGCCGGGACGGGCCATGATGGGGAAGACGTGGCCGGGCTGGACGATGTCGTCGGGGGTGGCGTTCTTGGCCACCGCCACCTGGATGGTGCGGGCCCGGTCGGCGGCGGAGATGCCCGTGGTGACGCCCTCGGCAGCCTCGATGGAGACGGTGAAGGCGGTACCCAGGGGGGTCTTGTTGTCCCGGGCCATCTGGGCCAGGCCCAGCTTCTTGCAGCGCTCCTCGGTGAGGGTCAGGCAAACCAGGCCGCGGCCGTACTTGGCCATGAAATTGACGGCCTCGGGGGTGACGTGTTCGGCGGCGATGACGAGGTCGCCCTCGTTTTCGCGGTCTTCTTCATCCACCAGGATGACCATGCGGCCGGCCTTGAGCTCGGCGACGATTTCCTGGGTGGAGGCGATGGCGGGATGGGAAGTGGGCATGTCAGTTTTCCGGATTCAGGAGACGCTCGCAGTAGCGGGCGATGAGATCCACCTCGAGATTCACCCGGCTGCCCGGTTTGAGGTGTTTGAGGGTGGTCATTTCCAGGGTGTGGGAAATCAGGTTGATGGTGAAGTCGCTGCCCTGCACCGTGTTGGTGGTGAGGCTGACGCCATTGACCGTGATCGAGCCCTTGCGGGCGATGTAGCGTCCCAGTTCGGCCGGGGCGCGGACGGTGAGGAGCCGGTTGTCCCCCACCGGGTCGAAGCCGACGACTTCGCCGACCCCGTCCACATGGCCCGACACCAGGTGTCCGCCCAGGCGGTCGGCCAGGCGCAGGGCCTTTTCCATATTGATCTCGCCGGGAGCGTCGAGGCCGACGGTGCAGGCCAGGGTCTCAGGGGAGACGTCCACCTGGAAGCGGGGGCCGTCGATGCCGACCACGGTCAGGCAGACGCCGTTGCAGGCGATGGAATCACCCAGGCTGACGTCATCCAGCCCCAGGCGGCCGGACTCGATGGTCAGGCGGTACCCCGCCTCGCGGGCGGTGAGATGGGTGATGCGGCCGACGGCAGCGATGATTCCGGAGAACATGGGCAAGTTGGAATGGGGGAGAAGACCCAAGTTTAGCATGCTTGATTGAGCAAATCGGTTGCGCGGATACAACGTTAGCAGTAGGGTTTTCGTTTTCCAATAAAGGGAGGAGACCCATGAAAAAAACGTTGCTCGCCGCACTGCTAGCGGGCCTGGCCAGCGCCGCCTCGGCCGACATCAATGTCGGCATCACCCTGTCCGCCACCGGGCCCGCCGCGTCCCTCGGCATCCCGGAAAAGCACACCGTGGACCTGATGCCCAAGACCATCGCCGGCCAGAAAGTCAATTACATCGTCCTGGACGACGCCTCCGACACCACCTCCGCCGTCAAGAACGCCCGCAAGCTCATTTCCGAGAACAAGGTGGATGTCATCGTCGGCTCCACCACCACCCCAAATTCCCTGGCCATGGTCGACGTGGCAGCCGAAGGCGAGACCCCCATGATCTCCATGGCGGCTTCGGCCCGCATCGTCGAGCCCCTGGACGACAAGCGCAAGTGGGTGTTCAAGACCCCCCAGAACGACGCCCAGATGTCCACCGCCATCGTCGAGCACATGACCAACAACAATGTGCATAGCGTGGCCTACATCGGCTTCTCCGACGCCTACGGCGAAGGCTGGTGGAACGAGTTCTCGCGGATCGCCGAGGTGCGCAAGATCAAGATGGTCGCCAACGAGCGCTTCAACCGCACCGACACCTCGGTGACCGGCCAGGTCCTCAAGATCATCGCCGCCAAGCCCGATGCCATTCTCATCGGCGGCGCCGGCACCCCCGCCGCCCTGCCCCAGAAGGCCTTGAAGGAGAAGGGCTACAAGGGCCTCATCTACCAGACCCACGGCGTCGCCAATGCCGACTTCCTGCGGGTCTGCGGCAAGGATTGCGAAAGCACCTTCCTGCCCGCCGGCCCGGTGCTGGTCGCCGCCCAGCTGCCCTCCGACCACCCGGTGCGGAAGTCCGCGCTGGAATACGTCACCAAGTACGAAGCCGCCCAGGGCAAGGGCAGCGTCTCCACCTTCGGCGCCCACGCCTGGGACGCCGGCCTGCTGATCGCCGCCGCCGCCCCCGAGGCCCTCAAGAAGGCCCAGCCCGGCACCAAGGAATTCCGCAAGGCCCTGCGGGACGCCCTGGAGAGCGTCAAGAACCTGCCGGCCGCCCACGGCGTGTTCAATATGAGCACCCAGGACCACCTGGGTTTCGACCAGCGGGCCCGCCTGATGGTCAAGATCGAGGGGGGCGCCTGGAAGCTCGCCAAGTAAGCGACTGATCGAGTTGGGAAAAAGGGCGGGCGTGCTAAACTCCCGCCCTTTGCATATCCAGCGGAGATTCCGAAATGTCGCGTAAATTGGCCCTCGCTGTCCTGGCCGCCTTCTCCACCGCCGCCTTCGCCGACATCAACGTCGGCGTTTCCGTCTCCGCCACCGGTCCGGCCGCCTCCCTCGGCATCCCGGAAAAGAACACCATCGCCCTGCTGCCCACCACCATCGGCGGCCAGAAGGTCAATTACATCGTCCTCGACGACGCCACCGATCCCACCGCCGCCACCCGCAACATCAAGAAGCTCATCACCGAGAACAAGGTGGACGTGGTCATCGGCTCCACCACCACCCCCAACTCCCTGGCCATGATGGACGTGGCGGTGGAAAACGAGACCCCCCTCATCTCCATGGCCGGCTCCGCCATCGTCGTCGAGCCCATGGACGCCAAGCGCCACTGGGTCTTCAAGACTGCCCAGAACGACGCCCACATGGCCACCGCCATCGTCCAGCACATGACCGACCGGCACGTCCAGACGGTGGCCTTCATCGGCTTCGCCGACGCCTACGGCGAAGGCTGGTTCAAGGAATTCGCCAAGATCGCCGAAGCCCGCAAGCTCAAGATCGTGGCCAACGAGCGCTACCAGCGCAACGACACCTCGGTCACCGGCCAGGTCCTCAAGATTCTCGCCGCCAAGCCCGACGCAGTCCTGGTCGGCGGCGCCGGCACCCCGGCCGCCCTGCCCCAGAAGGCCTTGAAGGAAAAGGGCTACAAGGGCCTCATCTACCAGACCCACGGCGTCGCCAACAACGACTTCCTGCGGGTCGGCGGCAAGGATGTGGAAGGCGCCTTCCTGCCGGTGGGCCCCATGGTGGTGGCCGCCCAGCTGCCCAACGACAACCCGGTTAAGAAGTCCGCCCTGGAGTACGTCAACAAGTACGAGGCCGCCCACGGCAAGGGCAGCATCAGCTCCTTCGGCGGCCACGCCTGGGATGCCGGCGTGCTCCTCGGCAACGCCATTCCCCAGGCCCTCAAGAAGGCCCAGCCCGGCACCAAGGAATTCCGCAAGGCCCTGCGGGACGCCCTGGAAGGCACCAAGAACCTGCCCGGCGCCCACGGCATCTTCAACATGAGCCCGGAGGACCACCAGGGCTTCGACCAGCGCGCCCGGGTCATGGTCACCATCGAAAAAGGCACCTGGAAACTAGTCAAGTAGCGGGCTTGCGCTGCCCGCGTTGCCGCCGCCTTGCCGTGCTGAACAGCACTGTCTGGGTTGGCGCGCCTTGGCAGCGCTGCGCTTCACCCTCGTAGCGTTATGGACCTCCAAATCCTCCTCCTCCTCGGCCAGGACGGCGTCACCAACGGCGCCATCTATGCCCTGCTCGCCCTGGCCCTGGTGCTGATTTTCGCCGTCACCCGGGTCATTTTCATTCCCCAGGGCGAGTTCGTCGCCTACGGCGCCCTCACCCTGGCCAGCCTCCAGGCCGGCCAGGTGCCGGGGACGGCCTGGCTGCTGCTGGCAGCCGGCACCGCCGTGGCCATCCTGGACGGCGCCAGGCATGTGCGTGAAGGGCGCTACGGCAAGCTGCCGACCCTCCTCTTCGTCAACGTCGGCCTGCCCCTGGCCGCCGCCGGCGCCCTCTTCGTGGTGCCGCCCGCCGGCCTGCCCCTGGCCGTTCAGGTGCTGCTTGCCCTGGGCCTGGTCATTCCCCTCGGGCCCATGCTCTACCGCCTGGCCTACCAGCCCCTGGCCGGCGCCTCGGTGCTGGTGCTGCTCATCGTCTCGGTGGCGGTGCACCTGGCCCTCATCGGCCTCGGCCTGCTGTTCTTCGGCGCCGAGGGCTCCCGCACCCCGGCCTTCACCGACATCAGCTTCGAACTGGCCGAAGCGCCCCTCCAGGGCCAGACCATCCTGGTGGTGTTGGCCTCCGCCGTGCTCATCGCCGGCCTCTACTTCTTCTTCGAACGCACCATCTACGGCAAGGCCCTGCGGGCCACCGCCATGAACCGTACCGGCGCCCGCCTGATGGGGGTGTCCTCGACCATGGCCGGCAAGCTCTCCTTCACCCTGGCGGCGGCCATCGGCGCCTTCTCCGGCGTCCTCATCGCCCCCATCACCACCATCTACTACGACTCCGGCTTCCTCATCGGCCTGAAGGGCTTCGTCGGCGCCATCATCGGCGGCCTCGCCTCGTACCCGGTGGCCGCCCTGGGCGCCATCCTGGTCGGCCTGCTGGAGTCCTATTCCTCCTTCTGGGCCAGCGCCTTCAAGGAAGTCATCGTCTTCACCCTGATCATCCCGGTGCTGCTGTGGCGCTCCCTCACCTCCCGCCATGTGGAAGAGGAGGAGGAAGAATGACACGCCATCTCCCGCTCCTGGCCTTCGTCGCCCTGCTCGCCGCCGGGCCGGCCTTCCTGCCTGAATTCACGGTCACCCTGCTCAACTACATCGGCCTCTACGCCGTCGTCGCCGTCGGCCTGGTGCTCCTCACCGGTGTCGGCGGCCTGACCTCCTTCGGCCAGGCGGCCTTCGTCGGCCTGGGCGCCTACACCACCGCCTACCTGACCACGGCGCACGGCTTCTCGCCCTGGGCCACCCTGGCCATCGGCCTCGCCATCACCGCCGCCGTCGCCCTCGCCCTGGGCTTCATCACCCTGCGCATGGGCGGCCACTACCTGCCCCTGGGCACCATCGCCTGGGGCATCAGCCTTTACTTCCTGTTCGGCAATGTGGAATTCCTGGGGGGCCACACCGGCATCACCGGCATTCCCACCGTCTCCGTCTTCGGCCTGGAACTGAAGACCGGCCGGGAAAGCTATTACCTCATCTGGCTGGTGGTGCTGCTCGGCATCGTCGCCATCCGCAACCTGCTCGATTCCCGCCAGGGCCGCGCCATCCGGGCCTTGAAGGGCGGCGCCGTGATGGCCGAGGCCATGGGCGTGAACACGCCCCGGGCCAAGATCGTCATCTTCCTCATCGCCGCTCTCCTGGCCAGCGTTTCCGGCTGGCTCTACGCCCACCTCCAGCGCTTCGTGAACCCGACGCCCTTCTCCCTCAACCAGGGCATCGAGTACCTGTTCATGGCGGTGGTGGGCGGCATCGGCCACGTCTGGGGCGCCGTCGTCGGCGCCGGGCTGATCACGGTGCTGAAGCAGTGGCTCCAGGACCTCCTTCCCCAGCTCCTGGGCCAGAGCGGCAATTTCGAAATCATCGTCTTCGGCTTTGCCATGGTGCTGGTGCTGCAGCGGGCCCGCAACGGCCTCTGGCCGATCGTGCTGAAGCTGGCCCCGGCCGGCCGCCGCCGGCGCGCCGTGCCCCAGGGCGAGCCCCTGGCCCGCCGCACCCCGGCCGCCGCCGGCACCGTGCTGCTGGACGTGCGCAACGTCACCAAGCGCTTCGGCGGCCTGGTGGCCAACCAGAACATGAGCCTCACCGTCCGGGCCGGCGAGGTGATGGCCCTCATCGGTCCCAATGGAGCGGGCAAGAGCACCCTGTTCAACTGCATCTCCGGCGTCAATCCGGCCACCGAGGGCGAGATCAGCTTCCTGGGTGACCGGGCGGAGCGCCTGGCATCCCGGTCCATCGCCCGCCGGGGCATGAGCCGGACCTTCCAGCACGTGCGCCTGCTGCCCCAGATGTCGGTCCTGGAGAACGTCGCCATCGGCGCCCATCTGCGGGGCAGCCGGGGCGTCCTGGCCGCCGCCCTGCGCCTCGACCGGGCCGAGGAGAAGCGACTGCTGGCCGAAGCCGCCCGCCAGATCGAGCGGGTCGGCCTCGCCGAGCACATGTTCGACCCGGCCGGCAGCCTCGCCCTCGGCAAGCAGCGCATCGTCGAGATCGCCCGGGCCCTGGCCTCCGACCCCTGCCTGCTGCTCCTGGACGAGCCGGCGGCGGGCCTCCGTTACCTCGAGAAACAGGCCCTCTCCGACCTGCTGCAGAAGCTGCGGGGCGAGGGCATGGGCATCCTGCTGGTGGAGCACGACATGGACTTCGTCATGGGCCTGGCCGACCGGGTGGTGGTCATGGAATTCGGCCAGAAGATCGCCGAAGGCAAACCCGAGGAAGTGCAGCAGAACCCCCGGGTGCTGGAAGCCTACCTGGGAGGGGTGGAATGATTAATCCCCATCTCCACGACCACGAGGTCATCCTGGAAGTGAAGGACCTGCGGGTCTCCTACGGCAAGGTGGAAGCCCTCCACAACGTGAACCTCACCATCCGCCGGGGCGAGATCGCCACCGTCATCGGCCCCAACGGCGCCGGCAAGACCACCCTGCTGTCCGCCCTCATGGGACTGCTGCCGGCCACCGGCGACATCGTCTACATGGGCCAGCGCCAGGGCCGCGACCGGGAAGTGGAACAGCTGGTGCGCCAGGGCATGACCCTGGTGCCGGAAAAGCGCGAGCTGTTCGCCGAGATGAGCGTCGAGGACAACCTGCTCCTGGGCGCCTTCGACCGCTACCGCTGCGGCCACCGGGATCACCTGGAGACCATGGAGGAGGTATTCGAGATCTTCCCCCGCCTGCAGGAGCGCCGGGCCCAGGCCGCCGGCACCCTGTCCGGCGGCGAGCGCCAGATGCTGGCCATGGGCCGCGCCCTCATGGCCAAGCCCAAGCTCCTGATGCTGGACGAGCCCAGCCTGGGCCTCGCTCCCCTGATCATCAAGGAAATCTTCCGCATCATCTCCGAGCTGAAGGAAACCGGCGTCGCCATCCTCCTGGTCGAGCAGAACGCCCGGGCGGCGCTCCAGGTGGCCGACTACGGCTACGTGCTGGAAACCGGCGAAGTCTCCCTGGCCGGCCCCAGCAAGGAACTGGCGGCCGATCGGCGGGTCATCGAAAGCTACCTGGGGCTGGGTCACAAGCAGCGCTGACGCTGCTTCCCCGGCCGCCGGGAGGATTGCCATGGTCTTCCGCTGGCTTGCCGACCTCACCGTCGGCCTCCACTTCGCCTTCGTCGCCTTCGTGGTCCTCGGCGGCCTCATCGCCCTGCGCCGCCCCCGGGCGGCCTGGCTGCACCTGCCGGCGGCCCTGTGGGGCATCCTGGTCGAATACGCCGGCTGGATCTGCCCCCTGACGCCCCTCGAACAGTGGCTGCGCCTGCGGGCCGGGCAGGCCGGCTACGGCGGCGGCTTCGTCGAGCACTACCTGCTGCCCGTCCTCTATCCCGCCGGCCTCGGGCGTCCGACCCAGTGGCTTCTGGGCACCCTGGTCCTCGCCATCAACGCCGCCGTCTACGGCTGGCTGTTGTGGAAAAGAAAAGGGAGCCGCAGCTCCCTCTCCTGATCGCCGGGCCGCCTTCAGCAGCCGTGCTTGTTGTGCTTGCCGTGCTTGTGGTGGCCCTTCTTCTTGCCGTTGCAGCCGTAGTCGCCGCCCTCGGCGTAGTAGCGCCCGCCGCCGTAGCGGCCATCGGCCACCCGCATGCCGCCCGCCGGCCGGCTCGACTTGGCCACCGCCTCGCCAACGGCCGCGCCGGCCCCGGCGCCGATGCCGGCCCCGATCACTGCGCCGCCGGAGCCGCCGGTGCGCTGCCCGACCACGGCGCCGGTGGCACCGCCCAGGGCACCGCCGACCATCGCCCCGGTCTTGCCCCGGCCGTCGCTGCCGACGGCCGCTCCGGTGGCACCGCCGACCGCGCCGCCGATGACGGCGCCGTTGCGGCCGCCCACGGACTGGCCAATGACGGCTCCCGCCGCCCCACCCAGGGCCCCGGCCACTCCGGTCTTCAATTCGTCGGCGGCGGCCGCGCCGATCGCCATCCACGTCGCTGCAATAGCCATCCAGCGGTAGTTCATTCCTGCTCCTTGTTCAGCTTGGTCGGAAATAGCGCTTCGCGGAGACCTTCTGGGCCTCCTCCCTGAATCACGCTGCGGGGGCATTCTGGAGCAGAGAATGGCTTACCGCAACCGGGAAATCTCACCGCGCATTGGGCGCCGTGCCATGGTCATGGCGGCCCTCCCGGGGGGCGGCCGGCCGCGACTCGAAGCGGTGCCCCTCGGGTGCCGCCCGGTGGGGAGCCGACTCCCTCACCACCGGGGCCGGGGGCGGCGGCGCCAGCGGCCGGGCCTGGGGGACGAGCTGGCTGCGGATCGCCGGCGGCCGCTCGGCGGGGCGCTCGTGGGGCCGCTCGGCACCGGGGGGCCGGCCGAAGTCGGGACGGTAGGCGGGATGGATGCCCTGGGGCGCGCCCGGGGTGATGACCTGGGGCCGGATTGGCGTGGGGGAGGGCGTCGCTATCCCCGGCCGGCCTTCGACGCCGGAGGGATGGCGACGGTCCATGTCCCGGTCCCCTCGCGGCGGCACCGCGGTGACGGCGCCAGGAATCGTCCGGGGCCGGGGCTGGGCCTGGGGCTGCGCCGGCATTGGCGCCGGGGCCTGCGGCCGAGGGGAAAGATCCGCCGGGGCGGCCGGGGTCACAGCCACCGGCGGACCTTCCCGACGGGGCCGCCGGGCGCCTTCGGCGGGCGCGATCCAGGCGCTGTTGGGGGCCTGGACGGCTACCGGCGCCCGGCCCACGTCCTGGCGGGGCGGATGCCGCACCTGGGCGGGGTTGATGGTGGTGCCGCTACGCATGACGTTGGCCGGCACCACGGTCACCGCCTGGGGCAACTGCCGGTTGGCGAAGGCGGGGTGGGTGCGGGAATGGGAATGGAAGTCCTTGACCGCCCGGTCGATGACCGTGACGTTGGCGACATGGCCCCGGTTGGCCCGCCGCACGTAGTCGTGACTGGAGCGATAGGCGGGGATGAAGACTTCCCGGGGGGCCAGGGGGAACCAGCCCACCGCCGGCGAACTGCCGAAGGCGAAGCTGACGCTCCAGCCCGGGTTGCCGATCCAGGCCACCAGGGCGGGGGCATAGACCGGCCGCTCGACGTAGGCGCCCGGCACCCAGGCCCAGCGCCCGCCCAGGAACAGCCAGCGGCCGTAGTGGAAGGGGGCGAAACCCCAGGGGGCCTCGTCCACCCAGGTCCAGCCCCAGGGCGGCACCCAGGCCCAGCGGCCGTAGCGGTAGGGAGCCCAGCCCAGGGGGATGGCCTGGGGATACCACACCGCCCCGTAGTCGGGGACCGTGCCCCAGTCGCCGTAGCGGTCCAGGTCCTCGTACCCGGTCATTTCGGGGGAAACGTAGCGGCGGGCCTGCGGGGCGCCGGCGACGGCGTCCCGGCTGTCGGCCCAGGCGTCGAAGGCATCCGGCTGCAGGTCGTCGAGAATCCAGCCGCCATCGGCGTAGACCACTCCCCGACGTCCGGCCGGAACCTCCAGCTGGCCCCCCGGGCGGTCGACCAGGGCCATGCCCTCCCGGGCGGAGACATCGACGTTGCCTGCCCGGGGATCGACGTCGATGCGATAGCGCCCCGGCGCGTCGAAACTCACCTCGCCGCCCGGGGTGGCGATGTCGATGTCGTCGGCCTGGTCCCGCTCCCGCACGGTGACGCCGAGGCTGCCCCGGGCCACCTGGAGGTCGATGCGGCTGTCGTCTACGGCCACGAATTCGACGCTGCTGTCCCCCGCCAGGCGGAAGACGCTGGAACCGATCTGCACTTCGGCGCGCCCGTTGCGGCCGGTGTCGAGGAGGGCACCGGTGCTGATCGGCCAGTTGTAGGCGGCGGCGCTGCCCGTGTCCTGGCGGTCGATGCGGAAGGTGACGGCGCCTTCGACCAGGCTCAGGCGGCCGACCCGGGCCGGCGGGTCGGCGGCGGCGGCAAGGGAGAACAGCGCCGCCACCAGGGCGGCTACCCACCAGAAGAGCGTTCGCAGGACCGGCACCATGGCTACATCCTTCCTTTGTCCCGTCGGCCGTCGGAGCGGGCGGCTCCGGCAGACCCCTACAGATCAGTCTAGACCCTGGGGGTAAGCGGCAATCGGGGGAAAAGTTTCAGAATGTTTCGTGGCGGCGCTAGATGCGCACGTCGATGCCGTTCTTCTTCGCCACCTCGGCGTAGAGTTCCCGGGCGGAGGCCACCTTGGGATTGCGGCGGTCCTTCTGCTGGGCGCGCTGGAGATAGCGCAGGCCGCGCTCGGCCAGCGCCTCGTTCCAGCCCTGGCGGTCGAGGAGGGTAAAGATGGCCTTGGCGGCATTGACCAGGAATTGCAGGTTGGGCACCTGGTCGGCGGCCTGGCTGAGAAGTTCCACCGAGGCTTCCAGGTCGCCGGCCCGGGCCGCCATGACCCCGCGGTTGTTGAGTCCGACGATCTCGGCGCCCACCTGGTCGAGGAGGGCCTTGCCCGCCGCCTCCTGGCCGGTCTTCTCGAAGACGCTGGTGATGTGCTTGAGGAGTTGGGTGTCCTCGTTATTCTCGGCGGCCACCTGGTGCATGATGCGCTGGGCCGCTTCCGGCTTGCCGCTGGCGAAGCAGGCGTGGGCGAGGTCCACGGCGATGCGCTGGGAGAAACCCTTGCCGCCGCCGTCGGCGTTTTCCTGTTCGAGTTCCTGGCGCACGGCCAGGGCCTGCTCCACCAGTGCCTGGGCCTTCTCCGGCGCCCCTTCGGCCTGCAGGCAGAGGCTCTCCACCACCAGCCCGGCCATGTCGGCCTGCTTGTCGCCCCGCCAGTCCCGCTTCATGTCGGCCACCACCCGGCGGGCGTTGACCACGTCCCCCTGCTCGACGAAGACGCGGGAGAGGTTGGCGAAGTCGTCCACGGTCTTGAGGGAAGAGCCCCGGTGGCGCTCCAGCACCTTGCTGTAGGCCTTTTCCGCCGTCAGCAGGTCCTTGTTGCGGGCGGCGATGTCGCCCACCATGCGCTGCCGGACCGTGTTGTTGGGGGAGACCTCGGCGGCCCGCTGCAGGGCCTGCTGGGCTTCCGCCAGGCGGTCCTGGGCCTCGTGCACCGAGGCCAGGAAATCGTAGGCGGCCAAGAACTGGGGTGCCTCGTCGGTCACCTGGCGGGCCAGCTTCTCGGCCTCCTCCAGGTCGCCCCGCTCCTTGACGGCCATGGCCAGGCCCATCTTGGCCCAGGGCACGACCCGGCCGTTGAGCACCAGGCGGTAGACCGCCTCGGCCTCGGCGTCCCGCCCCAGGGCGTGGAGGAGTTCGCCCTTGAAGCGCAGGGCGTCGTACATGTAGGCGGGCTGCTGGTGGATGACCCGGTCGCAGGCGACGATGGCCTCCTGCAGGGCGCCCTTCTCGATGTGCTGGTAGATCTTGCGCAGCACGTGCTTCTTGTAGATGGCCCGCACCAGCCGCCCCTGGAGCTGGTCGCCGGTGAAGGGCTTGATCAGGTAGTCGTCCGGCGCCAGCTCGGCCAGGGAGACGACGTTGTTGTAGCCGCGCTCGCTGGTGATGATGATGTAGACGGTGGACAGGGGGATGAGGTGGGCGTGGCGCAGCTCCTCCAGGAGCTGCTGGCCGTCGCGGCCGTCGTCGAGAATGAAATCCGACAGGACGATGTCGAACCGGTGGTTGTTCACCTGGCGGATGACCTCGGCCGCGGTGCCGGCCCCGTGGACCGTCGTCACCCCCAGGCTGGAAAGCATGATGCGCAGGGAATCCCGGGCCGGCGGATGGCGGTCGACGATGAGTACTCTTTTGTTGGCCAGAGATTGCTGCAGTACCAGCAGCATCTCTTCGTTATTCAGGGCGTCCATGCCGCTCCGGGGTTTTTATCCGACGCCTGGAAAATACGCCAAGTCGATAGGCCGGACAAGGCTTGTCCTCGGGGTGCGGCGCGCCGGCCCGCCGGCCAATCCCCGCCATTCCCCGAAGGGCGGCCGATTTCTATTAATTTTCAGCCCCCTGACGTAAAATCCGTCTTTCGACACCGCCCCGCAGTAAGCCCAGCTTCACTCTCAAAACCATGCTCTTTCCTACCCGTTTCGATGTCATTGTGGTCGGCGGCGGTCATGCCGGCACCGAGGCTGCCCTGGCCGCGGCGCGAGCCGGCGCCAAGACCCTCCTCCTCACCCACAATCTCGAAACCCTCGGGGCCATGAGCTGCAATCCGTCCATCGGCGGCATCGGCAAGGGCCACCTGGTGAAGGAAGTGGACGCCCTGGGCGGCGCCATGGCGGCGGCCACCGACGAGGGCGGCATCCAGTTCCGCATCCTCAACGCCTCCAAGGGCCCCGCCGTGCGGGCCACCCGGGCCCAGGCCGACCGGCTGCTCTACAAGCAGGCCATCCGCACCCGCCTGGAGAACGAGCCCAACCTGACCCTCTTCGCCCAGGCCTGCGACGACCTTCTGGTGGAAGGCGACCGGGTGGTCGGCGCCGTCAGCCAGCTTGGCATCCGCTTCGAGGCACCCGCCGTGGTGCTCACCGCCGGCACCTTTCTCAACGGCCTCATCCACGTCGGGCTCTCCAACTACACCGGCGGCCGCATGGGCGATCCCCCGTCGGTGTCCCTGGCCGCCCGCCTCAAGGAACTCAAGCTGCCCCAGGGGCGGCTGAAGACCGGCACCCCGCCCCGGCTGGACGGCAAGACCATCGACTATTCGTCGATGACGCCCCAGTATTCGGACGAGCCCCTGCCGGTGTTCTCCTTCCTCGGCCGCCCGGAGCAGCATCCGGCCCAGCTCCCCTGCTGGATCACCCTGACCAACGAGCGCACCCACGACATCATCCGCGGCGGCCTCGACCGCTCGCCCATGTACACCGGGGTCATCGAAGGGGTGGGGCCGCGCTACTGCCCGTCCATCGAGGACAAGATCCACCGTTTCGCCGACCGCAGCAGCCACAACGTCTTCCTGGAGCCCGAGGGCCTGACCACCCACGAGGTCTACCCCAACGGCATCTCCACTTCCCTGCCCTTCGACGTGCAGCTCGCCGTGGTGCGCTCCATCCGGGGCCTGGAGAACTGCCACATCCTGCGCCCGGGCTACGCCATCGAGTACGACTACTACGATCCCCGGGGGCTGAAGAACACCCTGGAGACCAAGGCCATCAACGGTCTCTTCTTCGCCGGCCAGATCAACGGCACCACCGGCTACGAGGAGGCCGCCGCCCAGGGCCTCCTGGCCGGGGTGAACGCCGCCCGCCACGCCCAGGGCAAGGAAGGCTGGTGCCCGCGCCGGGACGAGGCCTACCTGGGGGTGCTGGTGGACGACCTCATCACCCGGGGCGTCTCCGAGCCCTACCGCATGTTCACCAGCCGGGCCGAATACCGTCTTTCCCTGCGGGAGGACAACGCCGATCTGCGCCTCACCGAGCAGGGCCGCGAGCTGGGCCTGGTGGACGACGCCCGCTGGGACGCCTTCTGCCGCAAGCGCGACGCCATTGCCCGGGAGCAGGAGCGGCTCAAATCCACCTGGGTCAATCCCGCCACCCTGGCGGCGGAGGAGGCCACCCGGGTCCTGGGCAAGCCCATCGAGCGGGAGTACAGCCTCTTCGACCTCCTGCGCCGCCCCGAGGTGAGCTACCGCTCCCTCATGACCCTGCCCGATGCCGGCGAGCTCCTGGAGGATCCGCTGGCCATCGAGCAAGTGGAGATACAGGCCAAGTACCAGGGCTACATCGACCGCCAGGCCGAAGAGGTGTCCCGGGCCAGCGCCTACGAGGACACCCCGCTGCCCACCGACCTCGACTACGGCAAGGTGGCCGGCCTCTCCAACGAGGTGCAGCAGAAGCTCCGCCAGTTCAAGCCCCAGACCCTGGGCCAGGCTTCCCGCATCCAGGGCATCACGCCGGCGGCCATTTCGCTCCTCCTCATCCACCTGAAGCGCCTCGGGCTGTCGCGGGCGGCATGAGGGACAGCCAACTCGCAGCGGGCCTCGCCGCCCTCGGCCTCGACCTGCCCGCCGCAGCGCAGGAGAAGCTGCTCGCCTACCGGGACCTGCTCCTGAAGTGGAACCGGACCTACAACCTCACCGCCCTGCGCGACCCGGAACAGGCCGTCTCCCATCATCTGCTGGATTCCCTGGCGATCCTGCCCTGGGTCCGGACGGGTAGCCTACTGGACGTGGGCAGCGGCGGCGGCCTGCCGGGCATCCCCCTGGCCATCGCCCGGCCCGACCTGCAGGTGACCCTGGTGGACGCCGTGCAGAAGAAGGCGACCTTCCTGCAACAGGCCGCCATCGAGCTCGGCCTGCCCAATGTCCGCGCCGTCCATGCCCGGGTGGAGACCCTGGCGGGACAGTTCGGGCAGATCACCTCCCGGGCCTTTTCCGACCTCGCCGAATTCACCCGCCTCACCCGCCACCTGCTGGCGCCGGAAGGCCGCTGGCTGGCCATGAAGGGGGTTCGCCCGGCGGACGAGATGGCCGCCCTGCCGGCGGGGATAAGCATCGAAGCCATCGAGCCCCTGGCGGTGCCCGGGCTCGATGCCGAAAGACATTTGATCATCCTGAAAGCCGAGGCATGAAAGTACTCGCCATTACCAACCAGAAGGGCGGCGTCGGCAAGACGACGACGGCGGTGAACCTGGCTGCCTGCCTGGCCGCCCAGGGGCAGCGCGTCCTGCTCATCGATCTCGATCCCCAGGGCAATGCCACCACCGGCTGCGGCATCACCAAGAAGGAAGCGCTGCCGACGGTTTATCAGCTCCTCCTGGGTATGGCGAGCCTCAACCAGGCCTGCCTCAAGACGGATTTTTCCTTCGACGTACTGCCCGCCAACCGGGAGCTGGCCGGCGCCGAAGTGGAGCTGATCGACATCCCCCACCGGGAATACCGCCTCAAGAACTGCCTGGAGGCCGGCCGGGACACCTACGATTTCGTCCTCATCGACTGCCCGCCCGCCCTCAACATGCTGACGGTGAACGGCCTCGTGGCTTCCGACGCCGTCGTCATCCCCATGCAGTGCGAGTACTACGCCCTGGAGGGCCTGTCCGACCTGGTCGAGACCCTGCGGAAAGTGCGCGCTCACCTCAACCCGCGCCTCGAAATCGAGGGCCTGCTGCGCACCATGTACAACCCCCAGAGCACCCTGACCCAGCAGGTTTCCGGCGAACTGGAGAGCCATTTCGGACCGAAGGTCTATCGCACCATCGTCCCCCGCAATGTCCGCCTGGCGGAAGCCCCGTCCTACGGCAAACCGGTCATCGCCTTCGACAAGAGCTCGAAGGGAGCCCAGGCCTACTCGTCCCTGGCCCAGGAAATTCTGGAACGCACCAAGGTAGCCGCATGATGATCAAGATGAAAGGACTCGGCCGCGGCCTCGACGCCCTGCTGGCCGGCAGCGACGCCCGGCTGCAGGACGAACAGCGCAACCTGCCGGTGGAACGCCTGAAGCCCGGCAAGTACCAGCCACGCACCCACATGGACCAGGAGTCCCTGGCCGAACTGGCGGCATCCATCAAGGCCCAGGGCGTCATGCAGCCCATCCTGGTGCGGGCCGTGGATCCGACCCCGGGGGCCGAGCGCTACGAGATAGTCGCCGGCGAGCGGCGCTGGCGGGCGGCGCAGATCGCCGGCCTGACCGAGGTGCCGGTGCTGATCCGGGTCATTCCGGACGAGCAGGCCCTGGCCATGGCCCTGATCGAGAACATCCAGCGGGAGAACCTCAACCCCCTGGAGGAGGCCATGGGGCTGCAGCGCCTCATCGACGAATTCGGCCTCACCCACCAGCAGGCGGCCGACGCCGTCGGCCGCTCCCGCCCGGCCGCCTCCAACCTGCTGCGCCTGCTGCAGCTGACGGCGCCGGTCCAGGACCTGGTGATGGAGGGCAAGCTCGACATGGGCCACGCCCGCGCCCTGCTGCCCGTGCCCGGCGCCGCCCAGGTCCAGCTCGCCCAGCGCATCGTCCACAAGGACCTGTCGGTGCGGGAAACCGAGCGCCTGGTACAGAATCTCCTCAACCCGCCCAAGCCCGCCCCCGAGAAGCCGGTGGACCGCGACCTCCTGCGCCTCGAGGAGGAATTGTCGGACAGTCTGGGCGCCATGGTCGCCATCCGCACCAACAAGAAGGGAGCCGGCAAGGTGACCATCGAATTCGGCAGCCTCGACCAGCTGGACGGCCTCCTCGGCCGCCTCCGGCCCTAGCATTTCCCACCCGGCATAATCCTTGATCCGCATTGGGAAAAGGGCCTTTTTGTGCATAGCAAAAATTGACTCTTCTATAAGACTTTGCTATAGTCACAAAGTTTTTTGATCGGGGCCTGCCTTGCACCCGCAAGTGAGCTGGATACTCAGCCGCCAAGCGGCATTGACGATGATCCTGGCGCTCGGCGCCTGGGGTTTCGCCGGTGATAACGCGGCAGTCTCGGTCTTGATCGGGGGATCAATCGGCGTCATCGCCAATCTGGGCTACGTGCTGCGGGCCATGGGGATGACGTCGGGTACGGACCCGGTAAAGGCTTACCGGGCGCAGGCCGCTGGCGAGGGGTTCAAATTCCTGCTCACTCTCATCGGTTTCGCCCTTGTGTTTCTGAGATTCAAGGAAGTTGCGGTCCTGCCCCTCTTCCTTGGTTATGCATCAACCTTCGTCATCTTTTGGATGGCATTGCTGAAAAAACGCTAGGCTGACGGGAGAAATCATGAGCGCTGAAGGCGGAACCGCCGGGTATATCCAACACCACCTTACCAACCTCGCTGTTTGTGCGGACAGCGCCAAAGTCGATGGTGTCTGCACCGGTTTCTGGACTTTCCATCTGGACACCATCCTGGTTTCCGGCGTCCTCGGCCTGGTCGTCTTCGGCCTCATGGCCATCCTGGCCAGCAAGGCCACGGCCGGCATTCCCAAGGGCGGCCAGAATTTCGTCGAGATGGTGGTCTCCCTGGTGGACCAGCAGGTCCGCGACACCTTCCACGGCAAGAGCGCCCTGGTCACTCCGCTCGCCATCACCATCTTCGTCTGGGTGTTCGTCATGAACGCCATGGACCTGGTGCCGGTGGACTTCCTGCCCTTCGTTGCCCAGCACGCCACCGGCAACGAGCACCTGCCCTTCAAGTTCGTCCCCACCACCGACCCCAACCTGACCTTCGCCATGTCCATCAGCGTGTTCTTCATCATGCTGTGGATGAACTTCAAGGTCAAAGGCGTCGGCGGCTTCCTGCATGAAGTGTTCTCCGCCCCCTTCGGCATGAAGCTGGCCCCGATCAACTTCATCTTCCGCGTCGTCGAGGACATCGCCAAGCCCATCTCTCTGGCTCTGCGTCTTTTCGGCAACATGTACGCCGGTGAAATGGTGTTCATCCTGATCGCCCTGCTGGGTCTGTACCAGCTCCCCCTGGCCCTGCCCTGGGAACTGTTCCACATCCTGATCATTACTCTGCAAGCCTTCGTGTTCATGATGCTGACCATCGTGTACATGTCCATGGCCGCCGAGTCGCACTAAGAGTTTTCGTAGTTTCTTTTACCTTTAACCCGCAACAAACCTACCTTTACTGAGGAGTAAACATGGAACTCGCAACCGTCCTCTCCAACACCGCTATCGCTGTCGCCATCCTGATCGGCTGCGGCGCTCTGGGTACCGCCGTTGGCTTCGGTATCCTCGGTGGTCGCTTCCTGGAAGGCGCTGCCCGCCAACCCGAGATGATCCCGACGCTGCAGGTCAAGATGTTCATCGTGGCCGGTCTGCTCGACGCCGTGACCATGATCGGTGTTGGTATCGCCCTGTTCCTGCTCTTCGCCAACCCGTTCCTCGCCCTGGTCCACTAATCCACGCCTGAACCCACTATTACCAGGAGGTTAGCGTGAATATCAACGCTACACTGATTGGCCAGGCTATCTGGTTTGCGCTCTTCATCTGGATCACGATGAAGTATGTCTGGCCGCCGCTGCAAAAGGCGATGGCTGACCGTCAGGCGCAGATCGCTGAGGGCCTGGCCGCGGCCGAACGCGGCAAGAACGAGCAGGAGATCGCTGCCAAGCGCTCCGCCGAGACCCTGCGCGAAGCCAAGGGCAAGGCCGCCGAACTCGTCGCCCAAGCCGAAAAGCGTGCGCAGCAGATCATCGAGGAAGCCAAGGGCGCTGCCAAGGTCGAGGCCGACAAGGTCGTCGCCGGCGCCAAGGCGGAAATCGACCAGGAAGTCGAACGTGCCAAGCAGCAACTGCGCGAGCGCGTCGCCGAACTGGCGGTTGCCGGTGCCGAGAAGATCCTGCGCAAGGAAATCAATGCGTCCGTGCATGGCGACATGCTGGGCGCCCTGAAACAGGAACTGTAAGCCCATGGCTGAATCCGTGACTATCGCCCGTCCTTACGCCGAAGCCCTGTTCCGGGCGGCGAAGGAAAGTGGCGCTTTGGCCAAGTGGTCGGAGCAGGTCGCTCTGCTCGCCCAAGTGGCCGGCAGTCCCGAAGCCCGCGCGGCCATCGGCGATCCCAATGTGGCGGCCCCGCAACTGGTCGACCTCTTCCGGTCTGTCTGCGGCACGGCGGTAGACGCGGAGCTGGCGAACTTCATCCAGCTGCTGGCCGACAACGACCGCCTGGGGCTGCTGCCCGAGATCGGCGCCTTGTACGAGAGCTACAAGCAGGCCGAGGAAGGCACCAAGCAGGCCGAGATCTACTCGGCCTTCCCCCTCGACGACACCCAGGTCAAGGCCCTCGTGCCCCAGCTTGAAGGCTTCTTCAAGACCCGCCTGGAAGCGTCGGTCAAGGTCGATCCCGAACTCATCGGCGGGATCAAGGTACTGGTCGGCGACCAGATGCTGGATGCTTCAGTCCGCGGCAAGCTCGACGCCATGGCTACGGCGCTGAACCACTAGGAGAATTTCATGCAGTTGAATCCTTCCGAAATTTCTGAACTGATCAAGAGCAAGATCCAGAACCTGCAGGGCGCGTCGGAAGTGCGCACGCAGGGCACGGTCGTTTCCGTTACCGACGGTATCTGCCGTGTGCACGGCCTGCAGGACGTCATGCAGGGCGAAATGCTGGAATTCCCCGGCAACACCTTCGGCATGGCGCTCAACCTCGAGCGTGACTCCGTCGGCGCCGTGGTTCTCGGCGAATACGAGCACATCTCCGAAGGCGACGTGGTCAAGACCACCGGCCGCATTCTGGAAGTCCCCGTCGGTCCCGAGCTGCTGGGCCGCGTGGTCAACTCCCTGGGCCAGCCCATCGACGGCAAGGGCCCGATCAACGCCAAGCTGACCGACAAGATCGAAAAGGTCGCCCCCGGCGTCATTTGGCGTAAGTCCGTGTCCCAGCCGGTGCAGACCGGTCTGAAGTGCGTGGACTCCATGGTGCCCGTCGGCCGCGGCCAGCGCGAGCTGATCATCGGCGACCGTCAGACCGGCAAGACCGCCGTCGCTGTCGACACCATCATCAACCAGAAGGGCAAGAACCTCTTCTGCGTCTACGTCGCTATCGGCCAGAAGGCTTCCACCATCGCCAACGTGGTGCGCAAGCTGGAAGAGCACGGCGCCATGGAATACACCATCGTGGTGGCCGCCTCCGCTTCCGAATCCGCTGCGCTGCAGTTCATCGCCCCCTACTCCGGCTGCACCATGGGCGAGTACTTCCGCGACCGCGGCATGGACGCCCTGATTATTTACGACGACCTCACCAAGCAAGCCTGGGGCTACCGTCAGGTCTCCCTGCTGCTTCGCCGTCCGCCGGGCCGTGAAGCCTACCCGGGCGACGTGTTCTATCTCCACTCCCGCCTGCTGGAGCGCGCCGCTCGCGTTTCCGAAGCTTGGGTCGAGAAGCTCACCAACGGTGAAGTCAAGGGCAAGACCGGTTCTCTGACCGCTCTCCCCGTGATCGAAACCCAGGCTGGCGACGTGTCCGCCTTCGTTCCGACCAACGTGATCTCCATTACCGACGGCCAGATCTTCCTGGAAACCGACCTCTTCAACGCCGGTATCCGTCCTGCCATCAACGCCGGTATTTCCGTGTCCCGCGTCGGTGGCGCCGCCCAGACCAAGCTGATCAAGAAGCTCGGCGGCGGTGTCCGTCTGGCCCTGGCCCAGTACCGGGAACTGGCTGCCTTCGCGCAGTTCGCTTCCGACCTGGACGAAGCCACCCGCAAGCAGCTGGAGCGCGGCCGCCTCGTGACCGAACTCATGAAGCAGCCCCAGTACTCCCCGATGAGCATCTCCGAGATGGCCGTCACCCTGTACGCAGCCGACAAGGGCTACTTCGACGACGTCGAAGTGAAGCGCGCCCTGGAATGCGAAAAGGCCATGATCGGCTACCTCAAGGCCAACTACGCCGACCTCATGAACACCATGGAGACCACGGCTGACCTGAGCGCTGACACCGAGAAGCAACTGGCAGCTGCCATCCAGGCTTTCAAGAGCAGCTGGGCCTGATAGCTTTAGGAGAACGCCATGCCTAGCGGCAAGGAAATTCGCAACAAGATCAAGAGCGTCGAGAACACGCGCAAGATCACCAAGGCCATGGAGATGGTGGCCGCATCCAAGATGCGCAAGGCGCAGGACCGGATGCGGGCTGCCCGCCCCTACGGCGAGAAGATCCGGCGCGTTGCGGCTCACCTGTCGCATGCTCTGACCGAGTACAAGCACCCGTTCCTGGTCAAGCGCGAGCAGGTCAGGAACGTGGGCGTGATCCTCGTCACTTCCGACAAGGGTCTGTGCGGCGGTCTGAACAGCAACTCCCTGCGCCTGGTCGTCGGCAAGATGAAGGAGTGGGACGCTGCGGGCATCAAGACCAGCGCCACCTGCATCGGCAACAAGGGCTTCGGCTTCATGCAGCGTGCCGGCGTCAAGGTCGTCTCCCACGTCGTGGGCATGGGCGACACGCCGCACCTCGAAAAGCTCATCGGACCCGTCAAGGTCCAGCTGGACGCCTACATGCGCGGCGAGATCGACGCGCTCTACATCGTCTACACCCGCTTCATCAACACGATGAAGCAGGAGCCGGTGATCGAGCAGCTTCTTCCCTTGTCCGGGGAGGAAGTCGGTTCCGCCAAGACCAAGTGGGATTACGTCTATGAGCCGGAAGCCAAGTCGGTCATCGACGACCTGCTCATCCGCTACGTCGAAGCGTTGATTTACCAGGCTGTGGCCGAAAACATGGCGTCCGAGCAGTCCGCCCGGATGGTGGCCATGAAGTCCGCCTCGGACAACGCCAAGAACGTCATCGGCGAGTTGAAGCTGGTCTACAACAAGGCCCGTCAGGCTGCGATTACGAAGGAACTTTCGGAAATCGTCGGCGGCGCCGCCGCGGTGTGACGCGTAGGAATTTATTTTTGGGGATTTGAATATGAGTCAAGGTTCAATCGTTCAGTGCATCGGCGCCGTGGTGGACATCCACTTCCCGCGCGACGCGATGCCGAAGGTTTACGACGCGCTCAAGCTGGATGCTTCCGAGTCGAATGGCATGGCCGAAGACGGCCTGACCTTCGAAGTGCAGCAGCAGCTGGGTGACGGCGTCGTCCGTACCATCGCCATGGGTTCTTCCGACGGCCTGCGCCGCGGCATGAAGGTCAACAACACCGGCGCCGCCATCTCCGTGCCGGTTGGTGAAGGCACCCTGGGCCGCATCATGGACGTTCTCGGTCGCCCGATCGACGAAGCCGGCCCCATCGCCGGCAACGAAGTGCGCCCGATCCACGCGGCCGCTCCGAAGTTCGACGAGCTGTCTTCCTCCGTCGATCTGCTCGAAACCGGCATCAAGGTTATCGACCTGATCTGCCCGTTCGCCAAGGGCGGCAAGGTGGGTCTGTTCGGTGGCGCCGGCGTCGGCAAGACCGTGAACATGATGGAGCTGATCAACAACATCGCCAAGCAGCACTCGGGTCTGTCCGTGTTCGCCGGCGTGGGTGAGCGTACCCGTGAGGGCAACGACTTCTACCACGAGATGAAGGACTCCAACGTTCTGGACAAGGTCGCGATGGTGTTCGGTCAGATGAACGAGCCCCCGGGCAACCGTCTGCGCGTGGCGCTGACCGGCCTGACCATGGCCGAGCGTTTCCGCGACGACGGCCGTGACATCCTGCTGTTCATCGACAACATCTACCGTTACACCCTGGCCG
The DNA here is from genome assembly GCA_035255045.1 of Rhodocyclaceae bacterium. Classification (GTDB taxonomy): domain Bacteria; phylum Pseudomonadota; class Gammaproteobacteria; order Burkholderiales; family Rhodocyclaceae; genus JAGTRP01. The sequence continues at coordinate 53,575 of DATFAA010000054.1, read as the reverse complement.
GTACCGAAGTGTCCGCTCTGCTGGGCCGTATGCCTTCCGCCGTGGGCTACCAGCCGACCCTGGCCGAGGAAATGGGCCGCCTGCAGGAGCGCATCACCTCCACCAAGGTGGGCTCCATCACCTCCATCCAGGCCGTGTATGTGCCGGCGGACGACCTTACCGACCCGTCTCCCGCCACCACCTTCCTCCACCTGGACTCCACCGTCGTGCTGTCCCGCGACATCGCCGCCCTGGGTATCTACCCCGCCGTCGATCCGCTCGACTCCACTTCCCGCCAGCTCGACCCGCAGGTCGTGGGCGAGGAGCACTACCAGGTCGCCCGTGCCGTGCAGATGACCCTGCAGCGCTACAAGGAACTGCGCGACATCATCGCGATTCTGGGTATGGACGAACTGTCTCCCGAAGACAAGCTCGCCGTGTCCCGCGCTCGTAAGATCCAGCGTTTCCTGTCCCAGCCCTTCCACGTGGCCGAAGTGTTCACCGGCTCGCCTGGCAAGTTCGTGTCCCTCAAGGACACCATCAAGGGCTTCAAGGGCATCGTTGCCGGCGAATACGACCACCTGCCCGAGCAGGCGTTCTACATGGTCGGCGGCATCGAGGAAGCCATCGAGAAGGCCAAGACCCTTCAGTAACGCTGTACCAGTTTAGGAGCCAGTCATGGCAATTTCTGTCCATTGTGATGTCGTCAGCGCGGAAGAGCAGATCTTCTCCGGCATCGTCGAATTCGCCGTTTTCCCCGGCGAAGCCGGCGAGCTGGGGATCATGCCCCACCACACGCCGCTGCTGACCCGCATCAAGCCGGGCACCGTCCGGCTCAAGGTGCCGGGCCAGGCTGACTACGAACTGGTGTACGTTTCCGGCGGCATGCTGGAGGTTCAGCCCGACATGATCACCGTGTTGGCCGACACCGCCATCCGCGCCCACGACCTGGACGAAGCCAAGGCCCTGGAAGCGAAGAAGCGGGCCGAAGAGGCCCTGGCCAACCGCCAGGCCGAGGTGGATTACGCCGCGGCCGAAGCGGAGCTGGCCCAGGCCATCGCCCAGCTGCAAGCCATCCAGCGCCTGCGGAAGCATACGCACTAAGTTCGGAGTTCTCCGACAGCAAAAAGGGCAGCCTAGGCTGCCCTTTTCTTTTGCCCAATCGCCGGCCGGTTGCTTAGGCGAGCCTGGCCAGGCGCCGTTCCAGTTCGGCCAGCTCGGCCCGCAGGCGCTCGGTCTCGGTCGCCAGGCCGGCCATTTCCCGACGCGGCACCAGCATCCCCGATTCCTCGCCCAGGTATTCGGCGGCATTGGCTGCCAGGTTGGCGCCGGCCCGCTTCTGCCAGCCGACTAGAGCCTCGCCGGCCCGTACCAGGCGGTGGGCGGCGATGTCGCCCACGAAGCGGGCAAGATCCTCCTCCACATCCCAGCGCAGATTGCGGAAGACGAAGGCCAGGGTCTCGGCGAAATCCGCCGTGCCGGACAGCCGGGCGGCAGCGAAAACGGAATTGCGGTCGAGCACGAAGCGGAAGGGAGCGTCGGCCGGCAATTCGATGGTCACAGCCGGAGCCGTATCGGCCGGCCCCTCCAGGCGGCGGAAATAGCCTTCCCCGTCCACCACCAGATCGAGCTTTATGGGACCGCCCGCCAGCCGGGCGTGTTGCCCGGCGAAGGCGCGCAGCCGTTCCCGGGCCCAGTTGGAACCGGTCAGAAGGTGGTTGAGGGCGCCCACCGCCCCTTGCGCCAGCATCAGTTCAGCTGCTGGATGCCGGCGACCTGCCAGCCCCGGCTGCCGTCCAGCGGCTTCACCAGATTCCAGACCTCGTCGAAACGCTCGGCCGGGCCGTCCTTCTCCTCCCGGATCATGCCGTAGAAGCGGACACTGGCGACGTGTCGGTTGCCTTCGGACACCACCTCCAGCACCTCGGCATCGAGGGTGACGACATCGGTCTGCTGCCTGGCGCCATGGCGGTCATCGATATCGAGCTTGATCTCGGCGTACATCTCGGGGGTAGTGAACTCCCGGATGTCGTCCAGGTTGCCGGCGTCGTTGGCAGCCTGCAGCCGCAGGAAGTTCACCTTGGCCACCCGGGCGAAGCCCTCGGCGTCGAAATCGGCAGGGATGTTCCCGACCGCGGGAGCGACGCTCTGGCTGTAGCCGCCGCCGACTGGCTGCTCCCGGCCGGCAGGCACCGCCGCCCGGTCAGCGGCGGAGCCAAGACCCGCGTATTGCAGCGGCTGCCGCCCTGCAGCCGGTTGGCTGCGGCGGAAGACGAGCTTGAAAACGAAGACGGCTGCCATCACCAGGAGCAGGATCATCACCACATTGGCCAGCCCCTCGCCCATGCCGAAATGGGAGAGGAGGGCGGCCAGGCCGACGCCGGCGGCGAGGCCGGCCAGGGGCCCCAGCCAGTTGCGCTTCTGGGTCTGGGCGGTGGGAGTCTGGGGCATGGACTGGGGAGCCATCTGCTGGCTGGGCGCCGCTTGCTGCGGGGCCGCCTGGCGCTGGGTCACGGATTCGCGCTGCATGCCCCGGGACATGCCGCCGCCGAGGCGGCGGGCTTCGGCGTCCTGCACCACGATCCCGAAAACCAGGAGGGCGGCGCAGAGGCTCATCAGAAATCTCTTCATGGTTGCTTCTCCGGGGAACGGATCAGAACTTGTACCCGCGGTGCAGTGCAACCACCCCCAGGGCCAAATTGAAGTATTCGACTTTCTCCAGCCCGGCCTGTTCCATCATCGCCTTCAGCTCTTCCTGGCCGGGATGGACCCGGATGGACTCGGACAGATAGCGGTAGCTGTCCTCGTCGTTGGTGACCAGCTTGCCGACCCGGGGAATGACCTGGAAGGAATAGAAATCGTAGAGGGGTGCCAGGGGCTTCCAGATCTGGGAGAACTCCAGCACCAGCAGGCGGCCGCCCGGGCGCAGGACCCGCCGCATCTCGGCCAGGGCCTTGTCCTTGTGGGTCATGTTGCGCAGGCCGAAGGCGACGGTGACGCAGTCGAACCAGTCGTCGGGGAAGGGCAGCTTCTCGGCGTCGCATTGGGCCGCCGCCACCGGGTAGCCCTTGTCCAGCAGCCGGTCCCGGCCGCGGGTGAGCATGGCGTTGTTGATGTCGGTCAGCCACACCTGGCCGCTCTTCCCGACCTTCTTGGCGAAGGCCAGGGAGAGATCGCCAGTGCCGCCGGCCACGTCCAAGACCCGGGAACCTTCCCGGACACCGCTGCGCTGGATGGTGAAGGCCTTCCACAGGCGGTGCATGCCGCCGGACATCAGGTCGTTCATCAAGTCGTAGCGGCTAGCCACCGAATCGAATACATCGGCGACGCGCCGGGCTTTTTCCTGCTCGGCTACGGTTTCGTAGCCAAAATGGGTCTTGTTGTCTGCCATGGTCTCAGTGATGGTTTCCGCAGCCGCCATGGATGACGGGCTGGGAGGTGGTGTCGATATCCCGGGACAGCTTCTCGGCCTCCAGCAGCTTCAGGTAGTCCTGCCAGAGCTCGTCCCGATGCAGGCCAAGATTGTAAAGGAGGTCCCAGGAATAGATGCCCGTATCGTGGCCGTCGCTGAACACGAATTGGAGGGCATAGGCGCCGACCGGCTCGATCGACTGGATGGTGACGTTGCGCTTGCCCGTCTGGATGGTCTCCTGGCCGGGCCCGTGGCCCCGGGCTTCCGCCGAGGGGGTGAAGACCCGCAGGAACTCGCAGGAAAGCTCGAAACGCTCGCCGCTTTCATAAGCCAGCTCCAGGGTCCTGGATTGCTGGTGCAGCTTGATTTCCGTCGGAATAGGGGTGTCTTTGTCGATGCCGGCCATGGTGTCTCCTCCAGTGTAAGTGTTATGGCGTTAGTTTAACGTACTCTAATAATGCTTCGAGACCGGATGGATCAAACGGTTTCAAAACTGACCCGTTCGAAGTCGCTGCCTCGCTCCAGGATGTTCCTGAGCCGCACCTGCCAGAAGCCGTCGGCGTAGATGTCGAAGATCCGGCTGGCCTGGTAGGTGCCCAGGGGCAGGACGATGGATCCGTGCTCGGCGACATTGGCCACCGGCGACAGCACGAAGCCCCGCACGAACGGCCGGCCACTGTCCCGGGGCTCGCCGCTGACCCGTACCGCCACGCCGGTAGGCAGGCCGGGCAGCACCGACACCCCCGCCACCAGCCCGCCGCCCCGGTCCTGCATGAGCCAACTGGCCCGGGCCAGCAAAAAGCGTTCGCCGTCGTGGGGACAGAGGGCGAGGAGTTGGCCGTGGCCCATCTTCTGCCCCACCGAGGTGCGGGCAAGGCGAAAGCCGTTGGCCGAATGGTTGACGACTTCCCATTGGTCGGCCGGGTAGTCGTCCTGGGAGCGGATGACCGGCCGCTGCCCGGGGACGGCCAGTTCCCGGGCGGAGAAGAGAAGGTTGAACTCGCCCCGGGAATAGGTCTTGGCCACTTCCGGCTGCTCGAAGGGGCGGCCGCTGACGAAGAAGTGGATGGACTCGAAGCCGACGCAGACCCGGGCCGTCCCCGAGGCGGCGAAGCGCCGGAACTTGCGGGCCGCCCCGGCCTGGCTCCAGGGCCGTACCAGCTGCTCCAGGAGCCCGCGGGCATGGCTCGACGGCTCGTCCCCCAGCCCGAGGCGGGAAGCCGGCACCTTCTGGCGCAGCTGCTCCAGGACCTGTTTGACTTGGCGGGCCAGGCTGGAAGTATCCAGGCAGCGGGCGCCGGCCCGGGGCGGGCTTGCCGGGTCGGCGGGGTGGAGGCCGCTGTCCCCGTCCGGTTCCAGCACGTAGTGGGCGCGGTGCCCGCCGTCCGCCAGGGGCAGCACCCGCACCAGGGGCGCCCACAGGGCGGCCCAGCGCCCGATCAGGTCGATGTCCCGGACGCTGCGGCTGTAGGGGCCGGCCAGGTCCGCCAGGAGAACGGCCCCATAGGCCGCCGTGCAGTCGGTGGTCCGTTCCTCGCCGGTAATGCCGTCCGCCACCGGGATGGTGGCAACGCCCCTCGTCTCGGCGGCCCGGTAGTAGGCGTGGAATTCCCGCCAGAGCCCGGGCGGCAGCTCCCGGCGGGCCCGGTAATGCTCCAGGATGACGGCGCCGGTGCAATGGAGGCAGCGCTGCAGGAGGGTCGCCAGCCGGCGCCCGGCTTCGGCATCCCCCGCCACGGTTTTGACGCCGGCCAGGCAGCGGGCGTAGGCCTTGCGCAGCTTGCGCCAGGTCAGCACCACCCGCTGGAAAGCCCTTTCCTCCATTTCCCCCAGGACCAGCGGCTTGCCGTGGTAGCGCCGGCCCATTTCCCCCGCCACCAGGGCCAGGGGGCCCCGCAATTCCTCCAGGAGGGCCAGCAGGTCGCCCTGTTCAGGCGGCGCCGCCAGCAGGCTGTCGAGGAACTGGCCGATCTGCTCTTCCGCCGCGGCCGGGTTGGCCAGGGGCAGGCGCGCCACGTAGCCCGCCCCCGCCTGGAAATCCGGGAAGCTCAGCAGCGGCACGGCAAAGAGGGAATCCACGGCTCATCTCCAGTCACTTGGCATACGGAGACAATACACGAGCCAGGGCCGCCTGCAACTCGCCGTCGTCGACGGCGGGACGGGGGCCATCCCCCTCGCGCTGGACCTTGCCCCAGATGGGTTCCGGGAAGTGGCGGTCGTCCCGCCAGCGGGGAATGACGTGCCAGTGCACATGGGGCGTCATGTTGCCGAGACTGGCCACATTCACCTTGTCCGGCTGGAACAGGTCCCGCACCACCGCTTCGACGGCGAAGACGACACCCATCAGGTACTGGCGCTGGTCCGCGGACAGGTCGGTCATCTCCCGCACATGGTCCTGCCAGATGACCCGGCAGAAGCCGGGGTAGTGGGGATCGGCGACCCGCACCACGCGGCAGTCCGCCGATTGCCAAAGCACCGCACCCCCGGGGGTGGAACACAACTCGCATGCAGCCATCTGATCCTCTCTTGTCGTTGAAAGATTGCAGCCGGCCGGCGGCAGAAAAACTAAGGGGGCGTCGCCGCCCCCTTGTCTCTTACAGCAGCACCCTTTCGATGCCGCCGCTGTTGGCCTTGGCGACGTAGTCCGCCATCCAGTTCTCGCCCATCAGGTGCCGGGCCATTTCCACCACGATGTAGTCGGCTTTGTTGCCGCCGGCGTCGTCCTCGTAACGGGTCAGGCCCTGGAGGCAGGCCGGGCAGGAGGTCAGGATCTTGACGTCGCCCTGGAAGCCGTCGGCCCGCAGTTCGTCGACGCCCTTCTCGATCTCCTGCTGCTTGCGGAATTTCACCTGGGTGGCGATATCCGGCCGGGAGTAGGCGAAGGAGCCCGAATCGCCGCAGCAGCGGTCGGACAGGGGCACCTTCTGGCCCATGAGCTGGTTGGCCACCTGCAGGGGCGCGTAGCTCTTCATGGGGCTGTGGCAGGGGTCGTGGTACATGTAGCGGGTGCCGTTCACCCCCTCCAGCTTGACGCCCTTCTCCAGCAGGTACTCGTGGATGTCGAGGAGGCGGCAGCCCGGGAAGATGCGCTCGAATTCGTACTTCTGGAGCTGGTCCATGCAGGTGCCGCAGGAGACGATCACCGTCTTGATGTCCAGGTAGTTGAGGGTATTGGCCACCCGGTGGAAGAGCACCCGGTTGTCGGTGGTGATCTTCTGGCCCTTGTCGTCGTCCCCGGCCGCCGTCTGGGGATAGCCGCAGCACAGGTAGCCCGGCGGCAGCACGGTGGTGGCCCCGATCTCGTAGAGCATGGCCTGGGTGGCGAGCCCGACCTGGGAGAACAGCCGCTCGGAACCGCAGCCCGGGAAGTAGAAGACGGCATCCGACTCCTCGGTGGTCTTGCGGGGATTGCGGATGACCGGGATGACGGTATCGTCCTCGATGTCGAGGAGGGCGCGGGAAGTGCGCTTGGGCAGGTTGCCCGGCATCGGCCGGTTCATGAAGTGGATGACCTGGGTCTTCACCGTCGGCCGGCCCACCGTCGCCGGCGGATGGCGGCGGGTCTCCTTGACCATGCCCAGGGTGCTGGCCATGCGGTAGGCCAGGCGCTGGGCCTTGAAGCCGAAGTTCATCATGCCGGCCCGCATGAGCTTGATGGAGGCCGGGTCCTTCAGGGACAGGAAGGCCATGGAGACGGCGGTCCCCGGCGAGAAGCGCTTCTTGCCCTGCTTCTGGAGGAAGTTGCGCATGGCCACGGTGACATCGCCGAAGTCGATGTCCACCGGGCAGGGCTTGACGCAGCGGTGGCAGACCGTGCAGTGGTCGCCGATGTCGTTGAACTCGTCGAAGTGCTGCAGGGAGATGCCGCGCCGGGTCTGCTCCTCGTAGAGGAAAGCCTCGATCAGCAGCGAGGTGCCGAGGATCTTGTTGCGCGGCGAGTAAAGCAGGTTGGCCTGGGGCACGTGGGTCGAGCACACCGGCTTGCATTTGCCGCAGCGCAGGCAGTCCTTGATCATGTTGGAGATGCGCCCGATTTCGGACTGCTCCATGATCAGGGACTCGGTGCCCAGGAGGGAGAAGGACGGCGTATAGGCGTTGGTGAGGTCGCCGCCGGGCATGAGCTTGCCCCGGTTGAAGCGGCCCTCCGGGTCCACCTTCTGCTTGTAGGCGCGGAAGGGGGCGATCTCCTCCTCCGACAGGAATTCCAGCTTGGTGATGCCGATGCCGTGCTCGCCGGAGATGACGCCGTCCAGGGAGCGGGCCAGGTGCATGATGCGCTCCACGGCCCGGTTGGCCGTCTGCAGCATCTGGTAATTGTCCGAGTTGACCGGGATGTTGGTATGGACGTTGCCGTCGCCGGCGTGCATGTGCAGGGCGACGAAGACCCGGCCGCGCAGGACTTCCTTGTGCAGGGCCTCGATGCGCTCCAGGATGGGCCGGTAGAAGCCGCCGTCGAAAATGGTCTCGAGCTGGGGCAGCAGTTCCTTCTTCCAGGACACCCGCACCGAATAGTCCTGGAGGCGGTGGAAGAGGCGGGGCTCGGCCGCCCGGTTGGTGAGCGGCCCGGCCTGGATGCCGAGCTCGGCGAAGCGGGCCTCGGCCTCGGCCAAGGGCAGGTCCAGGTTGTCCAGGAGCCACTGCCAGCGGGCGCGCACCGCGGCCACCGTGTCCAGGGCCGCCTGACGGCGGTCGCCGATGATGACGTCCTTGTCCAGGGCGACATCGCCGGCGTGCAGGGGCAGCTCGCCGGCCAGGAATTCGCCCAGGGCGTCGCACAGGTCGAGCTTGTTGCGGATGGAAAGCTCGATGTTGATGCGCTCGATGCCGTCGCAGTAGTCGCCCATGCGGGGCAGGGGGATCACCACATCCTCGTTCACCTTGAAGGCGTTGGTGTGGCGGGAGATGGCGGCGGTGCGGGAGCGGTCCAGCCAGAACTTCTTGCGGGTCTCCGGGGTGACGGCGACGAAGCCTTCGGCGGCCCGCACGTTGCACATGCGCACCACTTCGCTGGCGGCCGCCATGACGGCATTTTCGTCATGGCCCACCAGGTCGCCGATCAGCACCATCTTCGGGCGGCCGTGGCGCTTGGCCTTGGTGGCGTAGCCGACGGCCTTGACGTAGCGCTCGTCCAGGTGCTCGAGGCCGGCGAGCTGGACGCCGGCGGCATGGCCGGCGCCGCCCGGCTTGAAGTAGTCGGTGATCTCGACGATGGCCGGCACGGCCTCCCGCACCTGGCCGAAGAATTCCAGGCAGACGGTGCGGGTGATGGGCGGCATCTTGTGCAGCACCCAGCGGGCGGCGACGATAATGCCGTCGGTGCCCTCCTTCTGGACGCCGGGCACGCCCCCCAGGAACTTGTCGGTGACGTCCTTGCCGAGGCCGACCTTGCGGCAGGCGGTGCCGGACAAGGCGAGGATTTCCTCGGACAACAGCTTCTTGCCGGCAGGGTCGAAGCGCTTCAAGCGGAATTCCACCTTTTCCTGCTCGTGGATCTTGCCGAAGTTGTGGTTCAGGCGCTCCACCTCCAGCCAGTTGCCGTCCGGGGTGACCATCTTCCACCAGGCCAGGTTGTCCAGGGCGGTGCCCCAGAGGACGGCCTTCTTGCCGCCGGCGTTCATGGCGATGTTGCCGCCGATGCAGGAGGCGCTGGCTGAGGTCGGGTCCACGGCGAAGACGCGGCCGGCCAGGGCGGCGGCTTCGGACACCCGGTCGGTGACCACGCCGGCACTGGTGCGGATGGTGGCGTAGGGCTGGTCGTGGCCGGGCAGGACCATTTCCTCCACCGGGCCGATGCCGATCAGCTTCTCGGTGTTGATCACCGCCGAATAGGGCGACAGGGGCACGGCGCCGCCGGTGTAGCCGGTGCCGCCGCCCCGGGGGATGATGGTGAGGCCGGCCTCGATGCAGCCCCGCACCAGGTGGCCGATCTCCTCCTCGGTATCCGGGGTGAGGACCACGAAGGGGTATTCGACCCGCCAGTCGGTGGCATCGGTGACGTGGGACACCCGGGAGAGGCCGTCGAAGCAGATGTTGTCCTTGCGGGTGTGCCGACTGAGGACGCGCTGGACCTTGCGGCGCAGCTCCAGGGTCTTGCCGAAGTGGGCGGCGAAGCGGTCCACCGCTTCGTGGGCCGCCGCTGTCAGGCGCTTGACCTTGGCGGCCCGCTCCGGGTCCTCGCCCTGGGTGGCTTCCCGGCGCTTCTCCACTTCCCGCAGGCGGTGACGCAGGGCCTCCACCAGGGCATCCCGGCGTTCCCGGTTGGCCAGCAGGTCGTCCTCCAGGTAGGGATTGCGCTGCACCACCCAGATGTCCCCCAGGACCTCGTAGAGCATGCGGGCGGAGCGGCCGGTGACCCGCTCGGTCCTCAGTTCGTCCAGGATGCGCCAGTTATCGGCGCCCAGGAGTCGGATGACGATCTCACGATCGGAAAAGGACGTGTAGTTGTAGGGGATTTCGCGCAGGCGGGCAGTCATGGCGGCAGCCGGGTACCTCAAAACGGTGATTTTATCGTATTGCGGCGCAACACGAGGACCCACATAGACTCCGGACTGTAGTTAAAGTTCAGGTCTTCTATGTAGCCTGCGCCACGAGCCAGTAGCGCAGGAATTTTCCGACCGCCATGAACAGGCAGCAGGGTAGCCAGTGCAGCCGCAGCCAGCCGGCCGCCACGCACAGGGCGTCGCCGACGATGGGCAGCCAGGCCAGGAGCAGGATGGGGCTGCCCCAGCGCTCCACCTTGTCCCGGTGGGGCAGGTTCTCCAGCTTCCGCCAGCGGGGCAGGGCCCGGCCGCCCCACCAGGAGGTCATGGCGCCGGCGGTATTGCCCAGGGTGACCAGGGCGAGGGCCGGCCACAGTTCCGCCGGATGCTGGCGCAGGAAGAGCCAGAAGAGGGCCTCCGAGCCGCCGGGCAGCACCGTGGCCGAAAGAAAGCTGGCGGCCAGCAGGCCCCAGAGGCCTGTTTCGGCCGTGACGTCAAGCCACTCCACCCTTTAGAATCCTGTTTTGCCTAAATGAATCGCACCATGCACCCGGATTATCTCCAAAAAATCCTCAACGCACAGGTTTACGACGTGGCTGTGGAATCGCCCCTCGAACTGGCCGCCAACATCTCCGCCCGGGCGCACAACCGCATCATCCTGAAGCGCGAGGACATGCAGCCGGTGTTCTCCTTCAAGCTCCGGGGCGCCTACAACAAGATCGCCAGCCTCTCGGCCGACAAGCTCAAGCGCGGCGTCATCTGCGCCTCCGCCGGCAACCACGCCCAGGGCGTCGCCCTGTCGGCGGCCAAGATCGGCTGCCGGGCGGTCATCGTCATGCCCACCACCACCCCGGGCATCAAGGTCGACGCGGTCAAGAGCCGGGGCGGCGAAGTGGTGCTGGCCGGCGATTCCTTCGACGAGGCCTATGCCCACGCCGTGGAGCTGGAGAAGGCCGAGAAGCTGACCTTCGTCCACCCCTTCGACGACCCGGACGTGATCGCCGGCCAGGGCACCATCGGCCTCGAGATCCTGCGCCAGCATTCCCGCCACGACGGCCCCATCCACGCCATCTTCTGCGCCATCGGCGGGGGCGGCCTGGCGGCCGGGGTGGCGGCCTACGTCAAGCGGGTGCGGCCCGAGGTCAAGGTCATCGGCGTCGAGACCTTCGACGCCGACGCCATGGCCCGCTCCATCAAGGCCGGCCGCCGGGTGCGGCTGGACCAGGTGGGCCTCTTCGCCGACGGCACGGCGGTGAAATACGTCGGCGAGGAAACCTTCCGCCTGTGCCGGGAGTACCTGGACGACATCATCCTGGTGGACACCGATGCCATCTGCGCCGCCATCAAGGATGTCTTCGAGGACACCCGCTCCATCCTGGAGCCCTCCGGCGCCTTGGCGGTGGCCGGCGCCAAGGAGTACGCCCGCCAGCACAAGCTCAAGGACAAGAACCTGATCGCCGTCACCTCCGGCGCCAACATGAATTTCGACCGCCTGCGCTTCGTCGCCGAGCGGGCCGAGGTGGGCGAGCAGCGGGAGGCGGTGCTGGCGGTGACCCTGCCGGAGAAGCCGGGGGCCTACAAGAAGTTCCTGTCCCTCATCGGCCAGCGCAGCATCACCGAATTCAACTACCGCTTCCACGACGACCGGGAAGCCCACGTCTTCGTCGGCGTCCAGGTGGCGAACCGGGCCGAGTCCACCAAGCTGGTGGAGCAGCTCAAGAAGCATGACTACGCCACCCTCGACCTCACCGACGACGAGATGGCCAAGCTCCACATCCGCCACATGGTGGGCGGCCACGCCCCCAAGGCGGACCACGAGATCATCTACCGCTTCGAATTTCCGGAGCGGCCCGGCGCCCTCATGAATTTCCTGAACCAGATGAGCACCAACTGGAACATCAGCCTCTTCCATTACCGCAACCACGGCGCCGACTCCGGCCGGGTGCTGGTGGGGATGCAGGTGCCGCCCGATGATATGGGCAAGTTCCGCAGCTTCCTGAAGAACCTGGGCTACGCCCACTGGGACGAGACCGAGAACCCGGCCTACAAGCTGTTCCTGGCCTGACGCGGGCGGCCGGTGACGGCGGCGGCCGCAGCCCATCCACAAGGAGACCGTCCATGCCCTCCCTCGCCGACCTGATCCGCGCCTTCAACCGGACCGACGGCCTGGCTGCCGGCGAACTGGTGGACGAGGGCGGACGCGCCACGGCCCGCTTCGCCGACCTCAGCCTGGCCAGCGCCTTCCAGCCCATCGTCAATGTGGAAAAGCAGCGCACCATGGGCCACGAGGCCCTGCTGCGGGTGACCTCGGCCACGGCCGAAGCCATGCCGCCGGCGGCGGTCTTCGACCGGTCGACGGAGTCGGCGGACATCGTCGGCCTCGACCGCCTGGCCCGCATCCTCCATGCCCTCAATTTCCTGGCCCAGCGCCAGCGGGCCGGCGGCTATCTCTATCTCAACCTCCATCCCCGCCACATGAAGGCGGTGAGCACCCATCACGGCCTCGTCTTCGAGGCCATCCTCAAACGCTGCGGCCTGGCCCCCGCCGACATCGTGCTGGAGGTGCAGGAGAGCGCAATCGAGGACGACGCCCACCTCATGGCGGCGGTCAGGAACTACCGCCAGCGGGGCTACCTGATCGCCATCGACGACTTCGGCTGGCGCCACTGCAACCTGGACCGCCTGTGGCGCCTGCAGCCGGAGATCGTCAAGCTGGAGGGCGGCATGATCGCGGCGGCGGTGGAGGACGAGCGGGTGGCGACGGCCCTTGCCCGCCAGGTGGACATCGCCCATGCACTGGGAGCCACCGTCGTGGTCAAAGGCGTGGAGACCGCGACCCAGCTCACCGCCGCCCGGCAAGCCGGGGCGGACCTGGTGCAGGGCTACTTCCTGGGCGAGCCCGACCCCGAGTGCCGCCCGACCCATCGCGGAACCGATGTCGCCTACAATCCCGTCATTCATGCAAGGGGAAACAAAAAATGAAAATCGCCAATAACGTCACCGAACTGGTGGGCAACACGCCCCTGGTCCGCCTCAACCGCCTCACCGCCGACTGCAAGGCCACCGTCGCCGCCAAGCTGGAGTTCTTCAACCCGGGCAGCAGCGTCAAGGACCGTATCGCGGTCGCCATGCTGGACGCCGCCCAAGGCGCCGGCAAGATCGGCCCCGACACCATCGTCATCGAGCCCACCTCCGGCAACACCGGCATCGGCCTGGCCATGGTCTGCGCCGCCCGGGGCATCAAGTGCGCCTTCACCATGCCGGAGACCATGAGCAGGGAGCGCAAGCTGCTGCTCAGAGCTTATGGCGCCGAGCTGATCCAGACCCCGGGACCGGAAGGCATGACCGGCGCCATCAAGAAGGCCCAGGAACTGGCGGCCGCCGACTCCCGCTACTTCATTCCCCAGCAGTTCGAGAACCCGGCCAACCCGGAAGTCCACCGCAAGACCACCGCCGAGGAAATCTGGCAGGACACCGACGGCCAGGTGGACATCGTGGTGGCCGGGGTCGGCACCGGCGGCACCGTCACCGGCGTCGGCGAGGTCCTCAAGTCCCGCAAGCCCGGGGTCCAGATCGTCGCGGTCGAGCCGGACGCCTCGCCGGTGCTGTCCGGCGGCCAGAAGGGGCCCCACCTCATCCAGGGCCTGGGCGCCGGCTTCGTGCCCGCCGTGCTCAACACCAAGGTCTACGACGAGGTGGTGCGGGTCAAGAACGACGACGCCTTCGCCATCGCCCGCCGCATGGCCACCGAGGAAGGCCTGCTGGTGGGCATCTCCTCCGGCGCCGCCGTCTGGGCCGCCCTGGAGGTGGCGAAGCGCCCCGAGAACGCCGGCAAGCTGGTGGTGGTGGTGGTGCCCTCCTGCGGCGAGCGCTACCTGTCCACGGCGCTCTTCCAGCACCTCGACGTTTGAGCCCGTTCGACCAGCCCATCGACCGGCGACACAGCGACTCCATCAAGTGGGGCAAGTACGCCGGCCGGGACATCCTGCCCCTGTGGGTGGCGGACATGGACTTCGCCGCCCCGCCGCCGGTGCTGGAGGCCCTGCACCGGCGCCTCGACCATGGCGTCCTGGGCTATCCCCAGCCCTGGCCGTCCCTGGCGGAGGCGGTGGTCGAACATCTGGCCCGGGAATACGACTGGGCCATCGAGGCCGACTGGATCGTCTGGCTGCCGGGGCTGGTCACCGGCCTCAACGTCGCCTGCCGGGCGGTGGAGGGCGGGGTGTTCTCCGCCACCCCGGTCTATCCGCCCTTCCTTTCCGCCCCGGCCTTCTCCGGCCGGGAACTGGCCACCGCTCCCCTGGTCCAGGCTGACGGCGGCTGGCAGTGGGACCTGGACCGGGTCGCCGCCGCCCTGACGCCGGCCACCCGGCTCTTCCTCCTCTGCCATCCCCACAACCCGGTCGGGCGCTGCTGGCGACAGGACGAACTGACCGCCCTGGCTGAACTGTGCGAGCGCCGCGACCTGGTGGTCTGCTCCGACGAAATCCACTGCGGCCTCGTCCTCGACAAGGAGCGGCGCCACCAGCCCTTCGCCAAGCTGTCGCCCGAGATGGCCCGGCGCACCATCACCCTGATGGCGCCCTCCAAGACCTTCAATGTCCCCGGCCTCGGCTGCGCCTTCGCGGTCATCGGCGACGCCGGGCTGCGGCGGCGTTTCCGCACCGCCATGCACGGCATCGTTCCCCATGTGAATGTTCTCGGACTGGTGGCATGCGAGGCGGCCTACCGCCACGGCGGCCCCTGGCATGCCGAGCTACTGGACTACCTGGCCGCCAACCGCGACCGGGTGCAGGCCGCCGTCGCCAGCCTGCCGGGCCTGGCCATGGCGCCGGTGGAGGCCACCTACCTGGCCTGGATCGACGCCCGGGACCTGGGGGTGGCGGACCCGGCGAAGCATTTCGAAGCCCATGGCCTGGGACTCTCCGACGGCAAGGATTTTGGCCGCGGCGGCGACTACTCCGGCTGGGTGCGGCTCAATTTCGGCTGCCCCCGGGCCACCCTCGACCAAGCCCTCTCCCGCCTCGAAGCCGCCAGCCGCCGCCCATGAGCCCCTACCTCGTCGCCGTCCTCAGCCTCGCCCTGGCGCTGGGAGCCCAATGCATCGCCGCCGGCATCGTCACCCTGAGCGCCCTGCGGCCGCCCTACCGGGGCGCCGCCATGGTCCTCGCCAGCGGCCTCCTGCTGCTCGCCCTGCGCCACGCCTACGACCTCGAACTGGCCCTGCACACCGGCATCTTCGACCTGCGGCAAGCCCTGCTGGCGGCGGCGGTGTCGGTGCTGCTGCTGTTCGGCCTCAACGGCTTCCGGCGTTAGAAACCCTTCAGCCTCATTGGGAAGGCCCCGGCCTCGGTGACGATCCAGTCCAGCCGCTGGTCGTGGGGCTCGGGGCGGATGGTATCCACCCGGTTCATCTCGAAACCCACGCCCACCGCCAGGGGCCGGGGCGCCAGGGCGGCCAGGGTGCGGTCGAAGAAGCCGCCGCCGTAGCCCAGGCGGTAGCCGGCGCCGTCGAAGGCATTGAGGGGCAGCAGGAGGGCGTCGGGAACCAGCCAGTCGCCACTGTCCGGGGTCGGGATTCCGTAGCGGTCGGGGAGCAGCGGTGTGTCGGGCTCCCAGGCCCGGAAGGCCAGGGGCGCGGCCTC
Source organism: Rhodocyclaceae bacterium (assembly GCA_035255045.1). Classification (GTDB taxonomy): domain Bacteria; phylum Pseudomonadota; class Gammaproteobacteria; order Burkholderiales; family Rhodocyclaceae; genus JAGTRP01. The sequence continues at coordinate 38,060 of DATFAA010000054.1, read as the reverse complement.
TTCCACCACCACCGGCAGGGCCGCCCGGCCGCCCTGGCGGCGCCAGGCATCGAGGGCGGCCCGCACGTCCGGCTCATTCTTGATGGGCCAGCAGAAGCCCACCACGGCCGTCGCCAGCTGGGGCAGACGCTCCACAAGATGGGCGACGATGGCGGCCGAAAACTCGGCGTGCATCTCCACGGTCAACGCCAAGCGCCGATTCACCATTTCACGCCGCAGCGCCTGCCGCCATACCGTGCTATTCTCAATAGGGTCAGTCTTTGACGTCTTTTTCACCGCACCAATCTAGCATGAAGTTCCGGGTCCTCGCTCTTTCGCTTTTCCTCGTTTCCCCCGTCTTTGCCCAGGACAGTCGCGACACGGCTTTCCTCATCGCCCGCGACGCCTTCCGTGCCGGTGACTACATCAAGCTCGAGCGGGCCGCCGCCGTGGTCGGCAGCGGCTACGACCTCAGCCCCTACATCGAATATTTCCAGCTGCGGATGAACCTGGAACAGGTGGACCCGGCCACCATCCGCAGTTTCCTGGAACGCTACGACGGCAGCTACGTGGCCGAAAAACTGCGGGGCGACTGGCTGCGCATGCTCGCCCGCAAGGCCCTGTGGGTCGGATTCGAGGCCGAGTACCCGAAGCTGATCTCCCCCGAGCAGGAAGTCACCTGCCTCAATCTCCAGGCCCGCCTGGCCCGGGGCGACAAGACCGCCCTGGACGAGGCCCAGCCCCTGTGGCTCGGCCTCCTGGAGCCGCCCGACGCCTGCCAGCCGGTGCTGGAAGCCCTGATCTGGGAAAAGAAGGTGCTGGCCGACGACGTCTGGGCCCGGATCCGGCGCCAGTTCGAGGCCAACCGCACCAACTGGGCCAAGGCCACCATGCACTATCTGCCGGCCAGCCAAACCCCGGACAACCGCCAGGTGGACGCGGTGGTGGACAAGGCCATGGCCACCCTGGTCAAGCTGCCTGCCAACTGGGCCGCCAGCCGGCTCGGCCGCGAGCTGGCCGCCCTGGCCATCCAGCGCGTCGCCGCCAACGACCCCCGCACCGCCGCCGAGCAGTTGGAAAAGCTCCAGGACCGCCTGGGCGACAGCGAGAAGCAATGGGCCTGGGGTGAGGTGGCGCTCAACGCTGCCAAGCGCCACATGCCGGAAGCCCTGGCCTGGTACGCCCGGGCCGGCAGCAGTCCGCTCTCCGACGACGCCCACCAGTGGAAGGTGCGGGCCGCCCTGCGGGCCCAGGACTGGGGCACGGTGCGCTCCGCCATCGAAGCCATGCCGGCCCGCCTCGCCGCCCTGCCCGAATGGATCTACTGGCTGGGCCGGGCCTACAAATCGGGGGGGCGCATCACCCAGGCCAACGCCCTGTTCGAGCGCATCGCCGGCCAGCCCCATTTCTACGGCAACCTGGCCGACGAGGAACTGGACCGCTTCATCACCCCGCCGGCCAAGGCCGCGGCCCTGACCGGCGAAGAACTGGCCCAGGCCAGCAACAATGCCGGCATCCGGCGGGCCCTGGCCTTCTACCGCCTGGACCTGCGTACCGAAGGCATGAAGGAATGGAACTGGTCCCTGCGGGGCATGAGCGACCGGGAGCTGCTGGCCGCCGCCGAGCTGGCCAAGCGCAACCAGATCTACGACCGCGCCATCGCCGCCGCCGACCGGACCAAGAACGAACACGACTACAGCCTGCGCTATCTGGCCCCCTACAGCGACCAGGTGCGGCCGGTGGCCCGCAACCAGTCCCTGGACGATGCCTGGGTCTATGGCCTGATGCGCCAGGAAAGCCGCTTCATCACCCACGCCAAATCGACGGTGGGCGCCTCCGGCCTCATGCAGCTCATGCCGGCCACCGCCAAGTGGGTGGCCAAGAAGCTCGGTCTCAAGGACTTCCACCAGGGCAAGGTGAACGACACCGACACCAACGTCCTCCTCGGCACCGCCTACATGCGGATGGTCATGGAGAACCTGGACAACCAGCCGGTGCTGGCCTCAGCCGCCTACAACGCCGGCCCCGGGCGGGCCCGCAAGTGGCGCGCCGACCAGCCCCTGGAAGGCGCCATCTACGCCGAGACCATCCCCTTCTCGGAAACGCGGGACTACGTGAAGAAGGTGATGAGCAACGCCGTGTACTACTCGGCCCTGTTCAACGGCAAGCCGGAATCCCTGAAAGCCCGCCTGGGCACCATCGGCGCCCGCCTATCCGACGCCATCAAGGACGCCGACCTGCCCTGAGGGGCCGGCGTTCTAGCGTAGGGAGAAATCCACCCGGCTGGGGCTGGCCTTGTCGTCGGCCCCGGCCCTGGCGATCTTGGGGGCAAGGATGAAGAGGCGTTCGCCAGGCACCTTGCCCTGCTCCAGGAGCCAGCCCTGGACCGTCTCGGCCCGCCGATCCGCCAATTGCTGCAGCTCCTCCTCACCCACCGGCAGGTTGGCTAGCATGAGCTTCTCCATTTCCTCCACCGGCAGGTCCTTGGGCAGGCCGATGACGTTGCGGGGCTTGGGAAACTTGGCGTCCCGGTAGGCCCGCTTGAGGAAGACCGGGTATTCCTGGGCGCTGACGGCGACGCTGTCCACGGTCGCGGCCTCGGCGCCCTTCTTCTGGTCCTTCAGTTTTTCCGCCTTGACCGCCCGCTCCACGGCCACCCGCTTGAGACCGTCCCGGTCGGTCTCGGGGTCCGCCCGGCCGGTGATTTCCAGCTTCAGCGCCGGGCGGTCGGCCATGGCCTTGGCCAGGGCCTCCAGCTTCTTGACCGCACCGGGATCGAGGGCCGCCCGGCCGGGGGCGAAATCGACGGTGGACAGCTCCTCCCCGCCACCGAACAGGTTCCCCAGGAAGGCAAAGGGCGCGGTCACGACCTTGACGATGAGGTTGCCGATGACCCGGGTGATGATGCCGCCCAGGGAGAACTGGGGATCGTCGATGGAGCCGGCGACGGGCAGGTTCACGTCGATCTCGCCGCGGCTGTTCTTGAGCAGCGCGATGGCGAGCTTGACCGGCAGACTAGTGGCGGTCGGGCTGTCCACCCGTTGGCCGAAGGTCAGGCGGTCCAGGAAGACCCGGTTGTCGGCGGTGAGCTGGCTGTTTTCCAGGTGGTAGGTGACGTAGAGGGAGAGCTTGCCCTCGTCGATGGCGTAGCCGGCGTACTTGCCCGAGTAGGTGGACAGGGTGGTGAGGTCCACGCCCCGGATCTCGCCCTTGAGGTCCAGGTAGGCCTTGGCGGCGAAGGGATTGAGCTTGGCCCGCACCTCCACCGGCGCGTGGCTGCCGTAGTTGCCCCGCAGTTCCAGGTCGGCGGTGGCCTTGGGCTGGGATGAGAGGCCGGTGATGCGCCCGCCGATGCGGGTGACGTTCACCGTGTAGTTGGGCTTGACGAAATGGTCCGAGAAATTGACCGTGCCCCCCTGGAGGCTGACCTTGCCGATGCGCACGGGCACCGATTCCTGGTCGGAGCCGCCGTCTTTCTTGCCTTCCGGCTTGCGGATGATGTCGGCGAGGTTGAGGCGCCCCTGGGGGCTGACGATGACCCGGGCGTAGAAGTCGCTCAGGGCCACTTCCCCCGCCGACAGCGAAAGGGGCCGCAGGCGGGCGTCGATGTTGCCGACGAAGAGGGACTTCCATTTCAGGAAATCGGCCCGGTCGGCCTTGGTGACGCTCTGCAGGTCGCCGACGGTGAGCTGGCCCTTGAAGCCGCCCGCCAGGCCCTCGTCCTCCATCCGCAGGTCGAGCTGGCCCTGGCCGGAGAGCTGTCCCTGGACCAGGGCGATGTTGAGGTATTCGCCGAAATAGGGCTGGAAGGGCAGGATGGAAATGCCGCCGGTTTCGATTTCCAGGCTGGCAGCCAGGGGCTGCAGGCGCACATCGCCCCGGGCCTTGAGGCTGCCGGACTCGTTCACCCGGGCCGCCACGTCCACCGCCAGCTTGCTGCCGGCAGCGCTGGAGAGGCCGCCGACCTTGGCGTCGAGCCGGTCGATCACCTGCACCGGCAGGTCGGGAGTGCGCTGGTCCTGGTAGCGCAGGGCGCCGTCCTCCAGGCGGATTTCCCCCACCGACCAGGTGGCCGGAGCCGACTTCTTGCCGCTGTCACCGCCGGACCCCAGGCGGTCCGCCACCTGCGCCCAGTTGAGTTCGCCGTTGGCAGCGATGCGGGCCCGGGCGTCGAGGCCGGCGATGCGCACGCTGTCGACGGCGAAGCGCCGCTTCAGGAGATCGGCCTCCCGCACCGCCACGTCCAGCTGCTTGAAGGCCAGGAGCGGCTGGCCGCCGGCTTCGGCCAGGGCCAGGTTCTTGACGTGGGCCTTGCCGACCAGCCGCAGGGTCGCCGGCTGCGCCTTGTTCTGGCGGAAAACCAGCTTCAGCTCGGTATCCAGGCTGCCGCTGCGCAGGGTGAAGGGCAGGCGGACGGGGGAATAGGGCAGGTAGCGGCCGAGCTCCACCCGGTCCAGGTCGATGTTGAGCTCGCTGTCGTGGGATTCGGCGAAGGGCTTGCTGCGCCCGGTGAGGACGAAGGGCGCGCCGTTCACCTTGGCCGAGAAGCGGGGCTCCACGAAGATGTCGGTCTGGTAGGGCAGGCTGGAGAGGAAGGGAACGTCGAGGGCCAGGTCGGCGACCTCGTGGGTCGTTCCCTTCGGCTTGTCCACCAGGGTCGCCCGGCCGCCGCTGACCTGGATGTTGCTGATGGAGAAATGGGGAGGCGGCGAATCGGAAGGTTTGCTCCACTCCTCGATGAGGTCCGAGATGTCGTAGCGCTCCGGGCTCACCCGGGTGACCCGCAGGCGCGGCCCCTCGAGGCGCAGTTCCCGCACCACCAGCCCGCCCTCCACCAGGGAGGCGGCCTCGGCATCCAGGTGGAGGCGGTCGAAGCCCAGCAGTTCCTGGCCCTCGGCCGTATGGACCGTGAGGCCTTCGACGTCCGCCGTCCAGGTGAAGGGATTGGTCTTGACCCGTTCGATGTCTACCTGACGATGGAGGGCCTGGCCGAGTTGGCTCTCCATTACCGACCTGGCTACCGGCGGCAGGATCAGGAAGCCGATGGCCACGTAGGCCACGAACAGGCCGAGAGCCCACCACAAGGCCAGGCGAAGGCGCCGGGAATGGAAGAAGGCGGCAATCGGAGCGGGTAGGGGACGGGCCATGGTTTTCTTCGTGGTCTTGTTTCAATGGATTGTAGCTCTTTGACAGCGGCCTATCGGCTCAATGCCTGGATTTCCGTGCCTCGGCACGCCGTTCGGGTTAAAATTCAAGGCTTTCGAATTCGGTTTCCGGAGCTCCAATGGACATCAAGAAGGTCTTGCTGCTGGGGGGTAGCGGCTTCGTCGGTACCTACATCGCCAACCGCCTTTCCGAACGGGACATCGACGTCACCATCCCGACCCGGCGGCGGGAGCGCACCAAGGCGCCGATCACGCTGCCCCACGTGGACATGGTCCAGGCCAACGTCAATGACGAGAAGGCCCTGACCGAACTGGTGAAGGGCCACGACGCAGTCATCAACCTGGTCGGCATCCTCCACAGCCGGGACGTCAAGCTGCCCTACAGCCGCGACTTCGCCCAGGCCCATGTCGAGCTGCCCAGGAAGATCGTCGCCGCCTGCAAGGCCGCCGGCGTCCGCCGCCTGATCCACATGAGCGCCCTCGGCGCCGACCCCAAGGGCCCCTCCGAGTACCTGTGCTCCAAGGGCGAGGGCGAGCAGCTCGTCCTGGCTGCCCGGGACGAGCTGGAAGTCACCGTGTTCCGTCCCTCGGTCATGTTCGGCCATTGCGATTCCTTCCTCAACACCTTCGCCAACGCCCTGAAGAAGTTCCCCTTCTTCCCGCTCGGCTTCGGCCATGCCAAGTTCCAGCCGGTGTGGGTGGCGGACGTGGCCGACGCCTTCGTGGAGGCCCTCGGCAACGCCGCGACCATCGGCCAGGCCTACGACCTCTGCGGGCCCAAGGTCTACACCCTGCGGGAACTGGTGGATTACACCGCCGAGCTGACCCGCAGCCACGCCAGGATCATCGCCCTGCCCGAGTCCCTGGCCTACCTCCAGGCCGGCATCATGTGGCTGGCTCCCAAGCCCATCCTGTCGCCGGACAACCTGCGTTCCATGGAAGTGGACAATGTCTGCAAGCCCGGCTGCAACACCTTCCCGGCCTGGCACCCCACCGCCCTGGAAGCCATTGCACCCGCCTACATCGCCCACAACACGCCCAAGGGCCGTCTGGAAGGCTTCCGCTTCCGCGCCGGGCGCTGACCGGCCCATGAGGGAGCCCCGCTGATGGAAATCTACATCGTCGGCGGGGCTGTTCGCGACGAGCTTCTCGGCCTGCCGGGGAGCGACCGCGACTACGTGGTGGTGGGCGGCACCCCGCAGGCCATGCTGGCCCAGGGCTATCGCCCCGTGGGGAAGGACTTTCCGGTCTTCCTCCACCCCGAGACCAACGAGGAATACGCCCTCGCCCGCACCGAGCGCAAGACCGGGCACGGCTACCACGGCTTCGCCTTCCACGCCGCCCCCGACGTCACCCTGGAACAGGACCTGGCGCGCCGGGACCTGACCATCAACGCCATGGCCCGGGCCGCGGACGGCACCCTGGTCGATCCCTTCCACGGCCAGGCCGATCTCCAGGCCAGGATCCTGCGCCACGTCGGGCCCGCCTTCGTCGAGGACCCGGTGCGCATCCTGCGCCTGGCCCGCTTCGCCGCCCGCTTCACCGAATTCTCCGTCGCCCCCGAGACCATGGCCCTGATGCGGCAGATGGTGGAAGCCGGCGAAGTGGACCACCTGGTGCCCGAGCGGGTCTGGCAGGAGGTGGCCCGGGGACTGATGGAGGCCAGGCCGTCCCGGCTCTTCCAGGTGCTGCGGGAGTGCGACGCCCTGGCCCGCCTGCTACCCGAGGTGGACCGCCTGTTCGGCGTGCCCCAGCGGGCCGACTTCCATCCGGAAGTGGATACCGGCATCCACACCCTCATGGTAGTGGACCAGGCAGCCCGCCAGGGCTACGGCCTGCCGGTGCGCTTCGCCGCCCTGACCCACGACCTCGGCAAGGGCACCACCCCGGCCGACTTGCTGCCTCGCCACCACGGCCACGAGGCCCGCAGCGTCGAGCTGGCCAAGGACCTGTGCACCCGCCTGAAGGTGCCCAACGATGCCCGGGACCTCGCCTTGCTAGCTGCCCGTTGGCACGGGGACATCCACCGGGGCCAGGAATTGAAGCCTTCCACCGTGGTCTCCCTCCTGGAGAAGACCGACGCCCTGCGGCGGCCGGAGCGCTTCGAGCAGCTCCTGCAGGCCTGCGAATGCGATTTCCGCGGCCGGCTGGGCAGGGAGGATGCGGTCTACGAGGTGCCGGCGCTGTTCCGCCGGGCCCTGGCCGCGGTGAAGTCGGTGGATGCCGGGGCCATTGCCCGGAACTGCGCCGACAAGGCCCAGATTCCCGACCGGGTGCACGAGGCCAGGATCGCCGCCGTCAAGGCAGCGTCAAAGCACCCTTGAAACAAGAAATACCAGCAGGGACAGCAGCAGGGTGGAAGTAAAGGGGAAAACGTAGGTCCGACCGCGGAAGCGGAAGGCCACATCGCCGGGCAGCCGGCCCCGGCGCACGATCCGCGCCAGATGGGGCGTGCAGATACCGAGAAGAAAGATCGCGATGACCAGAGTCAGAATCCACTTGAACATGTCGCCTTGCCTTGAGCCGCCCGGCTCCCATTAGACCACGCCCGGCCCGAGTCCACCATGATCACCAGCCAATTCGTCGACGGCCTCGAAATCCTCTGCTGCGAGCCCGATGCCAGCGAGCACCAGCGCCCGCCGCTCCTCTTCGTCCATGGCGCCTTCGCCGCCGCCTGGATGTGGGAGACCTTCATGCCCTTCCTGGCCGAGGACGGCTACCGCAGCTACGCCGTCTCCCTGCGCGGCCACGGCGGCAGCCGCGGCCACGACCACATCCACTGGCACTCCGTCGCCGACTACGTCGATGACGTCGGCACCGTCCTGCGCTGGCTGGGCGAGCCGGCCGTCCTGATCGGCCATTCCATGGGCGGCTTCATCGTCCAGAAGAGCCTGGAGCGCCACCCGGCCCCGGCCGCCGCCCTCGTCTGCTCGGTGCCGCCCCAGGGTCTGGTGGCGGCCCAGTTTCACATCCTCTTGCAGCGGCCCCAGCTCTTTCTCGAAATCAACCAGATCATGGCGGGCGGCCGGCCGTCGGCCGCCACCCTGCGGGACGCCCTGTTCGCCGAGGAGATCAGCCACGAGGTGGCGGACGGCTTCCTTGGGCGCATGCAGGCCGAGTCCCAGCGGGCGATCTGGGACATGTCCATGTTCAACCTGCCCCTCCTGCCCCTCATGAGGCGCCCGCCCATGCTGGTCCTGGGGGCGGAGAAGGACATCCTGGTGCCGGCCTTCCTGGTGCAGGCCACCGCCCGCACCTACGGCCTGCCCGACCGCATCTTCCACGGCATGGGCCACGCCGTCACCCACGAAAAGAAATGGCCGCTGGTAGCGGCCACTTTGCGGGACTGGCTGTTGGAGACGGCGCCCTAAGCCTTCACGTCCACGTTCTGCCCCAGATGGGGCGGATTGTTGCTCGGCTGGGGCACGGCCTGGAGCAGCTCGGCGGCACCCTGGGCGGCGATCTCCATCGCCTTCTTCTGCACCAGTATGGCCGCCGAGTCCTGGGCAGTCGCCTGGGACAGGGCCGTCGATAGGGATGAAAGACCGGTCAATTCCATGGAAGCCTCCGGGTTGAACGCTTTCAGTATATATCGTCCGGGCCTCAGAGCCGATGGCTCTGGTCGCCCCGGGCGAAGCCCAGGAGGGGCGAATCGACGCCCCGACCGAGGGCGATGACCTTGAACAGCTCGCCCATTTCGTGGGGCAGGAGGAGCTTGTTCACCGCCCCGGCAGCGCGGATGTATTCGGTGGATTCCGGCGGCAGCTCGGCCAGGCGCTCCAGGATGCCGCAATTGAGGAGGAACTGCCCCTGGCTGGCGTAGCCCTGCAGCTCCAGCCCCGCCCCGTGGGCAGCGGCGATGATGCCGGTGAAATCGACGTGGGCGGTGATGTCCTGGAGACCGGGCAGGTAGAAGGGGTCCGGGTGGGCGTGGTGGCGGTAATGGCACATGAGGGTGCCGCGGCCGCGCTGGAAATGGTAGAACTCCCGGCGCGGGAAGCCGTAGTCGATGAGGAGGATGGTGCCCCGGGTGAGGATGCGGCCCCACTCCGCCGCCCAGGCCTGGGCGGCGAGCCCGATCTCGCTCTCGAAGCCGGGAGGAAGGCCGCACTGGCCGGCGATTTCCTCGGCGGCGGCCAGCACGGCGCCGGTGGCCGGCCGCTCCTCCCAGGCGAAGCCGTCGTCGGCGGCCACGACCACGCCCCGCTCCAGGATGCCGGATTCCCGCCAGGCCACCAGGTGCACCGGCATGGCGTCGAGGAGTTCGTTGCCCACCACCACCCCGGCGAAGCTTTCGGGCAGCCGGTCCAGCCATTCCACCCGAGCCGCCAAGTGGGGCGCCGCGGCCGCCAGGGTGGCCTGCTGGCGCTGCCGCAGGTCGCCGGACAGCTCGAGGATGAAGTAGCGCTCGGGCAGGCTGCCCAGGCGCTCCAGTTCCAGCAGGAGGTCGGCGGCCAGGCGGCCGGAGCCGGCACCGACCTCGAGCACGGCATTGCCGGCCGTGGCCATGGACTGGGCCACCTGGCGGGCGAGGGCGTAGCCGAAGAAGGGGGTGAGCTCGGGGGCGGTGACGAAGTCGCCGGCGGCGCCGAATTTCCGGGCTCCTGCCGAGTAGTAGCCGAGGCCGGGGGCATAGAGCACCCGCTCCATGAAACGGGCAAAGGACAGCCAGCCGCCGTGGGCGGCGATTTCCTGCCGGAGGAGGGCGGCGACCTGGGCGCTGTGGGCGAGGGCGTCGGGGGAGGGGGTCGGAAGGGACATGGGTGCGGCGAAAAGGACGGATTTTAGCCTTTATCGCCAGAGAAACGCCGGCCATCCTCCCGGTTCGCGGTAAACTTGCCGTTCCATGGAATCCAACAACAGTCTCGTCGGCCAGGTCGTCCTCGTCACCGGCAGCGCCAAGCGGGTGGGGGCGGCGATCGCCCGCCGGCTGCACGCCGCCGGCGCCACCGTGGCCCTGCACTACCGCAGCGCCCAGGGCGAGGCGGATGCCCTGGTGGCCGAACTGAACGGCCGGCGTCCCGGCTCCGCCGCCGCCTATCAGGCCGACCTGCTCGCCACCGGCAGCCTGCCGGCCCTGGTGGAATCGGTAGTAGCCGGCCATGGCCGCCTGGACGGACTGGTCAACAATGCCTCCAGCTTCTTTCCCACCCCGGTCGGCAGCATCGACGAAGCGGCCTGGGACGACCTGACCGGGAGCAATTTCAAGGCGCCCCTCTTCCTGGCCCAGGCCGCCGCGCCTCATTTGCGCCGCAGCCGGGGGGCCATCGTCAACATCACCGACATCCACGCCGAGCGGCCGCTGAAGGGCTATGCCCTGTACTGCGCCGCCAAGGGCGCCCTGCTCACCCTGACCCGGGCCCTGGCCATCGAGCTGGGACCCGAGGTGCGAGTCAACGCCGTCGCCCCCGGCGCCATCCTGTGGCCCAGCGACGGCCAGTTCCCGACGGCGGAACGCTCGTCCATCGTCGAACACACCCTCCTCAAGCGGGAGGGTTCCCCCGAGGACATCGCCTCGACGGTTCACTTCCTTCTCGGCGCCGCGTCCTACATGACCGGCCAGGTCCTCAACGTGGACGGCGGCCGTACTGCCCATCTGTAACCATGAACACCTCGAACAACCTGCAAAAGCTCAAGAAATTCCTGGAAGGCCGCACCGGCAAAGCGATCGGCGACTACAACATGATCGAGGACGGCGACACCGTCCTGGTCTGCGTCTCCGGCGGCAAGGATTCCTACACCCTGCTCTCCATCCTCATGGCCCTGCGGGAGCGGGCGCCGGTCAACTTCCGGCTCATCGCCATGAACCTCGACCAGAAGCAGCCCGGCTTCCCGGCCGACGTGCTGCCCCGGTACTTCGACTCCATCGGCATCGAATACCGCATCGTCGAGGCCGACACCTATTCGGTCGTCAAGGAGAAGATTCCGGAGGGCAAGACCACCTGCTCCCTCTGCTCCCGGCTGCGCCGCGGCATCATCTACCGCACCGCCAAGGAACTGGGCGCCAACAAGATCGCCCTCGGCCACCACCGGGACGACATGGTGCATACCCTGTTCCTCAACATGCTCTTCGGCGGCAAGCTCAAGGCCATGCCGCCCAAGCTGGTGACCGACGACGGCGCCCACGTCGTCATCCGGCCCCTGGCCTACTGCGCCGAGGCGGACATCGCCAAGTACGCCCGCGGCATGGAATTCCCCATCATCCCCTGCAACCTGTGCGGCTCCCAGGACAACCTCCAGCGCCAGAAGATCCGGGAGATGATGCAGGACTGGGACCGCCGCTACCCGGGCCGCACCGAGGCCGTGTTCACTGCCATGCAGAACGTCGTGCCCTCCCATCTGGCCGATAACGACCTTTTCGACTTCAAGGGCCTGACCCTGGACACCCGGGTGGACGAGGGCGACATCGCCTTCGACGCCCCGGAAATGCCCATCGCCGGAGCCATCCCCCTGGGCTTCGTGTCATGACGCCGGCAACGGTGTCGGCGTTTGCGATGACTGCCGGTCCTCGGATTCGGGGCGTGGGCACTGGAGCTTGAGATGGAAGGCATGGAACGCAGGCTTGCCGTTCTGTTCGCCGACGTTGCGGGCAGCACCCGGCTCTACGAGCGGCTGGGCGACACCGAGGCCGACCACGCGGTGGACCGCTGCCTGAAGCGCATGGAGCGGGCCATCGAGGTCTTTGGCGGCCGCCTGGCGAAGACTTCCGGCGACGAGGTCATGGCGCTGTTCGGGAGCGCCGAGGCGGCCTGCCAGTGCGCCCAGGAAATGCAGCAGCGGGTGTCCGACCTGCCGCCGGTGTCGGGTGTGCAGCTCGGAATCCGCGTCGGTTTCCACGTCGGCCCGGTGACCGAGAAGAACGGCGACTGCAGCGGCGAGACGGTCAACGCCGCCGCCCATGTGGTGGGCATGGCCCGTGCCGGGCAAATCCTCACCAGCCTTCAAACCGCCGCCCAGCTCTCCGGCAGTCTGCGGGACAACGTCCGGGACCTGGGCCAGTCCACCGGCGGCAAAGGGACGGGGGTGCAGGTGGTCGAGGTGTGCTGGCAGAGGCCCGAGGACACCATTCCCCCGGCTGCCAGGAAGGCTGCCAAGCCGGCGCCGGCCCGGGAAGCCAAGGAAGAGGCGCCCGAGGAGGCCGCTGCCGGGAAGAAGAACCCGCCCCGGCTCTGCCTGCGCTACCGGGGCCGGGCCTATCTGCTGGACGAGAAGACCCCCATCCTCTGCCTGGGCCGGGACTCGGGCAGTGACGTGGTCATCGAGGACCGCAAGGCGTCGCGCCACCACGCCCGCATCGAGCGGCGGGGCGACCGCTACTTCTATGTGGATCGCAGCACCAACGGCAGCTACGTGGCCCTGGCTGGAATGCAGGAAACCATGGTGCGGCGGGCCGAAATCCTGCTGCAGGGCGGCGGCTCCGTCTGCTTCGGAGCCTCGGCCAACGACCCCCAGGCCGACGGCGCTACTTTCGAATACCTGTAGGCGTCGGCCGGGGTCGCCCTGGCCGGCTTACTTGTACTTGGCGTCGATTTCCCAGACGGATTTCTGCACCAGGCGCTGCACCAGGGAATCCAGGGTGAGGCCGCCGGAAGCGCCGCTGGAGAAGCCGAGGATGGAGGTGCCCTTGGCCCCCAGCTCCATCTTCTCCTCGGTGTAGCCGGTGGCCACCTGCTCGGTGGTGTTGGCGTTGATGATCTTGTAGCGCATGCCGATGATCCAGACGCCGGTGGATTCCTCGGTCTTGACCGAGCCGGCCGCGACGCCGGCGGCCTGGGAGCCGCGGGAACCGCCGAAGATGCTGATCAGGCTGCCGACGGTGCCGCCGTCGAAGCCCTGCTGGGCCTGGGCCACCGGCTCGGCCTTGAGGACGTCGAACTTGACCACCCACTTGGCGGTCTTGAACTTGCCCTTCTGCAGCATCTTGCGGGCGGTGTTCGGGTCGCCCATGGTGTAGGCGAGGGTGAATTCGTTGAGGAGGGGGCCGAGGTCGGTCCGCTCCAGGACCTTGAAGTTGGCGTTGCCGAGTTCGAGTTCGGCGTAGTCGGCGATGTTGTTGGGTCCGAACTTCTGGGTGAAGCTGGCGTTGCTGCTCTTCACCTCGCCGGGAATGACCACGATGACCGGGCCCGGCTTGCCGGCATTCTGGTACTCGATGGCCTTGTACATGGCCTTGTCGGCCATCTGGTTGGCCTGCTGGGAGCTGCTGCTGCCCGCCGTCGGGGAGGGGCTGTCGAAAACCGGTTGGGCCACCGCCGTCATTCCACCCCAGGCCAGCGCCAGGCCGATAAGCAAGCTTTTCTTGGTCATTGTCATCCCCTCTTGTTTAGATCTGCGAACAGTATTCCTTGTAAATCCTGGCCACCACTTCGTCGGCCTGCTCCTCGACCAGGTCGGCGGCGACGCTTTCCAGGTCGCTGCCGGCGTAGGACTGCCCGGCGGCCGACACGGTGGTCACCAGATTGCCGTTGGGACGGACCAGGCTGAAGCCAATCTTCACCCGCACCTCGTTCACCTTGAGGAGGGGATTGACCCCCGAACGGGCCTCGATCAGGCCCCGCAGGATGAAGTCGGCGCTGCCGTCCCGGACCACCTTGAGGCCGAGTCCCTGCAGGCGTTTCTGGATGCCGGCGTAGGTGGCGGCATAGCCCGAGGCCACCTGGATGCCGTCGGCCCCCTTCCTGGAGAAGGTGAGGAGGATGCGCTTGTTGCGCAGGCTGTCCCGGCAGGGGGTGGATTTCATGGCGGCGATGCGGTCGGCCTTCTCCTGGTCGTCGTCGTCCGGGGCGCTGAAGGAGAAGGTCTTGCCGGTGGTCCGGACGGCGGTAGCGGGCTTGGCCGGCTGGTAGGACGCCACCTGGGTGGCGGGCTGGGCGGCTGCCGCCGGAGTGGCCGCCTTGCCCGGTCCTCCAAGGCTGCGCAGGCGGTTGTCCGCCAGGTCGGCAAAGCGGCCCTTCGGGTATTTCTTCAGATAGGCCGCCAGGTCCGCCGGGTCGTTGCTGGCTTTGACGCTGTTCCAGTACTCGAGCTCGATGGTGGCCTCGTCGGTGGTCTGCATGGCCGCCTGCTGCCCCGGCGCCGGCGGGATAAAGTAGAAGTCACCGGTGAGGGAGGTGTTTTCCCAGGGAATCTGGGCGCCGCCGGACTCTTTCTCGACCCCGGCCCGCACCCGCTTGAAGACATCCTCCACCTTGAGCCCGGGCTGCTTGACGGTGCGCAGGAAGTGCTCGGTGAAGAGGCCGTTGTTGCCGGAGCCATCGGAAGCGGTCTTGCCCGGCGCCGTGGCGAAGGCGATCAGGGTGCCCTTGCCGGCGTTCATCTGGGCCAGGCCGCCGGCTGTGGAGCGGCTCTTGCGCTTGACGAAGGGATTGTCCCGGCAGGCGTCCAGGATGACGATGTTGATGGGATTGCCGGCGGTCTCCATGCGATCGAGCAGCATGTCGGCGTTGAAGGCCTTGTAGGGTACGTCGTCCTCGTCCTTCGGCAGTTCGCCGATGGGGATGAGGTAGTTGGAGCCCTTCACCTGCATGCCGTGGCCGGCGTAGAAGAAGAGCCCGGCGCCGCCCTGGGCGAGGTCGTCGCCGAAGGCGCGGACCGCCTCGTCCATCTGGCGCAGGCTGGCGTTCTCCAGCTTGCGCACCTTGAAACCTAGCTTGCCCAGGGCCTCGGCCATGGCGCGGGCGTCGTTGATCGGGTTTTCGAGGGGATTCCTGTCGTAGGCGGCGTTGCCGATGACCAGGGCGAGGCGGCTGTCGCTGCCCGGCCCGCCGGTGGCGGCCTGCACCCCGGCCGCGAGTAGAACGAGGGCCAGCAAGGCCCCGAAGAGTCGCATTAGACGCGGCACAGCAGTCCCCCCCTCCGCTTTCCTCCGATGAGGGAGGCATTCTAGCAAAACAATGCAAGCCGGATACTTGCTCCGGCCTGCCCTGGAACCGCGGTGGAAATTACTGCTTGTCGCCCTTGAGGCAGTCGCTCATGAAGGTCTTGCGCTCGGCGCCCTTGAGGCCCTTGTCGCCGGCTTCCTTGTTGCAGGTTTTCATCTTGTCCTGCTGGGTGGTCTTTTCGGGCTTGGCGGAGAGGCATTCCTTCATGAAGGCCTTGCGCTCGTCGCCCTTGAGGGCCTTTTCGCCCGCCTGGGCATTGCATTCCTTCATCTTGCTCTGCTGGGCGCTGGGCTTCTTCTCGGCGGCGGGCTTGTCGTCGGCGGCATAGGCAGCCCCGGCGGTGGTGACGGCAAAAGCGGCGAGCAGGCTGATCAGTTTGTTCATGCTTTTTCCTCGGGTGGTTGTGGATCCTACCCGAATATCATGCAATCACAATTCCTCGTCAAGCATGCTGCGCTGTTGCCGATCCATGAAGTCCTGCATGCTGTCGATGCCGCGCAGCTGCAGGATGGTGTTGCGCACGGCTGCCTCCAGGAGGACCGCCAGGTTGCGGCCGGCGGCCACTGGGATGACTACCTTGCGGATGGGGACGCCGAGAACCTCCTGGGTCTGGGCGTCGAGGGGAAGGCGGGGGGCGTCGAGGCCGGCCACCGGCTTCTGTAGGTGGACGATGAGCTTGAGCTTCATCTTGCGGCGGGACGCGGTCTCGCCGAAGATAGTACGGATATTGAGAAGGCCGAGGCCGCGCACTTCCAGGAAATCGCGCAGCATACCGGGGCAGCGGCCCTCGATGGTGGTGGGGGCGATACGCGCCATTTCCACCACGTCGTCGGCCACCAGGCCATGGCCCCGGGAAATCAGCTCGAGGGCGAGTTCCGACTTGCCGACGCCGGAATCGCCGGTGATCAGCACCCCCATACCCAGCACGTCCATGAAGACGCCGTGCATGCTGACGGTGTCGGCCAAGCGCCGGGAAAGATAGATGCGCAGCAGGTCGATGACCGCCGAGGCGGGCTTGGGGGAGGTAAGCAGCGGGGTTTCGCTGGCGGCGCAGGCGGCCAGCAGGGATTCCGGCACGTCCATGCCTTCGGCCACGATGATGGCGGGCGACTGGGCGAGGATTTCCTGGAACTGGTTGCGGAAGCGGGCCTCGCCGACCCGGGTCACCCACTCGTATTCAGCGTTGCCCATGACTTGCAGCCGCTCCGGGTGGATGAGGTTGGTGTGGCCGACCACGTCCGCGCCGTAGTTGTTGGAGGTCTTCAGCTCGATCCGGCGGTGTGCGTCGTGGGCGACGATCCAGTTCAGCAGCAGCTTTTCGCGGTTGTCTTCATAAAGCTGCAGCAGGCTGATGTGGTGCACCGGGACCATCATTGCCTGAAGAGGGCGGTCACCGCGGCCGCATCGGGAGCGGAGGTGAGGGCCTCGCGGAAGGAGCGGTCGGCGAAGCGCTGGGCCAGTTCGGAGAGGATCTGGAGATGTTCCTCGGTGGCCTGCTCGGGGACGAGGAGCACGAAGAGCAGATTGACTGGCCGGCCGTCCGGCGATTCGAAGGGTACCGGGGTGGCGAGGCGGAGGAAGGCGCCGGTGGCGTGCTTGAGGCCCTTGATGCGGCCATGGGGGATCGCGATGCCCTGGCCGAGGCCGGTGGATCCCAGCTTTTCGCGGGCGAATAGGCTGTCGAAGACGACCGACCGGGCTATGCCGGCGTGGTTTTCAAAAAGAAGGCCAGCCTGCTCGAAAACCCGCTTCTTGCTGCTGGCTTCCAGATCCAGCAGCACATGGGACTCGGGCAGGAGCTTGATGAAAGGGTTCATGATGAGGGAGAGGGGCCTACCGCGGCCGGCCGGTGCCGGCCGCGGCAGCCGGTGGAGATCACTCGGCCATGTGATGGACGGGCTTGTCACCGCGATGGTGGTCTTGCACCTTCTGCTTGTACTTCTGGACCTGGCGATCGAGCTTGTCGAACAGGGCGTCGATGGCGGCGTAGAGGTCGTCGCCGGAGTTCTCGGCAAAGATGTCCTTGCCCGGAACGTGCACAGTCACTTCGGCCTTCTGCTTCAGCTTTTCGACGGACAGGATGACGCTGACGCCGGTGACGCGGTCGAAATGACGCATGACGGGGTCCAGCCGGTTCTGAACGTAATCTCGCAGCGCCGGCGTGACTTCAATGTGGTGACCGCTGATCTGCAAATTCATTTTTTCTCCTCTCTTTACAGAGTCTTGCGTAAATTGACCGGCGGGATATTGAGGGCCTCCCGGTATTTCGCTACCGTTCGGCGGGCTACAACTATTCCCTGCTGGCCTAGTATTTCGGATATTTGACTATCCGACAAGGGCTTCTTGCCATCTTCGGACCCGATCAATTGCTTGATCAGGGCGCGGATGGCAGTCGCGGAGCATGCGCCGCCGGTATCGGTGGCGACATGGCTGCCAAAGAAGTACTTGAGCTCGAAAATGCCCCGGGGCGTGGCCATGTATTTCTGGCTGGTGACCCGGGAAACGGTGGATTCGTGCAGGCCGAGGATGTCGGCGATCTCCCGCAGCACCAGGGGCCGCATGGCGACCTCGCCGTGCTCGAAAAACTGGCGCTGGCGGTCGACGATGGCCTGGGTGACGCGGTGGATGGTGTCGAAGCGCTGCTGGACGTTCTTGATGAGCCAGCGCGCCTCCTGCAGCTGCCCGGTGAGGTTGCCGTTGCCGCGGCGCTGCTTGGCCAGGATTTCTGCGTAGAGGCGGTTGATGCGCAGGCGCGGATAGGCATCCGGGTTGATGTAGGCCGTCCACTTGCCCTTGATCTTCTTAACGATCACGTCCGGCGTGATGTAGCGGGTCTCGAGGGCGGCGAAGCGGGCGCCGGGACGGGGATCGAGGCTGGTGATCAGGCCGTGGGCGGCCCGCAGGGCCTCGTCGTCGCAGCCCGTCAGGCGCTTGATCCGGGCGAAATCCCGGGCGGCCAGCAATTCCAGGTGCTTGTCGACGATGGCGAGGGCCAGGGCCCGCACGTCGTCGGGCTTGAGGGCGCGCAGCTGCAGGGACAGGCATTCCTTGGGACCGCGGGCGCCGATGCCGGTAGGATCGAAATTCTGGACATGCCTGAGGGCAATTTCCAGCTCCTCCAGCTCGATCTCGTATTCCGGCGGCAGGGTCTCGAGCAGCTCCTCGAGGGGGCTGGAGAGATAGCCGTCATCATCCAGGGCCTCGATCATGAAGCGCACCAGGCTGCGGTCGCGCTCCGAGAGCTGGGTCAGGCCGAGCTGCCAGAGCAGATGATCCCTGAGGCTGGTGGTGGCGGCATGGATTTCCTGGCTGTCTGTGTCGTCATCCTCGTCCCGGCCGGCACCGGAGAAGGTGCCGGCGTCGCTGGACCAGCGGTCCTCGTCTTCGCCGGCGGTCGGCATCTCCATCCGCTCCGGTTCGACTTCCCGCTCCTCGGAGGCTTCCCGCTCGGGGGCTTCGCTCCTCTGCTCCGAAGCACCGGCCTCGAAGCTGCTACCGCCATAGTTTTCCCCGCCGTCTTCGCCATCCCGCTCCAGGAGCGGATTTTCCAACAGGTAGCGCTCGATCTCCTGGTTCATTTCCAGGGTCGAGAGCTGGAGGAGCTTGATCGACTGCTGAAGCTGGGGGGTCAGCGCCAGGTGTTGGGAAAGTTTGAGCTGGAGTGCGGGTTTCATGCTTGGGCTGGTGCTGATGCCGGGTTACAGCCGGAAGTTTTCGCCGAGGTAGACTTTACGCACGCTCTCATTATGGACGATTTCGTCCGGTCTGCCAGAGGCCAGAACCCTACCTTCGTTGATGATATAGGCGCGGTC
Source organism: Rhodocyclaceae bacterium (assembly GCA_035255045.1). GTDB lineage: Bacteria > Pseudomonadota > Gammaproteobacteria > Burkholderiales > Rhodocyclaceae > JAGTRP01. The sequence goes on along the minus strand of DATFAA010000054.1, from coordinate 19,223 downwards.
GCAGATACCCAAGGTCTCCCTGACATTATGGTCGGTAATGAGAACCCCTATATTGCGGTCCTTCAGGAAACGGATGATCTTCTGGATTTCCAGTACGGCGATGGGGTCCACGCCGGCGAAGGGCTCGTCCAGCAGGATGAAGCGCGGACGGGTGGCCAGGGCCCGGGCGATCTCCACCCGGCGGCGCTCGCCGCCCGACAAAGCCGCCGCATTGATATGGCGGACATGGCCGATATGGAGTTCCTTCAGGAGGCCTTCCAGGCGGTCGTGGACTTCCTCCGGCGGCAGGTTCTGCAATTCCAGCACTGCCTGGATGTTCTCCGCCACATTCAGCTTCCTGAACACCGAGGCTTCCTGGGGCAGGTAGGACAGGCCCAGGCGGGCCCGGCTGTGCATGGGCTGGTGGGTGAGGCGGGCATCGCCGATGAAGACGTCTCCGCCGTCCGCCGGCACCAGGCCGACGATCATGTAGAAGCAGGTGGTCTTGCCGGCGCCGTTGGGGCCCAGGAGGCCCACTACCTCGCCGCTCTTGACCTCGAAGGACACGTCATGGACGACGGTGCGCGCCTTGTAGCGCTTGTTGAGATTGTGGGAGGAGAGGACGGCGCGGTTTTCGCTCATTCTTCCTCTCCCCGCAGGACGCGGCGGATGGCTTCGGACGAGAAGCCCCGGTACTGCAGGAAACGCATCTGCTTGGCCCTTTCCTCGGCGCTGGCCGGCCCGTGGCCGAACTTCTTCTGCCACACCCCCCGGCAGCGTTCAATCTCGTCGCCCCCCGCCTCCACGGCGGCGGCGATATCCTCGTCGCCGACGCCCTGGGTCCGCAACTCCTGCTTCAGGCGGGAATTGCCGAACCGGCCGGCCCGGGCGGCAACCCGCTGGCTGGCGTAGCGCTGGTCGGAAAGGAGGCGTTCGGCTTGCAAGGCGTCGAGCAGGAGGTCGAGCTGTTCTGCGGATTCGGCATGGGGTGCCAGCTTGGCCCTCAGTTCCGCCCGGCTGTGTTCGCGCCGGGCCAGGAACTTGAGCGCCTGCACCCGCAGGGCATCAGGCATCGACCGTTGCCGACTTGGTCGGCTTGATGACGGTTACCGCCGCCGCTTCCCGGATGCGGCCCTCGATTTCCTGGGCGACCTCGGGATGGGTGCGCAGGAATTCCCGGGCGTTGTCCTTGCCCTGGCCGATCTTCTCACCCTTGTAGGCGTACCAGGCGCCGGACTTGTCCACGATCTTGTGGTTCACGCCCATTTCGATGATCTCGCCCTCCCGGGAGATGCCCTCGCCGTAGAGGATGTCGAAAATGGCCTCGCGGAACGGGGGCGACACCTTGTTCTTCACCACCTTGACCTTGGTCTCGTTGCCGATCACCTCGTCGCCCTTCTTGATCGAGCCGATGCGGCGGATGTCCAGGCGCACGGAGGCGTAGAACTTGAGGGCGTTGCCGCCGGTGGTGGTTTCCGGGTTGCCGAACATGACGCCGATTTTCATCCGGATCTGGTTGATGAAGATGACCAGGGTGTTGGTCTTCTTGATGTTGGCGGTGAGCTTGCGGAGAGCCTGGCTCATCAGGCGGGCATGGAGGCCGACCATCTGATCGCCCATCTCGCCTTCGATTTCGGCCCGCGGGGTGAGGGCGGCCACGGAGTCGATGACGATGATGTCCACCGAGCCCGAGCGCACCAGCATGTCGGCGATTTCCAGGGCCTGCTCGCCGGTGTCCGGCTGGGAAATCAGCAGGTCGGCGACATTGACGCCCAGCTTCTGGGCGTACTGGGGATCGAGAGCGTGCTCGGCGTCGATGAAGGCCGCCACACCGCCCAGCTTCTGCATCTCGGCGACGACCTGCAGACAGAGGGTGGTCTTGCCGGACGATTCCGGACCGTAGATTTCCACCACCCGGCCGCGGGGCAGGCCGCCGACGCCCAGGGCGATGTCGAGCCCGAGGGAGCCGGTGGAGACCACCTGAATGCCTTCATCGATTTCGGCCTCCCCCATCTTCATGATGGAGCCCTTGCCGAACTGCTTTTCGATCTGCTGCAGCGCTGCGGAGAGTGCCTTCGCCTTGTTGTCGTCCATGGTGTTACCTCGAAATTTAGGGTTGATTATGGCACAGGGGCCGGTACTTGGAACAGAAATTGCAGAGGAGCGATCCAGCGAGGGCGGGCGGAAGGGATGCCGCGCTTCCATCCCCGTCTCCGGTCAGACTAACCGACGGCCATGGAAGCCGGCAGTCTATATGTCATACGCATCACCGGGAATTGCCTGCCGCCCCCGAGCCGGACTGTCCTTTGGGCAGAACTGTCCGAGCGGAAAAGAGCCTTCCGGTTCCACCGCCGACCAGTACTGTATGAACGTACAGTTATACGCCCATTCACCCCCTCGTGCAAGGCTTGCTCCTTCTCCGCGGACCAAGTTCCTTGGACCCCGGGGCGGCCGAGGAAACTCCTGGGCCGAGGACAACTGTCTTATAGCCAGCGATCCCTCAGGAGGGCCTATGGCTCCCGTTCAGCGATTTTCGTGGTTTCGGCGGCATCGGCTCCTCTTTTCCCTGCTTCTGCTGCCGGTGGCGGTCGTGGCCATCGGCGAGATCGCCGGCTGGCCCTTCCTGCGGGCTCCGGCCGAAGGCCTGATGAATCGCCAGATGGAGCGGCCGGTACGGATCGACGCGCCGTTCCGCCTGCGCTTCATCGGCGGCCTGCGCCTCGAGGCCGGGGGGCTGTGGATCGCCGCCCCCGAGCAGTTCCATGTCCCCCATTTCCTCGACGCCAAGGATATCCGCCTCAAGCTGCGCTACCGGGATCTTTGGGACTACCGGGATTCGGGGCGCCTGCGCATCGCCGTCCTCGACGTCGGCCGCATGGACGCCCGGCTCCTGCGGGACGGCGAGGACGCCACCTGGCGCTTCGGCAAGCGGGAAAAGCAGAAGGGGCGCCCCGAGCTGCCGGCGGTCGACCTGCTGGCGGTGGGCCAGGGCAGTGTCGTCTTCCAGGACCCGGAGCTGGAAGCGGACCTGCGCGCCACCTTCGATACCCGGGAAGGCGCCAACAGCTCCACCTCCGCCACCCATCTGCGCGTCCAGGGCCGGTTCCGCGGGCGCCCCCTGGCCGGGGAGCTGGCCAGCAGCGGTTGGCTGCCGGCCACCACCCAGGGAGCCGGGGCGCCGCCGGTGGGAGCCAAGGGCTGGCTCAGCTACGGACCGGTACGGGCCGATTTCCAGGGCAACGTGAAGGACCTGTTCGGCCGCCGGGACATCCAGGGATCGATGACAGTGACCGGGCCCTCCCTCGGCATCCTCGGACAGCTGGTGGGTTCGCCCCTGCCCACCACCGCCCCCTTCTCCATGCAGGGCACCGTCGAGAAGGAAAAGGACATCTGGCGGGTGAATGTGGAAAAGGCCCGCATCGGCGACAGCGACCTGGCCGCCCGCGTCCGCTACGACCCCGGCGCCAAGCCCCCCAAACTGGACGGGGACCTCAAGGGCCGCAACCTGGTGCTGGCCGATCTGGCGCCGGCCTTCGGCACCCGCAGCCCGGAGGGCACGCCCATCCAACGCCGCCCCGGCCACCTCTTCCCCAACCGCAACCTCGACCTGCCGTCCCTCAAGAATCTGCAAGCCCACATCACTATCGACCTGGACCGGGTGGACCTGGGGAAAGCCTTCAAGGAGCCTATCCAGCCCTTCAAGGCCGTCCTCAACCTGGAAGAGAGCAAGCTCGGCCTGGCCAAGGTAGACGCCCGCACCGCCAAGGGCCGCCTGCGCGGCGAAATCTCCGTCGATGCCCGGCAGAAGACGCCCCAGTGGCGCTCCGACCTGGCCTGGGAGGGCATCCGCCTGCAGGACTGGCTGCGGGGCGCCAAGGCGGACAAGGCGGCCCGGGCCGAAGGCGGCGAGCGCCCGCCCTATTTCACCGGCAACCTGCTGGGGCGGGCCAGGCTGGCCGGCAGCGGACGCTCGACCGCCGAAGTGCTCGGCTCCCTGGACGGGGAGATCACCATGTCGGTGCGCGACGGCAGCCTCTCCCACCTGGTGATCGAGGTGCTGGGCCTGGACGTGGCCCAGGGCCTCGGGCTGGTGCTGAAGGGCGACGAGACCCTGCCGATGCGGTGCGCCGTGGTCGATCTCCAGGCGAAGAATGGAGTGCTCGCCCCCAAGGTGGCGCTGGTGGATACGCCGGTCACCCTCATCCTGGCCGACGGCAAGGTCGATCTGGCCAAGGAAAGCCTCGATCTACGCCTGACCGCCAAGCCCAAGAACGTCTCGCCCTTCACCGTCCGTTCCCCGATCCGGGTCGAAGGTCCCCTGGACGCCCCCAAGGCGGCGCCCGAGTCCGGCCCCATCGCCGCCCGGGTGCTGGGCGGCCTGGCCCTGGCCTTCGTCAATCCCCTGGCCGCCATCCTGCCCTTCGTCGATCCCGGCGATGACGCTGGCTCGCCCTGTGCCCAGGCGCTGGCCACCCTCAAGCGCTGAACGGCGGCAGGCCCGCCGGGGCGGCGTAGAATGCCGGTCTTCCCGCCCGCCGCCCGCCTGCCATGACCGCCCGGCCTCCCGCCTTCGCCTACGCTCCTCCTGCCCACCGGGGCCTCGCCATCGTTCACCGGGAAGACAGCTTCCTGGTGCTCGACAAGCCGAGCGGGCTGCTGTCGGTGCCCGGCCGGGGCGAGGACAAGCAGGACTGCCTGGCGAGCCGGGTCCAGGCCGAATACCCGGACGCCCTCATCGTCCATCGCCTCGACATGGAAACCTCCGGCCTGCTGGTCATGGCCCGGGGCGAGGAGGCCCAGCGCCGGCTCAGCCGGCTGTTCCGGGAACGGCAGGTGGACAAGCGCTACGTCGCCGTGGTGGCGGGAGCGCTGGCGGCGGACGAGGGACAGGTGAACCTGCCCCTCATCACCGACTGGCCGAACCGCCCGCGCCAGAAGGTCGACTTCGAACTGGGCAAGCCTTCCCTGACCCGCTTCCGGGTGCTCGGGCGCGATCCCGCCGCCAATACCACCCGGGTCGAGCTGGAGCCGGTGAGCGGCCGCTCCCACCAGTTGCGGGTGCATATGCAGTCCCTCGGCCACCCCATTCTGGGGGACCCCCTCTACGGCGGCGGCGCCGACCATCGCCGGCGCCTGCTGCTCCATGCCACCCATCTGGCCTTTCCCCATCCCTTCAGCCAGGAAGCCATGGCCTTCGCCTGCCCGGCAGATTTTTGAGGGGAGAAGGAACAAACGGGGCGCGGAAATGTTTACTCCAGTGCGGTCCAACCCCAAAGGAGAAGCATGATGAGAACAACAGTCCTTTTCGCCACCCTGGCTTTCCTCGCCGGCGCCGCCCAGGCCCAGACGCCGCCCGCCAAGATGTCCGGCGACGCCCTCACCGGCCCCAACGGCATGACCCTCTATGTCTTCGACAAGGATGCGGCCGGCAGCGGCAAGAGCATGTGCACCGGCAAGTGCGCCGAGAACTGGCCGCCCCTCTATGCCGCCGAGGGGGACAAGGCGAACGGCGACTTCTCCCTGATCACCCGGGACGACGGCCAGCGGCAGTGGGCCTACAAGGGCAAGCCCCTCTACTATTGGTCCAAGGACCAGAAGGCCGGGGACCGTAGCGGCGACAACTACAACAACGCCTGGCACGTGGCCAAGTAGGGGTCGCGGCCCGGCCCTGTCCGCCTGAGGTCAGTTGGTAGCCGCCCAGGCGGCGGCATACCTGCCGCTGGCGAAGTAGCGGTAGGTGTGCTTGCCCGCCTGCTTGGCCCGGTACATGGCCAGGTCGGCGTTCTTGATGAGGTCGGCGGCGTTGTCGGCGTCGTGGGGATAGAGCCCGACGCCGATGCTGGCCGACACCGACAGATCCCGGTCGCCGAAGCGGCAGGGCTGGGCCAGGGCGTCGATCAGCTTGGCGGCGACGGTGCCGGCATACTCCTCCCCGGCCAGGTGCCGCAGGATGACCAGGAACTCGTCGCCGGCCAGGCGGGCCGCCAGGTCGCTTTCCCGGATGCTGCCTTCCAGCCGGCGGGCGGTTTCCCGCAGCACGCAGTCGCCGGCTTCGTGGCCGTGGGTGTCGTTGATGGCCTTGAAGCCGTCCAGGTCCACAAAGAGGAGGGCGATGATCTCCCGGTTGCGCCGGGCGTCGGCGAAGGCCTGTTCCAGCCGGTGATGGAACAGGCGGCGGTTGGCGAGGCCGGTAAGGGCGTCGTAATTGGCCTGGCGCCAGATGCTGGCCTCCTCGGCCTTGCGCTCGGTGACGTCGGTGAAATTCACCACCGCCCCGGTTGGGGCCTCGCCGTCCAGGGGGTCGAGGCGGATCTCGACGTGGAAGGGCGTGCCGTCGGCCCGCTGGAAGATGCAGTCGTCGCTGTGCAGCCGCCGGCCCAGGCGCAGGGCATCGTGGAAGCCCAGGACCTGGGCTTCGTCCGGAGTGATGAGGTCGAGGATGGGGAGCCCCAGGAACTGGTCGGCGTTCTCCACCCCGAGGAGCCGCAGGGCCACCGGATTGATGAAGATGCAGTCGCCGTTGGCGGCGAGGCCGAAGATGCCGCTGCCGGAAGCGTCCACCAGGAGGCGCAGGCGGGTTTCCGCCTGGCGGCGCTCGTTCACCTCCCGCCGCAGTTCGGCGGTGCGCTGCTCGACCAGGGCTTCCTGTTCCTCCTTGGCGTTGGCCAGGGCGATGAGCTGCTCCCGGGAGCGGAGGAGGGCGACCAGGGTGAGGGCGGCCACCAGGGCCCAGCCGACCAGGTGCACCAGGACGGCATTGCGCTTCTGCTGCCGCAGGGGTTCGGCAAAGGGGGCGGTGGGCAGGGTGACGCTGATGCCGCCCCGGATATCCCCCACCTTGTAACCCTGCTTGGCGTGGCAGGCGAGGCAGGCTTCCCGGGTGGCGAGGGGGGCCATGAAGCGGACCACGGACTGCCCGGCGACCTCCAGGAGCTCCGACTTCTCCCTCACCCCGGCCTCGAACTCCCGCAGGGCAGCGGCCTCCCAGGCATCCGCCCCGTTGTTGGGATTGATGGGCTTGAGGCTGGTCATGTGGATGCGGACGCCAGTCAGTTCCTCGACCGCATGGGCCATCTGCCGGGTCATGTAGGCCGGGTTCATGAGGGTGAGCTGCATCCCGTCCGTGGTTTCCACGTCCCGCCGCGGCACATCCAGGTAGGGGTTGGCGGGGGTGCGCTCCGTCCGGGTCACATAGACCCCGCCGTGGCGGGCGTTCCACAGGCGCATGGCGTCCATCATGTGGAACACCTCCCGCCCCTGGTTGGTGCTCAGCTCCAGCACCTGGCGCTCGATGACGAAAAGGTTCCAGGCCAGGGAGGCGAGGACGACCGCCGTCCAGACGGCGAGGGGAAGCAGCCAGTAGCGGCGGTCGAGGAGAAGCTTGTTCATTGGGCTCCCGCTGGAGCGGTTGTATTTGCCGCTGGCATGTAAGCAGAAAGGTGCCCAAAAGGCAAACGGGCGGGGCCCGCCGGCGCTCCTGCCGGCGCTGTCTGCGCTGCGGCGATGTCCGTATAATCCGTGCCATTTCAAACCCTTGCCCGCCGGCTGGCCGCCATGCTCATCTGGTTCGTCGTTCTCTACCTCGCCTTGTCCATCGGCATCGGCCTGTTCGCCGCCACCCGGGTCCACAGCGCCAAGGACTTCGCGGTCGCCGGCCGCCACCTGCCCCTGCCGGTGGTGACCGCCACGGTGTTCGCCACCTGGTTCGGGGCGGAGGCGGTCTTCGGGGTGTCCGCCACCTTCGTCAAGGACGGCCTGCGGGGGGTGGTGGCCGATCCCTTCGGCTCGTCCCTGTGCCTCATCATCGCCGGCATCTTCTTCTCCACCCAGCTCTACAAGCTCAACATCCTGACCCTGGGGGACTATTACCGGCTGCGCTACAACCGCACCGTCGAGGTCCTCACCACCCTCTGCATCGTGGCTTCCTACCTGGGTTGGGTGTCGGCCCAGATCAAGGCCCTGGGGCTGGTCTTCAGCGTCGTCACCGACGGCGCCGTCGGCCCGACGGCGGGAATGATCCTGGGGGCCGCCATCGTCCTCACCTACACCACCTTCGGCGGCATGCTGTCGGTGGCCATCCTGGATTTCGTCCAGATGGGGGTGATCATGGGCGGCATGATCTACATCGCCTACCTGGTCTCGGGCCTGACCGGCGGCGTGGCGCCGGTGATCGAGCACGCCAGCCTGGCCGGCAAGCTGGATTTCTTCCCCCCCGCCGACCCCTGGCAGTGGCTGACCTTCCTGGGCGCCTGGATGACCATGATGCTGGGCTCCATCCCCCAGCAGGACGTCTTCCAGCGCATCACCTCGGCCAAGAGCGCCCGGATCGCGGTCTGGGGTTCCTTCCTGGGCGGCTCCATCTACTTCTGCTTCACCTTCGTGCCGATGTTCATCGCCTACTCGGCCACCCTCATCGACCCCGCCCTCTTTTCCGGCCTCCTGGAGACCGACTCCCAGCTGGTGTTGCCCACCCTGGTCCTCCAGCACACGCCGGTCTTCGCCCAGGCCATCTTCTTCGGCGCCGTCCTGGCCGCCATCATGAGCTGCTCCTCGGCCACCCTGCTGGCGCCCTCCGTCGCCTTCTCGGAAAACATCGTCCGCGGCTTCTCCCCGGGCATGGGAGACCACCGCTTCCTGATGGTGATGCGGGGCTCCATCGTCGTCTTCACCTGCATCGTCCTGGCCTTCGCCCTGTCGTCCAACGCCTCCATCTTCAAGATGGTGGAGAACGCCTACAAGGTCACCCTGGCCGGCGCCTTCGTGCCGCTCTTCTTCGGCGCCTTCTGGAAGCGGGCCACCGGCCAGGGCGCCCTGGCCGCCATTTTCGGCGGCCTCGTCACCTGGCTGCTGGTGGAGACCCTGGTGGGCGACGCCAGCCCGGTGCCGCCCCAGCTGGTCGGCCTGGCCATGAGCATGGCCGGCATGGTGGTCGGCTCCCTGCTGCCCCAGTGGGTCGGCAGGCCGACGCCCCGGGAGGACGTCCACGCCGCCCTGCACCATCGGGCGGCCTCCCGCACCCACCACGCCGAGCCGGTGCACGAACACCCGCCGCGCTGAAGCGGCGAAGCCCTTCCCCCCACCAGTCCGGACAGCCGGAAACGACCGTCTGTCGGCCGATTCTCCGCCAGGCACGTTATTGGCTATAAAGAGGTGAAGGGTCGTCGCTTTCTTCTTGCGGATCGGCCCTGGATACTATTCCTGGCCCGGCTCTGGCACGGCTGAACTCCGCCCCGGGAAGGCGGTCAATCAAGTCGAGCCACTCAGTACGGCCCGGAAAGGAGGCGTGCCGTGCGTAAGACGATTCCACTCATCCCGGCAATGCAATGCATTGGAGTGGCAAATTTCCTAGGTGCACCTGGACCAGGCCCCGAACGGGGGCCGGAAGCCCTGCGCGCCGCCGGCCTGATCGAGACCCTGAAGCGCAACGGCGTGCAAGCCGAGTGGCGGGTGACCCTCGCGCCGGGCAACGGAGAACCCATGCAGGCCCTCTACCAATTGCTGCTGGACGTGGCGGATGCCGGCGAGGAAGTCGTGGTCGCCGGCGCCAAGCCCCTTTTCATCGGCGGCGACCATAGCCAGGCGGCGGGCGCCTGGCGGGGCGTCGGGCGGGCCCTGGGCAGCGCCCCCGGCCTCATCTGGATCGACGCCCACCTCGATTCCCACACCCCCGCCACCAGCCTGTCCGGCAATCTCCACGGCATGCCCCTGGCCGCCCTCCTGGGCTACGGCGATCCGGCCATGACCGACATCCCGGGGCCGACCCTCGATCCCCATCGCGTCGCCGTCATCGGCGGCCACAGCTTCGAGCCGGACGAGGTCCGGTTCCTGGGGGATCTCGGGGTCCGCATCTTCGGCCTTGCCGATATCGAGGACCGCGGCCTCGCTGCCGCCTTTGCCGATGCCCTCCAGATCGCCGGCCCGGACGGCAGGGAATTCGGCATCAGCTTCGACATCGACGCCATCGACCCGACCGAGGCACCGGGCGTCTCCACCCCGGTGGCCGGCGGTCTGCACGCCGAGCCCCTGCGCCAGGCCCTGCACGGCTGCCTGCGGGAGCGCGCCTGCATCGGCCTGGAAGTGGTCGAATACTGCCCCGACCGGGACCCCCAGGGCCGCACCGCCCGCCTGGTCCTCGACCTAGTGGAATCCGCGGTCCGGCCGGAAAGCGCCGAATTGCGCCAATGGGAAGGCAAGTACGGGGCCCGCAACTATGCCCCCCTGCCGGTGGTGCTGCAGGCCGGCCAGGGCTGCTGGCTGACCGACGTGGACGGCCGCCGCTACCTGGATCTCATGTCCGCCTATTCCGCCGCCAGCTTCGGCCACGCCCACCCCCGCCTGGTGGGCGCCCTGGCGGCCCAGGCGGCGCGGCTGGCGGTGACTTCCCGGGCCTTCTCCAACGACCGGCTGCCGGTGCTGCTGCGCCGGCTCTCCGAACTCCTGGGCTACGACCGGGCCCTCCCGGTGAACACCGGCCTGGAGGCGGTGGAGACGGCCCTCAAGGCGGCCCGCAAGTGGGCCTACCGGGTCAAGGGCGTGCCGGCGGAGGAAGCCGAGATCATCGCCTGCACCGGCAATTTCCACGGCCGCTCCATCGCCATCGTCGGGCTCTCTTCGGAGGCCCAGTACCGGGACGGCTTCGGGCCCTTCCCGCCGGGGCTGAAGCGCGTCCCCTACGGCGATGCCGCGGCCCTGGAAGCCGCCATCACCCCCCGCACGGCCGCCTTCCTGGTGGAGCCGATCCAGGGGGAGGGCGGCATCATCGTCCCCCCCGACGGCTACCTGGCCGCCTGCGCCGACATCTGCCGGCGCCACCGGGTGCTCCTCATCGCCGACGAGGTCCAGACCGGCCTCGGCCGCACCGGCCGGCTGCTGGCGGTGGAGCACGAAGGCGTGCGGCCGGATGCCGTCATCCTCGGCAAGGCCCTGGGCGGCGGGCTGCTGCCGGTATCGGCCTTCCTGGCCGACGACGAGGTGATGCAGGTGTTCAACCCCGGCGACCACGGCTCGACCTTCGGCGGCAACGCCCTGGCCGCGGCGGTAGCCCTGGAGGCCCTCGACATCCTCGAACAGGATGACCTCATCGGTCATGCCGCTGAACTCGGGGACTACTTGCTGGTCTGCCTTGAACAAATCGCACGGAATTCGACGGCGGTACGCGAAGTGCGCGGCCGCGGTCTGCTGGCTGGAATAGAACTTAATGCCCAAATCGATGCCCATTCGTTGGCACTGGCCCTCCTGGAGCGCGGTGTGCTGACCCGGGAGACCCACGGTACGGTGCTGCGGCTTGCCCCGCCGCTCGTCATCAGCCGTCAGGAGCTGGATTGGGGACTGGAACAGATTGCCGACACGCTGGCGGCCTGGGGAGAACCCCTGCCGCAGGCGGCGTGATAAGTCGCAATGGAGATAAATCTTTGCAAGGGTTGCCTATCTAACCGCTAGAGCGCCAAGGACGAGAGGAGGCCATCATGTCATTGTTCAGCCGTTACCAGAGCCGCTACGAAGCCTCGCAAGAGGAAGAGATGTCGGTCCAGGATTACCTGGAGCTATGCCGCAAGGATCGCACCGCCTACGCCAGCGTAGCGGAACGGATGCTGATGGCCATCGGAGAACCCGAGCTGGTGGATACCCGCCTCGATCCCCGGCTGTCCCGGATCTTTGCCAACAAGATCCTCAAGGTCTATCCGGCCTTCAGGGAGTTCTACGGCATGGAGGAGGTGATCGAGCACATCGTCGCCTACTTCCGCCATGCCGCCCAGGGCCTGGAGGAGAAGAAGCAGATCCTCTACCTCCTGGGGCCGGTGGGGGGCGGCAAGTCGTCCCTGGCCGAGAAGCTGAAGTACCTGATCGAGAAGGTGCCCTTCTACGCCATCAAGGATTCGCCGGTCCATGAATCTCCCCTCGGCCTCTTCAACCCGGCGGAAGATGCGACGCTGCTCGAAGAGGACTACGGCATCCCGCGCCGCTACCTGGGTTCCATCATGAGCCCCTGGGCCGTCAAGCGCCTCCATGAGTTCGGCGGCGACATCACCAAGTTCCGGGTGGTCAAGCTGCGCCCGTCGGTGCTGTCCCAGGTCGCCGTCTCCAAGACCGAGCCGGGGGACGAGAACAACCAGGACATTTCCTCCCTGGTGGGCAAGATCGACATCCGCATGCTGGAGAAGTATTCCCAGAACGACACCGACGCCTATTCCTATTCCGGCGGCCTGTGCCTGGCCAACCGGGGCATCCTGGAATTCGTCGAGATGTTCAAGGCCCCCATCAAGGTCCTGCACCCCCTGCTGACCGCCACCCAGGAGCAGAACTACAAGGGCACGGAAGGCTTCGGCGCCATCCCCTTCGACGGCCTGATCTTGGCCCACTCCAACGAGGCCGAGTGGCTGTCCTTCAAGAACAACCGCAACAACGAGGCCTTCCTGGACCGCATCTACATCGTCAAGGTGCCTTATTGCCTGCGGGTGTCCGACGAGATCAAGATCTACGAGAAGCTGCTGATCAATTCGTCCCTGTCGAAGGCTCCCTGCGCCCCTGACACCCTGCGCATGATGGCCCAGTTCTCGGTCCTCTCCCGCCTGAAGGAGCCGGAGAATTCCTCCATCTTCTCCAAGATGAAGATTTACGACGGCGAGAACCTCAAGGACACCGATCCCAAGGCCAAGAGCTACCAGGAATACCGGGACTTCGCCGGGGTGGACGAGGGCATGACCGGGCTATCGACCCGCTTCGCCTTCAAGATCCTGTCCAAGGTCTTCAACTTCGACCACCGGGAGGTGGCCGCCAACCCGGTGCACCTGATGTACGTCCTCGAGCAGCAGATCGAGCAGGAGCAGTACCAGCCGGAAATCGAGGAACGCTACCTGCGCTTCCTGAAGGAGTACCTGTCGCCGCGCTACGCCGAGTTCATCGGCAAGGAGATCCAGACCGCCTACCTGGAAAGCTATTCGGAATACGGCCAGAACATCTTCGACCGCTACGTCGTCTATGCCGACTTCTGGATCCAGGACCAGGAATTCCGCGATCCCAACACCGGCGAGATCCTCGACCGCGTCGCCCTGAACGACGAGCTGGAGAAGATCGAGAAGCCGGCCGGCATCTCCAATCCGAAGGACTTCCGCAACGAGGTGGTGAACTTCGTGCTGCGGGCCCGGGCCAAGAACGGCGGCAAGAATCCGTCCTGGACCTCCTATGAGAAACTGCGGGCGGTGATCGAGAAGAAGATGTTCTCCAACACCGAGGAACTGCTGCCGGTGGTGTCCTTCAATGCCAAGGCCAGCGCCGACGAGGCCAAGAAGCACCAGGACTTCGTCGATCGCATGATCGACAAGGGCTACACCGAGAAGCAAGTGCGCTTGCTGTGCGAATGGTATCTGCGCGTCAGGAAGAGTTCATAACATCATGACCGTACGCATCGTTGACCGGCGACAGGACAGCAGGAACAAGAGTTCGATCAACCGCAGCCGCTTCATTCGCCGCTTCAAGGGGCAGATCCGCAAGGCGGTGGCCGACGCCATCGCCCGGCGCGGCATCCGCGACCTGGACAGCGGCGAGAAGATCGGCATTCCCGGCCGCGACATCTCGGAACCCCAGTTCCGGTACAGCCGCAGCGGCATCCGGGAGAATGTCCATCCCGGCAACGACCGCTTCCTCCCCGGCGACGAGGTGGACCGTCCCCTGGAAGGGGGCGGCGGCCAGGGCCGCGGCCAGGCCAGCAAAGACGGCGAAGGCCTCGACGACTTCGTCTTCACCCTGTCCCGGGACGAGTTCCTCGACATCTTTTTCGACGAGCTGGCCCTGCCCAACCTCATCAAGCGCCAGCTGGCGCGGATCGAGGAGTACCGCCGCATCCGGGCCGGCTACACCCACACCGGGGTGCCGACCAACATCAACCTCATCCGCACCATGCGGGGGGCCACCGGCCGGCGCATCGCCACCGGCGGGCCCTACGCCAGCCGGCTGCGGGAACTCCAGGAGGAACTGGAGCGACTGCAGGCCCTGCATCCCCACGGCGACCCGGAAATCGACCGGGTCGAAGGGGAGATCGCCCTGCTGCGGGCCCGCATGGGGGCCATCCCCTTCATCGACACCTTCGACCTGCGGTTCAACAACCGCATCCGCATCCCCGAGCCCTCCACCCAGGCGGTGATGTTCTGCCTGATGGACGTCTCCGGCTCCATGGACGAGAGCAAGAAGCAGATGGCCAAGCGCTTCTTCATGCTCCTCTACCTGTTTCTGACCCGCAGCTACGAGCACATCGAAGTGGTGTTCATCCGCCACCACACGGCGGCGGAAGAGGTGGACGAAGACAACTTCTTCCACTCCCGGGAGACCGGCGGCACCATCGTCTCCAGTGCCCTGAAGCTGATGCGGGACATCATCGCCGAGCGCTATTCCGGCAGCGCCTGGAACATCTACGGTGCCCAGGCTTCCGATGGCGACAACTGGAGCGACGACTCGCCCCAGTGCCGGGAGCTGCTGTCCGAGGCCATCCTGCCCTCGGTGCAGTACTTCGCCTACATCGAGATCACCGACGGCGAGCCCCAGAACCTGTGGCTGGAATACGAGTCGGTGCGGGCCCAGCATTCCGATTGCTTCGCCATGCAGCGCATCGCCGAAGTGACGGACATCTACCCGGTGTTCCGCGAACTGTTCAAGAAGCGCCTGGCTTAAGGAGTCCCCATGGGCGAACCCACCACCTACCTCGAAGCCTCCACCGAAACCTCGGAATGGACCGTCGAGGCCATCGAGTACTACGACCAGGAAATCGGCCGGGTGGCCCGCAACTACGGCCTGGACTGCTACCGACACCAGCTCGAGATCATCACCGCCGAACAGATGATGGACGCCTACGCCTCCATCGGCATGCCGGTCTATTACCACCACTGGTCCTTCGGCAAGCACTTCCTGGAGACCGAGAACCGCTACAAGCGGGGCCAGATGGGGCTGGCCTACGAGATCGTCATCAATTCCGATCCCTGCATCGCCTACCTCATGGAGGAGAACACCTCCACCATGCAGGCCCTGGTGATCGCCCACGCCGCCTACGGCCATAACTCCTTCTTCAAGGGCAACCACCTGTTCCGGCAATGGACCAGCGCCGACGCCATCATCGACTACCTGGTGTTCGCCCGGAACTACATCACCGAATGCGAGGAGCGCTACGGCATCGACGAGGTGGAGCGCCTGGTGGACGCCTGCCATGCCCTCTCCAACCTGGGCGTGGACCGCTACAAGCGGTCTCCTCCCCTGTCCCTGGTCAAGGAAAAGCTGCGCCAGAAGGAACGGGAGGAATACCTCCAGGCCCAGGTGAACGACCTGTGGCGCACCTTGCCCCGCTCCCCCCTGGCGGAGACGCCGGAAGCCGAAAGCCGCTTCCCGGCCCAGCCCGAGGAGAACCTGCTTTATTTCATCGAGAAGAACGCCCCCCTCCTGGAGTCCTGGCAGCGGGAAATCGTGCGCATCGTCAGGAAGGTCAACCAGTACTTCTATCCCCAGCGCCAGACCCAGGTCATGAACGAGGGCTGGGCGTGCTTCTGGCACTACACCCTGCTCAACACCCTGTACGACGAAGGCAAGCTATCGGACGGCTTCATGTTCGAATTCCTGCAGTCCCACACCAACGTCGTCTACCAGCCCGCCTACAACAGCCCCTACTACTCGGGCATCAACCCCTACGCCCTGGGGTTCGCCATGTGGCAGGACCTGCGGCGCATCTGCGAGAACCCGGAAGACGAGGACCGGGAGTGGTTCCCGGAAATCGCCGGCTCCGACTGGCGGGAGACCTTCCAGTTCGCCATGACCAATTTCAAGGACGAGAGCTTCATCGCCCAGTACCTGTCGCCCAAACTGATGCGGGACTTCCGCTTCTTCGCGGTGCTGGACGACGACAGCCGCAGCAAGCTGCGGATCAGCGCCATCCACAACGACCAGGGCTACCGGGAGCTGCGCCAGAAGATTTCCGAGCAGTACAACCTCGGCAACGCCGACCCCAACCTGCAGATCTGGAACGTCGATCTCCACGGCGACCGCTCCCTCACCCTGCGCCACTTCACGCATCGCCGCCGGGGATTGGCCGAAGCCAGCTTCGCCGCCCTCGACCACCTGGCCCACCTGTGGGGCTTCACCGTGCGCCTCGAACAGCAGTCGCCGGACGGGGACGTACGCCTCCTGGGCGAGAGGAAGCCGGAAAAGCGCCGGCGGCCGTAGCCCGGAAAGGGTGGTGCAATCCCCGCAGCGGGGTAGCCGAATACGGCTATCAACGATTTCAATGGCGAATTTGCCATTGCGGCGGCGCTCAGTCCTACACTACCTCCTTCCCGGAAAGAACAACAAAACCTGAATACCCACCACGGGCATCCGCCGGGCGCCCACCCACGGGGAGGAGAACCATGAAAGTCATTACCGAAAGCGTCGGTAACAAGCTGCTGGCCGTCTCGGCGGTGGGCACGGCGCTCTTCGCCGCCGCCGCCGGCTACGGCCTGTGGCAGTGCTGGGAGGCCCTGGACGCCCTGCACGCCAGCACCGATTCCATCCTGCACAGCGTCTATCTCATGGCCGGGGCGTCCGTCCTCGCCTTCGGCGCCTTCTACTGGATGATGCGCACCGCCATCTCGCGGCCGGCGGCAATCCTGGTCGAAGAGCTGGAGCGACTGGCGGCCGGGGATTTCTCCTCCGCCATCCACCAATCCAGCCGGGACGAGTTCGGCCGCATCGCCGCCAGCGCGGAAAAGATCCGCGTCGATCTGGGGCGCATCGTCAGCGAGGTGCAGTCCTCGGCCACCCGGCTCGCCGGCGCCGCCGAAGAGCTGTCCCACTCCACCAGCGCGGTCAGCCACTGCACCACCAACCAGAGCGGCTCCGCTTCCTCGATCGCGGCCAACATCGAGGAGGTGACGGTTAGCATCCACTCCATCGGCGAGCATGCCGACGACGTGCTGCGGGAGGCCGCCGCCGGCCGCCACCAGGCCGAAGTCGGCAACGAGAAGCTGTCGGCCCTGGTCGGGGAAATCGACGTGGCGGAATCGGCCATGCATGAAATCGAAATGGCGGTGGCCGAATTCCTGGAAAGCACCCGCAGCATCGTCGCCATGACCCAGCAGGTACGCGACATCGCCGACCAGACCAATCTCCTCGCCCTCAATGCCGCCATCGAGGCCGCCCGGGCCGGCGAGCAGGGCCGCGGCTTCGCCGTGGTGGCCGACGAGGTCCGCAAGCTGGCCGAGAAATCCGCCCAGTCCGCCGCCCAGATCGACCAGATCACGGGCTCCCTCAGCCAGAAGTCCGAGGGTGTGGACACCGCCATCCGGAAGGGCCAGCAATCCTTGCAGGCCAGCCAGGATTCCATGGAGAACGTGGCCGTGGTGCTGTCGGAATCCAACCGCCTCATCACCCTGGCCAACGAGGGTGTCGAGTCCATCGCCGCCGCCGTCAAGGAGCAGAACCTCGCCACCCAGGAGATCGGCCGGCACATCGAGTCCATCGCCCAGCAGGCGGGGGAGAGCTGCAGCATCGTCGAGGCCATGGCAACGGCGGCGGCCAATCTGCGCGCCCTGTCGGGACACCTGCAGCAGGAAACCGGCCGCTTCCGCATCTAGCCGCTCCCTGTATACGCCCGTGGGGCGGGGCTTTCCGGTCAAGCCCCGCCCCACGGGGGGTTATAATGGTGTCATCGGGGCTGGTCCCCATCCCGGGCACCCCCCATGGCCCTGCTCGAAATCCGCAACGTCACCAAGCGCTTCGGTAGCCTGGAAGCGGTCAAGGAGGTCTCGATCGCCATCGAGGCGGGGGAATTCTTCACCCTGCTGGGGCCTTCGGGCTGCGGCAAGACCACCATCCTGCGCATGATCGCGGGCTTCGACGCCCCGGACGAGGGCGAGCTATTCCTGGACGGCAAGCCCCTGGCCGGCATCCCGCCGGAGAAGCGGCCGGTCCACACCGTCTTCCAGAGCTACGCCCTCTTTCCCCACCTGACGGTGGCCGGCAACATCGCCTTCCCCCTGGAGATGGCGGGAAAGCCCCGCAGCGAGATCCGCCGCCGGGTGGGCGAGACCCTTGCCCTGGTGCACCTGGAGGACAAGGGCGACGCCTATCCCCACGAGCTTTCCGGCGGCCAGAAGCAGCGGGTGGCCCTGGCCCGGGGCCTGGTGAACCGGCCCCGCCTCCTCCTCCTCGACGAGCCCCTGGGCGCCCTGGACGCCAAGCTGCGGGAGCGCATGCAAGGGGAGCTCATCGCCCTGCAGCGGGAAGTGGGGGTCACCTTCGTCTTCGTCACCCACGCCCAGCAAGAGGCGCTGGCCCTGTCCCACCGCATCGCCGTCATGAAGGACGGCCGGGTGGAACAGCTGGACATGCCCGAAGTGCTGTACTCCTCCCCCAGGAACCGCTTCGTCGCCGACTTCATCGGCACCATCAACCTCATCGAGGTGGAAGTCCGCCAGTCCACCCACCAGGGCCTGCACCTGGCCGCCGCCGGCCTCGGGGAAATCTCGGCGCCGCCCCAGCCCGAGGTGGCGGCAGGGGCCAAGGGCACCCTGGCCCTGCGGCCCGAGCACATCCGGCTCTCCCACCCCAGCGAGAAGCCGGAACTGAAGAACCATTTCGTCGGCACCATCCGGGAGTACCTGTACCTGGGCGACGTCACCGTCTACAAGGTCGCCCTCGACAACGACGTGGTCCTGGAGGCCCTGGCCACCAACGGGGCGCCGGGGCGGGCCCGCTTCCACGAAATCGGCGACCGGGTGAATGTGGCCTGGAGGCACGATGCGGGCTCCTACCTCGCCAGCTAGGGGGCCGGAGCGCCTCACCCGGTGGCTGGTGACCCTGCCGCCCACCCTGTTCCTGGTGGTCTTCTTCCTGGTCCCGGCCGTCATCATGGCCGCCGCCAGCTTCCGCCAGCCGGGGGAATTCGGCGGCCTCGCCCCCCTCGCGGAAAGCCCCCTCGGTCTCGATGCCTACCGCTTCGTGACGGACGACCTCATCTACGCCTGGATCCTGGCCAAGTCCTTCGCCGTGGCCGGGCTCACCACCTTCCTCTGCCTGCTGCTGGCCTATCCCCTGGCGCTCCTCATCGCCAGGAGTCCCAAGGGCCGGCGCAATGTCCTCGTCCTCCTGGTCATCCTGCCCTTCGCCAGCAACCTCCTCATCCGGGTCTACGCCTGGATCATCATCCTCGGCCCCTTGAACCTGCTCCACAGCTCGACCGCGGTCATCGCCGGCATGGTCTATGTGCACCTGCCCTTCATGATCCTGCC
>DATFAA010000053.1:0-10024 GCA_035255045.1 Rhodocyclaceae bacterium | reverse complement strand
ACAGCAGCCCGTCATCATTAAATTCAGCCACGTCGCCGCCAGCGACGCCCCAAAGGGGAAATCCGCCGACTTCTTCAAGAAGCGGGCCGAGGAACTGACCAAGGGGCGGGTGAAGGTCGAGGTCTACCCCAACAGCACGCTCTACAAGGACAAGGAGGAAATCGAGGCGCTGCAGATCGGCGCCGTGCAGATGCTGGCGCCGTCCCTGGCGAAGTTCGGTCCCCTCGGCATCAAGGAATTCGAGGTCTTCGACCTGCCCTACCTGTTCGACGGCTACGACGAACTGCACAAGGTCACCGACGGCCCGGTCGGGAAGGGCCTCCTGACCAAGCTCGAACCCCGGGGGATCAAGGGCGTCGCCTACTGGGACAATGGCTTCAAGTCCTTTTCGGCCAACCGCCCGCTGCACAGCGTCGCCGATTTCCGAGGGCTGAAGATGCGCATCCAGTCTTCCAAGGTGCTCGAATCGGAGCTGCGGGCCATCGGGGCGATCCCCCAGGTGATGGCCTTCTCGGAGGTCTACCAGGCGCTGCAGACCGGGGTCGTGGACGGCACGGAAAACCCCCACACCAACCTCTACACCCAGAAGATGCACGAGGTCCAGAAGCACATCACCGTGACCGACCACGGCTACCTCGGCTATGCCGTCATCTTCAACAAGAAGTTCTGGGATGACCTGCCGGCCGAGGTGCGCGGCCAGCTCGAGGAGGCGGTCCGGGAGACCACCGCCTACGCCAACAAGATCGCCAGGGACGACAACGACCAATCCCTGGAAGCGGTGAGGAAGTCTGGCCGCACCCAGATCTACACGCCGACCCCGGAAGAGAAGCTCGCCCTCAAGAAGGCCATGGTCCGGGTGCATACGGAAATGGCGCCGCGCATCGGCCGCGACATCATCCAGGCCATCTACAAAGAGACCGGGTTCGACCCGCAACTCGCGGCCCGCTGAGGCCTTCCCGGCCCGCGCCATCCCATGGCGCGGGCTCCTGCCGGCAATTCATCACGCGAGAGCAAAAATCGTGAAGATCCTCAATCACCTCGAGGAATGGCTCATTACGTTCCTCATGGGCGCGGCGACCCTGATCATCTTCGTCGCCGTGGTCCATCGCTACACGGCCGGACTGACGTGGCTGCCCGTCAGCGCCCAGGATTGGCTGCTGGCGCTCAACCTCGGCTGGGTGCAAGAGCTGTGCATCTACATGTTCGTCTGGATGGCCAAGTTCGGCGCCGCTTATGGCGTCCGGACCGGCATCCACGTCGGCGTCGATGTGCTCATCAACCGCCTGGATGACCGGCACCGGGCCAAGTTCATCGTCTTCGGCCTCCTGGCCGGGGCGCTGTTCACCGGCACGGTCGGCACCCTGGGCGCCAGTTTCGTCTGGGAGAACGGTGCTCACTACGCCATCTACAACGCCCTCGGGCTCGATGTCGGCAGCCTGCCGGAAGGGCCGATCACGCCGGACCTGGAATGGCCGACCTGGGTCATCTACCTGGCGGTGCCCCTGGGCTCGTACCTGATGTGCTTCCGCTTCCTGGAGGTGACGGCGAGCTTCGTGCGCACCGGCGAGCTGCCCCACCACGACCACGGCCACATCGACGGCCTCGAGGACACCGAGCCGCCCAAGCCCGGCCAGGAAGACAAGATCTACCGCCTCGACGACGAACTCCACCCCCACGACCTCAAGGGCCCGCACCTCGGGGAAATCCGGAAAGCAGGAGCCGCCAAATGAACACCGCCATCCTCTTCGCCCTGCTGCTGACGCTGATGCTGACCGGCATGCCGATCTCCATCTCCCTCGGCCTCACGGTGCTCACCTTCCTGTTCACCATGACCCAGGTGCCGATCGAATCGGTGGCGCTGAAGCTCTTCACCGGCATCGAGAAGTTCGAGATCATGGCCATCCCGTTCTTCATCCTGGCCGGCAACTTCCTGACCCACGGCGGGGTGGCGAAGCGCATGATCCGCTTCGCCACCTCCATGGTCGGCCACTGGTACGGTGGCCTCGGCCTCGGCGGCGTCGTGGCCTGCGCCCTGTTCGCGGCGGTGTCGGGGTCATCGCCGGCGACGGTGGTGGCCATCGGCTCCATCCTGATGCCCGCCATGGTCAGGGCCGGCTTTCCCAACCGCTTCGGCGCCGGCGTCATCTCCACCTCCGGCGCCCTGGGCATCCTGATCCCGCCCTCCATCGTCATGGTCATGTACTCAGTGTCCACCAACACCTCGGTGGGCGCGCTGTTCATGGCCGGGGTCATCCCGGGCCTGCTGCTCGCCGTGCTCCTCGGGGCCACCACCTGGTACCGCGCCTTCAGGAACAACTACCCGCGCATGGCGAAGGCGACTTTGCGGGAGCGCTGGGACGCCTTCAGGAACAGCGTCTGGGGCCTGCTGCTGGTGGTCATCGTCATGGGCGGCATCTACACCGGCATCTTCACCCCCACCGAGGCGGCCGCAATGAGCGCCGTCTACGCCTTCATCGTCGCGGTCTTCGTGTACAAGGACATGGGGATGAGGGACGTGCCGCGGGTGCTGCTGACCTCCGCCAACATGTCGGCGATGCTGCTCTACATCATCACCAACGCGGTGCTGTTCAGCTTCCTGATGACCTCCGAGCAGGTGCCGCAGATGATGGCCGACTGGATGCTGGACAAGGGGCTGGGCATCGTCACCTTCCTGTTCCTCGCCAACATCCTGCTCCTGGTGGCCGGCAACTTCATGGAGCCGTCGTCCATCGTCCTCATCCTGGCGCCCATCCTGTTCCCTATCGCCATCAAGCTCGGCATCCATCCGGTCCACTTCGGCATCCTGATGGTGGTGAATATGGAAATCGGCATGTGCCACCCGCCCGTCGGCCTCAATCTCTACGTCGCCTCGGGCATCGCCAAGATGGGCATCACCGAGCTCACGGTCGCAGTCTGGCCATGGCTCCTCACCATGCTCGGCTTCCTGATGCTGGTGACCTACTGGCCGACCCTGTCGCTGTGGCTGCCGCGCAGCCTCGGCATGGTTGGCTGAGCCGGCGCTGCAAGCACCACCCGCAGCGGGGCTTCCGCGGGCGCCCCGATCCCTGCCGGACGCGCTGCGCCCGGCAGGGTCATCTCTTCGGGACTGGCGCCGCTACTTGCCGTCCCGCGGGTGAAAGTGCTTCGTCTTGTCCTTGTCCGCCTTGTCCTTGTCCGGGCTCGACCCGGGAGCCGCGTCCGACTGGGCCATGCCGGTCTTTTCCTCGACATGGGAATGCCGCCTGGCCTTCTTGGCCGGGGGCGTCTGGACCTGGGTTTCGGTGGCGGGCGCCTTGGCTTCGGCGGCTTCATTGCTGTCGGCAGCCTGGGCACTGAAGGTAAGCGCAGCAAGCAGGCCGGCTGCGAGGATGGACAGGAGTTTCATGGGAGTTCTCCAGAGAGGTTCATGAAGGTGGATCTTGCGTGCCCCGGGGGCCAGCCGATACCAGCGTAGACCGTCGATACCGTCCACAGGGTGGCTGGCCGATTACATCTTTGACAAGTTCAATGCCTGTCCGGCTCTGGAGATCAGGACGGCCTCTGCTACAAGCCTGCGCAGCCCCACGCCCGGCAACGATTTCCGCGACGTTCCCGGTTAATTCGAAGAATCATGTAGTTTTTATCCGGCTTCTCCGGCATCAGATTCCGCTAGGATGCTTCTGTTCCTCACCCATCGGAGACTTCAGTCGATGAAAGTAAAGAGCTCTATCCAACGCGGTGCCGACTACCTCTGTGTAAAGATCGGCGAAGTCGTGACAGCAATCCAGCAGGTAGCCGTCGTCAATGGACTAGCCATGTGGGAGGTTGAACGGCAACTCGGAGGGGGCGCGAGAAAGCGCTTCATTGTTTCCGCCCGGTCCCTGCTTCCCATCCAGGCGGCGCCGGCTGGCATCTGACCGCTGCCGCATGAGAGGCCGCCCTCGAGGGCGGCCTTTTTGTTTTCGCAACAGGGCCCTCGTCAGCCAACGGCGGCTAGATACGCCAAACGAAAATGGAACATAACGTATCCCTGATCACGACCCTGGCGGCCGCCTTCAGCTCCGCCCTGATCCTCGGTTTCATTGCCGAGCGCCTCAAGGTTCCCGCGCTGGTCGGCTATCTGGTGGCAGGCATTGCCATCGGCCCGGCGACGCCTGGATTCGTCGCCGATGTGGTAACCGCCTCCCAATTGTCCGAGATCGGGGTCATGCTGCTGATGTTCGGCGTGGGCCTGCATTTCTCCCTGAGCGATCTCCTCGCCGTCAGGCGCATTGCCCTGCCCGGGGCCGTGGCGCAGATGGGGCTGGCGACCGTGCTGGGCGCCGCAATGGCCTGGTGGTGGGGGTGGGCGCCCGGGGCGGCGCTCGTCTTCGGACTCTCCCTGTCATGCGCCAGCACGGTCGTGCTCCTGAAGGCCCTGGAGGCACGGGGAGTCCTGGACACCATGAACGGCCGCATCGCGGTGGGCTGGCTCGTGGTCGAGGACCTCGCCACCGTGCTGATCCTGGTACTACTGCCGCCCTTGGCGGGCATGCTCGGAGGTGCCGGCAGCGCGGCCGATGGAGACGGCCACCTGGGGCGCACCATCATACGGACCCTGCTCGAGGTCGGGGCCTTCATCGCCCTGATGCTGGTCGCGGGGCGCCGTGCCTTGCCATGGCTGTTGTGGCAGATCGCCCGCACCGGCTCGCGGGAGCTGTTCACCCTGGCCGTCGTCGCCGCCGCCATCGGCATCGCCTACGGGGCGGCGCAGCTTTTCAGCGTTTCCTTCGCCCTGGGAGCCTTCTTCGCGGGCATGGTGATGCGGGAATCCGAATTCAGCCATCGTGCCGCCCAGGAGTCCCTGCCGCTGCGCGACGCCTTCTCGGTGCTGTTCTTCGTTGCCGTCGGGATGCTCTTCGATCCGGCGGTCCTGATGGATCAGCCGCTCCATGTGCTGGGGGTGGTGTTCATCATCATCGTCGGCAAGTCCATCGCGGCAATGGCCCTGGTGCTGGCGTTCCGCTATCCGCTCACCACGGCGCTGACGGTGGCGGCCAGCCTGGCCCAGATCGGCGAGTTCTCGTTCATCCTTGCCGGGCTGGGCATGTCCCTCGGCATCCTGCCCAAGGAGGGAGTGAGCCTGGTTCTGGCCGGCGCCCTGATTTCCATCGCCCTCAACCCCTTGGTCTTCGCCTCCGCCGCGCTGCTCCGGCGCTGGGCTCTGGGGCGGTCCGGGTTGGCGCGCAGCCTGGAGAGCCGCCAGGATCCGTTCGCCGACCTGCCGATGGGCACCGAGCGCAGGTATCTCGAAGGACAGGTGGTGCTAGTGGGCTACGGGCGGGTGGGGCGACGTATCGCCGGCGCCCTCGACGGGCGGCAAATCCCCTACGTCGTCGTGGAGCAGAACCGGGAACAGGTCGAGGCGCTGCGCAATCAGGGCAAGCCTGCCGTGTCCGGCAATGGGGCCGACCCGGCGGCCTTGATCCAGGCCCACATCGCCCAGGCGGCCATGCTGGTCATCGCCACCCCCGATCCCATCAACCTGCGCCAGATGGCCGAAACCGCCCGGACCCTGAATCCGGATATCGAAGTGGTGCTGCGGACTCACAGCGAAACCGAGTCCAAGCTCCTTCGCAAGGACAGGATCGGTGCGGTGTTCTTTGGCGAGGAGGAACTGGCGAAGGGAATGATCAGCCATGTGCTGGATCGGTTCGCTTCGCCCCGCGGCCAGGAGCAGCGGGAATAGGGCGGGTTGCCGCCTCCGTCCGCCTCTTGCCGGCCGGAAGGCAGCCCTCACTGCTCCACGAAGGCGCGCTCGATGACGTAATCGCCCATCTCGCCGGTGTGCGGGGAAATCCGCATGCCGTAGCCGTCGAGCATGGCAGAAATCTCCTTCAGCATCGCCGGGCTGCCGCAGATCATCGCCCGGTCCGTCGCCGGATCGAGGGGCGGCTGGCCGATGTCCTCGAAGAGCTTGCCGGAGCGCACGAGGTCGGTCTGCCGTCCCTCGTTGCGGAAAGGCTCCCGGGTGACCGTCGGGTAGTAGATGAGCTGGTCCCGGATCACGTCGCCCAGGTACTCGTGCTCCCTCAAGTCCTGCTCGATGTAGTCGTGGTAGGCCAGTTCGCTGGTCCAGCGCACGCCGTGGATCAGGATGACCTTTTCGAAGCGCTCGTAGGTTTCCGGGTCGTGGATGAGGCTCATGAAGGGGGCGAGGCCGGTGCCCGTGGCGAACAGGAACAGGCGCTTGCCGGGATGGAGGTCGCGCAGCACCAGGGTGCCCGTCGGCTTCTTGCTGACCAGCAGCTTGTCGCCGGGCTGCAGATGCTGCAGCCGGGAGGTCAGCGGGCCATCCTGAACCTTGATGCTGAAGAACTCCAGGTGCTCTTCGTAGTTGGCGCTGGCAATGCTGTAGGCCCGCATCAGGGGCTTGCCGTTCACTTCCAGCCCGATCATCACGAACTGGCCGTTGTTGAAGCGCAGGCCGGGGTCCCGGGAGGTGCGGAAGGTGAACAGGCTGTCGTTCCAGTGGTGGACGGACAGGACGGTTTCCGAAATGAAGTTGCTCACAGTGCTGTTTCCTGGATCAGAACAAGGCGGGAAGAGGAAGCGGTGTCAAAGTCCGAAGCGATCACAGTGTAGTGAAGCAATAGCAGACACAAAAAGAATTAATTCACCGGTATTTATAGCGCTCCGTTATAAGGCACCCCGGCACTCCGCCAAATCCCGCTCCTGGCGGGCCTGACGGCTATTGGCAGAAGCATTCCTTGATGGCGCCCGTGAACCGGGTGCGGCTGTGGCTGCTGCGTTCGAGCAGTCCGACATCCCGCTGCACGTCGCTGCCCGGCAGGGGGATGACCCGCAGGGCATCGTCCCGATCCCAGCGGACGTTGGCGAGCTGGGGAACGATGGAGACCCCGAAGCCCTGGCGCACGATCTCGATGATGGCCTCCACCGAATTGAGCTCCATCTCGTCCCGCACCTCGACGCCGCATTGGTCGAGGGCCGCGTTCACCAGGAAGCCGGTCCAGGTGTGGCGGTCGAAGCGCAGGAAGGGCGCGTCCCGGAGCATTTCCAGGGGATCGTCGGAGAGGTCGAAATGGGGCCGCCGGGGCACGATCAGGACCATGGGCTCGGTGTAGAGCGCCGTCCACACCAGATTGGAGGGCAGGGGGCCCGGCGGCCGGGTGATGACCGCGGCGTCCAGTTCGCCGCGCTCGACCATGTTGGTGAAATCGGACGAAAGACCGGCCAGGAGGCGGACGTCGAGGCGCGGATGCTCCCGCTTCACCGTCCACAGGGCGTCGGCGAAGGCGCCCATGAGGGCCGACACCAGGGCTCCCATGACCACAGTGCCGGCCAGCTCGTCGCCGTCGCCCGCCGACAGCACCTCGTAGCGCTGGACCAGCTCCTCGACCTGGGGCACCAGCTTGCGGCCGGCCGTATTGAGGACCACGGCCCGGGCGCTGCGGTCGAACAACACCTGGTTCAAGTCCTCTTCGAGAGCGCGGATCTGCAGGCCGACGGCGGCGGCCGTCAAGCCGATCCGCTTGCCGGCGGCGGCGAACGTGCCGTGCTTGGCGACGGCGAGGAAGATTTTCAGGGTGCGGATCGAGGGCATCGTTCTGGGCCGGAAATGACTCTATCAACATTATGCCGGACCGCCGCCTGCCGGCGCAGCCGTTCGAAGCGCAGGATCATGAGCGGGGTGAGCAGGGCGCCGATCCCGAGGGAACTCCAAGCCAAGCCCCAGGCGACCGTCGAACTGGCGCCAAAGCCGGTGCGCGCCAGGTCGAGGACGCCGCCGAACACCACCGGGCTCACGGCGCCGGCCCCGAAGCCCAGGACCGAGCGGACCGAGTAGGCGGCGCCCAAACGGGATGCCGGCACGCTTTCGGCCAGGGCGGTTGAGTAGACCGACGAATCGGCGATGGCGGCCAGGTTGTAGAGGGCGGCGACCCCGGCCAGCAGCCAGAAGGAAGCGCCGGACAGCCAGCCGATGGAGAACGAACCGGCCAAGCTGAAGAGAGCCATGGCCAGCATGACCCGGGCGCGGCCGAAGCGGTCCGAGGCGCCGCCCCCGACGATGCTGCCGATGACGGCGATCAGGTGGGCCAGGCCGGCGATGGCAATGCCCAAGCTGCTGCCGTGGCCCAGGCTGCCGGCCGCAGCCGCGCCCAGGAAGCTGGGCAGCCAGGCCCACAGGCCGAGGAGCTCCCAGCAATGGAAGGCGTAGGCCCAGTTGCAGGCCATGGCCCGCTTGTCTCGCAGGGTTTCGATCAGGCCGTGCAGCATCTGGGCGCCGGCCGGCGGCGTCGGGCGGTGGTCGGCGAGCCCGGCGAGGGCCAGGCGGCCGAAGAGGGCCCCGAGCACAGCGGCGGCAGCGGAGATGAGAAGCCCCAGGCGCCACGAGCCGTACTGGGTGACGAGGGCGGCGATGCCCAGGGAAGCGGCGTAGCCGAGGGAACTGGAGGCGATGAACCAGCCCATGGCCCGCCCGCGCCGCGCCGCGCTGGCGTGCTGGTAGATGATGGCGAGGCCGGGGGTGTAGGAGCCGCCGGAGCACAGCCCCGCCAGCCCGTAGAGGAGCAGGGCCGACCAATAGTCGTGGCTCAGGGTGGCGAAGGCGAGGGCGGCCAGGGAGGCGAAGACGCTCGCCGTCAGATAGGTGCGGCGGGCGCCGAAGCGGTCCGCCAGCATGCCCACCGCGAACAGGGAGATCAGGAAGCCCAGGTGCCAGGCGCTCTGGATGGTCGCCGCCTGGGTCGCCGACATGCCCCACTCGCTGCGTACCAGAGGCAGGATGCCCGAGTAGGCCGTGAAGATGAGGGACAGGG
Source organism: Rhodocyclaceae bacterium (assembly GCA_035255045.1). GTDB lineage: Bacteria > Pseudomonadota > Gammaproteobacteria > Burkholderiales > Rhodocyclaceae > JAGTRP01. Next base: position 1,226 of record DATFAA010000053.1, on the reverse strand, counting down.
CCACCCGGCTGGCGCACAGCCAGGCCAGCCAACTCGTCCGCTCGCTTTCGGAAACCGCCATCGCCCCTCCGCAGTGGAAACCGCCACGCCGACCTTCGGCGTGGCGTGCCGTCTACAACATCAGCAGCCCGGCGCCGATGAGGAGGGCCAGGAACAGGGTCTCGGTGACCATCATCAGTACCGGCTGCCAGCCGAGTTCGCGCAGGTCCCGGAAGGAGGTCTTGACCCCGATGGCCGAAATGGCGGCCACCAGGCACCAGCGCGACAGGGCCGAAAGCATATCACCCGCGTGCTTGGGGACGAGCCCGACGCTGTTCAGGATCAGCAGGACCACGAAGCCGACGAGGAAGGTCGGGAACATGGGAGCCTTGGCGCTGTCGTGCCGCCCCCGGAAAAGGAGCGACAGGATAAGCACCACCGGCACCAGCAGGGCGACCCGCAAGAGCTTGACGAAGGTGGCGGTGTCGCCGGCCTCGGGCGAGATCATGTAGCCGGCGCCCACCACCTGGGCAACGTCGTGGATGGTGCCGCCGAGGAAGATGCCGGCCAGGTGGGGATTGAAATGAAGCAGCTCGACCAGGGCCGGGTAGACGATCATGGCCAGGGTGGAGAGGGCGGTCACCCCCACCACGGTCAGCAGGGTGAAGCGCTGGCTGTGCTCGTTGCGGGGCAGCACCGCCGAGATGGCGAGGGCCGCCGATGCGCCGCAGATGGCGACGGCGCCGCCGCTCAGCACGCCCTCGGTGACGGGCCGCCGCAGGAGTCGGCTCAGCCAGGTGCCGAACAGGATGGTGCTCGCCACCCCGATCAGCACCAGGACCACCGGGGTCACCCCAAGGGCGGCGATCTGGACCAGGGTGATGCGCACTCCGAGGAGGGCGACGCCGAAGCGCAGCACCTGCCGGCCGGCGAAGTCGATGCCGGGCTTGCTGCGGGGTTCGTCGGCCAGGAAATTGAAGGCCATGCCGAAGAGCAGGGCGTAGAGGAATTGGGGGCCGCCGTAGTGCTCTGAAACGAAGGTCGCCGCGAAGGCGACGACCACGGCAGTCACCAGGCCCGGCATCAGCACGGGCAGAACAGTCGGGCGCAGGCCCGACAGCACGATCGATCGTTGCATTGCGTCGTTTCCTTGTTCTTGTGCCCCCCTCGCGCCCTGGCCGCCGGCGATGCTGCCCGGCGGTCCGGGGAGAGCGGTGGTCGGAAGGCGCCGGCGGACCGGGGGGCTG
>DATFAA010000052.1:0-25586 GCA_035255045.1 Rhodocyclaceae bacterium | reverse complement strand
GACCCGGACGGCTACAAGATCGAGCTCATCCAGAGAACCTGACCCGCATCAAGGCGGGGGCCGGGGCCCCTGCCCATACTGCCCGGCGAAGGAGGTTTCCATGGCATTTCCCGATTTCTTCGCCCGCGTTCCCACCATCGTCCTGCGGGACCCCCTGGCCCAGTTCCTCGGCGCCACCGACGACGGCCGCATCGAGTACGGCTTTTCCGACGCGGTGAAGCTGGCCGGCCACTCCTGCCCCACCGTGGCCGGCGCCTATCTCATGACCTGCCGGGCCCTCAAGGCCCTCTACGGCGACGACATCCCCGAGCGGGGCGGCCTGCGGGTGGATTTCCGCGACGCCCAGGGCAACGGCGTCACCGGCGTCATCGGCAGCATCGTCACGCTCCTCACCGGCGCCACCGGCCCGGGGGGCTTCAAGGGCCTGGCCGGCCGCTATTCCCGCCGCGACCTGCTCCAGTTCGGGGCCGGCGACGTGGCCGGGGAGGTGCGCTTCACCCGCCTCGACAACGGCCGCTCGGTCAGCGCCGCCGTTGATCTTTCCGCCATCCCCGCCGACCCCCGCATGCCGGCCCTGCTCCAGGGGCTGCTGGCGGGTCAGGCCGACCCGGAGGCCGCCCGCCTCTTCGGCCAGGTCTGGCAAGACCGGGTGCGCCGCATCCTCATCGACCACTTCGACGACCCGGAAGTGGTGCGCCTCACGACCCCCTGATCAGGGCCACCATGTCCTCCACCGAGGGCAGGGCCGCCGCCTCGCCCTCGGCCAGGACGCTCTCGGCCAGGGCGCGCTTATCCCGGTGCAGGGCGACGATGCGCTCCTCCACCGTGCCCCGGCTCACCATGCGATAGACGGTCACCGGCCGTAGCTGGCCCATGCGGTGGGCGCGGCCCATGGCCTGGTCCTCGGCGGCCGGGTTCCACCAGGGGTCGGTGATGACCACGTAGTCCGCCGCCGTCAGGTTGAGGCCGAAGCCCCCGGCCTTCAGGCTGATCAGGAACATCACCCCGTCGCCCCCCTGGAAGGCGGCCACCCGCCGGTTGCGCTCCTCCGCCGGGGTGGAGCCGTCCAGGTACTGGTAGGGGATGCCGGCCTGGTCCAGGGGCCGGCGCAGCAGGGTGAGAAAATCGACGAACTGGCTGAAGACCAGGGTCTTGTGGCCGTTGGCGGCCAGTTCCCCGGCCAGGTCGGCGAAGGTCTGGACCTTGGCCCCCGCTGCCGGGAAACCCGGCGTGGTCAAGCGCGGGTCGCAGGCCGCCCGCCGCAGCCGGGTGAGGAGGGCCAGCACATTGAGCTTGGCCTGGCCCGCCGGCGCCTCCGCCAGGACCTGGTCGGCCGCGTCGGCGGCTTCCCGGCGCAGGGCTTCGTAATGGGCGGCCTCGTCGGCGTCCGCCTCCACCGTCAGCAGCAATTCGGTGCGGGGCGGCAGTTCGGGCAGCACCTGGGCCTTGGTGCGGCGCAGGATGAAGGGGCCGATCAGGCGGCGCAGCAGCTTCTGGGCGTTGCGGTCCCGGTTCTTCTCGATGGGGGTGACGAAGCGCTCGTTGAAGCGCTTGAGGGAGCCCAGGAGCCCGGGGTTGAGGAAGCGCATGATGGACCACAGCTCGGCCAGCCGGTTTTCCACCGGGGTGCCGGAGAGCGCCAGGCGGAAATCCGCCGCCAGCTCGAACACCGCCCGGGAGCGCTTGGTGCCGGCATTCTTGAAGGCCTGGGCCTCGTCCGCCACGGCAGTGTGCCAGCGCTGCCCGGCGAATCTCTCCTGGCCCTGCTGGAAGAGGGTGTAGGAGACGATGACCACGTCGCCGGCACCGAGGCCGGCGAGGGCCTGTTCCCGGTCCGCCTCGCCGTACACCTCGACCTTGAGGGACGGGGCGAAGCGCTCGGCCTCGCTGCGCCAGTTGCCGCACACCGAGGTGGGGGCGACGACCAGGGCCGGGCCGCCCGCCGCCCGGGCCAGCAGCACGGCCAGGGCCTGGAGGGTCTTGCCGAGGCCCATGTCGTCGGCCAGGCAGGCGCCGAAGCCGGCCGCCGCCAGGCGCACGGCCCAGACGTAGCCTTCCTCCTGGTAGGAACGGAGCTCGGCCTGGAGATTGCGGGGCAGGGCGACGGCCTGCCCCTGGGCCTGGCGCAGGCGCTCGACGGCGCCGCGGAATTCCTGATCGCTGCGGGTGCTGGTGCCCTCCAGGGCCTCGTCCACCCAGGCGCTGGCCAGGCGGGGCAGGCGGATGCCCCGGGCGTCGGTTTCCGCCACCGCTTCCAGCCCGGCCAGGCGGTCCTTGAGGCGGCGGGTGAGGGCGGCGTAGATGCCTTCGCCGATGGGCACGAAGCGGCTCTTGCCCCGGGCGGCGGCGAGCAGGGTCTCGAGGCGCAGCACCAGTCCCTCCTCCAGCTTTGCCTCGCCCTCGAGGCGGAACCAGTTGCCCCGGCCGGAGACGTTGATCTCGAGCTGGGCGGGGTCGAGGGGGATGACCCGCACCCGCTGGCCCTTGGGCCAGTCCATGGCTTCGATGGCGGGCAGGGCCGGCAGCTTCTCCAGCATGTCGAGGGCCAGCTCGGGGTCGGCGACCAGCCATTCGTGGCCGGCCGGCCGCTCCTCCGGCGGGCCGAGGAAGGCGAGGGCCTCGACGACGGCATCCAGGTGCTCCTGCTCGGCCGTCAGGTTGCGCTCGGTGCCCAGGCTCTCCCCGGCGATGGTGGTCATGAGGCGGGGATGGCCCTGGCCCGGGGCGAAGCGCGGACCCTCCGGGCCCAGGGGAGCGACCACCAGGCGCAGGAGCAGGTCTTGCCCGGCCGGGGCCAGTTCGGCCCGCAGCCGGGATTCCGGGGAAAGCTCCCGGGCCGCCCGGATGAGGTCGGCCTGGATCTGGAAATGCTCGGCCAGGACCCGCAGGGTCTTCTGCAACTCCTCCCGGGCCGAGACCGGTACCACGAAGGACTCCCCCAGGAGCCGGGCCGCCCGCTGCTGGGCGGCGGTGAGCCGGACGACCCGCACCCGCTGGGGCGAGTCCTGGATGAGGGTGATGGCGCGGAGCTCTTCCCGCTCCCGCGGCTCCTCGCTGGTGGGGCGCTCCCCCAGAAGGTCGGGGCCGGGGCGCAGGGGCGGGGTGGCCCGCAGGACGAAGTTGCCGCCCTCCTTGACCACCTCGATCTCCGGCTTGCCCTCCACCAGCTCGATGGTCTGCCCGGGGTCGGCAGCCAGCACCACATTCGGATGGCCGATGAGGGATTCCAGGGCGGCCGCCCGGTCGAGGCCGTAGCGCCGGGACTGGCCCCTTTCCCGGCGCACGGCGTGGGCCACCTTGGCGTCCCAGGGCGGCAGGCGCACGCTGCCGACCAGCTTGTGGAAGCCCAGGGGACGGGGGGCGCTCCAGCCCCGGGGGCCCTGCTTCTGCTCGAACAGCTGGATATCCTGGAGGCCGCCGTCGGGGGCGATGGCGACGGACCACAGCAGGCGGCTCGCCTCCAGGGGATTATCGCTGTCCATCTGCTCGCTGCCCAGGGACTGGAGGGCGGTCAGCACCTGGCGCCAGGCTTCGCCGCGGCCGGCGACGAAGAAGGGTATGTCGGCCGCCTTGCCTTCAAGAAGACTGCAGGCCGCCCGGGCCTGGGCCGCCAGCCAGTGCAGCCGGCAAGCCTCCAGGCGCTCGCTGAGGGTCTGGCCGGCCTCGGCGAGGCGCCGGCCCAGGGCCGGGTCGCCGTCGGGGCCGGCGCCCAGGGTGTCGGCCCCCACCCAGGCGGCCAGGAGGAGGCGGTGGAAGTCCTCGTAGCCGACGGGGCGGTTGGGCCGGGGCACCGGGATGAAGACGCCGGGGTCGAGGTGGGCCTCCCCCAGGCGGACCTCGATGGCATGGACCCAGCGGCCCCAGGGCTCATAGGGGTTGGGGGCCTGGGTGCCGGCCTCCCCCTGGCAGAAGCGGCGGGCCAATTCCAGGTGGGCCGGGGTGTTCTGGGCCAGGAGGGCGAGGGGGTAGCACCAGACGACGCTGGCCGGGAAGACGCGCTTGCGGGCCGGGACTTCGGACTGGCGGCGCTTGCTGGCGGCCTCGAAGGCGGCCTGGGCGCCGGCATAGTCCCCGGCCTGGACCCGGAGGCAGGCCCGGAGGGCGTCGGCGCAGCCGTTGTCCAGGGTCTTGAGGACGGCCTCGGCGCCGTCGGCGTCGCCGCCGTGGACCAGCCATTCGGCCAGGACCAGGCGGATGTCCTCGGCCAGCTCGCCGCCTTCCTCGGCTACCTGGGCCAGGGCCCAGTCGGCGATGGGCAGGTGGTGGGCATTCCAGCCGCGGCAGAGGTGGGAGAGGGCGGCGAGAATGAGGTCGTGGCGCCATTCCGGATCGATGCGCTGGAAGAGGGCGCCGTCGAAGGCGGCCAGGGCGGCTTCGCCGATGACCTCCTCCCGGTGCATGGCCTGGCCGATGGACTCCGCCAGGCGGTGGAGTTCGGCGGCAGGGGTGCCGGTGAAGAGGGCGAGCCGGAAGATGGCGACAGTGGCGCCGCGGTCATAGACCGGCCAGAAGTAGGCGGCGCTGGCCGGGCGGAAGGATTCCAGCTCGTAGAGGGCGTGGCGCAGGACGGCGGCATCGGTGTCGGCCACCAGTTCGCCGTAGAGGCGGCTGCGGAAATCGTCCCGCAGGCGGTAGAGGCCTTCCTGCTTGGGCAGGCGGATGGCCGATTTGTCCTCCACCAGCACCTGCAGGCAGCGTTCCACGTCCTCGGCGCTGAAGTCGCCGCCCCCGGCCCGGGGGTAGCCCAGGAGGGGCAGGAGCCTGTGGACCGCCGCCAAGGGGCGGTAGGTCCACAGGAGGGCCAGAGCGCGGGCCACCAGCCCGGTGTCGTGGTCGAACATCGCTGGTCGACCGGCCCGGGAGGAGGGTGTTCCGCCCGGACCCATGGGCGGTCAGTACTTCTGGACCACCGTCACCCCGGTCGGGGCGCTGGCCACGTAGCCGATGGCCCCCGGGGTGCGCTTCACGTAGTCGATGACCTCGGCGTCGCCGGATTTGACCGCCGGCGGGTTGAGGCCTTCCCGGAACGACTTCTTGGCCCACTTGCTGTTGTACTTGTTGCTGTCCAGCTTGAGGACCTTGCCCAGGAAGGCTTCCTGCTGGGGACCGTTGTCCACCGGCACCAGCTTGGTGGAGCCGGCGAACTGCTTCTCGCCCAGGAAGATCTCCTCGACGTCCGTGGCGGCCACCTGGGTGGCGGGGTTGGCGATGACCACCACCTCGGCCAGCGCCGCCGGGGCGACGCCCAGGATCAGCAGGCCGGCGGCCAGCAGGGAAACGGGTTTGCGATGTGCTCTCATGTCGTTCTACCTGTCTCCGGGTCAGAAGCGGATGGAATACTGGATGTAGGCTTCGTTGTAGCCATCATCCGCCACCCCGGCCCCGAGGTCTTTCTTCTTGGTGCGGTTGAGTTCGACCTTGAGGGCGCTCTTGGGATCCACCTCGTAGCGCAGGCCGATGACCGAGCGATTATAGGAGCGGCCGTTGGCCTGCTGGGCAAAATAGTTGTCGGCCTGGTCCAGGCTGGTCCGCTCGATCCGGCCGTAGGGGGTGAAGCTGCCGAAGCTGCGGCCGAGCTGGGCGTACCAGGCGGAACTCTGGTGGCTGCCGGTGCCGCCGGTGAGGTTGGTGTTGTCGAAGCGGTAGTACTCGGCCAGGGCTTCCCAGTCGTCGTCCAGGAAGACGCCGTAGCCGCCGTACATGTTGAGGCGGGTGAGGCCGGGGCTGGCGTTGCCGGCGTCGGCCTCCACCGTGCCGCGCAGGCCGTGGACGCCGAGGCGCAGGGCGGAGAGGGCCTTGGGCGAATACCAGGCATTCACGCCGCCCATGGTGCGGTACTTGGCGTCGCCGGCCATCTTCATGTCCAGGGTGCCGCCGGCGTCGATGTGGGAGGCGTTGCCGAGATAGGCGTCGTAGCCCAGCTTGCCGACGCCCAGATGGAAGGTGCCGGTGGCCCAGGCGCCGGTGGTGTGGGCCGGCAGGATGCCGCCCTTGTCCTCGAAGTCCAGGAAGCGCGGGCGCAGCACGGAGGTCTGGATCTGGGCGCCGTGGTGATAGGCGGTGTTCCAGTAGCCGTAGGGGGTGTGGAAGCGGCCGAGCCAGGCGGTGACGCCGTCGTTGAAGGCGTAGCCGACCTGCAGCCGCTCCAGGTCGGTGTTCACGGCGCCGGTACGGTCCACCTCGAATACCAGTTCGATCAGGCTGCGGACATTGGTGCCGAATTTCGGGGTCAGGTAGAGGTCGAAGGAGCCCAGGTTGAAGCCCTTGTTGCCCCGGCCGTAGACCGGGTTGTTCTCGCCGCTGCGGCTGAGGCCGACGTCGGCGAAGCCGTGCAGGCCGACGCCGTCGTCGGTGCCGCGGGCGCTGAGGCCGCTGCCCAGCTGGGCGACCTGCCTTTCCAGGTTCTCGATCTTGGCCGACTGCTCGGCGTTGACCGCCGTCGCCGCAGCTGCTGCTGCCGCCGGGGCCTCTCCGGCCTTGGCAGCCTTCAGGGTCTGGACCTCGCCCTGGAGGGACTCGATCATCTGCATGCTGCGTTCGAGCTTGCGTTCCAGTTCCCTGATGCGGGCATCCGCATCAGGGCCGGCCGCCATGGCCGGTGCGGCCGCCACCATCAGGGCGGCGCCCAGGGCCGACAGTGCTTTTGTGCTTCTCGTGGTCATCCGGTATTCCTGCTGAGTGTTTCGAAGAGAATGTCCCCGGCCGGGCCGGCGGGGGACCCCCAAGGCTTCGCCCCGGTCAGGCCGGGGCGAAGAGGGGATCGGTATGGAAGAAGGCGAAGCACTCCCGGAGGGCGCTCTCGCACTTCGCGGTCAGGTCGACGAACTGCAGGCCGTAGAGGCAGCCGTCTCCGTCTTGCCGGGACCACAGGATGCGTCCCTTGAATTCCGAGGGGATCTGGCCTTCGTACTGCTCCAGGGTGCCCTCGGGTGTCCTGACCCTCAGATCCACCGTGTCGCCCTCCTTGAGGCCGAGGGGCGCGGCGGACTTGAGCTGGATGCCTCCCATGCCGAAATCGGCACCCACAAGCTGGAAATCGCCTTTTTCATGCTTCATTTCCAGGAGGAGGCAGGAGGAAACCCGGGGATAACGACGACGCTCGCCCTGTTGGGGTTGGGGATGGGTGGTGTCGTCGTAATGGAAGTAATCCATTTTCCGGGTTACCGACTCCACCATCCGGTACAGGTTCTCGCTGATGTTCCGCGTGACGCCGACTTTCTTCTGGTTGTCCAGGAGGGTGGAGAAAAGGGTCTGCAGGGTGCCGTTCAGGGTCGCCAGCTTTTCCATCTGGGTTTCGCTGGCACCGGCGATCTGCAGGTTGGTATCGTCGTTCTCCCGCACCAGGGCCACCATCCGCTCGATGGCCTGGCGGGTGGCGCGGGACTTCTCGCTCGAGGCGGTGGCGCTGCCCACCACGGCGTTCATAGTCTCCCGGGTGCGCCGGATCTGCTCGGTCAGGGTGGTGACGATGGCGGTGATCTCGTTGGTCGCCTCGCCGGTGCTGCTGGCCAGCTTGCGCACCTCGTCGGCCACCACGGCGAAGCCCCGGCCCTGCTCCCCGGCCCGGGCCGCCTCGATGGCGGCGTTGAGGGACAGCAGGTTGGTCTGGGCGGCGATGGCGGCGATGCTTTCGATGATGCGGTTGATCAGTTCCGCCGACTCGCCCAGGGTGTCCAGCTCCTTGTCCGCCTGGTGCACGTCCTCGACGGTGGCCTCCATCTTGGCCAGGTTGTCGCCGACGGCCCGCAGGCCCTCGGAAGCCTGGGCCTCGGTGCGGGCGGTGCGTTCCCGGGCGGCGTGGACCAGGTCGTGGACGGCCTGGGAAATCTCGGTCATCTCGTCGGTCGCCCGGGAGACTTCCTCGGAACGCTGTTGCTGGGCCTGGGTCTGCTCCTCCATTTCCCGCGCCATGGCGGTGATCTGGAAGGTGGACTGGGAAATCTGCCGGTTCGCCCCGTCGATGCTGTGCACCACGGAGGTGAGGCGCCGGGTCATCTCGGCCATGCTGCCCAGGAGGCTGCGGGGGCAGAAGCCGCGGCCGCCGACCTCGGGCCGGGCGCTCAGGTTGCCCGCGGCCACCTGACGCACCAGGTCGGCGACGATGCGCGGCTCGGCGCCCAGTTGCCGCTGCAGGCTGCGGTGCAGGATGTAGAAGATGGCGGCGATGAAGACCAGGATGGCGGCGAACAGCAGGCCCACCAGGACGCCCACCCGTTCGCCGGTGCGCACCCCCTCGGCCCGGGCCTGGTCGGCCAGGGTGTTGATCTCCCCGGCCAGGCCGTCGAGGAGGGCGATGAGCCGCACCACCTTGCCCAGGGTGGCGTCGTCCTCGATGGAAATGGTCTTCTCCTGGAGCAGGCCCTCGATGCCGCGGCGGGCTTCGCTCCAGGCGCCCAGGCTGTCGGCCGACAGGCCCGTGCCGGCCTGGGCGTCGGCCGGCTGGAAGTGGCCGTCCACGGTCTTGAGGGTCTCGCCGATGCGGGTGCGGACCGCCTTGGCCCCTTCGGTCAGGACAAGCTGGTTGATGTCCTTGATGAGCATCTGCAGGGCGGTGGCATTGTTGGCGTAGCGCAGGGTCGCCGCCCCCGCCCGGTCCATGGCCCCGTAGCCGAAGAGGGAGGCGGCCACCGCCCCCAGGACCAGGAGAAAGGTGATCAGGCCGGACAGGAACAGCTTGGTCCGGACGTGCATCAGCTCGAATTTTGCCAGCATATTAGGGACTCCCCTCCCGGGGAACGGTCACTCTGCCGTGCCCCTCATGCGAAAGTTTTATGCCTAAAGCAATATGCGGGCCTGCGGTCGCCAGCCTGCCGATCCATCCGGCATCGGCGGTTCTTGCTCCTGGAAACCCGGGGTTGGCAGCAGCCGGGCCAGGGCCGGGGCGGTGGTCGCCTTCCGGATTTCGGGAAATGGCGCGGGGTGGTTTCCCGGCAGCGGGAAATCGTGGGAATGATCGCCGGAGCCGGCCTAGCCGGCCGAGACGGGGTTCGAGCCGGCGGCGGGGAGGATGGAACCCGGGCCCTGCTGCCGATAGCGCTGGAGCAGGGCGCGCATCTCGGCGCTGGCTTCGTAGATCAGCACCTTGGCGTCTTCCAGGGCGACCAGCATGGCGAGGCCGCTGGTGTCCATGGAGGTGCACTCCCGCAGGGAGACGCGGGGAAACTTGGGGTCGAGGGATTGCTGGATATCCTCGGCCAGCACGGAGGAAATATGGCCGGCCAGCTCGACCATGCCTTCGGCGACATTGACGCAGCCGGCGGAGTGCTGGGCGATGAGCTCGGCGATGATGGAGAAGCTGCGCTCGATGTTGTCGTCGGCGTGGATGTCGTCCCACTTGAAGCCGATCAGCACGTCGCTGCCCTGGGCGCGGACGTAGCGGATCTCGCCGAAGCCGCCGATCATCTCGTCCTTGTAGACGATCTCCCCGAAGTCGTGGCTGCTCTTCTGGGCGATGAAGGCTTCCTTGGAGCTGTTGCGCAGGCGGAAGCGGAAGCCGGCCGTGGACAGCTCCACCACTTCGCCGCGATGCCTGACTTCCCCGTGCTCGATGAAGCCCGTGAGGGGGTGAAGCAGGTGGTAGCGGGAGACTTTCCGACGGTTAAGCATACTGACCAAGTTTCGTGACGCGAGCCCTTCCGGTCGGAAGAGGGATCAGTATTTGCCGGCTCTGCCGGCTGCCGATCGATGACCATAACTCGACCCCGCCCTGATCCCGGAGGTCCGTAATCATACGGGACAGCCACAGTCCTGCGCCAGCAAAAACAATGCCACGGAACCGCTCCGGGGCGCCACGGATTCGACCCCGGCGTTCCCTCCGGGTTTCTTCCCCTGGCCGCCCGCCAGGGATTCGACGGGCCGGTTGGCGGCGGCTAGAATCCGGCCAGACCCACAACCCTGAGTTCCAGCATGCCGGCCCGCATCCGCTCCCTCGCCCCCCTCCTGCTCGCCTGTGCACAGACGGCCCTTGTCCCGGCGGCACGGGCTGAAGGAGCCTATGACAGCGACTGGCTCATCGAGCGCTGGAACGGGCGCTGGGAGCTGGCCTCCCGGGGGGCGGCGGGGCGCGTCGAAAAGAGGGCTCCCAACCAGGAGGTCCTGCGCCTCGGCAAGGACGGCACGGTCCTGGTGATGACCATGCCCGAGGTGGCCGAGGGCGGGACCGTGCTGTGCTTCGCCAGCAAGCGCCGGGATTACCGCTCCCCCTGCTCGAGCGCCTTCCTGGAGTGCAGCAAGGCCAACGACGGGGCCTACGTCACCGCGGTCAATGGCCTCGCCGGATTCAACATGATGGACGTGAGGAGCCGCCTGGAGTGCCGCATCGACAGCAATGCCGTGCTGCGCGCCGCCCAGGCGGTGGGGATGATCTCCACCATCCTGCCGGTGGCCGAGAAGGAGCGCGGCACCCCCTAGCCTCTGTCGTCCGGACCCAGCCGCCGGCGCTCAGCGGCCGCCGGGGATATGGAGGCGGGCAACCAGTCCGGCGGCTTCCCGGCGGTTTTCCAGGTTCAGGCCGAGGTTGTAGCGCTGGGCGATGGCGGCGACGATGGCGAGGCCGAGGCCGAGGCCGGTGCCGGGACCGTCCGCCGAGGCGGCCCGGTAGAAGCGGCGGGTGACCTGGCTCAACTCCTCCGGCGGGATGCCCGGCCCGTCGTCGATGACACGCACCTCGGTCCCAGCCGTCACCCGCTCCACCTCCACCGTTACCTGGCCGCCTTCGGCGGCGTGGTGGATGGCGTTCTCCACCAGGTTGCGCAGGACCGTATGGAGCATGGAGGGCGGCAGAGCGGCGCCGCCGCCGGGTTCGCCGGCCAGCGTCAGGGTGATGCTGCGCTGCCCGGCGGCATTCTGGAGTTCCTGGAACACCGCCCGGGCTTCGGCGACGGGATCGCATGCGGGCGGCTCCGACCCGGACGGCGGCTGGTCCTCCAGGCGGGAGAGGAGCAGCATCTGGTCGACCAGCCGGCTCATGCGGTCGAGGCCCGTCTCGGCCTGGGCCAGGGCCCGTTCCCGGATCGGGCCTTCAGCCGCCCGCGCGATCTGGAGCTGGGCCTTGATTCCGGCCAGGGGCGTGCGCAGTTCGTGGGCGGCGTCGCCGGTGAAGCGCCGCTCCCGTTCCAGGACGTCCGAAAGCCGTGCGAAGAGGCCGTTGATGGCGGCCACCAGCGGGCCCACTTCCGGCGGGATGTCCCCCGCGGGAATGGCTTCCAGGGCTTCCGGCGAGCGCGCCTGGATGGATCGGCGCAGGCGCTCGAGGGGGCCGAGGGCGCGGCGGACGACCAGCCAGACGAGGAAGACCATGGCCGGCAGCACCAGCAGGAAGGGCGCCGAGACGGCCGTCGCCAGGTCGCGGACCAGGGCGATGCGCAGCCCCCGGCGCTCGCTGGTCAGGATGCGTACCCCGCTGGCGGCGTCGGTCAGGGCATAGACCCGCCAGGATTCGCCGGCCACGGTACGGTTGCTGTAGCCGTCCGGGATGGCGCCGGCGGCGACGGCGGGCGCTCCCCGGGAGGCGGTGATCAGGCGCCCCTGCCGGGTCCATAGCTGGCAGGAGAGGTCGGCAGGGAGCGCCGGCAGCGGGGATGCGGCGGAGGGCGCCGCCGGCTGGGCCGTCGGCGGCGGCAGGCGCAGGTCGTCCCGCTCGATGAGTCCCCGGACCATGCGCGCCGAAGCCGCCAGGCGGGCATCCAGGACGTCCCGCAGCTCCGAGCGCAGATCGAGGAAGAACCAGACGGCCGCCAGGGCCCAGAGCACCGACAGGAGCCCGACGATGCCGGCGACCAGCCGCGTCCGCAGGGACATCAGGAGGCTTCCCTGGGAATGCGGTAGCCGACGCCCCGGACGGTCTCCACCAGGTCGCGGCCGAACTTGCGGCGCAGGTTGTGGACATGGACGGCCGGGGCGTTGCTCTCCACGCCCTCGTCCCAGCCGTAGAGGTGCTCGTGGATGCGCTCCAGGCTGACGATCTGCCCGGCGTTCTCGAGGAGAAGCTGCAGTAGCACCGCCTCCCGGCGCGGCAGCAGCATGACCCGTCCGTCCAGACTGACTTCCATGGTGGCCGGGTCGAATACGAGACGGCCGTGGCGGAGGACGGCGCTCGTCCGGCCGTGCTGGCGGCGGTGGAGGGCCCGGAGGCGGGCACCGAGTTCCCGCAGGTCGAAGGGCTTCGCCAGGTAGTCGTCGGCTCCGGCATCGAGCCCCGCCACCCGGGCCTCGATGGCATCGCTGGCGGTAAGGATCAATACCGGCGTGGCACGGCCGGCCGCCCGCAGGTCGCGCAGCAGTTCAAGCCCGCCGCGGCGGGGCAGGGCCAGGTCGAGGATCACCACGTCGTAGCTGCCCGTCTGCAAGGCGACGGCGCCCTGCTGCCCGTCGGCGATCCAGTCCACGGTGACGCCCTGCAGGCGCAGCCCGACCTGGATGCCTTCGCCCACCAGGTTGTCGTCTTCGATCAGAAGCACATGCATGGAACTGCCCGGTCCTTTTCCACCCTTTGTTAATGTTGCCTTAACCGCCGGCCTCTACAGTCCGCCCTTCCACGGCCCGGCGACCGCTGGCGGAGCATAGTGTAGTGGCTGACGGCAAGGCGCTGAAATGGCCTGCGGCTTTCTTTAGGAGAAGAACTGAAATGACGAGCTTCAGCATCGGTCCGCTGGCGATCTCCCTGGCGCGGGTCTTCCTCATCGCCGGGCTGGTAACCGTCTTCCTGGCGGCCCGGGGGCCGGCGGCGCGCCTCGGCGCCGACTTGCAGCGCCCCCTATGGCTGGCCCTGCTGGCCGGGCTGGCGGCCGCCCGCCTGGGCTACGTGGCCTCCCATCTGGCGGACTTCTCTGCCCAGCCGCTGCAGATCCTGTACTTCTGGCAGGACGGCTACCTGCCCTGGCTCGGCGTCGCCGCCGGTGCGGCCGCCGCCTGGGGGCTGGCCCGGCTGGGGCGTTATCCGGCACCCAGCCTGCTCGGCCCCCTGCTGGCCGGCGTGCTGGTGTGGGGAGGGCTCACCTGGATCGTCAACGGCCTGACCGACGCCATCGAGCAACCCCTGCCGGACCTTGCCCTCGAAAGCGTCGCCGGTGACAGCGTGCGCCTCAAGGACTTCGGCGGCCAACCGGTGGTGGTGAACCTCTGGGCCACCTGGTGCCCGCCGTGCCGGCGCGAGATGCCGGTGCTGGCCGCAGCGCAGCGCTCCAACCAGACGGCGCACTTTGTCTTCATCAACCAGGGGGAGGGGGCCAAGGCGGTCGGCGGCTACCTGGCCGGGGAGGGGCTGGAGCTGAAGAATGTCCTGCTCGACCCGGCAGGCCGGATTTCCCAGCAGTTCGGCGCCCGGGGCATGCCGACCACGCTGTTCTTCGATGCCCGGGGCCGGCTGGCCGATTACCACATGGGCGAGCTGTCGGCGGCGCGCCTTTCCGATTACCTCGACAACCTCGACAAGCAGTGAGCTGACACCATGACAATGCGTTTCCTGAGTTTCATGATCCTGGCCTCCGCCGCCCAGGCGGCCGACTATCCGGCACCGGTGCAGGCCCTCGTCCACCAGGGCCTGGAAATCCAGGCCCAGTTCGATACCCCCGCCGGCCTCAAGGGCTACGCGGGACGGGTGCAGGGCCAGACCGTCGCGGTCTATCTCGCCCCGGACGGCAAGCACGTCGTGGTGGGAACCATGCTGGACGCCAAGGGCACCGACCTGACCGAGGGCCAGCTCAAGCAGCACCTGCCCGAGCCGGATTACGCCCAGGCCTGGTCGGCGCTGGACAAGGCGGCCTGGGTGCAGGAGGGGGCGCCGACCGCCAAGCGCGTGATCTATGTCTTCACCGATCCCAATTGCCCGTTCTGCAACCGGCTCTGGAGCGCCATGAACCCCTATGCCGGCAAGGACATCCAGATTCGCCACATCATGGTCGGCATCCTGACTCCTACGAGCCTTGCCAAGGCGGCCACCATCCTGGCCGACCCGGCGCCTGCCAAGGCCCTCGAGAAGCACGAACGCGGCTACTCCCAGGGCGGGGTCGCGGCGCTCAAGGCCATTCCCGGCAAGGCGAAGGGCGAGGTGGAGGCCAACAACCGGCTCATGGCTTCCCTCGGCGTGGCTGCCACGCCGGCCGTCTTCTTCAAGGATGCCCAGGGCAAGGTCCGCCGGGTGGTGGGGCTGCCCAAGCAGGACTTCCTGCATACCGAAATCCTGCAGCTGCCGCCGATCTGAGCCGCCGGGGTCTGCCCCGGGGCGACCCCCGAGGGCAATTCCCCGGAAGGGTGATTGTTGGCGCCTGGGGCCTTGGGCAGCATCGGTCCCATCGCGCCGATCCGGTGCGATTCCTTTTTGCTCCATCCGGATTAGAACCATGACCCATACCATCGACGCAAAAGTGATCGCCAGCCTCGGCGAGCGCCTCAACAACCACCCCCTCTATGCCGCCGTCCAGACCATGGACGACCTGCGCCTGTTCATGGCGCACCACGTCTATTCGGTCTGGGACTTCATGTCCCTGTTGAAGTACCTGCAGATGCGCATCGCCCCGGCCGGCGTGCCGTGGACGCCCCGCAGCAGCCCCTCGGTGCGCTTCTTCATCAACCAGATCGTGCTTGGGGAGGAATCCGACGAAGGCCTGCCGGACGCCGGCGGCAACCCCACCTACGCCAGCCACTTCGAGCTCTATTGCGACGCCATGAAGGAAGTCGGCGCCGACCCCGGCAACGCCCTGCGCTTCTGCGAGGCGGCCGGGGCCCGGGGCATCGCTACCGCCCTGGGGGACGCCGCCGTGCCGCCGGCCTCCCGCGGCTTCATGGAAGCGACCTTCGATTTCATCGCCACCGACAAGCCCCACGTGGTCGCCGCCGCCTTCGCCTTCGGCCGCGAGCACATCATCCCGGCCATGTTCCGGGCCCTGCTCGCCAGGATGAACATCACCCGGCAGGACGCGCCCACCTTCCATTACTACCTGGAGCGCCACATCCATCTGGACGAGGACTTCCATGCTCCTCTGGCGCTGAAGATGGTCAATGAACTGATCGGCGGCGATCCCATCAAGGCCCGGGAAGCCGAGGACGCCGCCCAGGCCGCCGTCGAAGCGCGGATCAGGCTGTGGGATGGGGTGCTGGATGCCCTGGTGAGGGCGCGGGTGCGGGCGGCCTGAGCCTGTTCGAACCGGGCGGTGGCAGCCGGTCCCGGAAACGACGCGGCCTCCATTGCTGGAGGCCGCGTCATTTCCGGCTTTTCGTGGTGGGCCCGCAGGGGCTCGAACCCTGGACCAAAGGATTATGAGTCCTCTGCTCTAACCGACTGAGCTACAGGCCCGAAAGGCCGACATTCTACAGGCTTAGGCCGCCATTCCGAAGCATGGCGTTGGCCTACTGGCCGACGGCGCTGCCCGGCACGAAGAAGTGGTAGTCGTTGCGACCGGCCTCCTTGGCGGAGTACATGGCCATGTCGGCTTTCTTCATGAGTTCCTGGGCGTCGTCGGTGCCATCCACCGGATAGATGGCGATGCCGATGCTGACGGTGATCTCCAGGGTGTGGCCGAGGACGGCGAAGGGACGGTGCAGGAGGTCGAGGATCTTCTCCGCCACCACCGTGGCATCCGAGGCCTGGCTGATCTCGGCCAGGATGATGACGAACTCGTCGCCGCCCTGGCGGGATACGGTGTCGCCGCTGCGCACGCAGGAAATCAGGCGGGAGGCGACCTGCTTGAGGAGTTCGTCGCCGGCGTCGTGGCCCAGGGTGTCGTTCACCGTCTTGAACCGGTCCAGGTCCAGGAACATGACAGCAAGGGAGCGCCGATAGCGCCTGGCCTGGGCCAGGGCCTGGTTGAGGCGGTCCGCCAGTAGCCGCCGGTTCGGCAGTTCTGTGAGGGTGTCGTAGTAGGCCAGCTGGCGGATCTGCTCTTCCGCCCGCTTGCGCTCGCTGATGTCCCGGATCATGCCCAAAGCGTGCCGCTGGTTGTCGATGGTGAGGGTGGAGACGGACAGCTCGATGGGGAATTCCTCGCCGTTCTTGCGCAGGGCCGACATTTCCACGGTCCGGCCGGTGACCCCGCCCTGGCCGCCCTGGCGGAAGCGCTCGAAGCCCCGGTGGGCGTCTTCCCGATAGTGGAGGGGGGTGAGGAGGGCGTGGAGATTCTTCCCCAGGACTTCGTCTGCTGAGTAGCCGAACATCTTCTCCGCGGCGGGATTCCAGTAGGCGATGGCCTCCTCGGGGTTGATGATGAGGATGGCGTCCATGGCGGAGGTGCTGATGAGGCGGAATTTCTCCTCGCTCTCCCGCAGGGCCCGTTCGGCTTCCAGGCGGGGGGTGATGTCGTGGAAGGCGGCCACCGAGCCTTGCACCGCGCCGTCCCGGAGGATGGGGCTGGAGACGATGGAGACCGGCAGGATGCTGCCGTCCTTGCGGACCAGCCAGTCGTTGTGGGACCGATAGGCCTGGCCGGTGCGGATGGTCTGGTGCACCGGGCAGGATTCGATGGCAATGGGGCTGCCGTCGGGGCGCTTGTAGTGGAAGGTTTCGTGGCCGTTGCGGCCGAGGAGGTCGGCGGCGCTCCAGCCCAACAGCCGCTCGGCCTCGTGGTTGACGAAAGTGACCTCGCCCTTGGGATCGAGGACGTAGACCCCGTCGGCCAAGACCGAGGTGATTTCCCGCAGTTTGGCCTCGTTCTCCCGCAGGGTGGCCTCGTAGGCGTCCCGCTCGGCGTTGCGCTGGGCCACGGTGGCAGTCAGGGATTCGAGGGACCGGGCGACTTCGTTGATCTCGTCGTCGCCGCGGCGGCAGGCCTGGCGCAGCAGCGCCCCGATCTCCGGTGACGGCCCCCCGGCCTCGGTGAAGCGGCGGGACGCTTCACCCACTCGGGCGATGCGCTGGGTGGTGCGGTAGACCCAGAGGCCCATGGCGGCCCATAGGGACAGGAAGAGGGCGGCCACGGCGACGGCGACGCCGAGGGCGACCTCCCAATAGTCGAAGAAGCCGGCCACTTCCCGGTGGATGACCAGTTCGGGGCTCTCCGGGTGGGCGTCGTCCCAGCGGATGGTGTCCTGGACGAAGCGCAGGCCGCCGTATTCCAGCAGGCCGGCACCGGGCCGCAGGGGGGCGTCCTGGCCGGGTTCGGTCAGGGAGGTGGCGATGACTTGGCCATGGCGGCGGAGGAAGAGGCGGGTGCCGGGGGTGGCCAGTTGGCCGAGGAGCGTCTGGTCCATGGGGCGCAGCAGGACCAGGTGGCCCATGCCTTCTGCGCCCCCAGATAGGGGCAGGACGTAGTAGCGGTACAGGATGCGGCCGTGCCGCTCGTAATGCCAGCCGGCGGGATCGGGCCGGATGGGGAAAGCGGCGGGGACGGCTTCGTCGGCCAGCCCGGAGGCCAATTTCACCCGGCCGTCGAGATCGGTCACCAGCAGGGCGGGGAAGTCCTCGTTGCGGTTGTGGCCGGCCAGGTAGCCTTTCAGTTGGGCCTGGCCCGTGGCCGGGTCGTCGAGCAGGCGGCCATATTCAAGCAGGTCCTTGTAGCGGGCGGCGCCTTCCGCCCAGCGCATTTCCCTGTTCTTGACGCTCTTCGAGAAGTACTCGGTGGCATTGGCGATTTCCCGCCATGCCGACCGCTCCTGGGAGACGTGGAGTACCCAGGCGGTCATCAGGCCGATGATGAGGACTGCCCCCGCCATGCCCCGCAGCAGGCGGATGGTGGCCTGGTAGAGAAGGGCCCTGTGGCCCCGGCGGCGGCTCACGGCCGGCCCGCTTCCACCGGCTGGGCGAACGGAGACGGACCGGGAACGGCGGCGCGTTGGACTGCCTGCGGCATGGATTGGACCCCCTGGAAGCGGCACCGGCCTGTTGCGACCGGGCGTATTTATTGGTCCTGATTATTCCACAGCCGTAGAAACGACGCACCCGCCACGGGGGCGGGTGCGTTCTGTCTGGGGCCGGGCGCCGCCGGAGCGGCGGGCCGGGGTCAGCCCTGGTTGGTGTCCAGGAAGCTTCTCAGTTTGTCGGAGCGGGACGGGTGGCGCAGCTTGCGCAGGGCCTTGGCCTCGATCTGGCGGATACGCTCGCGGGTGACGTCGAATTGCTTGCCGACTTCCTCGAGGGTGTGGTCGGTGTTCATTTCGATGCCGAAGCGCATGCGCAGGACCTTGGCTTCCCTCGCGGTGAGGGTGTCCAGGATTTCCTTGGTGACGCCGCGCAGGCTGGAGTACATGGCCGCGTCGGCCGGAGCCAGGGTGGCCTGGTCCTCGATGAAGTCGCCCAGATGGGAGTCGTCGTCGTCGCCGATGGGGGTCTCCATGGAGATGGGCTCCTTGGAGATCTTCATGATCTTGCGGATCTTCTCCTCGGGCATGTCCATCTTCTTGGCCAGGGTCGCCGGATCGGGCTCGGCGCCGGTCTCCTGGAGGATCTGGCGGCTGATCCGGTTCATCTTGTTGATGGTCTCGATCATGTGCACCGGGATGCGGATGGTACGGGCCTGATCGGCGATGGACCGGGTGATGGCCTGGCGGATCCACCAGGTGGCGTAGGTGGAAAACTTGTAGCCGCGGCGGTATTCGAACTTGTCCACCGCCTTCATGAGGCCGATGTTGCCCTCCTGGATGAGATCCAGGAACTGCAGGCCGCGGTTGGTGTACTTCTTGGCGATGGAGATCACCAGGCGCAGGTTGGCCTCGGTCATTTCCCGCTTGGCGCGGCGGGCCTTGGCTTCGCCGGTGGACATCTGCTTGTTGATCTCCTTGAGATCCTTCAGCGGGATGCCGATGTGGTCCTGCAGGGCCAGCAGCTTCTTCTGCTCTTCCTTGATGGCGGGGGCGTTGCGCTCCAGGATGGGGGCGTAGGTCTTGGCGGCGGCGGTGATCTCGCCATCCACCCAGCCCAGGTTCACCTCGTTGCCGGGGAACATCTTGATGAAGTGCGGCCGGGGCATCTTCACCTTGTCCACGCAGATCTGCTGGATCTTGCGCTCGGAGCCGCGCACCTGCTCCACCATGTTGCGCACCGAGTCGCACAGCCTCTCGATGGAACGGGAGGTGAAGCGGATGTTCATCAGCTCGTTGGAAATCTCCTGCTGGTGCTGGAGATAGGCGGCATCCTGGGGGCCCTTGGAAACCAGGGCCTTGTGCATCTTGGCGTGCAGGGCGCGAATGGTGGCGAAGCGCTCCAGGGCCTCGGTCTTGAGCTGCAGCAGGGAAGCCGAAGCGGCACCGCCGCCGTCGCCTTCCTCCTCCTCGTCCTCTTCCTCCTCGTCCTCCAGCTCTTCCTCGGCCATTTCGGCCTCCTGGGTCTCCTCGACGGCGTTGGGGTCGATGAGGCCGTCCACCAGCTCGTCGATGCGCATTTCCTCGGCCTCGACCTTGGTGGCCATGTCGAGGATCTCGACGATGGTGGTCGGGCAGGCGGAAATGGCCTGGATCATGTGCTTGAGGCCGTCCTCGATGCGCTTGGCAATCTCGATTTCGCCTTCGCGGGTGAGGAGCTCGACGGAGCCCATTTCGCGCATGTACATGCGCACCGGGTCGGTGGTGCGGCCGAATTCGGAATCGACGGTGGACAGGGCCTGCTCGGCTTCCTCTTCCACTTCCTCGTCGTCGGCGACGGCAGGGGCGGTGTCGGACATGAGCAGTTCCTCGGCGGCCGGAGCCTCGTCGAAGACCTGGATACCCATGTCGTTGAAGGTGGTGATGATGGACTCGATCTGCTCGGCATCGACCACGTCGTCCGGCAGGTGGTCGTTGATCTCGGCGTAGGTCAGGTAGCCCCGTTCCTTGCCGAGCTTGATGAGGTTCTTGAGGCGCATCTTGCGGGCTTCGGCATCCAGGGGTGCCGGTGCCTCGGTCATTGCGCCTTCCAGCAGTGCCTTCTCGGCGGCCTTTGCCGACGCCTTGCTGGCGCGAGCCTTGGAAGTTTCCTTCGCGGTGTCTTTTGCCTTAGCCATGACCACGATCCGTTGAATTGGAGAAAACCGCTAATTTTACCATAACTTAGCCCTTGTTTCCCGATCCGGCCAGGAGCCGGAGGTACTCTTGTTTTTCTTCCGGGGTGAGGCCTGCAACTCCCAAGCGCTGGACTTTCGCCTGAACCTCGGCGAAGGCCCGCTTGTGGCCGCCCTGCTCGAGCTTGCCGACGGCGTCCCGGAACTCGGCTTCCACTTCTTCCGCATCGAAGGGCAGGCCCAGGATTTCGGCCGCCATCTGCTCGATCAGGGCCTCCTCCGGTGAGCCCCGCAGCCGTTCCCGCAGGGTGGCATAGGACAGGGCCTCGGAGTTCTCGCTGACCAGCCGATGCAGCAGGGCAAGGGCCTTCCGCTCCGGAGCATCCGGTAGCAGGTCGACCGGCAGCCGGCGCGCTAGTTCAGGTGTTTGCAGTACAAGCCTCAGCAAATGGCGGGTTAGGGATGGGGCGCTGCGCTTTGCCTTGGGAGGTGGGGCCGGTACGTAGGATTTCAAGTCGCACAGGCGCTCCACCTCCGCCTGGGCGAAGCCGCTGGCCTCGGCCAGGCGCTTGACCAGCTGCAGGCGCAGGAGCGGGGTCGGCAGCTTGACGAGGAGCGGCTTGGCTTCGTAGATGAGCTTGGCCTTGCCCTCGGAGCTGGTGAGATCGCAGCGCATGGCCAGTTCCCGCAGCATGAAGTCGGACAGGGGCATGGCCTCCTTCACCCGGCGCTCGAAGGCCTCCTTGCCCTGGCTGCGCACGAAGCTGTCCGGGTCGTCCTCCTCGGGCAGGAAGACGAAGCCGATGCTCTTGTTGTCGGCCAGGGCTTCCAGGGCGTTCTCCAGGGCCCGCCAGGCGGCCTTGCGGCCGGCGTTGTCGCCGTCGAAGCAGAAGACGATGCGGTCCACCTGGCGCAGCAGCTTCTGGACGTGGGTGGCGGTGGTGGCGGTGCCCAGGGTGGCCACGGCGTTGCCGACCCCGTGCTGGGCGAGGGCAATGACGTCCATGTAGCCCTCGACCACGACGGCGATGTTGGTCTCCCGCAGGGCCTGGCGCGCCTGGGGCAGGCCGAACATCTCGCGGCCCTTTTCGAACAGCGGGGTTTCGGGGGAGTTCAGATACTTTGGCTCCCCCTGGCCGATGACCCGGCCGCCGAAAGCGATGATGTCCCCCTTCTGGTTCACGATGGGGATCATGATCCGGTCCCGGAAGAGGTCGTAGCGTCGACCCTCGTCGCTTTCCTTCACCAGCCCCGCGGACTTGAGCTCGGGCGCGTCGTAGTCGGGGAAGACGGCCTTGAGGTTCTGCCAGCCGTCGGGGGCGTAGCCGATGCCGAACTTGGCGGCGATCTCGCCGGTGAGGCCCCGCTGCCTCAGGTAGTCGATGGCCTTCGGGGAGCGCTTCAGCTGCTCCTTGTAGTAGGCGGCGGTGCGGGCCATGACCTCCACCAGGTTGCGGATCTGGCCCTGCTCCTGCTTGTGGTACGGGCCGCGCTCGTCCTCGGGCATCAGCATGCCGGCCCGGCCGGCCAGCTCCTTGACCGCATCGACGAAGCCCAGGCCCTGGTACTCCATGACGAAGCCGATGGCCGTGCCGTGGGCGCCGCAGCCGAAGCAGTGGTAGAACTGCTTGCTGGGGCTGACCGTGAAGGAGGGGGTCTTCTCGCTGTGGAAGGGGCAGCAGGCGGCGTAGTTGGCGCCGGCCTTCTTGAGGGGCACGTAGGTGTCGATCAGGTCGACGATGTCGACCCGGGCGATGAGGTCCTGGACGAAACTCTCTGGGATCACGTGCCGCTCGGTGTCCGGGTCAGCCCGCCAGCCTGGCCTTGACCAGCTTGGAAACCTCCGCCATGTCGGCCTTGCCGGCCAGGCGCGGCTTCAGGATACCCATCAGCTTGCCCATGTCGGCGGGGCCCTTGGCGCCGGTCTCGGCGATTGCCGCATCGACGGCGGCGGCGGTTTCCTCGACGCTCATCTTTTCGGGGAGATAGGCGGCGAGGACGGAAATCTCGAATTTCTCGGCATCGGCCAGGTCCTGGCGGCCGGCGGCCTCGTACTGGGTGACGCTGTCCTTGCGCTGCTTGGTGAGCTTCTCGACCACGGCGACCACGGCGGCGTCATCGAGGCTGACCCGCTCGTCCACTTCCTTCTGCTTGACGGCGGCCAGCAGCAGGCGGATGGCGCCCAGCCTGGCGGTCTCCTTGGCCTTCATGGCGGCCTTCATGTCTTCGTTGATGCGTTCCTTGAGGCTCATTTTCTTGTCCTTTTCTGGTCCTTGAATGCAAACAGCCGCCGGCTTGGAGGCGGGCGGCTGTCTTGTCTGCGACCGTACTGGATCAGTACAGTTTCGGCGGCAGGGTCATGCTGCGAATACGCTTGTGGTGACGCTTGACGGCGGCAGCCAGCTTACGCTTGCGCTCGGCGGTGGGTTTTTCGTAAAACTCACGGGCGCGCAGCTCGGTCAGGAGACCAGTCTTTTCAACCGTGCGCTTGAAGCGGCGAATGGCAACTTCGAACGGCTCATTTTCCTTGACACGAATGCTCGGCATATAAATCACCCCCTTCCGTCAGGCGCCCGCCCGGGTCAAGTGAACGGCGGTGCGCGCAAATTTAGTTTCCCGCTCAAATGCGGAAAGACAGCGATTCTACGCCGGAAATCGCTTTTGCCTCAAGTGGTAGAATGCCGTACCTATGCTAGTCCTCGGCGTTGAATCCTCCTGCGACGAAACCGGTATCGCCCTCTACGACAGCGAAGCCGGTCTTCTTTCCCATGCCCTCCACTCCCAGGTGGCCATGCACGCCGAGTACGGCGGCGTCGTCCCGGAGCTTGCCTCCCGGGACCACATCCGGCGCATCGTCCCGCTGCTGCGGGAGGCCCTGAAGCAATCCGACCGCAGCCTCATGGATGTGGATGCCATCGCCTACACCCAGGGGCCCGGCCTGGCCGGCGCCCTGCTGGTCGGCTGCGCCTTTGCCGAGGCTCTCGGGGTGGCTCTCGGCAAGCCCACCCTGCCGGTCCATCACCTGGAGGGGCACCTGCTATCACCCCTGCTGTCATCACGGCCGCCCACCTTTCCCTTCGTCGCCCTGCTGGTGTCCGGCGGGCATACCCAGCTCATGCGGGTCACCGGCGTCGGGCGCTACGAGCTGCTGGGAGAAACCTTGGACGATGCCGCCGGCGAAGCCTTCGACAAGAGCGCCAAGCTTCTGGGGCTGCCCTATCCCGGCGGCGCCCTGCTCTCGAGAC
The DNA here is from genome assembly GCA_035255045.1 of Rhodocyclaceae bacterium. Taxonomy (GTDB): domain Bacteria; phylum Pseudomonadota; class Gammaproteobacteria; order Burkholderiales; family Rhodocyclaceae; genus JAGTRP01. The sequence goes on along the minus strand of DATFAA010000052.1, from coordinate 2,440 downwards.
TGGCGGAGCAGGGACGGCCGGGCGTCTACGAGTTGCCGCGGCCCATGCTCCATTCCGGCGACCTCAATTTCAGCTTCTCCGGCCTCAAGACGGCGGTGCTGACCCTGGTGCGGGAGCAGGGCGGGAACCTGGACGAGACCTTCAAGGCCGATGCGGCCCGGGCCTTCCAGGAAGCCATCGTCGAAGTGCTGGTCAAGAAGTCTCTCAAGGCCCTCAAGCAGACCGGCCTCAATCAGCTGGTGGTGGCCGGCGGCGTCGGCGCCAACCGGCAGTTGCGGGAAAGGCTCGACGCCGAAGCCCGGCGCCGGCGCTTCAAGGTCTATTACCCGGAACTGGAATTCTGTACCGACAACGGCGCCATGATCGCCCTGGCCGGGGCGCTCCGCCTCCAGGCCGGTAGCGTCCCCAAGGCGGCCGGCGATTTCGCGGTGCGGCCGCGCTGGCCCCTGGCCGACCTGATGGTCTAATTCCGTGCGTGGGAGAGGCTGAAGCTCTCCACTCCCTCGAAGCGCGACAACTCCTTGGCAAGGGACGGCACCGAGGCTCCCTTCTTGTCCACGGCGACGGCCACGAAATGCCAGGCCGTCCGGCTTTCCTTCTGCTCGATGCGCAGGCTGCCCCAGGCGATGTCGTAGCCGCGCTCCTTGGCCGCCGCCTTCAGGGCCGCTTCCTGGGGCTCGAAGGTGGGACGGAAGACGAGGCTGATGGCTACCGCCGGCCGCGACGGCAGCCAACGCTCCAGGGTAGATACCCAGGTCATGCAGAAGGCGGAAAGGGCGGTGAGGAGCATGGAGGCGGCGTAGAAGCCCAGCCCTACCATGATGCCGATGGCCGAGGCGGCCCAGATGGAGGCGGCGGTGGTGAGGCCGCTGATGGAGAAGCCTTCCTTCATGATCACCCCGGCCCCCAGGAAGCCGATCCCGGTGACGATGCCCTGGATGACCCGGGTGGGGTCCGGTGGTGCCGCCAGGTTGAAGGTGGAATGGCCACCGAACCAGAAGGACGGGTAGCCGGCGATGATGGTCAGGGCGCAGGAGGCGGTACACACCAGGGCGTAGGTCCGCATCCCGGCGGCGCGCCCGTGGTACGAGCGCTCGTAGCCGACGCACAGGCCCAGGGCGAGGGCCCCGGCCAGGTTCATGAAGATGATGAGGTTGGTGGCGACCTCCGCCGGCGACCAATAGGCCGCCAGTTGTTCGTAGGTGATCAGGGCCACGAACTCAAGCCTTCTTCTTGCTGCCGATCTTGGATTCCTGGCCGGCCAGGAGGCGCTGGATGTTCTGCCAATGCTTGCCGATGAGGGAGAGGGCCAGGATGCCGACGATGAGGATGAGGGCGTCGGTGCCGCGGCTCAGGCCGACGTAGACCGGGGCCAGGGCAGCGGCGGCGACCGCCGCCAGGGAGGAATAGCGGAAGGCGAAGGCCACCAGCAGCCAGGTGCCGAGGACTGCCAGGCCGACGAGGGGGTCGAGGGCGAGCAGCACCCCGGCGGCGGTCGCCACCCCCTTGCCGCCCTTGAATTTCAGGAACACCGGGAACAGGTGGCCGAAGAAGACCGCCAGGGCCACCAGCCCGATCACCGTGTCGGGAAGCCCGGCCTGCTGGGCCGCGAAGACGGCGACCCAGCCCTTGAGGGCATCCCCCAGCAGGGTCAGGATGGCCGCCTTCTTGTTGCCGGTGCGCAGCACATTGGTGGCGCCCGGGTTGCCGGAACCGTAGCTGCGCGGGTCGGCCAAACCAAAGGCCCGGGAGACGACGACGGCGAAGGGCACCGAGCCCAGCAGGTAGGCGGCGACGATGGCGAGGAGGGCAGCAAGGAAGGTCGGCATGGGAAGGAGGCGGGGCAGAGGGGCGGTTGGGGGCCCCTTGGGTTAAAATCGGGCCCAAATTTTACACTGTGAAATCCCTGGCAGCGGCATGGACATCATTTTCATCGAGGAACTGCGCGTCGATACCTGGATCGGCATCTACCCGCGCGAGAAGGTCATGCCCCAGACCATCGAACTGTCCCTCCAGATCGGGGTTTCCACGGCTTCGGCCGGCGCCTCCGACGACATCCGGGACACGGTGGACTACGCCGTGGTGGTCCAGCGCCTGCGGGCCGACCTGGCCCAGCGCCACTTCAATCTCCTGGAGAAGCTGGCGGAATATGTTGCCACCCTGCTGCTGGAAGACTTTGCCGCCCAGTGGGTGCGGGTGTCGGTGGCCAAGCTCGGCATGATGCCGGGGGTGAAGCGGGTCGGCGTCATCATCGAGCGCTCGATCTGAGGGCTTATTTCTCCAGGGCTGCTTCCACCGGGGTGGCCGGCAGCACGCGCAGGATTTCCCGGGGATCGATGCCTACCAGATAGCCCCGCCGCCCGCCGTTGATGTAGATGAGGGGCAGGTCGAGGATGGATTTCTCCACATAGACCGGCATCTTCTTGCGGGTGCCGAAGGG
>DATFAA010000051.1:0-20817 GCA_035255045.1 Rhodocyclaceae bacterium | reverse complement strand
GGCTTCGACGTCGACGGCGAGGGGGCTCTTCTGGGCGATGCGGGGCGACTTGTCGGACATGCTTTACCTCCTTGAGTAATTGTTGGTGGAACTGCCGTGCTGCCTTACTGCTTGACCGCTTCCAGGGCGATGGTCAGGGTGACGTCGTCGCTCACGTAGGGGGCGTACTTGCCGGCGTTGAACTCGGAACGCTTGATGGTGGTGGTGGCGTTGGCGCCGATGGCGTCCTTCTTCAGCATCGGGTGGGGCATGGACTGGAAGGAGGTCACGGCCAGGGTCACCGGCTTGGTGACGCCCTTGACGGTCAGGTTGCCTTCGACGGCCACCGGCTTGTCGCCTTCGAACTTCACCTTGGTGGACTTGAAGCTGATGGTCGGGAATTTGGCGGTGTCGAAGAAGTCTTCGCCCTGGATGTGCTCGTTGAAGACGTTGGAGCCGGTATCCACGGACTTGGCGTCGATCACCACATCGACGGAGCCGGTCTTGGCGGCCTTGTCGAACACCACGTTGCCGGAAGTCTTGTTGAAGCGGTGGATCTGGTTGGAATAGCCCAGGTGGTTGTACTCGAAACGGGCGAAGGTGTGGGTGTCATCCACCTTGTAGGTATCCGGGGTGGCGAAGGCCGGGGCGGTGAAGGCGGCGGCGAGGGCGATGACGGCGAGGGACTTCTTCATGGTTTCTCCTAGTGAATGGATGAAGGAATGAAAGGTTGGTTGGTCACTTGCGTGGCGTGGCCACGATGTGGAAACGGATCTGGACTTCGTTGGCGACGGTGGCGATGTCGGACCAGGGGCCTTCGCCGATGGCGAAGTCCAGGCGCTTGAGGACGAAGCCGCCGTCGAAGACGCCGTTGCCGCCCTGCTGCTTGAAGGTGGCGGGGGCGACCACGTCCTGGGTCTTGCCCTTGATGGTCAGCTTGCCGGCCACCTCGTAGCGGTCCCCGCCCAGGGACTTGACCCCGGTGGACACGAAGCTGGCGGTGGGGAAGGCCTTGACGTTGAACCAGGACTTGCCGACCACCTCGTCGTTGGCGTCCTTGGAGCCGGCGTCGATGCTGCCCAGGTCCACGTCCATCTTGGCGCTGGCCTTGGCCGGCTGGGCCGGGTCGAAGGCGAGGGCGACGTTGAACTTGCGGAAGCTGCCTTCCACCGGCACCCCCATCTGCTTGGAAACGAAGGACAGGGAGCTCTTGTCGGCCAGGACCTGGCCGTACTCCGCGGCCTGGGCGTTGAAGGCGGCGGCCAGGGCCAGGGCGGCGAGGGCGATGCGAAGGGCGGACATGTTCATTCTCCGGTTAGTGGCTCTTGGCGAGGAAGGGCAGCATGCGGACCAGGGTGTCGTCCCGATCCACCAGGTGGTGCTTGAGGGCGGCGGCGACGTGGACCCCGACCAGGAAGGCGAAGGCGAAATTGAGGCTCATATGGACCGTCTGCAGCACGTCCCCCAGGGCCTGGTTCTTGCCCACCAGGTCGGGCAGGGGCAGGACGCCGAACCAGACGGTCTGGAAGCCCTTGGCCGAGCTCATCAGCCAGCCGCTGACCGGGACCGCCACCATGAAGACGTAGAGCAGCTGGTGCAAGCCGTGGGCGGCCACCTGCTGCCAGCGGGGCATGCCCTCAGGCAGGTCCGGCGGCTGGTGGCCGACGCGCCAGGCCAGGCGGACGGCGGCCAGGAGGAAGACGGTCACCCCGGCCCACTTGTGCCAGGAATAGATCTTCAGCTTCATGGGCGACAGGGGCAGGTCGTGCATGTAGAGGCCGACCAGGAAGGTCCCGACGATGAGGGCAGCCACCAGCCAGTGCAGGGCGATGGCGGTTCGGGTGTAGTTGTTGGCTGACATGGTTTCTCTGGGGGTTGGGCTGGGGATTAGCGGGAGCCGAACATTTCCTGGACCAGGCAGGCCAGGGGCCGGGGCGGATGGCCGACCAGGGCGGCGAAGTCGTTGCTGACCCGCTCGAACCTGCCGGCCGCCACCGCCGAGTACATGTTGGCCAGGGCCCGGGCCAGCCAAGCGGGCAGGCCGTAGCCGGCCAAGGCTTCGGCGTAGGCGTCCTCGCTCACCGGCTCGTAGCGGACGGCCTTGCCGGTCACCTTGGCGACGGCGGCGGCCACCTCGTGGAAATCGTGGACCGTCTGGCCGGTAAGTTCGTAGACCTGCTTGGCGAGGGCCGGTGCGGCGGCCGCAGCGGCGATGGCCTGGGCCAACTCGTCCCGGCTCACGAAGCTGGTCCGGCCGGCGCCCGCCGGCAGCTGGAAGGCGCCGGTCTCGAGGCCGGCGCCGACGGTCATGGGCAGCAGGTCGGCGTAGAGGGTGTTGCGCAGCAGGGTGACCTTGAGGCCGCTGGCGGCCAGGTCGGCTTCGGTGGCCCGACGGACGGCGGCGAATTCGGCCGGCGAGTCGGCCGTCGTGTCCACAAAGCTGGTGTAGAGGATATGGGCGACGCCGGCCGCCTTGGCGGCGGCGATGGCGGCCCGGTGCTGGCCGATGCGGACGTCCCGGGGGCCGTCGGTGGACACCAGCACCAGCTTGTCGATGCCGGCGAAGGCCTGGGCGAGGGTGGCGGGCTGGTCGAAATCGCCGTGGCGCACGGAAATGCCGCGGCCGGCCAGGTCGGCGGCCTTGGCGGTGTCCCGCACGCTGACTGCGATGCCGTCGGTGCCGCCCAGGCGGGCCGCCAGGTGTTCGACGATGTGGCGGCCCAGATGGCCATTGGCGCCGGTAACCAGAATCATGCTGCTCTCCTCGACTCGTTCGTGATGGCTGAACTTTAGTCGATGGATTTGGCTTTAAATAGGGAGCAAATTGCAATTTGCTGTTGCCAATCCGGCAACAATACCGGGCCAGGCCCAGGCGGGTAATACCGGAACCTGGCCTGCGGCGACTTTCCTCCTGGGCGGGGGATAGGCCGTAAAAAGGTACCCGAAAAACGCTTGTCAAGACTTGACTTATTCACAAATCGACAACCCGGGCCGGATCGGCGCGACGCCGCCCCAGTTGCCGGCAGGCGAATACGGCAAGAATGATAAAAGTCAAGCAAATCAATGGCCTGAAAGCCTGCGTAAGATTTTTGCAGACTAAGGTAAACCCAGTAGCGGCATGGACTTAGGCGCTTTCTCCAGGATTTTTCCCCAAACTTATCCACAGGAATTGTGGATAACGGAAATCCGGGCGGGCCCCCCGTCACTTAGGCAGCGAACTTGAGGAAACACTTGAACTCGGCCGGGGCGCGGCGGTGCCCGGGAAAAAGAAAGCGCGCCACCCGGAGATAACTCGGACGGGCGGCGCGCCCGGGTCACAGGACCCAAACCTCCCTTTGCAGCGTTTTCCGCGACGGCTCTGCCACTGTGCTTCCGCGCAGCATTCGCCATGCCCGGCCGGAAAGCGGGGACAGCGGCCGGGCCTGTCGCCGTCTAATATGGAATTGCCGTCCGCCCCATCAACCACATCCGCCACGCCATGCAGCCCATCCACCAATTGCTGGCCCGCATCCGCTGGGACCCGGAATTCTCCCGCAGCCAGTTCGACATCGGCTACTGGGACCGGGGGGCGCGGGAAGTGGTGCGGGTGCGGTTGAGCGAGATCGCCTGGGACAGCGGCAACCCTTCCTTCTTCGACGTGGTCGATGGTGACGGGATCGAGCACAGCATCCCCTTCCACCGGGTTCGCAAGGTCTGGCGCAATGGCGTCCTCATCTGGAACCGGGACAGGTCGTTCCCCCAGCCCTAAAGAATCGCCGCCGCCAGGAACCGGAAGGCGCAGGACATGGGTCTACCTCCCATGAGCATGGCGGGCGGCCGGGAGTGCGTCGGCATGCAGCGGCCCCGAGGAGACAGCCCCATGACCCCATCCCCATGGACTATAGCCATCGTCATCGGGCTCCTGGCGCTGGCCGTCGTCTCCGGCGTGCCCGCCGTGCGGCGGGCCCTGGTCAGCCGGCCCCTGTTCGCCGCCTACCGCCGGGTGCTGCCCCGGATGTCCTCCACCGAGCGGGACGCCCTGGAGGCGGGGACCGTCTGGTGGGAAGGCGAGCTCTTCCGGGGGCGGCCGGACTGGAACAGGCTCCTGGCCTATCCCCGGCCGACCCTCAGTGCCGCCGAGCAATCCTTCCTGGACAACGAGGTGGAGGAAGCCTGCCGCCTGGTGGATGACTGGCGGGTCAGCCACGAGCTCTACGACCTGCCCCACGAGGCCTGGCGCTACATCCGGGAGAAGGGCTTCCTGGGCATGATCATCCCCAGGCGCTACGGCGGCCTGGAGTTCTCCGCCTACGCCCATTCCCAGGTGGTGACCAAGCTGTCCACCCGCTCCTCGGCCCTGTCGGTGTCGGTCATGGTGCCCAATTCCCTGGGGCCGGCGGAACTCCTGCTCCACTACGGCACCGAGGCCCAGAAGGACCACTACCTGCCGCGCCTTGCCAAGGGGCTGGAAATCCCCGCCTTCGCCCTGACCAGCCCCTGGGCCGGGTCGGACGCCGCTTCCATCCCCGACCATGGCATCGTCTGCCGGGGCACCTGGCAGGGCAGGGAAGCGCTCGGCATGCGGGTCACCTGGGACAAGCGCTACATCACCCTGGCGCCGGTGTGCACCCTCCTCGGGCTCGCCTTCCGCCTCTACGACCCGGACGGCCTGCTGGGCCCGGACAAGGATATCGGCATTACCTGCGCCCTGGTGCCCTACGACCATCCGGGGGTCGATACCGGCCGTCGCCATTTCCCCCTCAACGCCATGTTCATGAACGGCCCCACCCGGGGCCGGGACGTATTCATGCCCCTGGATTTCATCATCGGCGGGCCGAAGATGGCGGGCCAGGGCTGGCGCATGCTCATGGAGTGCCTGGCGGCAGGGCGGGCCATTTCCCTGCCCTCCTGCAATGCCGGGATGGCCCAGCTCACGGCCCGGGCGGTGGGCGGCTACGCCCGGGTGCGCAGCCAGTTCCGCATGGCGGTGGGCAAATTCGAGGGGGTGGAGGAGGCCCTGGCCCGCATCGGCGCCTACACCTACATGCTGGACGCCGCCCGCACCATGACCGCCGGGGCGGTGGACCTGGGGGAGCGGCCCTCGGTGGTCTCGGCCATGGTCAAGTACCACGTCACCGAGCGGGCCCGCCAGGTGGTGAACGACGGCATGGACATCGTCGGCGGCAAGGGCATCTGCCTGGGACCCTCCAATTTCCTCGGGCGGGCCTACCAGCAGCTGCCCATCGGCATCACCGTCGAGGGGGCCAACATCCTCACCCGCAGCCTCATCATCTTCGGCCAGGGAGCCATCCGCTGCCATCCCTTCGTCCTGGCCGAGATGAAGGCGGCCCAGGACCCCGATCCCGCCCGGGGCCTCGCGGCCTTCGACCGCGCCCTCTGGCGCCATGTCGGCTACGTCCTGGGCAACGGCCTCCGGGCCCTGGCCATGGGCCTCACCGGCGCCCGCCTGGCGCCGGTGCCGGCCGGGGCGGCGCCGGAATGCCGGCGCTACTACCAGCAGCTCACCCGCTTCTCGGCCGCCTTCGCCTTCCTGGCCGACATCTCCATGCTGCTCCTGGGGGGCAGCCTCAAGCGCCGGGAGAAGATTTCGGCCCGGCTGGGGGACATCCTGTCCCAGATGTACCTCGTCTCCGCCACCCTCAAGCGCTACGAGGACGAGGGCCGGCAGCCGGCCGACGCGCCCCTCCTGCACTGGTCCGTCCGGGACGCCCTGGACAAGGCCCGCCAGGCCTTCGACGGCGTCATCGCCCACAGCTGCCGCAGCCGCCTGGCGGGCTGGCTGCTCCACCGGGTGGTCTTCCCCTGGCGCCACGCCTGGGGGCCGCCCTCCGACCAGCTGGGGCACCGGGTGGCGCAGCTCCTGATCGAGCCCTCGGCCAGCCGGGACCGCCTCACCGCCGAATGCTTCGTGCCCCGCACCGCCGACGAGCCGGTGGGCGCCATCGAGCTGGCCCTGGCCGCCACCCTGGAGGCCGAGCCCATCGAGGCCAGGATCCGGGAGGCAGAGAAGCTGGGCGTCTTCGCCGGCAATCCCCTGGCCAACGTGCGGGACATCGCCGTCGCCGCGGCGGAATGCGGCGTCATCACCGCTGCCGAGTTCGAGGTGATGAAGCGCCGCAACGCCCTGCGGGACATTGTCGTGCGGGTGGATGACTTTCCCTTCGACTACGGCGTGGCCACCGCCCACAAGCCCGCCGCCCACCGGGAGGCAGCCTGACCATGGCATTCCAGCCCATCTACGTGGTGGACGGGGCCCGTTCCCCCTTCCTCAAGGCCCGGGGCGGGCCGGGGCCCTTCGCCGCCTCCGACCTGGCGGTCCAGGCCGGCCGGGCGTTACTGCTGCGCCAACCCTTCCTGCCCGCCGACCTGGACGAGGTGGTGATCGGCTGCGCCACTCCGGCGGCGGACGAGACCAATATCGGCCGGGTGGTTTCCCTGCGCCTGGGCTGCGGCCACCGGGTGCCTGGGTGGACGGTGATGCGCAACTGCGCCTCCGGCCTCCAGGCCCTGGACTCGGCCATGGCCGATATCCAGGGCGGCCGCGCCGACCTGGTCCTGGCCGGCGGGGTCGATGCCCTGTCCCGGGCGCCGGTGCTCTATTCCGAGGCCATGGTGAAGTGGTTCGCCGCCATGGCCGCCATGAAGACCGCCGGCCAGAAGGCCCGCCACTTCCTCAGGCTGCGCCCGGCCGCCCTGTTCGCGCCGGTGATCGGGCTCCTGAAGGGCCTCACCGATCCGGTGGTCGGCCTCTCCATGGGCCAGACGGCGGAGAACCTGGCCTGGCGCTTCGGCATCGACCGGGCCGCCATGGACGACTACGCCAGCCGCAGCCACCAGCGGACCGCCGCCGCCCGGCGGGCGGGAGCCTTCGGTGAGATCGTCCCCCTGGTGGACGGCGCCGGTAGTGTCTACCCGGAGGACGACGGCGTCCGGGAGGATTCCACCCCGGCCGGCCTCGCCAGGCTCAAGCCCGTCTTCGATCGGCCCTACGGCAACATCACCGCCGGCAACAGCTCCCAGGTCAGCGACGGCGCCGCCCTCCTGATCCTGGCCTCCGAGCGGGCGGTGGACAAGTGGCGGCTGACCCCCCTGGGGCGCATCATCGACCTCCAGTGGGCAGCTCTCGACCCGGCCCAGATGGGCCTGGGGCCGGTCCATGCCGCCATCCCCCTCCTGCAGCGCCACGGCCTCGCCCTTGGCGATCCCGACCTCTGGGAAATCAACGAAGCCTTCGCCGCCCAGGTGCTGGCGTGCCTGGCGGCCTGGGATGACGAGGCCTATTGCCGGGAGCACCTCGGCACCCCCGCCTGGGGCCGGCTGGACGGGGACAAGCTCAACGTGGATGGTGGCGCCATCGCCATCGGCCATCCGGTGGGGGCCTCCGGCGCCCGCATCGTCCTTCACCTCCTCCAGGCCCTGCGGGCCCGGGGCGGGAAGCGGGGCGTCGCTGCCATCTGCATCGGCGGTGGCCAGGGCGGGGCGGTGCTGGTGGAGGCCCTGCCATGATCCGGGAGCATCCCATGCTCACCCACTGGCAGCTGCGGCGCGACGCCGACGGCCTGGCCTGGCTCACCCTGGACCGGGCCGACGCCGGCACCAACGTCCTGACCGCCCAGGTCATGGCCGAGCTGGCCCGGGTCCTGGACGAACTGGAGGCCCAGCCGCCCACGGGCCTGGTCATCCGTTCCGGCAAGGAGGCCGGCTTCATCGCCGGGGCCGACGTCGAGGAATTCACCCACCTGGACACCCCGGGAAAGGCCCGGGAGCTGGTGGCTCGGGGCTGGAATCTGTTCAACCGCCTGGCCGCCGTGCCCTATCCGACCCTGGCCCTCATCCGCGGCCACTGCCTGGGGGGCGGGCTGGAAATGTCCCTGGCCTGCCGCTACCGCATCGCGGTGGACGAGCCCGCGACCCGGCTCGGGTTGCCGGAGGTGATGCTGGGCATCTTCCCCGGTTGGGGCGGCATGAAGCGCCTGCCGGCGCTGATCGGCCCGCCGGCGGCCCTCGACATGATGCTCACCGGCAAGACGGTGGATGCCCGCCGAGCCAAGGCTCTGGGCCTGGTGGACCTGGCCGTGGCGCCCCGGGTGATGGAGGTGTCGGCCCGGGGGCTGGTGCTCTCGGGCCGGCCGCCCCGCCGGGCGACGGGGCTCAAGGCCGCCCTCAACGCCTGGCCCCTGAAGGCCCTGGTGGCCCGCCAGGCGCGCCGGCAGGCGGCCGCCAAGGCCCGGCCGGAGCACTACCCGGCGCCCTACGCCATCATCGAGCTGTGGGCTCGCCACGACGGCAACGCCCTGGCGGCGCCGGAAGTCATCGACCGCATCGTCTCGTCGCCGGCGGCCCGCAACCTGGTACGGGTCTTCTTCCTCCAGGAGCGCCTCAAGGGCTTCGGCAAGGAGGCGGATTTCCAGGCCGGGCGGGTCCATGTGGTGGGGGCCGGGGTCATGGGGGGCGACATCGCCGCCTGGTGCGCCCTGCGGGGCATGACGGTCACCCTCCAGGACCAGAGCTTGGAGCGCATCGCCCCGGCCCTGGGGCGGGCCGGCAAGCTCTTCGCCCGGCGCCTCAAGGACAAGCTCCAGGCCCGGGCCGCCTTCGACCGGCTGATCCCGGACCCGGAGGGGCAGGGCGTCGCCCATGCCGACGTGGTGATCGAAGCCATTTTCGAGGACGCGGCCGCCAAGCAGGCCCTCTTCCGGCAGATCGAACCCCGCCTGAAGCCGGGGGCGGTGCTGGCCACCAATACCTCCAGCCTGCGGCTGGAGGACCTGCGCACGGTGCTGGCGAGGCCCGAACGCCTGGTGGGCATCCATTTCTTCAACCCGGTGGCCCAAATGCCTCTGGTGGAGGTGGTGGCCGCCCCGGATACCGACCCCCTGGCCGCCCGCCGGGCCAGCGCCTTCGTCCGGCAGCTGGACAAGCTGCCCCTGCCGGTGAGGAGCGCCCCCGGCTTCCTGGTCAATGCGGTGCTTGCTCCCTACATGCTGGAAGCCATGCGCTGCGTGGACGAGGGCGCGGCGCCGGAGACGGTGGACGAGGCCATGGTCGCCTTCGGCATGCCCATGGGGCCCATCGAGCTGGCCGACACGGTGGGCCTGGACATCGCCCAGGCGGCGGGCCGGCAGCTCTCCGGAGGCGCCGAGCCGCCGCGCTGCCTGGCCGAGCGGGTAGGGCGGGGCGACCTCGGGAAGAAATCCGGGAAGGGCTTCTACGCCTGGCGCGACGGCAAGCCGGCCAAGGCCCCGCCGGGGGCCGTGCCGGCGGGGCTGGCGGCGCGGCTGGTCAAGCCCCTTGTGGACCGCACCGGGCAGCTGGTGGCCGAGGGCGTCGTCGCCGACGCCGACCTGGCCGATGCGGGGGTAATATTCGGCACCGGCTTCGCCCCCTTCACCGGGGGGCCGCTCAATTGCCGGAAGTCCCAGTCGGGCTAGACCCAGGAGGAAAGAGGATGGAGAAGATCTGGCTGGCCAGCTATCCCCCCGGGGTGCCGGCGGAAATCGGCGAACAGCGGGAGTCGTCCCTGGTGGAGCTGTTCGAGGCGGCTTGCCGCCGCTATGCCGGCCAGGTGGCCTACATCAGCATGGGCCGGGAGCTGACCTACGGGGAGCTGGCTACCCAATCCCGGGACTTCGCCGGCTGGCTCCAGTCCCATGGGCTGGGGAAGGGGAGCCGGGTGGCCCTGATGATGCCCAATCTCCTGCAATACCCGGTGGCCCTCTTCGGCGCCCTGCGGGCGGGGTGCACCGTGGTCGGCTGCAATCCCCTGTTCACCCCCCGGGAGCTGGAGCAGCAGCTGAAGGACGCCGGCGCCGAGGCCATCGTCGTCCTGGAGAATTTCGCCCACACCCTGGAGCAGGTCATCGCCCGGACCACGGTGAAGTACGTGGTGGTCACCCCCATGGGAGAAATGCTGGGGACCTTGAAGGGCGTGCTGGTGGATTTCGTGGTGCGCCGGGTCAGGAAGATGGTGCCGGCCTGGTCCCTGACCGGCGCCATCACCCTGAAGGCGGCCCTGGCCGCCGGCCGCCGCCAGGGCTTCGCGCCGGTGGCCCTGGGGCCCGGGGACATCGCCTTCCTGCAATACACCGGCGGCACCACCGGCGTCGCCAAGGGGGCCATGCTGAGCCACGGCAACCTGGTCATCAACGTGGCCCAGGCCCGGGCCTGGCTCGGTCCGGCGCTGGAGGAGGGCCGAGAGCTGGTGGTCACCGCCCTGCCCCTGTACCACGTCTTCGCCCTCACCGCCAATTGCCTGATCTTCCTGGCCATCGGCGGCCGCAACCTGCTCATCGTCAATCCCCGGGACATCCCGGGCTTCGTCAAGGAGCTGTCCCGGTATCCTTTCACCGCCATCACCGGGGTGAACACCCTGTTCAATGCGCTCCTCCACCATCCCGGCTTCGCCGGGCTGGATTTTTCCAGCCTCAAGATCACCCTGGGGGGCGGCATGGCGGTGCAGGCGGCCGTCGCCGAGCGCTGGGCCCAGATCACCGGCAAGCCCCTGACCCAGGCCTACGGCCTCACCGAAACCTCGCCGGCGGTCACCATCAACCCCCTGAACCAGAAGGAGTTCAACGGCTCCATCGGCCTGCCCATTTCGTCCACCGAGGTTTCCATCCGGGACGATACGGGGGCGGAGGTGTCCCGGGGCCAGGTGGGGGAAATCTGCGTGCGCGGCCCCCAGTTGATGCAGGGCTACTGGCAGCGGCCGGAGGAAACCCGGAACGCCGTCCACCCGGACGGCTTCCTGCGCACCGGCGACCTGGGCTACGTGGATGAGGCGGGTTTCGTCTTCCTGGTGGACCGCAAGAAGGACGTCATCCTGGTCTCCGGCTTCAACGTCTATCCCAACGAGGTGGAGGACGTGGTGGCCATGCACCCCGGCGTGCGGGAGGTGGCGGCCGTCGGCATTCCCGATCCGCGCTCCGGGGAGGTGGTGAAGATCTTCGTCGTCCGCAAGGACCCCCAGGTCACGGCCGAAATGCTCATCGAGCACTGCCGCGGCCTCCTCACCGGCTACAAGGTGCCGCGCCAGGTGGAATTCCGCGACGACCTGCCCCGTACCAACGTCGGCAAGATCCTGCGGCGGGCGCTCAAGGAAGCGGCCTGATCAGCCGCTGACGTCGTTCCAGCGCAGGGCCAGGCGCAGGTGCTGGCCCTTGGCGACGGCCACCTTGCGGGTCTGGGTCTTGCCCTCGAAGGCCGCTTCCACGGTGTACTGCCCCGGCGCCAGATTCACCAGCATCATGGGGCCGGTGGACACCGCCGAGAGGACGGTCTCGCCCTTGCGGTCCTTGACCGTCACCTTGACGTCGGACAGGTACTGGCCGGTGCTGGCGGTGAAGGTCATGGCCAGGGGGTAGCGGGGAGCGGCTTCGCGCATGTACTGCTGTTCGTCCTGGCCGACGCCGCCGGTCAGGTAGCGGGTGCTGCCGTAGGTCTGCTCCTCCGGCCCCGCCGCCAGGGCGGAAAGGGAGAGGATGGCGCCGATGATGGCTGCAATCAGGATTCGCGTCGTGATCATGGTGACCTCCGTGGAAAATCCGGCTTCGACCTGCAATCGACGTGCCGATTGCGGCAGCCGGTGCCTGCTACCAGTGTAGTAAATCTTACCGGCGGCCTTGTATCGGCTGCCCGCCCGGCCTCCCCGCCACGGAACCAAACCCGCCGGCGGCGGGGTCGAACCGCCTTGGTGCGGCTCGTTTTTTCCGGAATCCGGCGATCCTGAGGAAGGGATGGTGGGGCCTATGTCCGAGGCGGCGAAGGACGGTGGGGCGAAGCCCGCTCCCCCGGCTTGGTTCATGTACGAACGGATGGACCAGGTGCGCCTGCGCCAGGGCCACTGGCTGGACATCCTCGGCTGGGGGCCCCGGGAAACCCCGTCCCGGGTGGTGCTGCGCCGGCCCGGGCTGACCCTCAGGAGCTATGCCGAGGCCGCCGGCGACGGCCCCGTCTTCCTCATGGTTCCGGCCCCCATCAAGCGGGCCTACATCTGGGACCTCGCCCCCGATGCCAGCGTCGTCCGGGCCTGCCTGGACTACGGCCTGCGGCCCTACCTGGTGCAGTGGGAGGACCCCGAGCCCGGGGCCGGGCTGGCCGACTACGCCGATCGCTACCTGGGCGAATGCCTGGCGGCCATGGGCGCCGAGTGCGGTGGATCGGGCGCCGTCCTCGCCGGCCATTCCCTGGGCGGGGTGCTGGCCGCCGTCTTCGCCGCCCTCCATCCGGACCTGGCCAAGGGCCTGGTGCTTCTGGGGACGCCGCTGCATTTCAGCGCCTCCCGGGAGCAGGGCGACCTCGGCCCGGTGGCCGAGACTCCCGCCGCCCGGGAGCTGCTGGCGGCCCTGCCGCCCCGGGTGCCGGGGTCATTTGTCAGCATGGCGGGCTTCATGGCCTCGCCCATGGCCTTCGGCCGGGAGCGCTGGACCGACTGGTGGCGCAGCCTGGGCAGCCGGGAAACCCTGGGGACCCACATGCGGGTGGAGCGCTGGAGCCTGGACGAGCTGCCCCTGGCCGGGCGGCTGGTGGAGGAACTGCTGCGCCAGTTCTACGGGGCCGACGCCTTCATGGCCGGCAGCCTGCGCTGCGGCCCCCGGACGGTGGGGGCGGCCCAGGTGGAGGCGCCCCTGCTGGTGGTGGCCGAACCCAACTGCGCCATCGTGCCGCCGCCGGCGGTGCTGCCCTTCGTGGATAAGGCCGCCAGCCGGGAGAAGCGGGTGCTGTGGTACGAGGGCGACGTGGGGGTCGCCATCCAGCATGTGGGCTCCCTGGTGGGGCGCAACGCCCACGCCCGGCTATGGCCGGAAATCCTCGATTGGACCCGTGCCGTCTGGGCCAATTTGGGGTGAGGCCCGTATCAACATCGGCTGAATCTCCATGGCGGCATTTCATCAAATCGCCAAGTGATCGATCGGACACCATGGGTATCAAGAGCATCGGCAATTTCACCACTGAGCAGGTGATCGGCGTCCATCACTGGAACGACCATCTGTTCAGCTTCAGGACAACCCGGTCGCCGGGACTGCGATTCGAGAATGGGCAATTCGTGATGATGGGATTGGAAGTCAATGGCAAGGCCCTGACCCGCGCCTACAGCGTCGCCAGCCCCAATTACGAGGAGCACCTGGAATTCTTCAGCATCAAGGTGGCCAACGGCCCCCTGACCTCCCGGCTCCAGCATCTCAAGGAAGGCGAGCCCGTCCTGGTGGGCAAGAAGCCCACCGGCACCCTGGTGATCCACGACCTCCTGCCGGGCAGGCGCCTCTACCTCTTCTCAACCGGCACCGGGCTGGCGCCCTTCATGAGCCTGATCCAGGATCCGGAGGTCTACGAGCGCTTCGACAAGGTGATCCTCCTCCACGGCGTGCGCTTCGTATCGGAACTGGCCTACCGGGACTTCATCACCCAGACCCTGCCCAACAACGAATACTTCGGCGAAGAGGTGCGGCAGAAGCTCATCTACTACCCCACCGTGACCCGGGAGCCCTTCTTCAACCAGGGCCGGGTCACCCACCTGGTGGAGAGCGGCAAGCTCTTCGAGGACATCGGCCTGCCGCCCCTGGACCCGGCTGCGGACCGGGCCATGATCTGCGGCAGCCCCCACATGCTGCGGGACTGCTGCGCCATGCTGGACCGGCGGGATTTCAAGATTTCCCACCACATCGGCCAGCCCGGCCATTACGTCATCGAACGGGCTTTCGTCGAGAAATAGGGGAGACGGACGCATGGCCAGGGCGAGCGGAACAAGGCAGGGAACCACGAGCGCCAGGCCGCTATCCCTCCTCGTCGTGCTCCGTTCGGCCCTGCCGGTGCTCATCACCATCATGGCCTGGCGGGCCCTGGTGGCTCAGGACGCCAGCCCTGTGGGCATCAGCTTCAGCTCCCCGGCCTTCGGCAACGACGGCGCCATCCCGGACCTCTACACCTGCACCGGCAAGGACCTGTCGCCACCCCTGAACTGGGGAGAGCTGCCGGCCGGCACCAAGAGCCTGGCCCTGATCGTCGACGACCCGGACGCCCCCGACCCCGCCGCCCCCAGGATGACCTGGGTGCACTGGGTGCTCTACAACATCCCGCCCAGCGCCACCGGCCTGCCGGAGGGCATCTCCGGCCGGGACCTGCCGGCGGGCACCGGCCAGGGGCTCAACGACTGGAAGCGCACCCGCTACGGCGGGCCTTGCCCTCCGGTCGGGCGCCACCGCTATTTCCACAAGCTCTACGCCCTCGACACGGTCCTTTCCGACCTCGGCACCCCCACCAAGGCGGCGCTGGAAAAGGCCATGGGGGGCCACGTGCTGGGCCAGGCCCAACTGGTCGGCACCTATGTGCGCCCCTAGGAAGGAAGGGTGATCCGGGTGCTTCAGGGCCATTTCCCGCTGAAGCGCCTTTTACCCATCGCACTGCTGGGATCGTCCCTGTCTGCCCCGGCCCAGACGGCCGACTTCAAGACCCTCTGCGAGCGCCAGCTGCCGCCGCCCTCCCTGCAGGTGAAGCGGGCCGAGGGGGGCTACAACATCGACCGGCAGCTGTCCTTCCGGGAACTCACCGGCATGGGGGCCGACCTCCTGCGCCATGGCAAGCAGAACGTCCTGGGCATCACCCGGGCCGAGATGACGGCGACGGTGGAGATCAAGATGGCCCGCCTGGCCAGCGAGCAGGACGACCAGGAATGCCTGAGCCCCCAGGTGGTCATCACGGTGGAATACAAGCCCATCAAGGTCTTGGTGGGCCGGGAATTCCCCCTGGAAAGCTGCTCCTACCGGGAGATCCTGCAGCATGAGATGCGCCACGTGCGGGCCTACCAGCGCCATCTGCCCCTGGTGGAGGCGGCCATCCGCGCCAGGCTTTCCCGGCGCGCCAATGGCCGGCTGTTCTATGGCCGCCAGGGTACCGTCGAGGCGCGGCTGAAGGGGGAGGTGTACGACAAGTGGCTGCCGGTGGTGGATGAGGAGATCCGCCGGGTGGACGCCACCCAGGCCCAGATCGACTCGGCCGAGGAGTACAACCGCATGGAGAAGGTCTGCGACGGCGAAATCCAGCGCCTCATCGGCCTGGACGACTGAAGCTCCTACTTCCCGAGGATGGCGGCGGCCGCGGCGTCCAGGTCCGCCGGCTGCATGATGCCCAGCTTCTTGGACACCAGGTGCCCCTTGCGGTCGATGACCACGGTGAAGGGCAGGCCGCCCTTGCTGTTGCCCAGGGCCTGCATGAGGGGAATCCCCTTATCCTTGGCCAGGAGCACCGGGTAATCCATGTCGTAGGCCTTGGCGAATTCCCGCACCGCGTCGGGCTTGTCCTCGAGGCCGATGCCGATGACCTCCAGCCCTTCCTTGCGGTGGGCGTCCCGCACCTTGAGGAGGGCCGGGATTTCCTGCCGGCAGGGGGCGCACCAGCGGGCCCAGAAATTGACGATGAGGGGCTTGCCCCGGTACTTCTCCAGGGCCACCGGCTTGTCGTCCATGTCGGACAGGCTGGCGGCGAAGAGGGGGGCGGCCGGGGGCAGCTCCTCGGCGGCCCCGGCGGCCGCCGCCAGGGCCAGGAGCAGAGCGAAGAGCGGGGCGGCGGCTTGTCTCATCAGGGCAGGTCGCCGCGGCGGAACAGGAAGTAGCCCAGGGTGGCGCTGCCCAGGCCCAGGAGGGTCGGGTAGGCGAGGGCGAAGGCCTTGTAGCCGGCGACCCCGAACATGTCCAGGATGACGTAGGCGGAGGGGCCGAGGACGATGAGCTGGGGGTCGAAGAGCGCCAGGGCGGCGGTGCGGAAGACCTGGAGGGGGTTGGCCAGGGCCAGGGTGACGGCCACTTCCGGCGCCACCTTGCCCTGGATCATGACCCCCAGGAGGATGAGGTCGAGGAAGAGGAGGAGGGCTAGCCAGACCAGGAAGGCGGCTCCCTGGGCCATGTCGGTGCTGCGGGCCACCGCCGAGATGAGCATGCCGATGCCCAGGAAGCAGAAGGCCATGACCGCCAGCAGGGCGGTGTAGTAGCCGAACATGCCCCAGGGCACCTCGATTTCCCGGAAAGTGGCCCAGGCGGTGGCGGCCAGCATGGCCAGGAAGACCGGCGCGAAGATGACGATGTAGCGGCCGATGATCTTGCCCCAGAACCAGGAGGACAGGGACACGGGCAGGGAAAGCAGGTATTCGAACACCCCGGCTTCCCGGTCCCCGGCCACCGAGCGCACCGTGGTGATGAGGACGAAGATGGGCAGGATGGCCATGGTCAGCTGGATGTAGGTCACCAGCAGGCGGGAGAGGCCGATGAAGCCCAGGACCCGGGATTCGGTGAGGCCGAAGAGGAAGAGAAGGGCGACGATGCCGCCGAAGACCAGGGTGTAGATCTGGAACCAGCGGGCCCGCAGGGACTCCACGATATCCAGTTTTGCGGTGAGCCAGAGTTGTTTCATTTTCTATTTGCCCTTCCCGAGAACGTGCTCCCGCATATCGCCGAATTCCTGGCTGCCCGCCTGGGGCAGGGAGTAGGCGGCGTAGTTGTAGCCCATGGGGGAAGTCTTGCCGGTGGTGTAATGGGCCTTCCTGGCATCGAGCCAGGCGACCGCGGTGCTCGGGCTGCCGGCGTCGGCCACCCAGAGGCGGGCATCCTTGGCCCAGGGCTGGTCCTTGAGCCAGAAGACGGCGCAGCCGATGTCGTCGAACTTGAAGGCATCGTCCTTGGGGCCGCCCCGGGCTTCGGCGGCGAAGCGGCGGTCGGAGATGACCATGCGGCAGCGGGTGCAGGTGTCCCGGTCCCAGTGGATTTCGGCCATGCCCTCCGGCCAGCCGGACTTGGCGCAGGCGGAGAGGGCAGCAGAGAGGGTGGCAGCTACGGGCGTCAGAGCGAAACCGCTGGCTCCGAGGCGGGTGATGAAAGTGCGGCGATCCATGGTCAGGCTTCGGAGAGGGAAATGTCGCTGATGAGCGCCACGTAGCGGGCCACCATGCCGTGGAAGCGCAGGCGATCCGGGCCGGCCACCTGGCCCTCCCAGATAAGACCCTCGCCCTTGTCGGCGAAGTTCCAGACGCCGATGGCCTTGGCGAAGGCCGGCTCGAAGCGCTTGACGACGATGCGGCAGTCCAGCTTGCCGGCCAGGGAGATGTCGTCCGCCACCTTGTCGTCGAGGACCACCTTGCCCAGGTCCAGCTCCACCACCCGGTTCACCAGGGTGGATACCTCGTTCAGCCGGTGGCTGGAGATGATCATGGTGGCATCCTGCTGGCGCTCGGCCAGGAGCTCGAAGAAAATTTTGCGGGCTTCCGGGTCCAGGTTGGCGGCGGGCTCGTCCATCACCAGCACCTTGGCGTCCCGGCCGAGGGCGATGGCGATCAGGAGCTTCTGCTTCATGCCGCCGGAGAGGCGCACGAACTGCCGGCTCGCCACCCCTTCCACGTCGAGGCCCAGGCGCTTGGCCAGGTCGTGGATGCGCCGGGGATCGGTGCCGCACAGGGAGGCGGAGAAGTCCACCAGCTGGCCCACCGGCATCTTGAGGGGGGGCGGCAGCTGGGGGACGAAGCCGATGCTGCCGAGCACCGCCGTGCGGTTGGTGCGGGGATTGAGCCCGTCGATGGTCACCTGGCCGTCGTGGGTGTATTCCCCCAGGAGGCAGCGGATGAGGGTGGTCTTGCCGGCACCGTTGGAGCCGATGAGGGCGACTCGCTCGCCGAGGCCGATCTGGAGGTCGATGCCATCGAGGACACGGGCGCGGCGAAAGGTCTTGACGACGTTCTGGAAGCGGATCATGGCGCCGATTATAGGGTTATGACGATAGCGATCACTAATCTGAATCAAATTCAGAGCAGTTTGGACAGGCCCTTGACCTCGTAGCCGAGCGCCCCGGTGGGGCAGGCGTCGATGCATTTGCCGCAGCGGGTGCAGTCGGGGCCGAGCCCCAGGTTCACGTCGCTGGCCCGGCCCTTGATGGTGACGTCCAGCACATGGGGCACCAGGCAGACCTTGCGGCAGTCGCCCTCGTGGAAGCAGTGCTCCACCTTGTAGGACACCTGCAGGGGCGAGATGGCGCCGACCACCCCGTAGGTGAGGCCGATGGGGCAGACGTAGCGGCACCAGGCCCGGCGCGAGTAGAAGACCTCGAAGGCGAGGAGCAGGGCCACCCAGCCCAGGGCCAGCCCCGGCCCGTAGATGAGGGCCCGGGACAGGATGCCGGTGGGGGAGAGGGTCTCGAACACGGTGTAGCCGGTGACGATGGCCATGAGCCCGAAGAGGACCCAGAAGACGGTGCGGGTGCCCCGGTGGAACTCGTGGTCGGTGACTATCTTCTTCTCCACCAGCTTGAGGTGGAGCGATTCGGTCCATTCCGCCAGCAGGTGGTAGGGGCAGACCCAGGAGCAGAAGGAGCGGCCCCCCAGCAGGACCCAGATGAGGAAGACCGTGAAGGTGCCGATGAACAGATTCACGATGATGTGCTTGTGGGCCAGCATCACCTGCAGGGCGGAGTTGAGGTCGATGAGGTGGAAGCCGACGAAGCGGGAGGCGGTCAGCGAGCCCTCCAGCATCTGGATGTCGAGCCAGAAGGACAGGACGAACAGCAGGTTCACCGCGATCAGCACGGCCCAGCGGCGGTTGCGCCACTTGTGGCTGGCGCTGTGGTGGGAACGGATGCTGAGCTTGTCCTTGATGTACTGCTCCTTGTCCGCATATTTCAAAGCCATGACCTGCTGGGCGGCCTCGGAAATCTTCTCCGGCTTCTTCGGGGCCCGGCCCAGCATGACCATGAAGGTTTCGGTGAATCGGCTCATGCTTTACGCTTTCCAGGGGGCCTGGGCATCCACCACGATGGCGGCGGGCTCGGCCGGACAGATCATTTCACAGACCCCGCAGCCGACGCAGGGCTCGAGGACGACGGGGGTCATGCGCTCCTTGCCGTCCATGCCCTTGATGGGGCGCAGCTCGATGGCGCCCTTGACCGGGCATTCCCGGACGCAGAGGTCGCACAGGGGCAGGTCGTAGGGGTGGTCGGCAATCTGGATGGGCTTCCAGCGATCCACGTCCATGTAGCGCATGCGGCCCTTGAAGGCAGTGCCCCGGGCCGGCCCCTGGAACCCCTTGCCGTGGATGGCCAGGCAGGCTTCCGGCCGGGCCAGGCGGGCGACGCCGATGCGTTCCTTGAGGTTGAGGGTGTTCTCCGGGTCGTTTTCCTTGGCCTTGAGGATGGGGGCGGCCGCCAGCCGGGCGCCTTCCCGCACGTCCATGGAGGACGGCTTCTTGTAGGTCAGGGCGCCGGTGGGGCAGGCGAGGACGCACTGGACCGCGTCGCAGGAGAAGTCGCAGGCCTGCTCCCGGGCGTCGATGTAGGGGACGCCGAGGCCGAAGCCGTCGGTGATGTCGGCCAGGTGGATGGCCTGCACCGGGCAGACCTGGACGCACTGGCCGCACTTGATGCAGGAGGCCAGGAAATCATCCTCGTCGAGGGCGCCGGGGGGGCGCAGGCGGATGCCGGTGGCGCCGGTGGTCGGGATGTAGCCGAGGAGGGAGAGGCCGATGACGCCCCCCGCCAGGCCCACGGAACGCAGGAACTTGCGGCGGGCCTTCTGGGCTCGGTCGAGGGATACCTTGGGCTTGGAAGACTGGTCGTTCATGATCTGGCTGCCAGGGCCGGTTTCTGGAAGCGGGGATGGTCGTCCCGCAACTGGATTTCGGGCAGGGAGAAGGGCGCCAGGCGCTCCAGGAAATCCAGGAGCTCCAGCACCGGCGCCGTCTTGAAGAACTGGGCCGCGGGCTGCTCGATCCAGATCTGGTCGGCGTAGGAATACTGCTCGTGGGGAGTGTCGCCGATGCCATCGCCGTTGCGGTCGAAACCCTGGTAATCGGCGAAGAAATTGTCGTTCCACTGGTTCAGGAGGGCCTTGCCGCGCCCGGACTGGACAACGTCGGTGAGGTTGCCCTCGAAGATGTTGCTGGTGAGGACGTTGCCCCCCAGTTCGCTGGTGAAGTGGACGGCGATGCCGTTGTAGGCGAAGCGGTTGCCCTTGAAGCGGATGGAGGAGCCGGGCTCGAAGGGGGAAAGGTCGGAGCCGATCCCGACGGCGCAGTAGATGATCTCGTTGTTCTCGATGTCGGAGTCGCTGGACTCCTTGAATCCGATGGCCATCCCCGCCGCCCCGGTGGCGTGGGAGATGACGTTGTTGCGCACGTGCACCCGCTCGGTGTACATGAGATAGATGCCCACGGCGTTGTCGTAGAAAGAGTTGCCCTCCACCAGGTTGTCCTTGGCGAACATGAAGTGGATGGAATAGCGGCTGCGCTTGCCGACATTGCCCCGGTAGACGTTGCGGTCCGAGTACCAGGCCACCATGTCGCGGGAGTCCACCACCTCGTTGCCCTCGATCAGGTTGCCGTTGCTGTACCACAGCCGCAGCCCGTCGCCCCGCACCCCGAGTTCCCGATCCTTGGAGCGGATATGGTTGGACCGCAGGGTATTGTCGTTGGACTGCTTCAGGTCGATGCCGAAGAGGCAGTCGGAGATGACCAGCCCTTCGACCAGGTTGTGGTCGCCGCGGACATTGAGGCAGGCGTCGTCGCTGTCGTGGGAATCGCCGGAACCCTGGAGCTTGAGGCCCCGCAGGGTGGCGCCCTTGGTTTCCAGGACGAAGACCGTGCCCCGGCCGCCGCCGTCGATGGTGACCTGGCCGTTGCCCTCGATGACCAGGGGCTTGTCCACCAGCACCGGGCCGGCATAGACCCCGGGCGGGGGACGCAGCACCGAACCCACGGGGGCCTGGTCCACGAGGGTCTGGAACCAGGGGATATCGGTACGGTTGGGAGCCGCCGGACGCTCGGACTTCTCCGTGGAGGAACCCCAGTGGGCGGCGAGATTGGGCTTGCCCAT
>DATFAA010000050.1:0-13020 GCA_035255045.1 Rhodocyclaceae bacterium | reverse complement strand
AGAAGAACCCCAGTTTCTGCTCGGAGTAGCTGACCAGGAGGTTCTTGGTCTGCTGGTAGTGGTCGAGCATCATCTTGTGGGTTTCGCGGCCGATGCCGGATTCCTTGTAGCCGCCGAAGGCGGCGTGGGCGGGGTAGTCGTGGTAGCAGTTGGTCCATACCCGGCCGGCCTTGATGGCGCGGCCCATGCGGTAGGCGACATTGCCGTTCCTCGTCCACACGCCGGCCCCGAGGCCGTAGAGGGTGTCGTTGGCGATGGCGAGCGCATCGGCCTCGTCCTTGAAGGTGGTCACCGCCAGCACCGGGCCGAAGATCTCCTCCTGGAAGATGCGCATCTTGTTGTGGCCCTTGAAGACGGTGGGCTGGATGTAATAGCCGTCGGCCAGGTCGCCGGCGAGCTGGGCGCGGCTGCCGCCGATCAGCACCTGGGCGCCTTCTTCCTTGCCGAGCTCCAGGTAGGCGCCGATCTTGGTCATCTGCTCCCGGGAGGCCTGGGCGCCGATCATGGTCTCGGTGTCGAGCGGGTTGCCCTGCTTGATGGCGGCGATGCGGGCCAGGCAGCGGTCCATGAAGCGGTCGTAGATGGATTCCTGGATCAGGGCCCGGGACGGGCAGGTGCACACCTCGCCCTGGTTGAAGGCGAAGAGCACCAGGCCCTCGATGGCCTTGTCGAGGAAGCCGTCGTCGGCCGCCATGACGTCCTCGAAGAAGACGTTGGGGGACTTGCCGCCCAGCTCCAGGGTGGCGGGGATGAGGTTGTTGGCGGCGGCCTGGGCGATGACCCGGCCGGTGGAGGTGGAGCCGGTGAAGGCGATCTTGGCGATGCGCTTGCTGTTGGCCAGGGGCAGGCCGGCTTCGCGGCCGAAGCCATTGACGATGTTCAGCACTCCGGGCGGCAGGAGGTCGGCGATGAGCTCGGCCAGGATGAGGATGGAGATGGGGGTCGACTCGGCGGGTTTCAGCACCACGCAGTTGCCGGCACCCAGGGCCGGGGCGAGCTTCCAGGCGGCCATGAGGAGCGGGAAGTTCCACGGGATGATCTGGCCGACCACGCCCAGGGGCTCGTGCAGGTGGTAGGCGACGGTGTTCTCGTTGATTTCCGAGAGGGCGCCTTCCTGGGCCCGCAGGCAGCCGGCGAAGTAGCGGAAGTGGTCCGCCGACAGGGGGATGTCGGCGTTCAGGGTCTCGCGCATGGGCTTGCCGTTGTCCACGGTCTCGGCGTAGGCGAGGAGCTCCAAGTTCTGCTCGATGCGGTCGGCGATCTTGAGCAGCACGTTGGAGCGCTCGGCCGGGGCGGTCTTGCCCCACTTGTCGGCGGCGGCGTGGGCGGCGTCCAGGGCCCGCTCGACGTCCTCGGCGCTGGAGCGGGCGGCCCGGGTGTAGACCTGGCCGCTGATCGGAGTGATGACGTCGAAGTACTCGCCCTTGACCGGCGCGACCCACTGGCCGCCGATGAAGTTGTCGTAGTGGGCCTTGTAGGCAATCTTGGCACCTGCCGTGCCGGGCGCTGCGTAGATCATGGGGTGTCTCCAGGTTGTGGGTTGCGATGACTTAGGGCGGGTCCGGCCAGCCTTGGCGGCTGCCGAACCCCTTGCCCTGATAAGTGCATGGCCTGTGCCAAGGGGGAGGATCGCTGGAGCCCAGGAGGAAAACCGCGTGAAATCAATGGAGAGCGCCTTGGCCGGCGCCACGGCTTCGGGCCAGGCCGGCAGGCGGCCTGGTCAAATACGCAACAGGTGCTCAATAGTGTGACAGTGGGGGCCTGCCCAGCGGGGGAGCGGGGAAATGGAGAGAGGTTGAGCGGGCCTGACTGTTACCGCAGGGCCCGGAGGGCATGATGCTGGATAGTCGGTCACTCAGGAATCCATGCTTCGCCGCCGTCGCGCTCCCACCAAGGCCAACCCCATCGCCAACAGGGTCAGGGTGCCGGGCTCGGAAACGTCCATGCGGGTCAGGGTCCAGCGTTCCTGGACACCTGGAAGATCACCGTCGTTCTTGTATGGACCCATCCATACCTCGACGTCGGTGCCGTCCCAACGACTGTCGTTGTAAATGACGAACCCCCTGCCTCCGTAATTCGGGAATTCAGTAAATACAAAATTGTTGAGGGCCAGATTCCGGGAGGCGACGGCCGGCGGAATGATCCATTCCGTCTGCTGGTTATCGTAGATCAACTGCTCATTGCCCTGAACGGCGAGGTTGCCGTTCCCGGTCAGCGGGTTCCCATTGATAAACACGCTGACATTGGCGAGGTTTCTCACATAAAGGCCATCTTCATCACCGGTAAACGAGCCGGTCACCACATTACTGGCGTCGGGATCGTCATAGGGATCGGTGTCAGATGGAGAAGTTGTGTAGGAAAAATTCCATAGGGCCGCGTGGGCGGAAAAAACCTCCGATGTAAATTTGGTCGACCGAGGAGGCCCCGGAAAACCGAACAGTCGAATAGGAAATGGCCGTTGCTCAACGGAGATGCTCCCGGCAAATAGGACCACCGGAATTTTGCGGAACCCCGCTTAGCTGAGCCTCGGCCTATGTCCCAGGAAGGGCAGCTAACTGAATCCAACGCTGCCATCGAGCTTGAAAATGTCATCGGGCACGTTTGAGTCGAGTTGCGTCAGTCCGCTCTTCGAATTCATCGCCGGAAAGCGGCCAGTGAAATTCCGATGCCCGGAAGTGGCCTGTCGCCACAGGGTACTCCCGACCTAAAACGGCCAAAGCGATTTCCCGAAAGCGGCCAGGCAGCCAAACCCAGGTTCTGCGAACCGGAATGCTCCGAAGCTGCCGTTGGCGACCTCACCCAACCAGCCAGGAGCAGACGTAGCGACCCCGAACGGCCAGTAGGCTTGACTAGCCGGTAACTTATCCGGGACCGGCCGCTCGCTTTAGCCACAAGCGTGACCAGAAACCAATCAAACGGCCTGACCAAGTAGGTATGCAAAGGTCTTTCTCTGGATCAAGCCCCGGCGGCGGCTTCAGCGAGTCGGTTCCTTCTGCTTTCTGCCAAGCCCGATACACCCGCAACGCGACCTGTGCATCGTTGGCGGCATACAGCATCTGCCGTTCGGTCAAATGCGGATTCGACCAGTTCGTCGTCGAAGTTTTCTTGGACTTCTGCAAGCGCTGTCCAAAAAACCTTGCAACTGCCGCTTTCGCGCCGACATCACCGCGCTTTTCTTGACGTAGGGCGATCGCCAGATCGAGGACCTGCACGGTACAGATCCCTAGCTTGGATTGAAGGCGCCGTAGATCGTCGCGAAGGCCGAACCCGACTTTCAGCACCTTCGGCGACTCGAGAACGGTCCTCAGGACATCCAATGCCGGACCTTCGGCAACTGGAAACAGATACGCTTTGTCATCAGTGGCCAGTTGCACCAGGTGCGGACCGTTGGAGACTTCTCCCTTGGCAAAGGTCGGCTTCGATTCGGTATCGAAGCCGATGGCGTCACCGGCCATCAAAGCGCTGAGGGCGACGGTTTCGTCCGCCCGCGACTGGACGAGGCAAACATCTTCCAGCCGGATGCTTTCGTAGAGCGGCAGAGTGGAGGGATCGTGTGCAATCACGACGGGACCGATGCGTGCTCGCTTAAAGGAGCGATGGATTGGTAGGCTTGATTTGATAACACCGGGCCTTCAGTGGTCATGATTGGGCATCCGGCTGCAACAGTGCCATCACCTGCGGCTGAACACGCTCAAACTCGGCGAGTACCTCGGGCGGAACCCTGTCGTTGTCAACGAAATCCTCGGTGCCAGCCACCGAAGAACGGGGCGAGGCATCCTCAAGGATCAGATCGAACTCTTTATCCAGACTTACCGTAAACATCCAGTCCGTTTTTCCGTCCAGGTTGATGCGTACGACCACGTCTCTATAGTCGTCTGCGTCGTTGGCAACCGAAACCTGCGTTTTCTTGGTCATTAGAGCACCCTTGCGCCTGAGGACATGATTCAAAACCCTAGTTTACCCGACCATACTTGAAACGGCTCTGAGCAGGCAGAAATCGGCCAATAGCGGTCTCCCGTAGCGCGACCCGTATAGCGGACGTTCGTCCAGCCTGGTTCCTCGTAAGCGGTTACCGGGGTTCTGGTATCAATTCATCCCACTGAACCACCGCTTGCGGACTTAACCGGTCTCCCGGTCAGCATGGCCGAAGTCTCTACCTAGCCAAATTTCGCCTCCCTCGGTATAGCTCTGATAGCTCATTCGTCCAGCCAGGATCGTCGAGACCAGGCATTGGGGCTTTGTTTTTAATGCGTCCTGCTGGACGGCCACTTACGACAGTCAACCGCTCTTTCCCGAGGGAGGGCTAAGTTTCTCTGGCCGATATCGGCTGCCGGACCATTCTTCTTCGACTGGTTGTTCCCCAGCATGGATTCTCAGAAATCAGCGGTTGGTTGACGTATGCATAACGTAGGAGATACTGTCCCTATGCTTGCCTCTGCCTTGCTTGAAATGTTCAGCGTTGGGTATGGCTAACAGGCACTAAGTGATCTTAATGTATCAATTGATTAAGGAAAGAATGATATGGCGACTGTTAGGGTGCATAAACTGCTTACAGCAGCGGGACTTGCATGCTGGTTCAGCGGAGTTCAGGCAGTTACCGGATTACCGACTCTGGACGACCCACAGCTTCAAGAGTTCCTTAATATTCTGAATACAGAGTACGATCAGTATCTCGCCAATCCCGCCGAATACTTTGCTAAACCGGCCACCCCGTCAAAATGGCCCTGCGAAGTAAATCCGAAATTTCTCAACCTAATCGCTGATACGACTAACTCCGACGATATCCCGGAGATGAAAAAGTTTTACCTTAACGAGGCCCGATCGACAGGTGCTGATCCGGTTAGCTTGGTGTTTTCGAACCAGACTTTTTATCCGATTAAAGCCTCTTGCAAGAACGGCAAGCTGGATGGTCCCGTGGAGTTCGCCGTTGAATATGACATGTCAATCGCAACGGCCAAGATGGACATGCGGTCCCATCGGCTCAAGCGCGTTCGTGCCGTTTTGAAGGAGAACGCTCCCGTCGGGCCGATCATTTCAGCAATCTCGACTCTTTCTTCGAATACGATCTATAGTGATCCCGCGACAGCCGAAATGATGGCCAAGCAGAAGAAGTCCGATATCGTATCTGCAGGCTTTGTTGCTCACGTGCCGAGCATTCCGATAAAGAGCCATTCAAACCGAGTGGCCCTAAGCCATGTCGTGGTGAATGGAAAGTTAACTCGTACGGCCCAGACAACTCGCGTGGCCGATGATGGCCGTGTCGAAGAGAACAATTACGGTACTTTTGGCTCCACGGATCACCGTGATTTCACGAACCGCTATAAGGACGGTAAGCGTCATGGAGAATTTGTTCGGTATCCGGGCACGTCGGGTTCTTACCCAATACCCGCTTCCAAGGAATGCTGGGAAAATGGTGAAAAAGTACTGACGACGAGCTGCAATGTCCAATAGAGTTCTATGGTTGGTGTTGTTATTGGCCATTTGCTGCGGCTGTTCCAATATGACTTCAGAAGCTGAAATTGGTCCGCCCGTCTATGGCCAGTGTGTGTCGGGAGACTGCCAGAACGGCTTTGGCACGCGCCGATTCCCCAGCGGCGTAGAGATTGCCGGCCGTTGGGTCAGTGGAGAGCAGGTTGCCGGTGCCTATGAAGTCCGGCATCCGTGCCAGCCGGACCGGACTCATCGGACCGTGATAGACAGTTCGCGACATCCCGTTGAAGGGACAGTGATCAGAAGTTGCGCCCGAGACTCTCTCCAGTTAAGCCAGCCAGGACGGATTTCTTCCTTCACGGGGACTTTCTCGACCATTTACAACCCTTTCACCAGAGAGCAGGTAAGCACCTATAAAAGCGGAAAGTTTACCGACAGCAACGGCATCGTCTGGGAGGGTGAGTTTGACTACATTCCCATTCGGCATTCGATAGACCTTCCCGGCTATGGAAGGACCTTCTTCCGCTCTGGTGTATTCGTATTTATCGGCGCACGGATAGACAGTCAATTGGATGAAGTCCGCCGGGGGCTATTCATCTCGCAGCCTGTCCGGCCAGAAGAAGGCATTTTATTTACCCGCGCCCGCCCTGATTACCTAGATACGATTCGGGCAACGTTCGTCGCAGAATCGGCTCAACACTCCGTTGATCTGGCGGCGGAGACCCGGGCGCGTCAAGAACTGTTCAATAATATTGCAGCTATAGCGACCGGTGCCGTGGTCATCTATGGGGCTTCCAAGGTGGCCGCGTCTTCCAATCGGGGAACCCTCGATTCTCTATCCAATGTCCTAACGGGAAAAACCACTCCAGAAAAAGCGGCTTCGGAATTGGGTCAGGTTCGTCCCTCTAATAATGCTGTCGCGCAGCGGCCAATGACCGTGGCCGAGTATCGCGGCCAGCAGTCGAACCAGTCTGCCCAGAACCGTAACAAAACGGTGGCGACCGCTGACAAACGGCAGGAGCCCGGAGTCATGAACCGACAGCCGGCTACGGTTAAGCGGACAAAGGAAGAAAGGGGTAGTCAGGAGCGTGCTAATGTCCTGCAGCCCCAACCTAAGCCCTCAGCCACTGTCCTACTAACCGGCGGCGGTGCCAATGAAAATGACTCTTGGAAGACTTGCGGACCAGACAAGTGGTGTGATGCAGGTGATGGCTATCTGCAATTCTGCCGCGGCGCGCCGACAGGTAAACGGTGCAAGAGCGAGTGCATAATGTCGAGTGGCGTTATATACCACGACACAGAACTCTCGAAAAATGTGGCGTACATTCCATCCAACGAAAGATGCGCCTACCCATGCGACGTTCGAAACTCCTGTTCTTAGAGCAGTTTGTCAATCGTTGGTCCAAATAGCCGCAATAGGTTAACCATTTCCAAGCATCGCCAGAGGCTAAAGGTGCCCTCTAGGGCATCCGGGCGCAGGATTTAGCGGAAATACCATAAATATCGGGCTGGCTAAATATTTAAGTTGAGCTAAATGTCGCGCGGTAGTTGAAGGAAAATGAACACGGCAGCGGGCAATATAGAAGTCAGCATTGATCCAAAACCTGTCGGTCGTGTACGCAGCTTGTCTTGGCTCGCCCAATGGCAGCTTTTGACTCGCGCGCGTTTCAGGGAATGACCGCTTCCGAAATCTCCGACCGGCAGATTTGGGTCGGGTTGCGTCAGTCCTCTCTTCAAATTCATCGCCGGAGAGCGGCCAGCGAAATTTCGATTCCCGGAAGCGGCCGGTCGCCACTGAGTACTCCTGACCCACTCCTGCCGTTCAGGGCATCGTTGGTTCAGAGGCAGGTATCTGAGTGGAGCAGTCCGCCGGTTATGATGCCAAGCCATGCGAATATTCCAGTCCGGCGCCCATCCCCTGCTGAAGCCCTACGTCGCCCGCATTTGGAGCTGGGAGGCAGAGGCCGGCGAAGCGGCTGACCTGCCGGTCGTCCTCCCAGGCACCGGGGCCGAGGTCTTCTTCCATTTCGGCGCCCCCTTCCGGCGTGCCGACGACGGAATAGACGAGGAGCCAGGCCACCTTCTCTGTCTGCGCCATCGCTCCCTGGCCCTGGCGCCACTATCTGGACTCGGTTTCATCGCCGTCCGTTTCCGGGCTGGCCGTCTCTGGGAACTCATCGACCCGCCGGCAACAGAGTGCCTCGACCAAGCTCTGCCGGTGGAGGCGCTCTGGGGTCGCCCTGGACGGGACCTGCAGGAGCAGATAGCGTGCGCCGCCGACTTTCCGGCCCGTCGCCGGCTCCTCGAGCAATTCCTCCTGGGCCGGCTCGAAGGATGCCGCTCCGATCCCCTGGTGACGGCAGCAGTGGACCGGCTCTACCGGCATCCCCAGGCCACCACCGTCGATGCCCTGGCCCAGGCCTTGGGCCTGGGTCGTCGCCAACTGGAGCGGCGCTTCCGGGCTCAGGAAGGTTTGAGCCCGGTGGAATTCCGCCGCCGTATCCGCTTCCAGAAAACCGTCCGCCACCTGCTCCTCGACCCCACCCTGCCGTTGCTTGATGCCGCACTGGACCAGGGCTATTTCGACCAGTCGCATTTCCACCGCGATTTCAAGGACTTGACCGGCCAGGCGCCGGCCAGACATCTTGCCGCGGCCCGCCAGACGACGCATTTTTACAATACGCCGGGCAAGTAATTCGAGAGCATGCAGGCTCCTTCATTACTTCAGGAGCATTCATGTCCCTTCACATCCTGCCCCTGGCCGCCGCGGCGGTCCTCCTCGCTTCCGCCGCCGGCGCTTCGGCCGCTCCGCCGGTCCGGCTCGCCGTCACCCGCAGCGTTGAAATCGCCGCACCACCCAGCAAGGTTTGGACCGTGATGGGAGACTTCGGGGACATGAGCTACCTGGCCGCCGCCGTGGAGCGGACGGAAATCGTCAAGGGAATCAATAACCGGATCGGCGCCCAGCGTCGGATCGACCTGAAGGGTGGCGGCACTGTGCTGGAAACGCTGACCGCCCGCCGCCCCTATCGGATGTCCTACCGCATGGACGAAAGCGGGCTGCCTGTTACCGATTACACCTCGACCCTGCGACTTGTCGCCGCCGGAGCGGGCAGCAAGCTCACCTGGTCCGGGCAGTTCCGTTCCAGGCCGGCCGGGAACGCTGTCGGCGCCGATTCGGACCAGACAGCGATAAACACCATCGCCGGCATCTATGAAGGGGGGCTGATCGCCATCAAGACTGCGGCGGAGCGATGAAGCCCTCCTGAATGGCCTTGCCTGGCGAGGCGGCAGCTCCGGGGACGGGCATTCCATCAATGGCCTGCCAAATGCCCTGGCGCTGCCACGTGGCGGCGATCTCCCAGACCTCGCCGTCGATTCAGACTTCCCCGGACCTACTGCTCCACCTCCCGGACAATGCGGCAGGGATTCCCAGCCGCAAACACGCCGCCGGGAATCTCCCCGGTCACCACGCTGCCGGCGCCAATGACCGCCCCATCCCCGATACGGACACCCGGACAAAGGATCGCCCCTCCACCAATCCAGACATCGTTGCCGACTTCCACCGCCCGGCCCAGTTCCAGCCCCGTCCGGCGCTCCGCCGGGCTCATCGGGTGGGTGGCTGTATAGATCTGGACGCTTGGCCCGAACAGTACCCGGGAGCCGATCCGTACCGGCGCCACATCCAGGATCACGCAATTGAAGTTGAAGAAGACTTTTTCGCCGAGGACGATGTTGCTGCCGTAGTCGCAGTAGAACGGCGGTTCTATCCAGACACCGGCCCCTGCGTGGGGGAGGAGTTCGGCAATGAGGCGATGGCGCTCGGCAGTCTGGTCGTCCCGGGTGTCGTTCAGGGACTTCATTAGCAGCCGGGCGCGGCGGCGCTCATCGGAGAGTTGTTGGTCGAGGGGATCATAAAGCTCGCCTGCCAACATCTTTTCCTTTTCTGATTTCACCAGGGGCCCCTTGTGGTCCAATCGGTTGATTAGACGGCAGGAAGGGCAATTGCCTCCCGGACTTGCCAGCCTGTCCTCCACCCTCCAGTTCCCCGACCGACGCCATCGATGAAATTCCGCCCTGCCCCAGCGCGCCTCGCCGCCTACCTCTGGGCCGCCCCCAACACCCTGCTGGGCGCCCTGGCAGGGCTCATCGTCCTGGGCCTTGGCGGCCATGTCCGCCTGGTGCGCGGCGCCGCCGAGTTCCACGGCGGCCTGGTGGGGCGTCTCTTCGCCGTACTGCCGGCCCGGTACCGTTTCAGCGCCATCACCTTCGGCCACGTCATCCTGGGCATTGACCCGGCGATCCTGGACGCGGTCCGGCGCCACGAGCATGTCCATGTCCGCCAGTACGAGCGCTGGGGGCCGTGCTTCCTGCCCGCCTACGGGCTGTCGAGCCTGTGGCAGCTGCTCCGCGGCCGCCGGCTCTATAGGGACAACCATTTCGAGCGCCAGGCCTACGGCGACGAGGCCCAAAAATAAACGGCACGGGCGCCGCAACGCCCGTGCCGTCCTTGGGAACCCGCTGCCTCAGGACTTGTGCAGCTTGAACACCCAGACCGAGCCGCCCTGCTCCAGGTAGTTCACCCGCTTGGCGACGTCGCCGCCCCACAGGGGAACGGCGCCGCCCCAGCCGGCCACCACGCCGACGTACTGCTCGCCGTCCTGTTCCCAGGTGACCGGGGGAGCGACGATGCCGGTGCCGGTCTGGAAGCTCCACAGCTCCTTGCCGGTCTTGGCATCCACCGCCTTCAGGTAGCCCTCGGGGGTGCCGTAGAAGGTCAGGCCTCCAGCGGTGGTCAGGACGCCGCCCCACAGCGGAGCGTAGTTCTTGTTCTCCCAGACGATCTTGCCGGAGACCGGGTCCACCGCCCGCAGGGCGCCGATGTAGTCGTCGTAGAGGGCCTTGATGGTGAAGCCGGCGCCCAGGTAGGCGGCGCCCTTCTTGTAGGAGACGGGCTCGTTCCAGATGTCCATGCCCCACTCGTTGGCCGGCACGTAGAAGAGGCCGGTCTGCGGGTTGTAGGCCATCTGCATCTGGTTCTTGCCGCCCAGGAAGGAAGGCGCCGCGAACACCACCTCGCCCTTCTTGCCGTCGGCGCCCTTGGCCGGGTTACCCGGCCGGTTGTCGTCGTTGTAGATGGGCCGGCCGGTCTTGAGGTCGATGCCCTTGGCCCAGGTGATCTTGCTGACGAAGGGGAAGGCGTTGAGGAGCTTGCCGTTGGTGCGGTCATTCACGAAGAAGAAGCCGTTGCGGTCGGCCTTGCCCCCGGCCTTCACCATCTTGCCGGTCTTCGGGTCCTTGTAGTCGAAGGAGACGAATTCGTTCACCCCGTCGAAGTCCCAGCCGTCGTGGGGCGTGGTCTGGTAGTGCCAGACGATCTTGCCGGTATCCGGGTCGATGGCCACGGTGGACGAGGAGAACAGGTTGTCGCCGGGGCGGGTGTGGCTGTTCCAGGGGGCCGGGTTGCCGGTGCCGACGAAGATCAAGTTGGTGTCGGGATCGTAGGTGGCGCCGTTCCAGGTGGCGCCGCCGCCGGTCTTCCACATGTCCCCTTCCCAGGTGGCGTTGAGGGTGCCGGAGACGCCGTTCTCGATCTTGTTGCCGTCCTTGTCGAAGCGGTAACCCATGTGGCCTTCGATGGTCGGGCGGATCCACACCAGCTTGCCGGTCTTGGCGTCCCGGGCTTCCAGGCGGCCCTGGACTCCGAACTCGCCGCCGGAGACCCCGGAGATCACCAGGCCCTTGACGATGATGGGGGCGGCGGACATGGAATAGCCGGCGGCATAGTCGTCCACCTTCTGCTTCCACACCACCTTGCCGGTGTCCTTGTTCAGCGCCACCAGTTGGGCGTCCAGGGTGCCGAAGATCACCAGGTCGTCGTAGAGGGCGGCGCCGCGGTTGATCACGTCGCAGCAGGGCATGATGCCGTCGGGCAGGCGGTGCTCGTACTTCCACAGCTTCTTGCCGGACTTGGCGTCGATGGCGAAGATGCGGCTGTAGGAGGCGGTGACGTACATCTTGCCGTCCGCGATCACCGGCTGGGACTCCTGGCCCCGCTGCTTCTCGCCGCCGAAGGACATGGACCAGGCGGGCACCAGGTCCTTCACCGTCTTGGCATTGACCTTGGCAAGGGGGCTGTAGCGCTGGCCCTGGGTTCCCATGCCGAAGCTCACCACGTCGCCGACGGTCTTGGCATCGTTGACGATGTCGTTGTCGGTGACGCCCTTGGCCTGCGCCCCACCGATGGCCGCGACAGCCGCGGCGATGGCGAGCATGCGGGTCGGCCAGTGTTTCTTGTAGCTTTTTTCCATCAAGTATCCTCCTGTCGTTCAATGTGCGAAGTGACTCACCCTCCTGGGGATCACGGAGCCAAGACCGCAAGGCCTATGCCAAGGCGCGGCCGGGACCCGCCCGGCGGCCCGCAGACCACGCCCCTGGCGGCAAAGCGGCCACCGCCCGGCCCTTTTCCCCTCGCCCCCCGCCGGCTTGTCGCAGCTGTTTCAAATGTCACCAACTGCTCCAGCTTGGAGCACTCCAACCCTGGCTTGCAGCAGCAACCCGGCCCAGGACGGCGCTTCTGCCACTGGCACACCCCTTGCAGTCGTACTGTCCAACAAGCGGGCGCAAACAAAATCCATAGGCGCCCGGCATCGGAGGAGACCCGAATGAATTCCGTAATCCGCATTGCGGCCACGGCCTGCGGCCTCGCCCTCGGGGCCAACGCCCTGGCCCAGTCCGACCCCCTGGGTTCGGCCCGCTGGGAGGACATGAGGAAGCTGTTCTTTCCCGGCGCCCGGGTGGAATTCGATCCCGGGGTCCGGGTATTCGCCCCGCCGGTGGCCGAGAATCCCATGAGCGTCCCGGTACGGGTGGAGGCCGCCAGACTCAAGGATGTGCAGGAAGTCGTCGTCTTCGCCGACTTCAATCCCATCGTCAAGGCGCTGTCCTTCGAGCCGGTCCTGGCCCGGCCCAGCCTCGCCTTCCGCTTGAAGCTCCAGCAATCCACCCCGGTGCGTGCCGCCGCCCGCACCGCCGACGGAGTCTGGCACCTGGGGGGCACCTGGGTGAATACGGCCGGCGGCGGCTGCACCCAGCCTTCAGTCGGTTCCGCCTCGCCCATCTGGCAGCAGCGCCTCAACGAGGTCAGCGCCCGCCGCTGGCACCCGGCCGACGGCAGCGAACGCCTGCGCTTCTCGGTCATCCATCCCATGGACACCGGGCTCGCCGCCGGCATCCCCACCTTCCACCTGGAGGAGTTGCGCCTCACCGACGGCGAAGGCCGGGAGCTGATGCGCATCCGCCCCCTGGAGCCGGTAGCCGAGAACCCCCTGTTCACCGTCGAGCTGCCCGGCGGCGAGCAGCCCGCCGCCATCCGCGTCAGCGGCCGGGACAACAACGGCAACCTCGTGGATAGCTGGGTGGAACGATGAGATACCTCTGCCTCCTCGCCCTCGCCCTGGCTCTCCCCGCCGCCGCCGCGGAGTTCGACTACCGCCTGCAGCCCCGGCAGATCGCCCCGGACACCTGGCTCCTGCAGGGGGCCGACGCCGACTTCTCCCCCCAGAACGGCGGCAACATCGTCAATACCGC
>DATFAA010000049.1:0-2691 GCA_035255045.1 Rhodocyclaceae bacterium | reverse complement strand
CGTTCATGGCTACCAGTGCAGCTCCGCCGCCGATTTCTTGGTGGCGTTGGTCTCGATCCGAACCACCTGGCCGTCGCCCACATACACCACCCGGTCGGCCATGGCGGCGATGACGGCGTTGTGGGTGATGACCACGGTGGTGGTGCCGAGCTCCTGGTTCACCCGGGCGAGCACATCCAGGACCATGACCCCGGTCTGGGCGTCGAGGGCGCCGGTGGGCTCGTCGCAAAGCAGCACCTGGGGGCGCTTGGCCACGGCCCGGGCGATGGCCACCCGCTGCTGCTCGCCCCCCGACATCTGGGCCGGGAAATGGTCCAGGCGCTGGCCGAGGCCGACCAGGGCCAGGGCCTCCTCCGGCGCCATGGGGTTTTCGGCGATCTCGGTGACCAAGGCGACGTTCTCCCGGGCGGTGAGGCTGGGGATCAG
This sequence comes from Rhodocyclaceae bacterium, assembly GCA_035255045.1. Taxonomy (GTDB): domain Bacteria; phylum Pseudomonadota; class Gammaproteobacteria; order Burkholderiales; family Rhodocyclaceae; genus JAGTRP01. Next base: position 2,265 of record DATFAA010000049.1, on the reverse strand, counting down.
GTTGTAGAACTGGAAGACGAAGCCGACATGCTGCCGGCGGTAGCGGGTCATCTCGCCGTCGTCGTAGACGCTGAGGTCGTGGTCGCCGTAGCGCACGGTGCCGGCGGTGGGGGCGTCGAGGCCGCCGAGGATGTTGAGCAGGGTGGACTTGCCGCTGCCGGAGGGCCCCAGCAGCACGACGAACTCCCCGTCCAGCAGGTCCAGGTCCACGCCCCGCAGGGCCTGGACCTCGACTTCGCCCATCTGGTAGACCTTGGTCAGGCCCCGGGCCACGAATATGGGGTGGCGGGCCGGCATTGGCGGTTGTTTTTCCGTCGTCATACCCCGACAGGATAACCGCTGGAGCGGCCTGGCGGCTATTGGCCGGCCGCCAGCCTGATGCCGAAGCCCACCAGGAAGACGCCGGCAGTCTTCTCCAGGAAGCGGGAGACAGCCGGGTTGGCGCGCAGGCGCTCGGCCAGGAAATGGGCCAGCAGCACCGCCGTCAGGCCGTAGAGGAAGGTCAGGGTGGCGATGGTCACGGCCATGAAGGCCAGGGTCGGGAGCCGTTCCTGGCTGGCCGGATCGACGAACAGGGGGAAGAAGGCCATGTAGAAGACGATGGCCTTGGGATTGAGCAGGGTGATGGCCATGCCCTGGCGCAGGTAGTGGCGGGGCTTGATGTCCAGCACCGGTTTGGCGCCCTTGCGGGCCAGGAGCATTTTCCCGCCCAGCCAGGCCAGGTAGCCCGCCCCCAGCCACTGGACGGCGTGGAAGGCGCCCGGATAGGCGGTCAGCACGGCGGCGACGCCGGCCATGGCCAGCCACATGAGCACCTGGTCGCCGAGCATGACCCCGAGGAGGGCCGCCAGCCCGCCCCGGATGCCCCCCTTGCCGGTGGACATGATGAGGGCCAGGTTCCCGGGGCCGGGAATGGCGAGAAAGACGATGATGGCGATGACGAATGCGCCGTAGTCGGTAACGCCGAACATGCAGGACTCCTTAGCCGGAGGGCATGAGTTTATCCCAGGTCGCGCCCCGGGCCGCGAGCCGACCGGCTCTGCCTGAACAGGGCGCGCTCCTCGATGCAGTCGCTGCCCCCCATCTCGTAGTCCCGGCAGATGCCCGGCCGGCGCTCGTAGATGGTGCAGCCCCGGGTGCTGCGGTCGAGGGCGGCGCACCAGCCGTCCGCCAGGCGGCGCATGACCCAGCCGCCCCAGGGGTCCCGGGCGGTGAGCTCCCGGGGCACGTCGTCGCCCGCCATGAGCATGACCTCCAGGCGGCAGCAGCAGGCCGCGCAGCTGGCGCAGGAGATGTCCGGGTCGGATTCCGTGGTGCCCATATCGCCTCTCAGGAAAGGGCCGCCGCTTCCCGGGACCGCTTGGCCTCGTCGAGCAGGTAGCGCTGGTAGTCGTCCAGGTCGCCGTCGAAGGGAGCGACGCCGCCCCGGGAGACCAGCCAGAACTCGTCGCACACCGCCCGCAGCAGGGCGCGGTCGTGGCTGACCAGCATGACCGTGCCCTCGAATTCGTTGAGGGCGACGCTCAGCGCCTCCCGGGTAGACAGGTCGAGGTGGTTGGTGGGTTCGTCCAGGAGCAGCAGATTGGGGCGCTGCCAGACGATCATGCACAGCACCAGCCGCGCCTTCTCGCCCCCGCTCATGGTGCCCACCGGCTGCTTGACCATGTCGCCGCTGAAGTTGAAGGTGCCGAGGAAATTGCGCAGTTCCTGCTCGCGGCCGGCCACGCTGCGGCCGGCCGCGATGGCCTCCTTGGCCATCCGGGTCATGTGCTCCAGGGGCGTATCCTGGGGGCGCAGCACGTCCAGCTCCTGCTGGGCGAAATAGCCGATGTTCAGGCCCTTGCCGACGGTCACTTCGCCGCTGATGGGGGCCAGGGCCTGGGCGATGGTCTTCACCAGGGTGGACTTGCCCTGGCCGTTGGCGCCCAGGATGCCGATGCGCTGCCCGGCCTGCACCGAGCGGTTGATGTTGCGGACGATGACGGTGGGGGCCGTACCGGCGGGCGCTTCCTCGGGGGGCGGGTAGCCGATGCTGGTATCCACCATGGACAGCATGGGGTTGGGCAGGTTGAGCGGCTCCTGGAATTCGAAACTGAATTCGGCGTCGGCCAGCACCGGGGCGATCTTCTCCATGCGCTCCAGGGCCTTGACCCGGCTCTGGGCCTGCTTGGCCTTGCTGGCCTTGGCCTTGAAGCGTTCGACGAAGCGGTGCAGATGTTCCCGTTCCCGCTGCTGCTTCTCGAAGGTGGCCTGCTGCAGGGCCAG
>DATFAA010000048.1:0-26013 GCA_035255045.1 Rhodocyclaceae bacterium | reverse complement strand
GGTGGTGCCGATGATGGACTTCCCCATCCGCATCGACCGGGATGCGCTGACGCTGGGCTACGCCGGGGTCTATGGCTCCTTCCTCCTCTTCGCCAAGCGCGCCGCCGTCAAGTACGGCATCCCCGCCCGGGACATCCTGGTGGAGCTGGGTCGCAAAGGCATGGTCGGCGGCCAGGAGGACATGATCGAGGATACGGCCATCACCATGGCCCGCGAGCGGGGAGTGCTGGCATGAAGCTGGACAAGGCCACTATCGCCCACCTGGCGGAGCACCTGGAGAGCGCCGAGCTCCAGGCCTTCGACGTGGTGAAGATCACCGACGCCCATCCCGAAATGGACTGGGACGACGCCTACGCCATCCAGGACGAGATCCGCCGCCGCAAGCTGGCCCGGGGCGCCCGCATGGTCGGCCTCAAGGCCGGCCTGACCTCCCGGGCCAAGATGAAGCAGATGGGGGTGGAAACTCCCTGCTTCGGCTTCCTGGCCGACTACTTCACCGTCCCCGACGGCGGCGAGGTGAAGATGAGCGAGCTCATCCATCCCAAGGTCGAGCCGGAAATCGCCTTCGTCATGAAGCGAGCCTTGAAGGGACCGGGCTGCCACGTCGGCGCCGTGCTCGCCGCCACCGACTTCGTCATGGCCGGCATCGAGGTCATCGACTCCCGCTACCGGGACTTCAAGTTCGACCTGAAGAGCGTCATCGCCGACAACTGCTCCTCCTCCCGCTTCGTGCTGGGCGGCCAGGCGGTGCCGGTGGACGGCCTCGACCTGCGCACCCTGGGCGTGGTCATGGAGAAGAACGGCGAGCCGGTGGCCATCGGCGCCGGCGCCGCCGTCCTCGGCCATCCGGCCGCCGCCATCGCCATGCTGGCCAACCACCTGGGGGCTCGGGGCGAGGAGATCCCGGCGGGGGCCATGATCCTCTCCGGCGGCGTCACCGAGGCGGTATCCGTGAAGGCCGGGGACCACGTCAGCCTGCGCATCCAGTCCCTGGGCAGCGTCGGCATCAATTTCGTCGAATAAGAACAGGAGAGAGTCATGCCATTTGCGCAAATCTTCCTCATTGAGGGCCGCACCGAGGAGCAGAAGCGGGCGGTCATCGAAAAGGTCAGCGCCGCCCTGAGCGAGGCCGTCGGCGCCCCCATCGAGAACGTCCGGGTCTGGATCCAGGACGTTCCCAAGAGCCAGTGGGGCATCGGCGGCAAGACCGCCAAGGACCTGGGGCGCTAGCCATCCCCTGAAGGGTCGGCCCTGGCCGGCCCGAGCGAGCCCGGCGAGGGCATGGAACCGCACGGAAAAAGTGCGGAAAGGGGAGTCTTTTCCCCAAAAAACGGAGACAAGAAATGCAGAGCGAAGTGAACCAACCCCGCCGGGGAGGCTGGGGGCTGGGCCTCCTGGCCCTGGCGGCCGCCCTCGTCGCCGGCTGCACCGCCGAGGCCGACATGGCCCGGGTCGGCGAAGCCAGCCGGCCCCTCAAGCGCTACGACATCACCCAGGCCCTGGCCAGCAACGGCAAGGTCCTGGTGGGCGGCACCCACAACGGCGCCGTCCTGGTATCCGGCGACGAGGGCAAGACGTGGACACGCCGGCCCCTGGCCAATGCCTCCATCGTCGCCCTGGCCAGCTGCCCGGACGGCTCCTTCGTCGGCGTCGATTTCTATCGCCGGGTATGGGCCGGCAGCGCCGACGGCGCCACCTGGGTCGCCCACCCCATCGACAAGCCGCGCTCGCCCCTGACCATCGCCTGCGACGGCGAGGGCCGCTGGTGGGTCGCCGGCACCAACACCACCATCGCCGGCAGCGCCGACCGGGGCGCCACCTGGCGCTACACCGAGCTCGGCCAGGACGCCCAGTTCACCGCCCTGCAGTTCTTCGACGCCCAGCACGGCATCGCCCTCGGGGAATTCGGCAAGGTGGTCGCCACCGCCGACGGCGGCGCCACCTGGAAGCCGGAGGGCAAGATCCCCGGCGACTTCTACCCCTACGCCGCCCTCTTCGCCGACCGGGAGCACGGCTGGGCCAGCGGCATCGCCGGCCAGATGCTGGAGACCCGGGACGGGGGCAAGACCTGGGCGAAGCAGGCCAACGCCGCCCAGGCTCCCCTCTACCGGCTCTTCCTGCACCACGGCGTGCCCTACGGGGTCGGGGCCGGCGGCGTGGTCGCCCGCCTCGAGGGTGGCACCTGGCGCCCCATGCCCTACCCGGACGCGAGCCCGGTCTTCCTGGGGGCGGGCACGTCCCTCGCCAGCCAGGACGCCATCGCCGTCGGCGGGCCCGGCGGCCTGGTCCGCGTCCTCGGCACCAAGACCAACTAAAGAGGGAAGACAGACATGGTCAGCAAATTCCGTCATTCCTTGACCCACGCCCTGCACCGGGGCGAGGAGTGGATCTTCGCCAACCCGAAGATCGTCCTCTCCCTCATCCTGGCGGTCACCGTCCTCTTCAGCTTCGCCGTGCCGAAGCTGCAGGTCTATTCCGACTTCTCCGACCTGCTGCCCCAGAACCACCGCTACATCAAGGTGTACAACCGCCTGAAGGAGAATTTCGGCGGCGCCAACATGATCGTCATGGCCATCGAGGTGGAGCAGGGCACCCTCTTCAACGACGAGACCCTCAAGCTCATCCACGAGGCCACCCAGGGCCTGGACAGCCTGCCCGGGGTGAACCACAACCTGGTCTCCAGCCTCACCCACCGCACGGCGAGGAAGGTGTACCTGGACGAGGAGGGCGGCTTCGCCTCCGCCGCCTACTACGACCCGGCCAAGACCCACCGCACCGTGGCTGAGCTCGAGCAGCTCAAGAAGGATGTCATCGCCAACCCCACCATCTACGGCCTCCTGGTGTCGCCGGACATGAAGGCGGCGCTCATCAAGGCCCAGTTGAACGAGGCCGACATCGACTACAGGAAGACCTTCGAGGCCCTGCAGCAGGTCCGCTCCTCCCTGGAGCGCCCCGGGCACAAGATCCACGTCACCGGCAATCCGGTCCTCACCGGCTGGGTCTACACCTACCTCAACCAGATCGTCGCCATCCTGGCCTACACCCTGGCGCTCCTGGCGGGCCTCCTGGTGGTCTATTTCCGCCGCCTCTACGGCATCGCCCTGCCGCTCCTGGGCATCGCCCTCTCGTCCATCTGGGGCCTCGGTTTCATGGCGCTGATGGGCATCAACCTGGAGCCCCTGGCGCTCCCCATCCCCTTCCTCATCGCCGCCCGCGCCACCTCCCACGGGGTGCAGCTGGTGGTCCGCTACTACGAGGAGCTGGCGGTGGTGAAGGAAGCCAGGAAGGCCGCCCGCAACGCCCTCGACGCCCTGTTCCGGCCCGGTTCCCTCGCCATCATCGTGGACGCCGTCGGTATCGCCGTGCTGGTCCTCGGCGCCGCCCCCTTCAACCACAAGCTCGGTCTCTCGGCCGGCTTCTGGGGCTTTTCGGTCATCTTCACGGTGCACTTCATGGTGCCCCTGGCGCTCACCATCCTGCCCCAGCCCAAGAAGACCGAGAACGGCAACCAGGGGGTGAGGAATTTCCTCGGCGCCTTCATGGCCCGCACCGGCGGCACCGAGGGCGGGGCACGCTCCATCCTGCTGCTCACCCTGATCGGGGCCATCGGCGCCACCTACCTGGTGAGCAAGGTGCAGCTCGGGGAGTCCGAGCCGGGCTCGCCGCTGCTGCACCGCGACCACGACTACAACCAGTCCACCACGGCCATCAACCACCTCTTCCCGGGCTCCGAAGAACTGCACGTGGTGGCCCGCACCGACGACAAGCAGGGCATCCGCCGGCCCGAGGTCATGGCCGCCATCGAGCGCTTCCAGGCCCACATGCTGTCCGATCCGGCCCTGGGCGGCACCAAGGCCCTGCCCGGGGTGGTGCGGGTGGTGAACCGCCTGACCCACAACGACGACCCGCGCTGGATGCAGCTGCCGGACACCACCGACGAGATCGGCGGCCTCATGTTCGCCTACATGGCCTCCAGCCCCATCCCCGGGGCCCTCAAGGAGTTCGTCAATCCCGAGGAGGACCAGGCCGACATGGTCTTCTACTACAAGGACCACCAGGCGGCGACCATCAACCGGGTGGTGGCCCTGGCCGAGGAGGGCATCCGCGACATCGAGAAGGAGGTCCCGGGCCTGCACATCGAGCTGGGGGGCGGCATCATCGGCGTCACCGCGGCCGGCAACCAGGCGCTCCACACCGACCACATGCTCATCATCCCGGCGGTGATGATCCTGGCCTTCGTCCTGGTCATGGCCTACTACGGCTCGGTCCATGCCGGCTGGCTGATGGTCCTGCCCATGCTCTTCTCCACCCTCATGACCTACGCCTACATGGGGGCCATGAACATCGGCATCAGCGTCAACACGGTGCCGGTGATCGCGGTCGGGGTCGGGGTCGGCATCGACTACGCCGTCTATTTCATGGACCGCATCCGGGAGGAGTACGCCGGGCTGCGGAACATGAAGCAGGCGGTCATCAACGCCGTCGCCACCACCGGCTACGCCGTGAGCTTCACCGCCGCCACCCTGATCGCCGGGGTGGTGATGTGGATCTTCATGTCGGACCTGCGCTTCCAGTCCGACGCCGCCGTCCTCCTCTCCTTCATGCTCGTCGTCAATGCCCTCGCGGCCATGCTCATCGTGCCCTCCTGGTGCGTGGTGTTCCGGCCCCGGTTCGTGACTGCGGCCCATTACGACGAGGACGGGGTGCTGGAGAACGACTGACCAAGGCGACGCAAGGCGACACAGATAACAACAGCCAGAAAGCTTTTTCTCGCAACAACCACAGGAGGGGACATCCCATGTACAACAAGAAGCACCGGATGCACTGGCCGCGGCTGAAGGCGGCCGCGGCGGCCGTCGGGCTGGCGCTGGCCGGCCAGGCGGCGACCGCCAACGACACTCTGCCATCCCTGGGGGAGGACGCCTCCCCCTGGAAGGTGGATGTGACCTACGAGAACCACAGCGTCCACCGGGAGAATGTCGGTCTCGCCAAGTTCCGCAACACCATGCAGGCCGAGTTCGACAAGGGACTCAACGACGGCTGGGGCCTGCACGGCATCCTGCGGGGCAGCTGGGACGGCGTCTACCGCATGAACAGCGAGGAGTACGGCCGCAAGGCGGGGGGCGCCGTCAGCCTCCAGTCCACCACCCCCGGCGGCTACATCCAGACTCCCTACGGCGCCGGCCCGGTGAGCCAGGCGGTGGTGGCCGGCATGGGCCTGCCCGCCAACGCCTTCACCAACGGCTATCCCAACAGCCCGAACGAGGGCTTCCGGGTCCTGGGCGACCGCTGGCACCAGACCGAGGGCGGCGTCGCCTTCGCCGTGCCGGTCCGCCCCTGCGACACCGACAGCCGCGGCTGCCGGGATTTCGGCGGCTACGGCAACCTCAAGCGTTCCGAGCTGGAGGCGCCGGAGTTCAACAACCGCCTCGACTTCCTGCGGGAGGTATACGCCAGGAAGACCTTCCGCCTCGAGGACGGCAAGGACCTCTTCATCAAGATCGGCAAGCAGCAGGTGGTGTGGGGCCGCACCGACCTCTTCCGGGTCCTGGACGTCATCAACCCGGTGGACTATTCCCGCAACAACATCTACGACGAGCTTTCCGACATCCGCATCCCCATGTGGATCGCCCAGGCCGAATACCGCATGGGCGCCAGCGAGACCATGCAGGACCGCAATTTCCAGGTGGTGTGGAACTTCGACAAGTTCCGCCCCAACAACCTGGGCCAGTGCGGCTCGCCCAACGTCATCCTGGACGCCGGCTGCTTCTTCCGGGGCATGGCCAACCTGTGGGACAACGGCGGCACCGTCGCCAACTTCGCCAACGTCGCCCCCGGCACCCTGCTCGCCACCAACTTCGGCCCCGGCCAGATTGGCCTGGCCGATGTCCATATGCCGAGCTGGAGCCTCGAGAACACCCAGCTCGGGGTCAAGTACGAGGGCGTGACCATGGACGGCCTGTCCTTCTCGCTGAACGCCCTGACCTACCGCTCCCAGCTGCCGTCCCTGCACGGCGGCAAGCGGGCGGTGAATTCGTTCACCGGCCAGTACCAGAATTCCTGGCCCTACCTGATCTCCTTCGACATGTACTTCCCCCGGGTGAACCTGGTGGGCGGCTCCATGGACTTCCAGCTGCCCGCCGCCGGCGCGGCGGTGCGGGTCGAGGCGGCGGTCACCGACGGCGAGGAGTTCTCCAACACGGCCCGGCCCGAGCTGTATTCGAAGAACAACGTCTTCCGCTCGGTGATCGGGGTGGATAGGCCGACCTTCATCCCCCTCATCAGCAGCACCTCGGCCACCCTGATCTCGGCCCAGCTCTTCTACCAGCACATCTTCGACCATGAGCGCCGGGACGGCCCCCTGGGCAAGGTCGGCATGCCCGACTGGGAGAACAGCTACATCGGCACCCTGCTGATCAAGGGCTTCCTGCGGAACGGCACGGTGAGCCCCCAGGTGGTCTTCGCCCGGGACTTCCAGGCCAAGGCCTTCGCCGTGGCGCCCCAGATCGAGTGGAACATGACCAACGACCTCAAGCTCACCTTCGGCGCCAACTACAAGGGCGCCAACGGCGACGAGCACTACAAGTTCGACGACTGCCGCTCCTGCAATCCCTTCCCGCCCTTCACCGCCCCCAACGGCGATCCCAATGCGGGCACCGCCTATTCCCGCGGCCTGTCCGGCATCGAGCCCCTGGGCCGCTTCCGGGCCGGCCCGATCGGCGCCGCCTGGCGGGAAAACGACATCTACGTGAAGCTCAACTACAAGTTCTGACCCAACCCAGGAGACAACCCATGAACAAGCAACTCTTCTCCCTGCTGCCCCTGGCCGCAGCGGCCATGGTGGGGACCGCCCAGGCGGCCACCGAGGCCGACGTGGAAAATTCCTTCAATCCCTACAAGAGCGCCATGCCCACCGCCCCCGGCCTCACCGCCGGCACGGTGATCAGCAAGGCCAACGTGGAGCAGTTCAAGGATGTCCTGGGGGCGGGGGTCTATCGCCTCGTCAAGGACGGCCTCTTCCAGATCAAGGTCGGCCCCACCACCCAGTTCGCCATCAACAAGGCCTACGTGGACGCGACCAAGGCCAACCTCAACAAGACCAAGCTCGGCGCCCAGCCCGGCGAGCTGACCGGCTACGTCGCCGGCCGCCCTTTCCCGGAGGAGCCGGACGCCAAGGATCCCCGCGCCGGCGAGAAGCTGGCCTGGAACTATAAGTACGGGGTGAACTGGGGCGACGGCGCCATCATCTCCCCCTTCTTCTGGAAGTACCGGAACATGCAGACCGGACAGGTGGAAAAGACCATCAAGTACGACTTCCACTTCCTGAACTTCATGCACCGCACCAAGGATGCGCCGGTCCCGGCCATCACCCCCAACCCGTCCGGCATCTTCCGGGCCATTTACGTCAAGGCCAACGAGCCCCAGGACCTGAAGAACACCCAGCTCCTGATCCAGCGCTTCTCCGACGACCTCAAGATGGACGACGCCTACCTCTACCTGGGCTTCCAGCGCCGGGTGCGGCGCCTGGCCCAGGGCCAGGTGACCGACGCCTTCCTGGGCTCCGACCTCATGATCGAGGACTTCGAGGGCTACAACGGCCGCATCTCCGACATGAAGTGGACCTACAAGGGCACCCGGAATGTCCTGCTGCCCATGTGGAACCACAACGAGCTGGCCCTGGCCAGCGACCTGCCGGCCGAGGCGGACGGCTACAAGTACGTCAATTTCGGCGGCCAGGGCAGCTGCTTCCACGAGGGTACCTGGCAGCTGCGCAAGGTCTATGTCCTCGAGGCGGCGCCGGTCAACACCAGCCATCCGGTGAGCAAGCGGGTCTTCTACATGGACGCCCAGCTCGGCAACCTGAACGGCGCCAACGAAATCTACGACCGCAAGGGCGAGCTCTGGAAGGTGTTCATGGTCGGCAAGTCCCATGCCGATTCCCACCTGCCGGTGAACAAGGGCGCCGGCATCGGCATCGACGACGCCTTCACCATGGTGGACCTCCAGTCCAAGCACTGCACCACCGGCCAGTTCAAGGGCCAGGTCGATCCGAAGAAGAATCCGGCCGGCCTCTTCCAGGTGCAGAACCTGCGCGGCGGCGACTGATCGAGAGCGGTCGCCATCAAAGTTCTCTCTCTGGGGTAAGAACGCTCCGTCCTCCCGGTCGGAGCTTCTCCCTGCCTCTTGCGGGGGGCTCGTCCCCCCGTTTTTTTATTGCGTTCTACCTCGCGTCAATTTGCGGGGGCCCCGTGCCCCCGGTTTTTTCCGGCCTTCTCCCGCCGGTAAGGGATGCGGGGTGGTTTGTGGATGTAGCGAATGAACACAAGCGTCACTCCCGGCTGGCCGCAGCGGCAAACGCTCATCGAGGAGCAGCTGCAGAGCCGCGCCTTCGATGCCGTGGCCAGGCTCGAGGACGAAATCCACTGGCTGGCCGCCCTCGGCGTCCCGTCCGGCGCCCCCTGGCCGGAAATGCGGGAGCTGCTGGGTGAAGCCGTCGCCGCCCTGGCGCAGCGGGTGAACCGGCTCGCCCGGGATCTGGCTGAAGGCGCCGTCCCTGCAGAGGAGAAATGCCGATGAACAAGTTTTCCATCCCGGCCGGCCTGTTGCGGGCCGGCCTCATCCTGGCGGGGGGCCTGGGCGCCGCCCTGCTGCCCGTCCCGGCCTGGCCCCTGTGGGCCGCCTGCCTCGTGGCCGCCGCCCTGTGGGAAGGGGCGGACGCCCTGGGCGCCCGCCGGCAGCGCCGCGCCCAGGCCGAGCTGCTGGCCCGCCTCGGCCCTTTCGCGCCGCCGGGGGAGGGCGACGGCGCCGGCTCCGAACCGGTGTTCCGGGTGGCGGCCCGGCTCGAGCGCCTGGGCGGCGAAGTGGCCCGGCTCGGCAAGCAGGGCCGGGAGCTGACCCAGACCAACGCCACCCTGACGGCCCGCTTCACGGAAGTGGCCATCGCCGTGGACAAGCAGTCCCGTTCCATCAACGAGGCGGCGGATTCCATCCAGGTCTTCGCCGCCAGCACCCAGCAGATCGCCGACGGCGCCCGCATCTGCCTGGAGAACGCCTCCCGCTCCTTCGACCTGGCCCAGGCCGGTGAGGAGAAGGTGGGCGAGGCGGCGCGCCGCATCCAGGAGGTGGCCGGGTCCGTCCACGGCCTGGGCGGGCAGCTCAGCGCCGTGCTCAAGCGGGCCGAGGAGATCGGCGCCATCGTCCGCATCATTCAGGACATCGCCGCCCAGACCAATCTCCTGGCCCTGAACGCCGCCATCGAGGCGGCCCGGGCCGGGGAGCACGGCCGCGGCTTCGCGGTGGTGTCCGACGAGGTCAGGAAGCTGGCCGAGCGCACCAACGGCGCCACCCAGGAAATCGCCGCCATGATCGAGCGCATCAACGCCGAGACCCACCGCCTCGACGAGGAGCTGCTGCGCACCGATGGCCAGGTGAGCCAGGTGGCCCGCCACGCCGAGGAGGCCGCCGCCTCCCTCACCGAGATCACCCGCAATTCCTCGGAGACGGTGGAGCAGACCCGCACCATCGCCGGCCTGGCCGGCGACCAGGCGGCGGCGCGGGAAAGGATTTCCGGCAGCATCGGCGACATCGCCGAGCTGGCCTCCCGGACCAACACGGCGGTGGGGGGCTGCGACAAGCTGGTGCGCACCGTCCAGGTCCAGATCGGCGGCATCCGCCAGTCCCTGGCCGGCCTCGGGGGCCGGGCGGCGAGCCAGCTGGAGACCATGCTGGACATCCTGGAGGAGATGCGGGCCAACAACATCCTGGTGATGAACTCCCGCACCGTCGAGGACGTGCGCCATCCCATCCAGCGGGTGCGTGAACTGGAGCGCCAGTTGCAGCAATGCGAAACGACCCTGCGGACCGGCGCCGACGGCCAGCCCCAGGTGGCCCGCCTGCTGGCCGCCCTGGGGGACTACCGGCGGGTACGGGACGCCTGCCTGGCCGCCGCCGAGGCCGGCGACCTGGAGGCGCCCAAGACCTCCATCCCCAAGGAGCTGCGGCCCCGCTACGACGCGCTCAAGGCCATCCTCGCCGAGATGCTGGACAGCCCCCTGCAGCCGGCCGGCTGAGGGCTGTTCCGCTTCCGCATCGCGTGATGTTCAACACTTCAGGGAGATGACAGGATGTCCACTGCTCCGGTAATGCGCGTCGCCATCCGGCGCCCCCGTCCGGGCTGCGGCCCGGCCTACGAGGCCCTGGTGCGGGGAATGTTCGGCGAGGTCAAGAAATTCCCCGGCTTCCTGGGGGCCGAGCTCATCCCGCCGCCCGCATCCGAAGGGGATTACCAGGTGGTGGTGAAGTTCGCCGACGAGCGCCACATGGCCGCCTGGGACGACAGCGAGGTGCGGCGCCTGTGGCACACCCGCCTGGCGGCGGTGGCCGAGGGCAAGCCCGAATACCGGCTCCTCACCGGCCTCGAGGCCTGGTTCGCACCGCCCACGGTGGAAGCTCCCCGGCTGCCGTCCCGGACCCGCATGGCCCTGGTCTCCTGGCTGGGGATCTTCCCCACCGTCATGGCCCTCCAGCTCAGCCTGATGCCGCTGCTGGCGCCCCTGCCCCTGGTGCTGCGGGTGGGGGTGTTCACCGCCTTTGTGGTCCTCATCATGACCTGGGTGGTCATGCCCAGGCTCACCAAGTGGCTGCGCCCCTGGCTGACCAGGGGCTGAGTCGGCATCAGCCCAGGGCCTGCTCCAGGTCGGCGATGAGGTCCGCCGGGTCCTCCAGGCCGATGGAGAGCCGCAGCATGGCGTCGGAGATGCCGCGCCGGGCCCGCTCCTCCGGCGTGAGGCCGTGGTGGGTGGTGGTGCAGGGCTGGGTCACCAGGCTCTCGGCGCCGCCCAGGCTGGGGGCCAGGGCGAAGAGGCGCAGGCGATCGGCGACCCGGGTGGCGGCTTCGCCGCCCCCGTCGACCTCGATGGTCACCATGCCGCCGAAGCCGTGCATCTGCGCCTTCGCCAGGGCATGGCCGGGGCATTCCGGCAGGCCGGGGTAGAAGACCCGGGCCACCTTGGGATGGCGGGCCATGGCCTCGGCCACGGCCTGGGCCGAGGCGTTCTGCTGGCGCACCCGCACGACCAGGGTGCGCAGGCTGCGGGCGAGGAGGGATGCGGTTTCCGGGGCGATGGCCGAGCCCAGGTTCTTGCGCCAGTTCCAGACCGGGGCGAGGAGTTCCTTGGAGCCCATGAGGGCGCCGGCGGTGAGGTCGCTGTGGCCGCCCAGGTACTTGGTGGCGCTATGCACCACGAAATCGGCCCCGAGTTCCAGGGGGCGCTGGTTCACCGGCGAGGCGAAGGTGTTGTCCACCGCCACCCGGGCGCCGTGGGCGTGGGCCCTGGCGGCGATGGCGCGGATGTCGAAGACTTCCAGGATGGGATTGGTCGGGGTCTCGAAGAAGACCAGCTTGGCGCCGCCGGCCAGGAGGCCGTCGAGGCGGTCCAGTTCGCTGCCGAGGATGAGGTGCGTTTTGATGCCCAGGAGGGGCAACTGGGCGGCGAGGAGTTCCAGGGTGCCGCCGTAGGCGTCGCCGATGCAGACGATGCCGTCGCGGCCGTGGGTCAGGAAGAGGGCGGTCTCCGCCGCCATGCCGGAGCAGAAGGCCCAGGCCGCCTCCGCGCCTTCCAGGCCGGCCAGGGTCTCCTCCAGGGAGGCGATGCTCGGGTTGAGGCCGTAGCGGGTGTACAGGCTGCCGGCCTTGCGCTGGTCCACCACGTCCAGGAGGGCGGCGGTGGAGGGAAAGGCGAAGGTGGTGGTGTTGTAGATGGGGGTATGGGGGCTGCCCTGGGCATCCCGCTGGCTGCTGCCGTGGATGGCCCGGGTGGCCAGGCCCTGTGTTTTCTTCTCCTGCATCTCGATCTCCTCCTGTGGGATGTCCCCGGCGGGGTCAATGGGGAAACCAAGGCATTATGTCCCATCGCCCTCCGGCCGCGGAGGGCGATGGCGCAGGAGATGGCCGGTCAGAAGCGCTTGCCGCCGCTCCTGAAACCGCCGGCGCCCCGGTTGCCGTCGTTGCGCATGCGGCCGGGGAAGCCGGTGCCGCGGGGTTCCTGGGGACGGGCCTCGTTCACCACCAGGCTGCGGCCGGCGATGCTCTTGCCGTTCAGGCTGGCGATGGCGGACTGGGCTTCCTGGTCGGAGCCCATCTCGACGAATCCGAAGCCCTTGGAGTTGCCGGAATCACGGTCCTTGATGATCTGTGCCGAATAGACCGTGCCGTGGGAAGAGAACATCTGTTCGAGGTCAGACTGGCTGACGCTGTAGGCCAAATTGCCTACGTAAAGCTTCTTGCTCAAGGGAATTCTCCGGAAGTGAGGAACTTGATTCTTGGTTATGTCTTCGGGCCTTTCCGCGCCAGGCGGATGCCCGAAGGTTATCGGAGACGGCCGCAGCCGTCCCGTTAGTTCCGACGCCGGGCGGGGTCCGTAGTTCCCCTCCGGAGATTCCTCAGCGGTGCCGCGGGCGCGAAGCCATGCCCGGCGTGCGGCCTTCGATGTGGCGGAAAGTGATGCGGCCCTTGTTCAGGTCGTAGGGCGACAGTTCCAGGGACACGCGGTCGCCAGCCAGGACGCGGATATGGTTCTTGCGCATCTTGCCGCCGCTGTACGCGACCAGGGTGTGGCCGTTCTCGAGGGTGACGCGGAAACGGGAATCCGGCAGCACTTCGTCCACAACGCCTTGCATTTCAATGAGTTCTTCCTTGGCCATAGCCATTCCTCCAGGGGATAGTAAAGATCAGCCCGCAGGGAACGGGGCTCAGGGTGAGGAGAGCGGACTGGTCCCAAGCCAGTCTTGTTCGCGAAGACTCAGTGCCTCTCGGCTCTTGGCGCCGGAGCCACGGGGGGCTCCGATTGGCGTCTTGAATATCCCGAAAGAGGAACGCGCCCCGTGGGGGCCAAAAACAAGACGACTGGGCAATGAAGGGAAAATTCCGCGCTGGGCGGGGAAAAACCGGACAAAAGCAACGCTGCTTGAAGCTCGCGACCCGTAACTATGCGCCAAATCGGGCACTTTGGCAAAGGAATTGTTTTCGCCAAAGTGCCTTCCGGGCCGTCTTTCCGGGGAACTTCGTGCCGTCAAGCGGTCTCGGGCGGGGCTTCGGCCTTGCGCGGGCGGCGGGTGCGGGTGGCGGTCTTCCTGGCCGGCTTGGCCGGGGCCTCCGGTGCGGGGGACGCCGCCGGCTCATGGGCGACCAGGAGGGCCGGGACCTCGTGAGGGGGGGCGGCTTCCGGCACCGGTTCGGGGGCCTTCGGTTCAGCGGCTTCGGCTTTCTTCGACGCTGACCTGCGGCCCCGTCCCTTGCGCTGGGTCTCGGGCTTGGCAGTCGCCTCGGCGGGGGCTGGCGGCGCGACGGGGACCTCCGGCGCCAACGGTTCGGCGTGGGCCTCGTGTATCGAGGCCGCGCCGGAGCTGCGGTAGACATAGGCGCCGGATTTCTCGTCCCGGCCGAATTCCAGGAGGCCCCGGGCCTTGGCCTCTTCCAGCAGGTTGCCGAAGGCCCGGAAGCCGTAGTAGGACTCGCTGAAGTCGGGCTTGCGGCGCTTGATGGCCTGCTTGAGGACGGAGGCCCAGATCTTGCCGCTGTCGCCCCGTTCCGAGGCGAGGGCGTCGAAGGTCTCGACGGCCATTTCGATGGCCTGGGTCTTGCGGGCCTCCATCTCGTCCCGGCGGCGGCTCTCCTCTTCCGGCGAGCGCTTGGGGGCGGGCTGGGCTTCCCGGTTGGCGCGCCGGGCCGAGCGCTGGCTCTCCCGCACCAGGTCGTCGTAGAAGATGAATTCGTCGCAGTTGGCGATGAGGAGGTCGGAGGTGGACTGCTTGACCCCGACGCCGATCACCTGCTTGGCGTTCTCCCGCAGCTTGGAGACCAGGGGCGAGAAATCCGAGTCGCCGCTGACGATGACGAAGGTATTGACGTGGGACTTGGTGTAGCAGAGGTCCAGGGCGTCCACCACCAGGCGGATGTCGGCCGAATTCTTGCCGGACTGGCGGACATGGGGGATTTCGATCATCTCGAAATTGGCCTCGTGCATGGTGGACTTGAAGCTCTTGTAGCGTTCCCAGTCGCAGTAGGCCTTCTTGACCACGATGCTGCCCTTGAGCAGCAGCCGTTCGAGGACCAGCTTGATATCGAATTTCTCGTACTTGGCGTCGCGCACGCCCAGGGCGACGTTTTCGAAGTCACAGAAGACCGCCATGCTGACGGTATCGTGGTGGGGTGAAGCCATGATGCTCTCCAATGAATTTCCAGCCCGGGCCGGAGCAAGGCCCGGGATGGTAACCAGTTCCATGCCGGAGGCAAATGACATTCCGGCCGGGAACCCGGCTTTTGGGGACTGTTACTTGACGATGTCCAGCAGTTCCACCTCGAAGACCAGGGTGGAATCCGGCGGGATGGTGCCCGGCACGCCGCGGCTGCCGTAGGCCAGGTTGGGCGGGCAGAGGAGCTTGACCTTGCCGCCCACCTTCATGGTCTGCACCCCTTCGGTCCAGCAGGGGATGACCCGGTTCAGGGGGAAGGTGGCGGGCTGGCCGCGGCCGTAGGAGCTGTCGAATTCCTTGCCGTTGGTGAGGGTGCCCCGGTAATGGACCTTGACGGTGTCGGTGGCCTTGGGGCTGGGGCCGGTGCCTTCCTTGAGGGTGGTGATGACGATGCCGGAGGCGGTCTTCTCCTCCTTGGGCTCGGCCGCGAGGGCCTGGCAGGAGAGGACGGCGAGGAGGGCGGCGGTGGCGGTCAGTCTGAGCATGTCGAGGCCTTTGTTGTCGGGATGGATGGCGGGAAGCCGGGCATTGTAGTCGTTTTGCATCAGCTTTCCCTGGCCGGCTTGTCCTGGGGCGGCGGGGGCAGGCCCCGGTAGTCCAGGCGGTCGACGATGAGATGCCAGAGATGGCGGGCCCGTTCCGCGGCGATGTAGGGCGCATCGTGCAGGGCCTTCAGGTTGCCGGCGAAGGCGGCGTCCCACAGGGGCGGGAAGAAGATGTAGAGGGCCGCCAGGAAGAGGGCCATCCTGAACACCCAGCCGATGGCCGCGAGGAAGGCCATCCAGAAGCTGCGGCCCGGGGTCCTGCCGTTTGCCATGGGCCTCCCACCGAGAAGGAACACGATGGGCTGCACGGTAGACGGACCGGCTACGCAGGCGCAATACCGTCAATACCCTGTTGTCTTGGCGGCCAGGGTGGGGGAAGGGCCGTATTTTTCCGAAATGCATCGGGCCCCGGAACCGAAATGAGTGAATTTTCAGCCGGGTCGACTATCTGAGGAATGTGTTTATTTCAATGCCTTCGCAACGGCGGGCAACTTCTCATTCATGGACAACGTGAAAAAAGCACTTTCATGCACATGCCTCATCGCAGCGTGTATCGCTCTGCCCGCCTGTGAAAAACAGAAACCTCCATCCCCACCGCCTGCCGGCGCTGCAAGCGCGCCCCAGGGCAGCGGCGCCGACCAGCCGGGTCACCCGGCGGCCGGCATAACCCCCGCTGCGCCCGACAAGCCCGCCGAATCATCGACGACCACTCCGGGCCGGGGCAGTACCGCCATTGGCGGCGTCGTGGGGAACCAGGAAGAGGGTGGAGCAAACACGAAGACCCCGCCTGCGCCAACGGGCGGCGACGCAGCACCCGGCAGCAAGTGAACTGCCGTGCGGGGCGATTTCATCGAACGTGCCACGGAGACCCATGATGGACATGAACCGAAGGCAATTCCTGCAGCTGACCGGCGCCACCCTGGCCGGCTCGAGCCTGGCGGCGCTGGGCTTTTTCCCCACGCCGGCCCTGGCCGAGGACACCCGTCACTTCAAGCTCGCCCGCGCCACGGAAACGCGCAATACCTGCCCCTACTGCTCGGTGGGCTGCGGCCTGATCATGTACAGCCTTGGCGACAAGGCCGGCAACGTCAAGACCGACATCATCCATATCGAGGGTGACCCGGACCATCCGGTCAGCCGCGGCACCCTGTGTCCGAAGGGCGCCGGCCTGCTCGACTTCGTGCACAGCCCCAACCGCCTGAAATATCCGGAAATCCGCGAACCCGGCAGCAAGGAATGGAAGCGGGTCAGCTGGGATGAAGCCATGTCGCGCCTGGCGAAGCTGATGAAAGCCGACCGCGACGCCAATTTCGTCGCCGCCAATGCCGACGGTAAGCCGGTCAACCGGTGGACCACCACCGGCATGCTTTGCGCTTCGGCATCGTCCAACGAGACCGGGTACATCACCCACAAGACGATGCGCTCGATGGGGATGCTGGTCTTCGACAACCAGGCGCGCGTCTGACACGCCCCGACGGTGGCCGGTCTGGCTCCGACATTCGGGCGTGGTGCGATGACGAACCACTGGGTGGACATCAGGAACGCGGACGTGGTGCTGGTCATGGGCGGCAATTCCGCCGAGGCCCATCCCGTCGGCTTCAGGTGGGTGATCGAGGCCAAGCACCGGAACAAGGCCAAGGTGGTCGTGGTCGATCCGCGCTTCACGCGCTCGGCGGCCATGAGCGACTACTACGCGCCGCTGCGGGCGGGCACCGACATCGCCTTCCTGGGCGGCGTGATCAATTACCTGCTTTCCAACGACAAGATCCACCACGACTACGTCAAGAACTACACCAATGCCCCGTTCATCGTCGGCGAGGGCTTCGGCTACGAAAACGGCATCTTCTCGGGCTACGACGAAAAAACGCGCCACTACGACAACCGCAGCTGGGGCTACGAGCTGGACGGGGAGGGCCATGCCAAGGTCGATCCGGCCATGGAAAACGAGCGCTGCGTGCTGCAGGTCATGAAGCGGCACTACGCCCGCTACACGCCGGAGATGGTCAGCCGCATCACCGGCACGCCGAAGGAAAAATTCCTCAAGGTCTGCGAACTGATCGCGTCCACCGCCGGGCCGGACAAGACGATGACCATCATGTACGCCCTCGGCTGGACCCAGCACAGCATCGGCTCGGAAATGATCCGCACCGGCGCCATCGTGCAGCTCCTGCTGGGCAATATCGGCGTTGCCGGCGGCGGCATGAACGCCCTGCGCGGCCACAGCAATATCCAGGGCCTGACGGACCTCGGCCTGCTGTCCAATTCCCTGACCGGCTACCTGTCCCTGCCGACCGATACGGAACAGGACCTGGAGACCTACTACAAGCCCCGCGCCCTGAAGCCCCTGCGGCCGAACCAGATGAGCTACTGGCAGAACTACCCGAAGTTCTTCGTCAGCCTGCAGAAGGCCTGGTGGGGGGATGCCGCCACCGCCGAGAACTCCTGGGCCTTCCATTACCTGCCCAAGCTGGACAAGGTCTACGACGTGCTCCAGGCCTTCGAGCTGATGAGCCAGGGAAAGCTGAACGGCTATATCTGCCAGGGCTTCAACCCCGTCGGCTCCTTCCCCAACAAGAAGAAGATCGTCGCCAGCCTGTCGAAGCTCAAGTTCCTGGCCATCATCGATCCCCTCGCCACCGATACCGCCGAGTTCTGGAAGAACCATGGCGAATACAACGACGTGAAAAGCGAGGAAATCCAGACCACGGTGTTCCGGCTGCCCTGCGCCTGCTTCGCCGAGGAGGATGGTTCCATCGTTAATTCCGGGCGCTGGCTGCAGTGGCACTGGAAGGGCGCCCCCCCGCCGGGCGAGGCCCGCGGCGACATCGACATCATCGCCGACCTGTTCAACCGCATCCGCGCCGCCTACCGCAAGGAGGGCGGGGCCTTCCCCGACCCCATCCTCAAGCTCGCCTGGAACTACCGGGACCCCGACCACCCGTCCCCCGAGGAACTGGCGATGGAATACAACGGCAAGGCCCTGGCCGACGTGGTCGATCCGAAGGATTCCTCCAAGGTCCTCGCCAAGGCCGGCGAACAGCTCTCCGGCTTCGGCCTGCTGCGGGACGACGGCAGCACCGCCTCCGGCTGCTGGATCTATTGCGGCGCCTGGACCCAGGCGGGCAACCAGATGGCGCGGCGCGACAATGCCGACCCCTGGAACATCGGCCAGACCCTGGGCTGGGCGTGGTCGTGGCCGGCCAACCGGCGCATCCTCTACAACGCCGCCTCCAGCGCCCCCGACGGCAAGCCCTGGGACCCGAAGCGGCGCCTGGTGTTCTGGAACGGCAAGAGTTGGGTCGGGGCGGACGTGCCCGACATGCGCCCCGATGCCGACCCCGGCGAGGCGAACCGCGTCCAGCCCTTCATCATGACCGCGGAGGGGGTGGCGCGCCTCTTTGCCCCCAGCGGCATGGCCGAAGGGCCTCTGCCCGAGCACTACGAACCCTTCGAGTCGCCCCTGGCGACCAACCCCATGCACCCGGACAACGCCACGGCGCGGGCCAACCCCGCCGCCCGCGTCTTCAAGGGCGACCTGGAGGCCTTCGGCGCGCCGAAGGACTTCCCCTACGTGGCGACCAGCTACCGCCTCACCGAGCATTTCCACTACTGGACCAAGAACGTGCTGACCTCGGCCATCATCCAGCCGCAGCAGTTCGTCGAAATCGGGGAGGAGCTTGCCAAGGCCAAGGGCATCGCCAATGGCGACTGGGTGAAGGTGACCTCCAACCGCGGCTACATCAAGTGCGTGGCCCTGGTGACCAAGCGCATCCCCCAGCTCGACTGCGACGGCAGGAAGATCGACACGGTGGGCCTGCCGAACCACTGGGGATTCGTCGGCCTGGCCAAGCCCGGCTACCTGGTCAACACCCTGACCCCCTTCGTCGGCGACGCCAACACCCAGACGCCGGAGTACAAGGCGTTCACGGTGAATATCGAGAAAGCGTGAGGGAGGATCCATGTCATCCCTGCAATCCCTGGACATCGCGGCGCGGTCCGCCACGTCGACCTCGCAGATTCCCCATGTGCGCCAGAAGCCCGAAGTCGCCAAGCTGATCGACGTGTCGTCCTGCATCGGCTGCAAGGCCTGCCAGGTCGCCTGCATGGAATGGAACGACCTGCGGGACGTGGTCGGCGACACCAACGGCACCTATGACAATCCCCGCGACCTGACGCCCCAGTCCTGGACCGTGATGCGCTATTCCGAGGTGGAAGTTCCGGTCAAGGACGAAGGCAAGCGGCTGGAATGGCTGATCCGCAAGGACGGCTGCATGCACTGCGAAAACCCCGGCTGCCTGAAGGCTTGCCCGGCGCCGGGGGCCATCGTCAAGTACGAGAACGGCATTGTCGATTTCATCGACGAGAACTGCATCGGCTGCGGCAATTGCGTCATGGGCTGCCCGTTCAACATCCCGCGCATCAGCAAGAAGGACAACAAGGCCTACAAGTGCTCCCTGTGCTCCGACCGCGTCGCGGTCGGCCTCGAACCGGCCTGCGTCAAGACCTGCCCGACGGGGGCGATCCGCTTCGGCACCAAGGAAAACATGTACGAGTTCGCCGCCGAGCGGATAACCGACCTGAAGGAGCGCGGCTATGCCAATGCCGGGGTGTACGACCCCAAGGGCGTCAACGGCACCCATGTGATGTATGTGCTGCAGTATGCCGACCAACCCGGGCTCTACCACGGGCTGCCCGACAATCCGACCATCAGCCCGCTGGTGGGCCTGTGGAAAGGCCTGGTCAAGCCCCTGGGGGCATTGGCCGTCGTCGGCGCGGTGGTGACCGGCTTCTTCCACTACTTCAAGGTCGGCCCGCTGGAAACGCCTGAAGACGAGCCGGCGGTCGGGGCCGAAACCGAGCCGGAGCCGCCACCGCCGCAGGACCGGGACTTGCCCGGCAATCGTCCCTGAGGAGCATCGCCGTGACCCGTTACATTCAACGCTATCGCGACCGCGTCCGCATCAATCACTGGATCGTCGCCCTGTTCTTCCTCAGCGCCGGCATGACCGGCCTGGCGATCCTGCACCCGGCCTTCTTTTTCTTCACGTCCCTGTTCGGCGGCGGCGCCTGGTCCAGGACCCTGCATCCCTATTTCGGCGTGCTGATGATGCTCGGCTTCCTGCTCATGTTCGTCCAGCTCTGGCGCGACAACCTGTGGGCCCGGGACGATACCGCCTGGCTGCGGCGCATGCCCCGCCTGCTGGGCGGCGACGAGGAGCACATGCCGCAGGTGGGCAAATACAACGCCGGCCAGAAGCTCGTTTTCTGGCTGTTCGGCATTTGCCTCCTGCTGCTGATCGTCACCGGCATCATGTTCTGGCGCCCGTGGTTCGCCGACGCCGTCCCGGTTCCGGTGCGCCGCATCGCCGTGCTGGTGCATGCCATCACGGCGACGGTGCTGATCCTGGGGGCCATCATCCACATCCACGCGGCAATCTGGGTCAAGGGCTCGATGCGGGCCATGACGCGGGGCATGGTCAGCGAATACTGGGCCAGGCGCCACCATTCCCTCTGGTATCGCCAGCTGGGCGGCAAGGAATGACGGGAGAAGAGGAGCGATGACTATGCAAGAGGTCCTACTGAGCCCCGAACAGATCGCGCTCCGCGCCGGCCAGCAGATTCCCTATCTGCAGCTTCCCGACCGGAGCCTGGCCTTTGCCGCCCGTGAGGCGCGACTGCGGCAACTGGCGCCATCCCATGCCATGCACGACTTCCTGCTGTTTGCCGCCGCCCTTGCGCGCAGCCAGCAGGAAGCGCTGCAGGGCTATCCAGAGGTTGCCCTGCCGGATGCCGCGGCGCTCAAGGCCGCCGCGGCTCTGGGGCAGCCTCCGCTGCCGGCCCTGCATTGGCGACGGGACGACCAATGGCGCACGGTTCTGCGGGCCCTGCTGGACGGCCTGTCTGCCCGCTTGGACCCCGGTCCCGCCCGGGAGGCGGTGCGCCGGGTCCTGGAGATGGAAGATGCCGGGCTGGAACGGCAGGCCGACCGTCTGCTGGCCGGACAGACGGCAGGGCTGGACATGGCCGCCGCGCCCTTGATCGCCGCCGGCCTGCAGGTCTATTGGACCCACATGGTCCTCGCCATCCGGGATGCCCATGGCGCGGAAGGGCAGGCACCCTTCGGCCGCACGGCGGATGCCACCTGCTGCCCCTGCTGCGGCAGCCTGCCGACCGCTTCCGTGTCGCGCATCGATCCGGGCGGCGGCCACTACCGCTATCTGCAGTGCTCCCTTTGCCCGGCGCAGTGGCACATGGTGCGCATCAAGTGCAGCCATTGCGAAGGCACCAAGGGCATCCAGTACCAGTCGCTGCAGGCGGCGGATGCCAGCGGTCCGCCCGGCAAGGCGGCCGTCGAGGCCGAAACCTGTGACCAATGCGGCCACTACCTCAAGATCGTCCGCATGGAACGCAATCCCGCCGTCGAGCCGGCCGCCGACGATCTGGCTTCCCTCACCCTCGACCTGCTGCTGTCCCAGGCCGGCTACCGGCGCCATGGCGTCAACCTGATGCTGCTCTTCCGCGACCCGGACGACAGCGGCGGCGCAGGCGGCTGATGGCTGCCATCCCCGTCGTCAGGGCTTGAGTGCCATGGAAATTCTCGGCTTCGAGTATCCCGAGGATTGCCTCTTCGATCTCGACCACGACATGTGGTGCCGGAAGCTGGAGGACGGCAGCCTGCAGATCGGCGTCACCGCCTTCGGCGCCTATCTGAGCGGCGACTTCTACATGTGCCGGCCGAGGGCGCCGGGAACCCGGGTGGAGCGGGGCGGCAAGCTCGGGGTGGCGGAGCTGAGCAAGACCATCGTGGCGATCAAGTCACCCCTTTCCGGGACCATCGTGGAAATCAATCCGCTGCTGGAGGACTCCCCCGAGGCCATCAACCGGGACCCCTATGGCAGCGGCTGGGTGGTGCGCCTGCTGCCCGCCTGCCTGCAGGAGGAGTCGGCCGCCCTGAGCCACGGCGCGGGACTGGAAGCGGCCGCCCTGGCCCGCATGCAGCTCGAACCCATCGAGTTTCCGCTGAAATAGGGCGCCCGGTCCTTGCCATCGAGCCGGTAGCTGTATATAAGTACAGCATTGATTGTTGCATCCTGGATTTCCGCCATGTCCTCCGCCGCCACCGCCCCCGTCCCCTATCTGGCCAAG
Organism: Rhodocyclaceae bacterium; assembly: GCA_035255045.1. GTDB lineage: Bacteria > Pseudomonadota > Gammaproteobacteria > Burkholderiales > Rhodocyclaceae > JAGTRP01. The sequence goes on along the minus strand of DATFAA010000048.1, from coordinate 4,069 downwards.
CTCAACGACGCCCAGCGGGAGGCGGTGGAGTTCGGCGTCGGGGAGGGTGAAAGGGAGGGCGGCGGGCCCCTCCTGGTGATCGCCGGCGCCGGTTCCGGCAAGACCAACACCCTGGCCCACCGGGTGGCCCACCTCATCGTCCATGGCGCCGTCCCCGAGCGCATCCTGCTCCTCACCTTCTCCCGCCGGGCGGCGGACGAGATGACCCGGCGGGTGACCCGCATCGTCGCCCAGGCGGCGGCCGGCCATCCGGGCCTGGCCGACGTGGCCATGCCCTGGTCCGGCACCTTCCACAGCGTCGGGGCCCGGCTGCTGCGGGACTACGCCGGGCGCATCGGCCTCGACCCCAATTTCACCATCCACGACCGGGAGGATTCCGCCGACCTCATGAACCTGGTGCGCCACGAGCTGGGCTTCTCGGCCAAGGCCAAGCGCTTCCCCATGAAGGGCACCTGCCTGGCCATCTATTCGGCGGCGGTCAATACCCAGGCCGACCTGGCCGAGGTGCTGCTCTCCTCCTTCCCCTGGTGCGCCGAGTGGCAGGGGGAGCTGAAGCGCCTCTTCCAGGCCTACGTGGAGGCCAAGCAGGCCCAGCAGGTCCTCGATTACGACGACCTCCTCCTCTACTGGGCCCAGATGGTGGCCGAGCCGGACCTCGCCCGGGAGCTGGGGGAGCGCTTCAGCCACGTCCTGGTGGACGAATATCAGGACACCAACCGCCTCCAGGCCTCCATCCTCCTGGCCATCAAGCCCGACGGCCGCGGCCTCACCGTGGTCGGCGACGACGCCCAGTCCATCTATGCCTTCCGGGGCGCCACGGTGCGCAACATCCTCGACTTCCCCGGCCACTTCAGCCCCGCCGCCCGCCAGGTCACCCTGGACCGCAACTACCGCTCCAGCCAGCCCATCCTGGCCGCCGCCAACGGCGTCATCGCCCAGGCCCGGGAGCGTTTCACCAAGGATTTGTGGAGCGAGCGGGCCTCGACCCAGAAGCCCCGGCTGGTGTCGGTGCGGGACGACGCCGACCAGGCCAGTTTCGTGGTCGAGCAGGTGCTGGCCCGGCGCGAGGCGGGCATCAGGCTCAAGTCCCAGGCCGTCCTCTTCCGCTCCTCCCAGCACAGCGCCCGGCTGGAGGTGGAACTGACCCGGCGCAACATCCCCTACGTGAAATTCGGCGGCCTCAAGTTCCTGGAGGCGGCCCACGTCAAGGACGTCCTGGCGGTGCTGCGCTGGGGCCAGAACATCCGGGACCGGGTGGCCGGCTTCCGGGCCATGCAGCTCCTGGCCGGCGTCGGCCCCAAGACGGCGGGCCGGGTCCTGGACAACCTGGTTGCCGCCCCCCCGGGCTGCGCCCTGCTGGCCGAGCAGCCCATCCCGGAGGGGGCCAAGGCGGGCTGGGAGGGCTTCGTGCCCCTGGTCGAGACCCTCATGGCCAAGGCCGCCCCCTGGCCGGCCGCCTTCGAGGCGGTGTGCCGCTGGTACGCGGAGCCCCTGGAGCGCATGTACGACGACGCCGCCATCCGCCAGGGGGACATCGACCAGCTGGCCCGCATCGCCGCCACCTACCCGAGCCAGGAGCGCTTCCTTACCGAACTCACCCTCGACCCGCCGGACGCCACCAGCGACCAGGCCGGGGCGCCCCTCCTGGACGAGGATTACCTCATCCTGTCCACCATCCATTCGGCCAAGGGCCGGGAGTGGACGGCGGTCAGCCTCCTCAACGCCGTGGACGGCTGCCTGCCCTCGGACCTCGCCACCGGCAGCCTGGACGAGATCGAGGAAGAGCGCCGGCTCCTCTACGTCGCCATGACCCGGGCCAAGGACCACCTGGACCTCCTCATCCCCCAGCGCTTCTACGTCTCCGGCCAGGCTGGCCTCGGCGACCGGCATGTCTACGGCAGCCGCACCCGCTTCATCTCCAACAAGCTCGTGGGCCATTTCGAGTCCGTGTCCTGGCCGGCGCCCGCCCCGGGCGCGGAGGGGCAGGCCCCGGCCGGGGCGGCGCCGGTGGTGGACCTGGCGGCCCGCATGCGGAACATGTGGAAGTAGCCGCGCCGCCTTAACGACACTGGCGGGCGGCGTGCCGCAGCCAGTCGATGAAGGCCATGGGCAGCTGCTGGGGGCGCTGGACGATGGCGTAGCGCCCGGGGCCGAAGATGGCCGGCAGGTAGCTGCCGCCCTCCCGGTCCACCGTGAAGCAGTAGGGGGAGATGTGCTGCAGCCGGGCCTCGGCCAGAGCCTGGCGGGCATCCTCGACGCCGTAGCGGCTGGCGTAGCGGTCGCAGTCGTTGGGCCGCCCGTCGGAAAAGAGCAGCAGCAGGCGATGGTCAACCGCCCGCCCGGCGAGGATGGCCGCGGCGTGGCGCAGGGCGGCGCCGAGGCGGGTGTAGCGGTCCGGCTCGAGGCCGGCGATGCGGCGCCGGCAGCCGGCATCCCAGGGCTGGTCGAAATCCTTGATGCCGTGCACCTGCACCCCCAGGGGCCCCTCGCCGGAGAAGGCCTGGGCGGCGAAATCCATGCGGGCGGCGTCGAGGGCCGCCGCCGCCACCAGGGCCGCCTCCTTCTCCACGTCGATGACCCGCACATGGCCCTCCACCCAGGCGTCGGTGGAGGCGCTGGCGTCGATCAGGAGCACCAGCCCCAGGCGCCGGGGCGCCGGGCGCCGGCCCTGGTAGAAGGCCCCGGCCGGAGCGAGGCCGGCCCGGCGTTCGCTACGCTCCGCCACCAGGGCGTCGCAGTCGATGTCGTCGCCCTCGGGCTGGGCCTTGAAGAGCTGGCGGTCCGGCCGGATGGCCCCCAGGCGCCGCCGGATCTCCTGCAGCATGCCGGCGTGGCGGGCCAGGGCGGCCTCGGCCCAGTCCGCCGGACCCGCCGCCGCCGGGGCGGGAAACACCCGCACGGCCTTTTCCCGGTAGGCGCCGGCCTGGCAGTCCCATTCCGGGTAGGCGACGCCCGGGCCGGCCTCGGCGGCGCCGGCGGAGCCCGCCAGGCGGGGTGGCGGATCGCTGCTGTGGAAGGTCTCCCGGGAAGGGGAGGGCGAGTGGATGAGGCGCGCCTGCTCCAGTTCCGCCAGGGAGTCGGCCGCCCCTTCCGGGTCCTCGTCCGGCTCACGGTCCTCCGGGCGGTTGAGCCCGAAGGGGTCCTCGGCGTGGGGCTGGGGCTCGGTGGTGTGGATCATCCAGACCCCGGGGGAGGGATCGTCCTCGTCCTCCGCCGCCGCCCGCGCCCGGGGGCGCCGGGAGAGGGCCGTGGACCGGCCCGGCTCCTGGGGCGGCGCCGGCCGCTGGCCATGGGCGCCGCGGCTGCCGGGCTCGGCCTCAGGCGCCAGCAGGCGGCCGATGACCAGGTCCCCCAGCCAGGACATGTAGCGCTCGCCGGGGTGGCGCCGGCCCAGGTCCCGGGCCCGGTCTTGCGCCCAGTCCAGGGCTGCGGCCGGGGTCGGCAGCGCGGGAGGCCCGTCCCCGGCGCCCCGCAGGAAGGCGGCGTAGAGGCTGGCCACCTCGGCTTCCTGGCGGCAGCGCAGCCGCCGGCCTGCCAGGCTGCGAAAGGCGCGGCCGTGGAGGCCGTCGAGGGCGTCCCCCCAGCCCGGCAGCAGGCGGCGCAGCCGGTGGTTGCAGGCGGCGGCCTCGGCCAGAAGGTAGAGATCGGCGGTGAGGCCGCCTTCCAGGGCGCCCAGAAGGGCGGCGCTGCCCCGCTCGCAGCGCAGCGCCTGGAGGAGAGCGAGGAGGGAATGGTCGTCGGCGGCAGCGTCCGATACCGGCAGGCTCGGCGGCAGATAGACGTTGAAGCCGTCGTTCCCGGGCAGGGGCCCGGCCGGGGCGGCGGAGACCTTGCCCCGGGCGAAGAGGCGGCGCACCAGGGGCACCGGGGCAGCGGCCTGGGCGGTGCGCACCGGCAGCGGGCGGCCGAGCACGGCTTCCACCAGCAGTTCCAAGCGGGGCTTGGCGTCGGCCAGGAGGATGGCGGGTTCCGGGGCGGGCGGCGGGCGATGGCGCCGCCACAGGCCTTGGACCGCCACCGTGGCGTGGCGGGCGGCGTCCACCAGCAGCTCTTCGGCTTCCGGCATGGT
>DATFAA010000047.1:0-7275 GCA_035255045.1 Rhodocyclaceae bacterium | reverse complement strand
GGGCTCGCCCCCGGGCCTCGATGACCTCTGCCGTTACTTGCTCGGCTCGCTCGGCGCCGCGCCCTGGCCGCCGGGGCCCATGCCCTGTCCCATGCCGGGCCCGGGGCCCATGCCGCGACCCATGCCCATGCCGGGGCCGGGTCCGCCGCCAGGGCCCATGCCCATGCCGGGGCCGCGGGGCGGCGGCATGTCGGGCAGGGTGACGCCCCTTTCCTTCGCCCTTTCCTGCATCAGGCGGTGATGTTCGGCGCGATAGGCCTGGCGCTCCTCGGGAGTCTTCAGGCTGCGCATCTTGTTGCGGTGCTCGATACGCTCCTGACGGGTCATCAACTGGCTGCCGTAGATGGGCTCCTGGGCCTGAGCCTGGGGCTTGGCCGGCGCCGCGGCCGGATCGGCGGCGAAGGCACCGGCGGCCAGGAGGGCCGCCGCCAGGGCCGGGAGGGAAGCTTTCAGGAATTTCATTGCCATGGTTGTTCTCCTTGAAATGGGCAGTGAAGCACTTTCCAATGCCGATGGGAGGAAGGGAAATGCTCTATCTCAGGATATGACTCACCGCTGATTTTTCCAGGGGGAATCCCCCTCGCCGGGCCGGTTGAATCGGGCCGGACCTTGGCCGATACTGGAAATGGGGCGTCCGGCGCCCCCGAAGGTCCGCAGCAATCACCAAGGATTCCGCCCGCAGGCGGAAAAAAAGAAAGGGGTCGATCGTGGATCTGATGATCGCCGCCGTGCAGGGCGGATTGGCCAGCCTGGCCTCCTATCTCGCGGCCCACGTGCTTCTTTGCCTGGTGCCCGCCTTCTTCATCGCCGGGGCGCTGTCGGCCCTGGTGCCCCAGCAGGCCGTCGTCCGCTTCCTCGGGCCCGAGGCGCCCCGCTGGCTGTCCTATACGGCAGCGGCCGGGGCGGGCAGCCTGCTGGCGGTATGCTCGTGCACCATCCAGCCCCTGTTCGCCGGCATCTACAGGAAGGGCGCCGGGCTGGGGCCGGCGGTGACCTTCCTGTTCTTCGCTCCCGCCGCCAATATCCTGGCCCTGTCCTACACCGGGGTCGCCCTCGGCGCCCAGTTCGCCATCGCCCGCATCGTCCTCGCCCTGGCCTTCGGGATCGGCATCGGCCTGATCATGGCAGTCCTTTTCCGGCCGGACGATGCGGCGCAGCCGGCGGACTCCCGGGCCTTTGCCCCAGGCGGAGGCATTCCGGGCCGGACCCTGGCCTTCCTGGCGGCCCTGGTGGCGCTCCTTATCGCCGGCACCCTCAAGGTCGACTTCCTCAATGCCGGCCTCCTGCGCCTGGAAATCCCCTGGCCGGGGGCCGCCGCCGCCCAGGCTGCCCTCGACCGCTGGGTGCCGGCCGATGCTGCCACCGGGGCGGAAGGGCTGCGCCTGCAGGGGGCGGCGCTGATCCTGCTCCTCGCCATGATCGGTGCCTTCGCCTGGCGGGGGATCGGCAAGATTGAAGACGGCTTCAACTCCCTGACCCCGGCTACCCTTTTCCTGGCGGCGCTTACCCTGGTCTTCGCCGCCCTCGGCACGGACGTTTCCAGCCGGGGACTGGGCCTGACGGTCACCGGCCGCAGCATCGCCGTCCTTGCCCTCTGCCTGCTCCTGGTGCCCCTGGCCCGCCGCTTCGAGGCCTGGGACCGGCAGCAGTGGCTGTGGGAGACCTGGCGCTTCGTGCAGCTCATCTTCCCGCTGCTGGTGGTCGGCGTCTTCCTGGTCGGGGTGGCGCGGGTCTTCATCCGGCCGGAATGGATCCATACCGTGGCCGGCGCCAATACGGTCCTCGCCAACCTGGCGGCGGTGGTGTTCGGCGTCTTCATGTATTTCCCGACCCTGGTCGAGGTGCCCATCGCCAGGATGTTCCTCTCCCTCGGCATGCATCCCGGCCCCCTCATCGCCTACCTCATGGCCGATCCCGAGCTGTCCCTGCAGAGCATCCTGATCACGGCGGCCATCATCGGCAAGCTGCGGGCCTGGACCTACGTCGGGCTGGTGGCCCTGTTCTCGACCCTGTCGGGCCTGGTCTACGGGGCCTGGGTGGATGGCGCCTCGCTGCCCGTGCTGGGGACGGCGGTGGTGGGCTTCGTGGCCCTGCTGGTGGGGGCGCTCAACCTGCTTGAACACAACCGGAAAGTGCCGGCGTAAGAAAGGAGATGGAGATGCTGATCAAAATCCTCGGCAGCGGCTGTCCGAAGTGCAATCGCCTGGAGCAGCAGACCCGGGAGGTGGCCCTGGAACTGGGCATCGACGCCACCTTCGAGCATGTGAAGGATCTCGACAGGATCCTGGCCTACCCGGTCATGACCACTCCCGCCCTGGTCATCGACGAAGACGTGAAGGTGGCGGGGCGCATACCCAGCCGGGAGGAGCTGCGGGGCTGGCTGGTGCCTCAGGCTTCCCGGTAGGCCCGCAGCTTCCGCCACAGGGAGACCCGGTCGATGCCCAGGAGCTGGGCGGCCAGGGCCCGGTTGCCCTGGGTGTGGTCGAGGGCGCGCATGATGTGCTGCCGCTCGATCTCCGCTAGGGGCAGTATCGGGGAATCGGGGGTGGCGACGCTGCGCTGCCCCTTGCCGCCGCGCACCGCCTCGGGCAGCAGATCGGCCGTGATCACCTCGCTTTCGGCCAGGGCGACGGCCCGCTCCATGAGATTCTCCAGTTCGCGGATGTTGCCCGGAAAGCCGTAGGCCAGGAGGCAGTCGAAGGCCTCGGGATCGATCTCCGACACCCGCTTGTTCATGCGGTGGGCCGCCTTGGACATGAAATGGCTGGCCAGCATGGGGATATCCCCCCGCCGCTCCCGCAGGGGCGGGATGTGGAGGCTCACGACGTTGAGGCGGAAGTAGAGGTCCTGGCGCAGCCTGCCCTCGGCCACGGCCTGGGCCGGGTCCCGGTTGGTGGCGGCGACGATGCGGATGTCGGCCTTGATGGTTTCGGTGCCTCCGACCCGGAAGAACTCCCTCTCCTGCAGGAGGCGCAGCAGCTTCACCTGGATGGCAGGTGACATTTCCGTCACCTCGTCCAGGAACAGGGTGCCGCCGGCCGCGGCCTCCAGCAGCCCGCCCTTGGTGGTGGACGCCCCGGTGAAGGCGCCCCGCTCGTGGCCGAACAGTTCATTGGCCAGCAGGTCTTCGGCCAGGGCGCCGCAGTTGAGGGCCACGAAGGGGGCGGCGGCCCGCCGGCTGTGGTCGTGGAGGTGGCGGGCCATGACCTCCTTGCCGGTGCCCGTCTCGCCGTGGATGAGGACGTTGCAGTCGGTGGGGGCGACCCGGGTGGCGGTCACCAGGAGGTCTTCCATGAGGGGGGAATTGGTGACGATGCGGCTCTTGCCGGTGGCCAGGGAGAGGGCCGTCTTGAGGGCGGCGTTCTCGCTGCGCAATGCCGCCTTCTCCAGGGCCTCCTTCACCACCTTGCGCACCTCGGCCAGGCGGTAGGGTTTCTCCACGTAGTAGAAGGCACCGGCCCGCATGGCATCCACCGCCGACTCGGTGCTGGCGTGGGCAGTGATGACGATCACCTCCGTATCGGGCCAGCGTTCCTTGATCAGGTGCAGGAGGGAAAGGCCGTCCAGGCCCGGCATGCGCAGGTCGGTGAGGACCAGCTGGTAGCGCCGCTCGGCCAGCATCCTGGCCGCCTGGTCGCCATCCACGGCGCAGTCGGCGTTGAGGCCTTCCCGGGTGAGGACGTGCACGAGGTTCTGGCGGGCGATCTCTTCGTCGTCGACCACCAGGACGTATTGGTCAGTCATGTTTCTCGGTTCTCTCGGAGGAATCGGGTATGTGGATCCAGAAGCGCGCCCCGCCGGTGGCGCCGGCGTCGACGGCGATCACCCCGCCATGCTGGGTGACGATCTCGTGGGCGACGGAGAGGCCCAGGCCGGTGCCCTTGCCCACCGGCTTGGTGGTGAAGAAGGGGTCGAAGACCCTTTTCAGGGATTCGGGCGTGATGCCCTGGCCGTCGTCCTCGATTTCCAGGGTCGCCCCGTGGCCTTCGGGAAGTTCCTCCCGCCAGGCGCGGATGGACACCGTGCCGCGGCCGGCCACGGCTTCCGTGGCGTTCTTGATGATATTGACCAGCACCTGCTGGAAGCGCAGGCGATCCACATTGGCCTTGATGTCGTCGCCGATGTCGATTTGGACCCCTACCCCCTCGGGAATCTGGTGGCGCACGTGCTGGACCGCCTCTTCCACCAGGCTGCGGACATTCTCGTCATGGCGGCGGAGGCTGCGGTTGCCGGAGAAGTCGAGGAGGGTGGAGACGATGCGCTGGGCCCGCAGCACCTGGTGGTCGATCTGCCCCAGGAGCTGGCGGGCCTGGGGGGGCGGCAGCTCTTCCCACTCCTCCTGGAGGATCTGGCAGGAGGACGAGATGTTGGAGAGGGGGTTGTTGAGCTCGTGCGCTACCCCCGACAGCATGGTTCCCAGGGCCATCAGGCGGGAGGAACGGGCCTGGCTCTCCTGCCGGACCTCGATCTCCTGGATGGTGTCGTTGATGGAGCGGGTCAGGGATTCCACCTCGCGGCTTCCCTCCTGGCCATCCACCCGGCCGGTTTCGCCCTTGGCCACCCGCTGCAGGCTCAGCTCGATGTCCCGCAGGGGCCGGACCACGCTGCGGGTCACCAGGATGCCGGCGATCACCGCCAGGCCCAGGGCCGCGGCGATGGTGCGCAGCAGGTCGTCGTCGTGGCGGGCGAGGGCCGCCGCCACCCGGGTCTTGGCCGCCTCGTCCAGCTTCTCCCCGAGCTTGATGACGATGCCGCCGGTCAGGTAAACCTTGTTCAGGAGTTCCTCGGAGGCCGGCTGGTCCACCGAGGTGTCGAGGAGGGTGGTGAGGAGGTCCCGGTACTTGCGGACGTCCTGGACCTCCGCCTCGCTGACCTCCACCCACTTGCCGCTGGAACGGATCTGGGCGAGGGCGTCGAGGGCGGTGTCGGTCTTTTCCAGGGCCTCCCGGAGATCGGCGATCCTGAGGTAGAGGAGGAAGTTCTTCTCCACCCGGCGGGCATGGCGGACGGCGTCGTAGAACACCACCACCTGCTGCTGCTTGGCCAGCTCCTGCTCCAGGCTGCGGAACTGGAAGAGGGAGTTGGCCACGAGGATGACGAAGAGTCCGCCGACCACCGAGTAGCCGAGAAGAATCTTCGCATGGAGGGAGCGGAACACTTTCACGGGGTTTCAACCTGCAACACAAGCGTTGCATTGTGCAACGATATTTCCATTTAAACCTTCCGTCAATTCAAGAACTTAGTCGTCATTGCCCGGCGCGCCGTCAAAGCGTTGCATCATGCAACGGCCGGCACCCGGCGCCGCTCCTGGTGCGGCCGGCGACCGGCCATGGAATCAAACACTTAGCGCCGGGAGCGGACTGGCACACCGCCTGCTAAGCAATGAGCGATCCATGCCCGCCTACGAGGCTGGACACCCCGCTCAACCGTTGGAGTTTTCATGAACCGCCTCATCACCAGGGCCCTGTTGCCCTCCGCTCTTTGTCTCCTGGCCGCCTGTTCCACCACCAGCGCGCCGCCGGCCGCTTCCTCCTCGACCCAGCCCACCCGGGCCCCGGACAGCGTCCCGCCGGTCGCCGCCGCCCCGTCGAACGGCCTGACCAAGGAAGACCTGGCCGCCCTGCGCGACCCCAAGAATCCCCTCTACAAGCGCAGCGTCTTTTTCGACTACGACAGCAACCTGATCAAGACCGAGCAGCAGCCGGTGGTCGAGACCCACGGCAAGTTCCTGGCCAAGAAGCCCGGCGTCAAGGTCACCGTCCAGGGCAATACCGACGAGCGCGGCAGCCGGGAATACAACCTGGCCCTCGGCCAGCGCCGGGCCGAGGCCGTGAAGCAGGCCCTCAACGCCATGGGCGTGGCCGGCGATCAGGTGGAGACCGTCAGCTTCGGCGCCGAGAAGCCGGCGGTCGAGGGCCACGACGAGAAGGCCTGGGCCAAGAACCGCCATGCCGACATCGTCTATCCCGAGCAGTGATCCGGCGGCCGGCGGCCTCAACCGCCGGCTCGGAGCCTGAACCATGCCACGGCGCCTGGAGGATGCGATGCGCGACTACTTCGACGCGGAGCAGGACGACAGGCGCCTGGCGGACGCCCACCGGGGCGTCCTGCGCGAGGTGCAGAGGGCGCCCCGGCTCGCCATGGCCGACCTGGCGGCCCGGCTGGGGATGCCCGCCGCGGCCTGCACCTCCCTCATCGAAGAACTGACCTGCCTGGGTTACCTGACGGAAGCCGCGGGCGGGCTGATGCTGACCGACACCGGCCGGTCCCTCTTCGCTTCCATCAGGACCCGGACCCTTTTCCAGTGATCCTGGAAAAAGGAGAGGGCCCGCTCCTGAGCGGCAAAGGAGAGCCATGATGCGCTTCAACTGGACACTGACCATTGCTGCGGCCCTGACCCTCGGCGCCTGCGGCAGCACGCCCACGCCGCCGCCCGCGGCTGAGACTCCGAAACCCGAAACGGTTGCCGTCCCCGGCGCCGCCGTCATGCCCGTTCCTCCGGTGCAGGCGCCACCGGCAGCTTCCGCCCCGGAAAAGGCTCCGGCGGAGGCCGTCAAGAAGGAAGTGCCGGAAGACCCGGTGCAGGCCGCCGAGGAAGAGCGCCGCACCCTGGCCGCCATGACGGCCGATCCGGACAGGAGTGTCTATTTCCCCTCCGGCGGCACCCAGGTGGACGGGCCCGGCAAGGCTGTCCTGCACCGCCACGCCCTGCGCCTCAAGAAGGACCCGGATCTGGTCATCACCCTCATCGGCCACACCGATCCCCTGGGCAGCCGCAGCTACAACCTCGCCATCGCCGAGGAACGCATGGATTCGGTGTATGAAATCCTGCGCTCCCTGGGCATCCCCCGCAGCCAGATCCGCCGGGTGACCTCCGAGCGCGACCCCAGTGCCAGCAAGTGCCGCACCGCCGCCTGCCGGCGGCTGATGCGTCGGGTGGACCTGGACTACGCCGAGTAGGCCCCGTCAGCGGGCCGTCTGGCCGGCGGCGGCGTCGATGGCCTCCCAGACCTTGCCCAGGGTCTCCTCCAGGCGGGGCGAGCGTTCCGCCGGATAGGCGGCGAAGATCGCCACCACCAGGCGGCCCTCGAAGTCGATGAACAGGCTGGTGCCGTAGGAGCCGATGGCGGCGGCCCGATGGGGAACGCCGGGCAGGGTGACGAAGCCGTAGCGGGCCAGGGTCCCCTTGGGCAGGCCGGCGGGAGTGGCGGCGCGGGCTTCCAGGGGGCCGCCCGCCGAGGCGACGCCGTCGGCGAACCAGGTGGGCAGAAGGCC
>DATFAA010000046.1:0-3023 GCA_035255045.1 Rhodocyclaceae bacterium | reverse complement strand
AGCATCATCACGCCCATGATGCTCTTCGCGTTGACCCGGCGGGCGCCCTTGGCCATCCAGACCTCGCACTTGTACTTGCCGGCCAGCTGGCTGAGCCGGGCGGAGGCGCGGGCATGGAGCCCCAGCTTGTTGATGATCTCGGTTTCGGTGGACAGCATCAGACATCCTTCAACAGGTTGAGCACGCCATCACGGGCACCAGTGATCGCCTTGGTGATCATGGTTTCCATGCCCTTCTCCCGATAGGTCACCGCCCGCAGCAGCATGGGCAGGTTGACCCCGGCCGCGCCCTCGACGCGCCCGGGTTCCAGGAGCTTCATGGCGAGATTGGCCGGCGTGGCGCCGAAAATATCGGTCAGGACCAGCACGCCCTTGCCGCCGTCCACCAAGTTGACCAGATCCCGGGCCAGAGGCAGCAGATCGAGGGGATCGTCCTGGGCCGCCACACCCAGCTGATTGAGGAGCGGCGGCCGCTTGTTGAGCACGTGGCAGGCATTCTGGACGAGGGCTTCGCCGTAGCTGCCGTGGGTAATGAGCAGGATTCCTATCATGGGGCTATTCTAATCCACTTCTCATGCCCCCCGTTCCCGGACGATCTCAGAAGAACTTCTTTAAAAAGCCTTTCCCGTCACCCCACTCGCAAAGCTTGGCCGAAATAGGATAGAGCTGCTCGCCGGCCAGCAGTTTCATGGGGTTGGACGGCTTGCCCTGGTCGACCACGGCGTACTCGCGGGTCTCGCAATTGACCATGTAGCTGCCCACCTCGTCCGGCACCACCGGGTCGGCGGAGCGATAGATCTTGAAGGAGACCACCTCCCCGTTGCGGGAGACCTTTTCCGGCTCGTAGTAGCCCTTCATCCCGTCCACCGGGTGCCGGTAGGGCTTGTCCGAACTGCCCCACTGGACCGCGCCCTGGGCCATGGCGAGGGTGGGCAGCAGGAGGGCGAGAAGGAAAGCCGGCGCCGCTTTTCGAATCATGGTCGTTGCTCCTTTATGGCTTGTCTCGGAATATGCCGCCGGCAGTATAAATCAGCGGTAACACCCCGCCATCCGGCCGCCGTGAAGCATTGCACGGTCGGCCGGATTATGTAGCCCTGGGCAGTCTCAGCGGCGCCCGCCCAGAATCGAGCCGAGGACGCCGCGCAGCACCTGCCGGCCGATTTCCCGGCCGATGGTGCCCGCCACGCCCCGGGCGGCGCTCTTGGCGGCCGCCTCCAGCACCCCTTCCCGGCGATGGCCGCGGCCGCCCCCGAGCAGGTCCCCCAGGCTGCCCAGGAGGCCGCCCGATTCTTCCTCCCGGGCCGGTGTCGGAACGGGAATGCGAGGTTCCGACGGGGCCTGGCGGGCGGCGCCAGCGCCGTTGCCCCAGGCATTGGGATCGGAAGGCCGCGACGGGGCCGACGGCGGCGGGATGGCGCCCGGGGAGGCCGGCCGGGCCGCGGCGGACTTGCCCTTGAGAATCTCGTAGGCGGATTCCCGATCGACGCTGTGGCCGTACACTGCCAGCAGGGGCGAAGCCTGGATGGCGGCGGCCCGCTCGGCGGCCGTCAGGGGGCCGAGGCGGGAAGCGGGCGGGAAGATGGCGCTACGCTCCACCATGTTGGGGCGGCCCTTTTCGTCCAGGAAGGAGACCAGGGCCTCGCCGACCCCGAGCTCGGTGATGGCCGCGGCGGCGTCGAACTTGGGATTGGCCCGCATGGTCTGGGCGGCGGCCTGCACCGCTTTCTGGTCCCGGGGCGTGAAGGCCCGCAGGGCGTGCTGCACCCGGTTGCCCAGCTGGCCGAGGATCTTGTCCGGCACATCCAGGGGATTCTGGGTGACGAAATAGACGCCGACCCCCTTGGAGCGGATGAGCCGCACTACCTGCTCCACCTTGTCGGTGAGGGCCGGCGGCGCATCGTTGAAAAGGAGGTGGGCCTCGTCGAAGAAGAAGACCAGCTTCGGCTTGTCCAGGTCGCCGGCTTCCGGCAGGCGCTCGAATAGTTCCGCCAGCAGCCAGAGGAGGAAGGTGGAATAGAGCATGGGCGAGAGGTAGAGCTTTTCCGCCGCCAGGACGTTGATCACCCCGCGTCCGTTGGCATCCACCTGCATGAGATCGGCGATGTCCAGCATGGGCTCGCCGAAGAAGACGTCGCCGCCCTGCTGCTCCAGGGTAAGGAGGCCGCGCTGGATGGCGCCGACGGAGGGGGAGGCGATATTGCCGTATTCGCTGGTGAAGCTCTTGGCGTTCTCGCCGACGTATTGGACCATGGCCCGCAGGTCCTTGAGGTCGAGGAGCAGGAGGCCGTTGTCGTCGGCGATCTTGAAGACCAGCTGCAGGACGCCGGCCTGGGTGTCGTTGAGGTTGAGCAGGCGGGCGAGGAGCAGCGGCCCCATATCGGAAATGGTGGCCCGCACCGGGACGCCGGCTTCGCCATAGACATCCCAGAAGGTGACCGGATTGGCGAAGGGCGCGAAGCCCTCCAGCCCCAGTTCCTTGATGCGCGCCTCCAGCTTGGGCGTCACCGTGCCGGCAGCGGCCATGCCGGACAGGTCGCCTTTGACGTCGGCCATGAACACCGGCACGCCGGCGTAGGACAGGCGCTCGGCCATGGACTGCAGGGTGACCGTCTTGCCGGTGCCGGTGGCGCCGGTAATGAGACCGTGGCGATTGGCCATCTGCGGCATCAGTGCCGGATAGCCGTCTTCTGACTTGGCGATGTAAATGGGTTCGGCCATGGCTGTCGTCGGTAAATGGGGGAAGGGAGATTCTAAGGCAATCGGACCGGGCGAGGCCGCCGGACGGGCCAAAGCGGCGGACCGCAAAGAAAAACGGCTGGCCGAGACGGACTCGGTCCAGCCGTTGGCAGGCAATCCTGTCAGCCCTGACGGGCCGGACGGGACTTACTTGCCGCCGATGACGCCGGCTTCGTTGGCAGCGGTGTTGCCCTTGCCGACGGCGACGGCAGTGGCGTTCTTCTGGCTGGCCTTGATGTTGGTGTTGCCCTGGATCTGGGTGCCGCCCTTGATGGCGCCGGTGGTGTT
>DATFAA010000045.1:0-17196 GCA_035255045.1 Rhodocyclaceae bacterium | reverse complement strand
ATGCGGCGGCGGGCATCCAGGGTCTCTTCCCCATCCTGGTAAGCCCGCAGGGAGGCGGAGGTCATCTGGCGCAGTTTCTCCGCCGCGTCGTGGGTGCGGCCGCCGGGGGAGTGGCGAAACTTCTCGATCTGGGTGGCGAGGGTACTGCCGCCGGCGCGGCCGACGCTCGAGTCCACCGCCCGGATCACCTGCCCCGCCACGGCCTTGCCGAGGCGGTCCCATTCCACGGCCGGATTGCGGCGGGGATGGTCGGCATCCAGGAGCTCCCGGTTCTCGATATAGAGCAGGGACGCCACCACCACCGGCGGGATGGCTTCGAAGTGGTCGTACTGGCGCTGGGGATAGCGGGTGGAGTACAGCGACTCGCCGCGGCGGTCGAGGATGGTAAGGCCGGCCTGGGACTTTTCCTTGTAGATGGGATAGAGGCCGTGGCCGGCCAGGTCGAGGAAGCCGGCCGACTGGCGGGCCTGGGCCGTGACTTCGAAGCCGGCGGCGGCCAGCTTCGGCAACACGTCCTTCATCTGGCTGTAGCCCAGGCGGATGTCGTAGGGTCCGGAATGGGGGAGCCAGATGTTGGGATTGGCCCCCGGCTCCACCTTGTAGGACACGTCTTTCGCCATTTCGGCGAAGACCCAGGCCTGCAGGCTGGAAGCCCTGATTTCAACGTAGGCCAGCATGGCCACTCCCGACACCACGACCAGGACAACCCACGCCAGCCGCGATGTCATAGCACGAGGGATATCCACCCAACGGCGCTGGTTGCGCCGCCCTCTCCTTTGGGTGCTGTCGTCACTTGCCATGCTGTTCCTTTTTTTCGGCGACTCTTAACCACGAACGCCGAAACTTAGACCGACAGGACAAAGATAATTCACCTCCCTTGCGGGTAGCAAATGCAATAAAAAAAGCGCCGGGTTTTCCCGGCGCTTTTCCACACGAATACAACTGGCGAGGGCGCTTACAGGAGCGACTTCAGCAGCTTGCCCATCTCGGACGGGTTGCGGGTGACCGTGAAGCCGCACTCTTCCATGATGGCGAGCTTGGCGTCAGCGGTGTCGGCGCCGCCGGAGATCAGGGCGCCGGCATGGCCCATGCGCTTGCCGGCCGGAGCGGTGACGCCGGCGATGAAGCCGACGATGGGCTTCTTCATGTTGGCCTTGCACCACTGGGCGGCTTCGGCCTCGTCCGGGCCGCCGATCTCGCCGATCATGATGACGGCGTCGGTATCCGGATCGTCATTGAACATCTTCATGACGTCGATGTGCTTGAGGCCGTTGATGGGGTCGCCGCCGATACCCACGGCGGAGGACTGGCCCAGGCCGAGCTCGGTCAGCTGGCCGACCGCTTCGTAGGTCAGGGTGCCGGAGCGGGAAACCACGCCGATGCGGCCCTTCTTGTGGATGTGGCCGGGCATGATGCCGATCTTGACTTCGTCCGGGGTGATGAGACCGGGGCAGTTGGGGCCGAGGAGCAGGGTCTTCTTGCCGCCCTTGGCTTCCTTTTCCTTCATCTTGTTGCGCACCATCAGCATGTCGCGGACGGGGATGCCTTCGGTGATGCAGATGGCCAGGTCGAGGTCGGCCTCGACGGCTTCCCAGATGGCGGCGGCGGCGCCGGCGGGCGGCACGTAGATGACGGAAACGGTGGCGCCGGATTCAGCGGCGGCTTCCTTGACGGAGGCGTAGATGGGCACGTCGAAAATCTTCTCGCCGGCCTTCTTGGGGTTCACGCCGGCCACGAAGCAGTTCTTGCCGTTGGCGTATTCGATACACTTTTCGGTGTGGAACTGGCCGGTCTTGCCGGTGATGCCCTGGGTGATGATCTTGGTGTCTTTGTTGATGAGGATAGACATTCTCAGTGCTCCTTACTTGACCGCAGCGACGATCTTGGTGGCAGCTTCGGCCATGGAATCGGCAGAGATGATGGGCAGACCAGAATCCTTCAGGATCTGCTTGCCCAGATCTTCGTTGGTGCCCTTCATGCGGACGACCAGCGGCACGGAGAGGTGGGTTTCCTTGGCAGCGGCGACGACGCCGGTGGCAATCGTGTCGCAGCGCATGATGCCGCCGAAGATGTTGACCAGGATGCCCTTGACCTTGGGGTTCTTGAGCATGATCTTGAAGGCTTCGGTGACCTTCTCGGTGGTGGCGCCGCCACCCACGTCGAGGAAGTTGGCCGGCTCGGCGCCGAACAGCTTGATGGTGTCCATGGTGGCCATGGCCAGACCGGCACCGTTCACCAGGCAGCCGATGTTGCCGTCCAGGGAGATGTAGGCCAGGTCGAACTTGGAGGCCTCGATTTCATCCGCGTCCTCTTCGTCCAGGTCACGCATGGCGACGATTTCCGGCTGGCGGTAGAGGGCGTTGGAGTCGAAGTTGAACTTGGCGTCCAGGGCCTTGACGGTGCCGTCGCCTTCGTGGATCAGCGGGTTGATTTCGGCCAGGGAGGCATCGGTTTCCATGTAGCAGGTGTACAGCTTCTTCAGCGTATCGACGCACTGCGCGATGGAGCCTTCCGGCATGCCCATGCCCTTGGCCAGGGTCAGGGCCTGCTCGTCGGTCAGGCCGACCAGCGGGTTGATGAAGACCTTGATGATCTTTTCCGGGGTCTTGTGGGCGACTTCCTCGATGTCCATGCCGCCTTCGTAGGAGGCCATCATGGCCACGGACTGGGTAGCGCGGTCGGTCAGGGCGGCCACGTAGTATTCGTGCTTGATGTCGGCGCCTTCCTCGATCAGGAGGTTGCGCACCTTCTGGCCCTCGGGGCCGGTCTGGTGGGTGACCAGCTGCATGCCCAGGATCTGGCTAGCGTACTCGCGCACTTGCTCCAGGGACTTCGCGACCTTGACGCCGCCGCCCTTGCCACGGCCACCGGCATGGATCTGGGCCTTCACCACCCAGACATTGCCGCCCAGGGTTTCAGCCGCCTTGACCGCGTCTTCCACGGAGGTGCAGTGAATCCCGCGCGGAACAGTAACGCCGAATTTCTTCAGGATTTGCTTGCCCTGATATTCGTGAATTTTCATGCGCTTTCCTTGCGTTTAGTTGAGTTGCGAGCAATGGGCGGTGGGCCGAACCCCCACCCGGTTATACGTTTAGTGAACCCAGGATATTAGCACAACCTTGCATGAAGCTTGCAGTGCAAAATTCATAATTACGGATTGGATTCAGTGGCCTTCATAGCGTTCCGCAGGAGCGTCCCGAGTACCGCCGCGGCGAACACCAGGCTGGCCACCGACGCGATCCAGAAGCCGCTCACCCCGAGAGGAGGCTGCCAGCGGTAGCACAGCCACCAGCCGCCGGCCAGGCCGATGCCCCAGAAGCAGAAGGTCTGGGCAATCATGGGGAGGAAGGTGATGCGATAGGCCCGCAGGGCGAAGCCGGCCACGGTCTGCAGGGCGTCGAAGAACTGGTAGATGGCGATGTAGGCGACCAGCCCCAGCGCCACCTTCCGGACCGCCGGGTCGTCCGTATACACGGCCACCACCGGCCCGGCCCCCAGCCAGAGGAGCGCCGCCACCGTGGTCGACAGCCCGGCCGCCAGGATCAGCCCGGCGCCGATGGCGGCGTGGGCCCGCCGCCAGTCCCGGGCGCCGACCGCCTGCCCCACCGCCGACAAGGCGGCGATGGCGATGGACAGGGGCAGCATGTAGCAGAGGGCCGCCAGGTTGGCGACGATGCGATGGCCGGCCACCACCGTCGCCCCCAGGGAAGCGACGAAGAGGCTGATCAGCGTGAAGGAGGTGATTTCCACGAAATTGGACAGCCCCATGGGCAGCCCCAGGCGCAGCAGTTCCTTCCAGGTGGGCATGTGGGGCGCCTGCCAACGGGAAAAGGGCCGGTATTTCGCCCCCAGGGGCCCCAGGCCCAGGTAGAGCCCGGCCGCCAGGCAGGCCGTCCAGGCGATGACCACGTTGGACAGGGCGCAGCCCAGGGCCCCCAGGGGTTCCCCGCCCCAGCCCTGGAGGGCGAAGCCCCAGGCCAGGAGCGCGTGCAGGGCGAGGCTGGCGAGGCCGATGAGCATCAGGGCCCGGGGCCGCCCCAGGGCGTTGCAGAAGGCATAGAAGGTCCGGTAGCAGAGGGCAGCCGGCACGCCCCAGGCAAGGAGCCTGAGGTATTCGCGGACCCGGGCTTCCACTTCGGGGTCCATGGCGGATAGCCCCAACAGGGCGTCGGGGTGGTAGAGGAAGACCATGCCGGGTACGGAAAAGACTATGGCCAGCCAGAAGCCCTGCTGCAGTACCCCGGCCACCTCGGCATCCCGCCCGGCGCCGTGGAGATGGGCCACCACCGGCGCCACCGCCTGGAGGATGCCCACCAGCGCGAACACCACCGATATCTGGATGCCCCCGCCGATGGCCACCGCCGCCAGGTCCATCGCCCCGTAATGGCCGAGGACGGCCGTATCCACCAGCATCATGCCGACGGAGGACAGCTGGGCGATGAGGATGGGAAGGGCGTGGGCGACGAGCCCGCGGGCGGCGGCGACGAGCATAGCCCGCCATTGTCGCATGGGGCCCGTGCTAAATTCCTGCCCTTTCATTCCTCTTTCATACCATGCACAACACCACCCTGGACCGCACCCCGGAGGAGCTGGCGGCTGCCGTGGCCGCCACCATGATGGAACGGGACAATACCGCCCGGCACCTCGGCGTCGCCATCGACGAAATCCGCCCCGGCTACGCCCGCGCCCGCATGAAGATCCGTGATTTCATGCTCAACAGCCACGGCACGTGCCACGGCGGGATGCTCTTCGCCTTCGCCGATACCGCCTTCGCCTATGCCTGCAACAGCGGCAACGAGAACACCGTCGCCGCCGGCTGCACCATCGATTTCCTCGCCCCCTGCCACGCCGGCGACACCCTGACCGCCGTCGCCGTCGAGCGCTCCCGGGCCGGCCGCACCGGCGTCTACGACGTGGACATCAGCGACCAGAAGGGCACCGCCATCGCCGTCTTCCGCGGCCGCTCGCACCGGGTCAAGGGCACCGTCGTCGGCCTGCCGCCGGCGGAAGAGTCTTGATGTAGCTCAACCGGGCCACTACCCCCGCATAAGACAATGGCGGGTTCAGGGAGGAGTTACCAATGAGCCAGACCAAAGGCTTGGCAGCCATCGAAAATGCCAGCCGCGACGAAATCGCCGCACTCCAGACTGAGCGCCTGCGCTGGACGCTCAACCATGTCTACAAGAACGTGCCCCACTACCGGGCCAAATTCGACGCCGCCGGCGTCCATCCCGAAGACTTCAGGACGCTCGCCGACCTCGCCAAGTTCCCCTTCACCACCAAGAACGACCTGCGGGAGAACTACCCCTACGGCATGTTCGCCGTGCCCCGGGAGAAGGTGGTGCGGGTCCATGCCTCCAGCGGCACCACCGGCAAGCCGACGGTGGTGGGCTACACCCAGAAGGACATCGACACCTGGGCCGACCTCATCGCCCGCTCCATCTACGCCTCCGGCGGCCGCCCCGGCGACATCGTTCATGTCGCCTACGGCTATGGGCTGTTCACCGGCGGCCTGGGGGCCCACTACGGCGCCGAGCGGCTGGGCTGCACGGTCATCCCCATGTCCGGCGGCCAGACCGAGAAGCAGGTCCAGCTGATCAGCGACTTCAAGCCGAACATCATCATGGTGACGCCGTCGTACATGCTGAACATCGCCGACGAGTTCCGCCGCCAGGGCATCGACCCGCGGAGCACGGCCCTGAAGATCGGCATCCATGGCGCCGAGCCGTGGACCGACCAGATGCGGGCCGAGATCGAGAACAGCTTCGGCATCGACGCCGTCGATATCTACGGCCTGTCCGAGGTCATCGGCCCCGGGGTCGCCAACGAATGCGTCGAGACCAAGGACGGCCCGGTCATCTGGGAAGACCACTTCTACCCGGAAATCATCGACCCCAGCACCGGCGAAGTGCTGCCCGAAGGCAGCCAGGGGGAACTGGTATTCACCTCCCTGACCAAGGAGGCCATGCCCGTCATCCGCTACCGCACCCGGGACCTCACCCGGCTGCTGCCCCCCACCTCCCGCGCCATGCGCCGCATCGGCAAGATCACCGGCCGTTCCGACGACATGCTCATCATCCGCGGAGTCAATGTCTTCCCGACCCAGATCGAGGAACTGATCCTCAAGCAGCCCAAGCTGTCGCCTCACTACGTCATCGAGGTGACCCGCGACGGCCACCTGGACTCCATCAAGGTCAATGTCGAGATGAAGCCCGAGTTCCAGTTCGCCAGCAGCGTCGAGAAGGAATACGCGGCCCACGACCTGCAGCACCACATCAAGTCCTACATCGGCATCTCAGCCCGTATCGACGTGGTGGAGGTGGGCGGCGTCGAGCGCTCCGTCGGCAAGGCCAAGCGGGTTATCGACAAGCGCCCGAAGTGAAGGGTCAGGGCGCGACGATACGCGCCCTG
This sequence comes from Rhodocyclaceae bacterium, assembly GCA_035255045.1. Taxonomy (GTDB): domain Bacteria; phylum Pseudomonadota; class Gammaproteobacteria; order Burkholderiales; family Rhodocyclaceae; genus JAGTRP01. The sequence continues at coordinate 10,785 of DATFAA010000045.1, read as the reverse complement.
AGGCCGCAGACGCCGTCGATCCCACCCTCCAGCACATCCCCGGGAACGATAGCGCCGACGCCGGCCGGCGTGCCGGTGTAGATCAGGTCACCGGCGGCGAGCTTCACCAACCGGGACAGGTTGGCGATGATCTCGGCCACCTTCCAGCCCATCTGGGAGAGGTCGCCGTCCTGGCGCACCTCCCCATTCACCTTCAGCCAGATGCGACCCTCAGCCGGATGGCCGCACAGCGCCACCGGCTGGACCACGCCGGCCACTGCCGACTGGTCGAACCCCTTGCCCATGTCCCAGGGATGGCCCTTGGCCTTGGCGGCGCCCTGGATGTCCCGGCGAGTGAGGTCGAGGCCGGCGGTATAGCCGAAGACGCAGTCCAGGGCCCGTTCCGCCGGGATGTCGGCACCGCCGGTGACCAGCGCGACCACCAGTTCCATCTCGTGGTGGAGATTGTGGGTCTGGGGCGGGTAGGCGACGGCCATCTCCCCCTCCCCCGTCACCAGGGCATCGGCCGGCTTCATGAAAAAGAAGGGCGGCTCCAGGCCTTCGGCTTGGGCGGTGGCGCCCATTTCCCGGGCATGGTCGGCGTAGTTGCGGCCAACGCAGTAAATGCGCCGCACCGGGAAGCGGTCGGAAGTATCTTGCACCGGCAGGGACGGCACCGGGGCCGGCGGGAAGACGTAGTTCATGGTTGTTGTTCCTGGGCGGGTTGGTTCGAGCCCGCCAGTGTGCAACAGCCTAGACCGGGTTGGGAATATCCACGAATTCGCACTCGAGCCCGAAGCGCTCAGCCAGATGCCCAGCGAGGGCCTGGGCGCCGAAGCGCTCGGTGGCGTGGTGGCCGCAGGCTAGGTACGCGACGCCGCTCTCCCGGGCGAGATGCACCGTCTGCTCGGAGATCTCGCCGGACACGTAGGCATCAACCCCGAGGGCAATGGCCTGCTCGAAATAGCCCTGGGCGCCGCCCGAGCACCAGCCGATGCGGCGGACCTCCCGTTCCGCCGGCCCGACCAGCTGCGGTTCCCGGCCCAGTACAGCAGCCATCCGGCGGGCAAGGTCGCCTGCCGCCAGGGGTTCCTCCAGGCTGCCGAGCCAGGCGATGTCCTGCTCCCCGAAGCGCCCTTCCGCCCGCCAGCCCAGGCGCTTGGCCAGCTGGGCGTTGTTGCCGAACTCCGGGTGGGCATCCAGGGGCAGGTGGTAGGCGAAGAGGTTGATATCGTGGCCGAGGAGGGTTGCCAGGCGCTTCTTGCGGATGCCGGTGATGCGCCCGTCCTCCCCCCGCCAGAAGTAGCCGTGATGCACCAGAACGGCGTCGGCCCGGCGTTCGACGGCGGCGTCCAGCAGGGCCTGGCTGGCCGTCACCCCGGCGACGATCCGCCCCACTTCGGCACATCCTTCCACTTGCAGGCCGTTTGGGCAATAATCACGGAACTTCGGCACGTCCAGCAGCTCTTCCAAATAGCGTGTCAATTCGTCACGTTTCATGATATCCGGTCCCCCAATGCGCAGGCTGTGGCTGATTTTTGCACAAACGGTAACTGTTGCGCTTGCCGTTTTCTTCGTGGTCGGCACCCTGAAGCCTGAGTGGATGGGGCGCCACCCGACGGTCGTCGAGCTTCAAGAAGCCGCCCCGGCCGCCTCTGGCGGATTGGGCCTGTCCGGCTACGCTTCGTTCCGCGACGCCGCCCGCAAGGCCCTGCCGGCCGTGGTGCACATCTACACCACCCAGGCGGTCAAGACGCCCCGCCATCCGCTCCTGGACGACCCCATCTTCCGCCACTTCTTCGGCGACCGTCCCGACGGGCAGCCCCGGCGCAATTCCGGCCTCGGCTCCGGGGTCATCGTCAGCCCCAATGGCTACATCCTGACCAATTTCCACGTGGTCGAGGCCGCCGACGACATCAAGGTCGCCCTCCTCGACGGCTCCACCCACAAGGCCAGGCTGATCGGCAGCGACCCGGAGTCGGACCTGGCGGTGCTGCAGATCAAGGCCGACAAGCTGCCCTCCATCACCTTCGGTGCCACCGAGAACCTGCGGGTGGGGGACGTGGTGCTGGCCATCGGCAACCCCTTCGGCGTCGGGCAGACGGTCACCATGGGCATCGTCTCGGCCCTCGGCCGCTCCCACCTGGGCATCAACACCTTCGAGAATTTCATCCAGACCGACGCCGCCATCAACCCGGGCAATTCCGGCGGCGCCCTGGTGGACGTGAACGGCAACCTCATCGGCATCAACACCGCGATCTATTCCCGCACTGGCGGTTCCCTGGGCATCGGCTTCGCCATCCCGGTCTCCAGCGCCAAGACCATCATGGACCAGATCATCCAGAGCGGGGCCGTGATCCGGGGCTGGATCGGGGTCGAGGCCCAGGAGATCACCGCCGACCTGGCCGAGTCCTTCGGCCTGCCGGGGACGGAAGGGGCGCTGATCGCCGGCGTGGTGCGCGGCAGCCCGGCGGATCAGGCCGGAATCAAGCCGGGCGACGTGCTGCTGGCGGTGAATTCCCAGGCGGTCAAGGATCCCCAGGTCATGCTGGACCTGATCGCCGCCCTCAAGCCCAACGAAAAGGCCTCCTTCCGCCTGCGCCGGGACAAGAACGTCATCGAGATGCCGGTGAAGATCGGCAAGCGCCCGACGGCGCGGCGGGAAGCCGAAGAGGATTGACCATCCGGCAGGAGTCGTAGCCATGTGTCAGCTCCTGGGCATGAACTGCAACGTGCCCACCGACATCTGTTTTTCCTTCACCGGTTTCCAGGCCCGGGGCGGGGCCACCGACGTCCACACCGACGGCTGGGGCATCGCCTTCTTCGAGGACCGGGGCGTGCGGGTCTTCCTCGACCCCCAGCCCTCCTCCAGGTCGCCGGTCGCCGAACTGGTGCGCAACTACCCCATCCACTCGAAGAACGTCATCGCCCACATCCGCAAGGCGACCCAGGGCGCCGTCGGGCTCGAGAACACCCACCCCTTCATGCGGGAGCTGTGGGGACGCTATTGGATCTTCGCCCACAACGGCAATCTGCTGGATTTCGCGCCCGACCTGGACGGCAGCTTCCTGCCGGTGGGCTCTACCGACAGCGAACGGGCCTTCTGCTGGCTGCTCCAGGAACTGCGCCGGCGCTTCGGCAGCGCCGCGCCGCCCCGGGCCGAAGTCTTCGACGCCCTCCACCAGCTCACCCTGGAGGCGGCCCGCCACGGTGAATTCAATTACCTGCTGTCCCAGGGCGGCGCCCTCTTTGCCCACGCCTCCACCAAGCTGGCCTACATCATCCGGCGGGCGCCTTTCGCCCAGGCCCATCTGAAGGACCAGGACCTGACGGTGGATTTCAGCCAGGTGACGACGCCCCGGGATCAGGTGGCGGTCATCGCCACGGTGCCGCTCACCGACAACGAGAACTGGGAAGTGATGCCGGCGGGCAGCCTGTGGTGGTTCGAGGAGGGAGCTCCGGTAAAGACCCTGCCGACGGTACCGGGCCCGGCCAAGGCGCCCGCCCCCCCCGGCGGCTGATCACTGGTCCGGCAGCTGCTGGAGTTCCGGCTTGTCCATGGCGTCGGGCGCCTCTTCCGGCGCCGCCGGCTTGGAGACCAGGCGGGCGAAGATGATCCCGATCTCGTACAGCAGGCACATGGGGATGGCCAGGGCGAGCTGGGACACCACGTCCGGCGGCGTCACCACGGCGGCCACCACGAAGGCGACGACGATGAAGTAGGACCGCCACTCCTTCAGCTTCTCTACGGACACCACGCCCAGCTTCACCAGTACCACCAGGGCCACCGGCACCTCGAAGGTGATGCCGAAGGCCAGGAACATGGTGAGGACGAAGGACAGGTAGGCTTCGATGTCCGGCGCCGGGGTGATGCTCTTGGGAGCGAAGCCGGCGATGAAGTGGAAGACCTGGCCGAAGACGAAGAAGTAGCAGAAGGCCATCCCCGCGATGAACAGCACGGTACTGGAAATGAGCAGGGGAATGCCGAGGCGCTTCTCGTGGGCGTAGAGACCTGGCGCCACGAAAGCCCAGGCCTGGTACAGGATGTAGGGCAAAGCGACGACGAAGGCGACCATGGCGGTGACCTTCAGGGGCACCATGAAGGGCGTGATGACGCCAATCGCCACCATCTTGGTGCCCTCCGGCAGGGCGCTGGTCAGGGGCAGGGCCAGGAAGTCGTAGATGGCCCCGGGCCCCGGATAGAGGCAGAGGCCGGCAAGCACGACACCAACGGCGATCAGGCTGCGCAACAGGCGGTCCCGCAGCTCCACCAGGTGGGAAATGAAGGATTCTTCCTGGTCGGTGCTCATGGCGTGGGCTTGCCTTGGTTATCGGCCATTGCCACCGGCTCGGTGGCCGGGGCGGCCACCTGGGCGGCCGTTTCTTGCACCGACTTGGCGGTTTCTTCCAGGGACTTGGCCGTCGCTTCCAGTTCGGCTACCGCCGCCTGGGCCGGGGATTCCACCGCTGTCCGGGCCGAGTCGTACTCCTTGCGGACCGAGTCCTCCAGGGAGCGGGCCGATTCCGCCATCTCGGACTGGAGCTTCTTCAGCTCGTCCAGCTGCATTTCGCGGTTGATGTCCGCCTTGACGTCGTTAACGTAGCGCTGGGCGCGGCCCAGCAAATGGCCCAGGGTGCGTGCCACCTTGGGCAGACGTTCGGGACCGATGACGACAAGCGCCACGATGCCGATGACTATGAGTTCGGAGAAGCCGATGTCAAACATGATTTCCGGGGGAGCGCGGGGCTCCCGCGCGGCAGATTAGGAACGGGTCTTTTCCTTGACCTCGACGTCGATGGTCTGGCCGCTCACCTGTTGGGGCGGCACCTGTTCGGCCGGCTTGTCGGCATTGGCGTCCTTCATGCCTTCCTTGAAGCCTTTCACCGCGCCGCCCAGGTCCTGGCCGATGTTGCGCAGTTTCTTGGTGCCGAAGATGAGCATGACAATGACCAGAACGATGAGCCAGTGCCAAATGCTGAAGCTGCCCATGGATATCTCCTCAGATGCGTTTGAGCATGGGGCCGACCGGGTCCGGTCCGCCCACGATATGGAGGTGCAGATGGGGGACTTCCTGCCCCCCAACGCGCCCGGTGTTGATGATGACACGGAAGCCGTCGGTGCTGCCCTGGGCCACTGCGATTTCGTTCGCCTTGGCCAGCAGATTGCCCAGCAAGGGCACATCGGCCGCCGTGACCGCGGCCAGGGAGGTGATGTGCTGCTTGGGGATCACCAGCACATGCACCGGCCGGGCCGGGTTGATGTCGTTGAAGGCGAGGATTTCCCCATCCTCGTATACCTTCTTGGACGGGATTTCGCCCCGAACGATCTTGCAGAAGATGCAGTCGCTCATTTTTCGGAGCTCCTTGCCTTCTTCTCGTCGATGCCGGAAATACCCTCGCGACGGCGCATTTCCTGCAGCACGTCGTCGATGGTGAGGCCGTTGAAGGCCAGCAGGACCATGACGTGATAGATGACGTCGGTCGATTCCCAGACGATATTGAGCTTCTTGCCGTCCTTGGCCGCCATGATGAGCTCGGCACATTCCTCGCCGATCTTCTTCAGGATCGAATCCGGTCCCTTGGAGAACAGCTGGGCCGTGTACGAGGTGCTGGGGTCGGCGTGGCGGCGGGACAGCAAGGTTTCGGACAGGCGGTGCAGAACGTCACTGGTCGGAGGGATCATTTGGCGTAAATATCCTTAGGGTCTTTCAGAACCGGATCGGCGGGAACCCAGCGGTCTCCCTGCAATTCGTTGAAGAAGCAGCTTTCGCGGCCGGTGTGGCAGGCGATGCCGCCCACCTGCTCGATGGCGAGGAGCAGCACGTCGCCGTCGCAGTCGGTACGGATGGCCTTCACCTTCTGGAAATGGCCGGATTCCTCGCCCTTCTTCCACAGGCGGCGGCGCGAGCGGGACCAGTATACCGCGTTGCCGCTTCGAACCGTCTCTTCCAGGGACTCCCGGTTCATCCAGGCGAACATGACCACGCGACCGCTCGCCGCATCCTGGGCAATGGCCGGGATCATGCCGTCGCCGTCCCACTTGAGGGCGTCCAGCCAGGGTAGTGCGTTGTCGAGATCGCTCACAGTCTGACTTCGATGCCGCGGCTCTGCATGTATTCCTTGGCCTGGCGCACGGTGTACTCACCGAAATGAAAGATGGAAGCGGCCAGCACTGCATCGGCACGGCCCTCGGTGACGCCGTCGGCCAGATGCTGGAGGTTGCCGACGCCACCGGAGGCGATAACGGGAATCTTCACCGCATCGGCCACGGCCCGGGTCAGGGCCAGGTCGAAGCCGTTCTTGGTGCCGTCCCGGTCCATGCTGGTGAGGAGAATTTCCCCGGCCCCAAGGGCTTCCACCTTCTGGGCCCACTGGATGGCGTCGAGGCCGGTGTTGTTGCGTCCGCCGTGGGTGAATACGGACCACTGGCCGGGGCCGGTCTGCTTGGCGTCGATGGCGACCACGATGCACTGGGAGCCGACGCGGCTGGAAGCCTCGAAGACCAACTCCGGGTTCTGCACCGCCGCCGTGTTGATGGAAACCTTGTCGGCACCGGCATTGAGGAGGCGTCGCACATCGTCCACCTTGCGCACGCCGCCGCCCACGGTGAGCGGGATGAAGACCTGCTCGGCGCAGGCTTCGATGATGTGAAGAATGATGTCCCGCTGGTCGGAGGATGCCGTGATGTCGAGGAAGGTGACCTCGTCGGCGCCCTGCTCGTCGTAGCGGCGGGCGATTTCCACCGGGTCGCCGGCGTCCCGCAGATCGACGAAATTGGTGCCCTTGACGACTCGCCCGGCAGTCACGTCCAGGCAGGGAATGATGCGTTTGGCCAGGGACATTACTTGCCGGCCTGATCAGCCGCTTCCTGGGCCGCCTTGAAATTCAGGGTACCGTCGTAGATCGCGCGGCCGGCGATGGAGCCGATCACCCCCTCGTGCTCGACGGCGCACAGCTTCTTGACGTCCTCGACGCTGGAGAGGCCGCCGGAGGCGATGACCGGGATGGTGAGAGCCTGGGCCAGGCGCACGGTGGCTTCGATATTGACGCCGGAGAGCATGCCGTCGCGGCCGATGTCGGTGTAGATGATGGCTTCGACGCCGTAGTCCTCGTACTTCTTGGCGAGGTCGACCACGTCGTGGCCGGTGAGCTTGGACCAGCCGTCGGTGGCCACCTTGCCGTCCTTGGCATCGAGGCCGACGATGATGTGGCCGGGGAAAGCACCGCAAGCATCGTGCAGGAAGCCCGGGTTCTTGATGGCCGCAGTGCCGATGATGACGTAGGAGATGCCGTCGTCGAGGCAGCGCTCGATGGTGTCGAGGTCGCGGATGCCGCCGCCCAGCTGGACGGGAATCTCATCGCCCACTTCCTTGAGGATGGCCTTGATGGCGGATTCGTTCTTGGGCTTGCCGGCGAAGGCGCCGTTCAGGTCCACCAGGTGCAGCCGCCGGGCCCCCTGGTCGAGCCAGTGGCGGGCCATAGCGGCGGGATGTTCGGAAAATACCGTGGCCTGTTCCATCAGGCCCTGTTTCAGGCGGACGCACTGGCCGTCCTTGAGGTCAATGGCGGGGATGATCAGCATGGGAAATTAGAGGAAGAGTACCCGACAGAAGGAAGTAGGAGCAGAACCCGGTTAAGGCCGCCACTCGACAAAATTCTTCAGAAGCTGCAACCCGTCGCGGGCGCTTTTCTCCGGGTGGAACTGGACCGCGAAGATATTATCCCGGCCCACCGCACAGGTAAAGGGGATGCCGTATTCGGCCGTGCCCATGGCCAGGGTGCTGTCCTTGGGGTCGACGAAATAGCTGTGCACGAAGTAGAAACGGGCGCCGTCGGCGATGTCCGCCCACAGGGCGTGGGGCTTCTGCCGCACCTCGTTCCAGCCCATGTGGGGCACCTTGAGGCGCTGGCCGTCGGGGCCCACCATGCGCTCCTCGGGGAAGCGGCGCACGTTGCCGGCGAAGACGCCGAGGCCGGCAACGTTGCCTTCCTCGCTGTGTTCGAAGAGCATCTGCACGCCGATGCAGATGCCCAGGAAAGGCTTTTCCTTGGCGGCGGCCAGCACCGCCGGGCGCAGGCCACGGGCATCCAGTTCGCGCATGCAGTCCGGCATTGCGCCTTGGCCGGGGAAGACGACCCGCTCGGCTGCGGCCACCACGGCCGGGTCGGCGGTGACCACCACCGGTTTGCCGGCGGCCACGTGCTCGATGGCCTTCGACACCGAACGCAGGTTGCCCATGCCGTAGTCGATGACGGCGATCGTCATTACAGGGTTCCCTTGGTGGAAGGCATGGCACCGGCCATGCGCGGATCGGGGGTGGCGGCCATGCGCAGGGCGCGGCCGAAGGCCTTGAAGACGGTTTCGGCCTGATGGTGGGAATTGACCCCCCGCAGGTTGTCGATGTGCAGGGTCATGCCAGCATGGTTCACCAGGCCCTGGAAGAATTCCCGCACCAGGTCCACGTCGAACTGGCCAATCCAGGCCCGGGTGAATTCCACGTTGAATTCCAGGCCGGGCCGGCCGGAAAGGTCGATCACCACCCGCGACAGGGCCTCGTCCAGGGGCACATAGGAATGGCCGTAGCGGGTGAGCCCCTTCTTGTCGCCCCAGGCCGCCGCCAGGGCCTGGCCGAGGGTGATGCCGATATCCTCCACCGTATGGTGGGCGTCGATGTGGAGGTCGCCCTTGGCTTCGACTTCGAGGTCGATGAGGCCATGGCGGGCGATCTGGTCCAGCATGTGGTCCAGGAAGGGAACGCCGGTGGCGAACTTGCCGCGGCCGCTGCCGTCGAGGTCGAGACGCACGGAGATCTGCGTTTCCAGGGTGTTGCGAGTGATTTCAGCTTGCCGCATGGTGCGCACGGGTTGTCGTGATGGGCGGATGATACCACCGTGCGAACCCCATCCGCCCTCTGGGGTTCCACCTAGCCGGAGGCGGCAGGGAGCCATGGTAGAATTCGCGGTCGATCCCGCCAGCCGTAGAACCCCATGAGCAGATTCTGGAGCGCCGTCGTCCACGGCTTGACGCCCTATGTGCCCGGTGAGCAGCCCAAGCTCGCCAATCTCGTCAAGCTCAACACCAACGAGAACCCCTACCCGCCCTCCCCCAGGGTCCTGGCCGCCGTCCATGCCGAACTCGGGGAAGACGGGGCGCGCCTGCGCCTCTACCCCGATCCCAACGCCGACCTCCTAAAGGCGGCGGTGGCGAAGGAGTTCGGCGTCGAGGCCCGGCAGGTGTTCGTCGGCAACGGCTCCGACGAGGTCCTGGCCCACATCTTCCTGGCCCTCCTGAAGCAGGACCGGCCCATCCTCTTCCCGGACATCACCTACAGCTTCTACCCGGTGTACTGCGGGCTCTACGGGGTCGAGTACCGCACCGTCCCCCTGGCCGAGGACTTCTCCCTGCGGGTCGAGGATTACGCCCAGCCCAACGGCGGCATCATCTTCCCCAACCCGAACGCCCCGACCGGCCGGCTGCTCGCCCTGGCCGAGATCGAGCGGCTGCTCGAAGCCAACCGGGACTCGGTGGTGGTGATCGACGAAGCCTACGTGGATTTCGGCGGCGAGACCGCCATCTCCCTGGTGAGCCGCTTCCCCAACCTGGTGGTGGTCCACACCTTCTCCAAGTCCCGCTCCCTGGCCGGACTGCGGGTCGGCTTCGCGGTCGGCCACGCCGACCTGGTGGAGGCCTTGGAACGGGTGAAGAACAGCTTCAACTCCTACCCCCTGGACCGCCTGGCCATCGCCGGCGCCGTCGCCGCCCTGGAGGACCGGGAGCATTTCGAACACACCCGCCAGGCGGTGATCTCCAGCCGCACCAAGCTGACCGGCGAGCTCCAGGAACTCGGCTTCGACGTCCTGCCCTCCGCCGCCAATTTCATCTTCGCCCGCCATCCGGGCCAGGATGCCGCCGAGCTGGCGGCCCAACTGCGGGAGCGCAGCATCATCGTCCGCCACTTCAAGCAGCCCCGCATCGACCAATTCCTGCGCATCACCATCGGCACCGACCGGGAATGCGCCGCCCTGACCTCTGCCCTCCATGAAATCCTGGCCTGAACCCATGAGCAAGAAGCCCATCATCTGGAAGCGACCGGATGGGTCGACGGTGTCCTGCACCGAGAAGATCAAGGTATTGCAGCAGAACCTGGACGAGCTCCGCCAGATCGCCCAGGACGCCTTCGAGGACGCGCTGCTCATGGAGTGCGACGAGTCGCAGATCCGGGCCGTGTTCCAGGATCTCATCGACTCCCTGGAAAACCCCTACAAGCAGGACTAGACCAGCCCGAGCAGGCCGGCGGCACCCCCCAGGGCGATGTACCAGAGGGGATGCAGCTTGGTCTTGAGGCTGAGGGCGATGGTGACCGCCACCAGTACCGCCCCCGCCCAGCCCACATCGGCGGAACGGGCGATCAGCGTCGCCCCGGCGAACACCAGCCCCACCGCCAGGGGCGCCACCCCCAGTTGCACCGCCTCCTGCCAGGGCGCGCCGCGGAAGCGCTCCCAGTGGCGGAAGAGGAAGTAGATCACCACGCTCATGGGCAGGCACATGGCCAGGGTGGTCACCAGGGCCCCGGCCAGGCCCGCCACCTCCCAGCCGATCAGGGTCACCACCAGGCCGTTGGGCCCTGGCGCCGCCTGGGCGATGGCGTAGAGGTGGATGAAGGTCGCCTCGTCCAGCCAGTGCTTCTGCTCCACCACCACCCGCTGCATTTCCGGCAGCAGGGCCGTGGCGCCGCCGAAGGCGACGAAGAAGAGCAGGGTGAACTGGAGGAAGAGATCAGCGAGAAGCGGCATCTTGCAGGCGCC
>DATFAA010000044.1:0-48080 GCA_035255045.1 Rhodocyclaceae bacterium | reverse complement strand
AGGCCAGGGCGGGCGCCAGGGCCAGGCCCAGCAGCGTCGTTCGCATCTTCATGTTCATTCCTCGGGTTTCCTGGCCAGCACTTCCCGGCCGCCGCGGCCGTCCATGGCGGACACCAGGCCGGACTTCTCCATGGCCTCGATGAGGCGGGCCGAGCGGTTGTAGCCGATGCGCAGATGGCGCTGCACCAGGGAAATGGAAGCCCGGCGGTTCTTCAGCACTACTTCGACCGCCTGGTCGTAGAGGGGATCGTTTTCCGCATCGCCGCCCTCGCCACCCTCGCCGCCGCCCTCCTCGTCGTCCACGGCGCCGCTGAGGATGTCCTCGACATATTCCGGGGCGCCGGTGGTCTTCAAGTGCTCGACGACGCGGTGCACCTCGTCATCGGAAACGAAGGCGCCGTGGACCCGGGTCGGGTAGCCGGTGCCGGGCGCCAGGTAGAGCATGTCCCCCTGGCCGAGGAGGGCCTCGGCGCCCATCTGGTCGAGGATGGTGCGGGAGTCGATCTTGCTCGACACCTGGAAGGCGATGCGGGTCGGGATGTTAGCCTTGATGAGGCCGGTGATGACATCCACCGAGGGGCGCTGGGTGGCCAGCACCAGGTGGATGCCGGCGGCCCGGGCCTTCTGGGCGAGGCGGGCGATGAGCTCCTCCACCTTTTTGCCCACCACCATCATGAGGTCCGCCAGCTCGTCGATGACCACCACGATGAAGGGCAAGGTGGTGAGGGGCTCCGGAGCCTCGGGGGTGAGGGACAGCGGGTTGGGGATGTGCTCGCCCCGCTTCTCCGCCTCCTTGATCTTGGTGTTGAAGCCGGCGATGTTGCGCACGCCCATGGCCGACATGAGCTTGTAGCGCTTTTCCATTTCGCCCACGCACCAGTTCAGCGCATTGGCGGCCTGCTTCATGTCGGTGACCACCGGCGCCAGCAGGTGGGGGATGCCCTCGTAGATGGAGAGCTCCAGCATCTTCGGGTCCACCATGATGAGGCGCACCTGGTCGGGCTCCGACTTGTAGACCAGGGACAGGATCATGGCGTTGATGCCCACCGACTTGCCCGAGCCGGTGGTGCCGGCCACCAGCATGTGGGGGGTCTTGGCCAGGTCGGCCACCACCGGCTGGCCGCCGATGTCCTTGCCGAGGCTGACAGTGAGCGGGCTCGCCATGTCGTTGTAGGGGCGGCTGGAGATGATCTCCGACAGCTTCACGGTCTGGCGCTTGCTGTTGGGCAACTCCAGGGCCATGCAGGACTTGCCGGGCACCGTCTCCACCACCCGGATAGACACCAGGGCCAGGGCCCGGGCCAGGTCGCGGGCGAGATTGACGATCTGGGCGCCCTTCACCCCCACCGCCGGCTCGATCTCGTAGCGGGTGATGACGGGGCCCGGCATGGCCGCCAGGACCTTCACCTGGACGCCGAAGTCGGCGAGCTTGCGTTCGATCAGGCGGGAAGTGAATTCCAGGGTCTCGGCGCTGACCGTCTCCACCGCCGCCGGCGCGGGATCGAGGAGATGGAGGGGCGGCAGGGTGCCGCCGACGATGGCCTCGGGGAAGAGGGCCGCCTGCTTTTCCTTCTCGATGCGCTTCTCGGCCTTGGGGGAGATGGGCACCTCCGGCGGCGGCGTCTCGATGATGATGGGCTCGTGCAGCTCGACCCGGCGCTTTTCCACCTCCACCTTCACTTCCCGCTCCTGGGCCACTTCCCGGCCGATGCGGCGGTCCTGCCAGCGGTCCACCAGGCCGTGGAAGAAGCCGAAGCTGCGCTCCAGGAACCAGCCCAGGCGCTCGAAGGCGGTCAGCCAGGACATGCCGGCGAAGGCGCTCCAGCCGAGGGCGATCAGGGCCAGGAGCAGCAGGGTGGAGCCGGTGTAGCCCATCTGGCGGGCCAGGCCGTGCCCCAACTCGATGCCGATCATGCCGCCCGGCCCTAGGGGCAGCTGGGCCTTGAGGCTGTAGAAGCGCAGGGACTCCAGGGCCGAGCTGGCGGCCAGGAGCATGACGAAGCCGGCGACGGCGATATAGAGGGGACGGCGGTCCTCGCCTTCACCGAAGCCGTTGAGCCGGCGGTAGCCCCACCAGATGAACATGAGCAGCAGGGCCACCCACCACCAGGCGGAGAGGCCGAAGAGGTAGAGCATGAGGTCGGCCACCCAGGCGCCGGCTCGGCCTGCCGGGTTGTGCAGGGGCCCGCCGCCGACGGAATGGGACCAGCCCGGGTCGTCCTTGGAAAAGCCCCACAGGGCCAGAGACAGGAACAGGGCGACGGCCCCCAGGGCCAGCCAGCGGGATTCCTGCAGCAGGGAGCCGATCTTGTCGGGCAAGGGACTGGGAGCCCGGGCGGTGCTGCGACGGGCCATGGTCAGCCCCCCTGGATGACCAGCAGGTCACCTTCGTAGGCGATGTAGGAACCGGCCTCCAGGTCACGCATCACCTTGGTCACCATTTCCCGGGAGGCGCCGATCATGCGGGCCATTTCCTGCTTGGAGATCTTGCGCTTCACCACCCGCCGGCCGTTCTGCTCCTCGGACATTTCGATGAGTAGCCGGGCGACCCGGCCATAGACGTCCAGGAGGGCCAGGCTCTCGATCTTGCGGTCGGCGTCCCGCAGGCGCCCCACCAGAATCTGCATCAGCTTCCTGGCCACCGGGAAGTTCTCCCGCCAGCAGCGCTGGAATTCCCCCGACCCGAGGATGAGGAGTTCGCAGGGCTCCTGGGCCACCACGTCGGCCGAGCGGGGGCTGTCGTCGATGAGGCCCATTTCGCCGAAGAATTCGCCCGGCCCCAGGAGGGCCAGGATGATTTCCTTGCCGTCCTCGTCGCTGTTGGTGACCTTGGCCCGGCCGGCGAGGAGGATATAGAGGAAATCGGTGCTCTCCCCCTCCCGCACGATGTATTCGCCGCGCTCGGCCCGCCGGCGTCTGGCGACCCGGGAGAGGCGCTCCAGCTCGCCCTCGTCCAGGCCGGAGAACAGGGGCACGTTGCGCACCACCACCAGACTCAAACCGTAGTTGCCGGAAGCCATAAAATTACTTTTTTGTCATGGAGTTAGCGGGGAATTATAATGGCTTTTCGCGGCTCCGCCAGAAACTTGGGAAGAAACTTGGCCGTCGACAAAGCTATAATTTTGCGATTGCACATCATAGAGGGATGCCATGTCCAACCCCCCCCGCCACAACCGTCTTCTCATCCTCGGCTCCGGTCCGGCCGGCTATACCGCTGCCGTCTATGCGGCCCGCGCCAACCTCAAGCCCGTCCTCATCACCGGCCTCGCCCAGGGCGGCCAGCTGATGACCACGACCGAAGTGGACAACTGGCCGGCCGATGCCGACGGCGTCATGGGCCCGGACCTCATGGCCCGCTTCGAGAAGCACGCCCGCCGCTTCGACACCGAAATCATCTTCGACCACATCCATACCGCCAAGCTGGGCGAGCGGCCCTTCACCCTGGTGGGCGACGCCGGCACCTATACCTGCGATGCCCTGATCATCGCCACCGGCGCCTCCGCCCAGTACCTGGGCCTGCCCTCCGAGGAGAAGTTCATGGGCAAGGGCGTCTCGGCCTGCGCCACCTGCGACGGCTTCTTCTACCGCAACAAGCCGGTGGCCGTGGTCGGCGGCGGCAACACCGCCGTCGAGGAAGCCCTCTACCTGGCCAATATCGCCAGCCACGTGACCGTCATTCACCGCCGGGACAAGTTCCGGGGCGAGAAGATCCTGCACGAGAAGCTGTTCGAGAAGGAGAAGGCCGGCAAGGTCACCATCCTCTGGAACAGCACCCTGGACGAGGTCCTGGGGGACGATTCCGGCGTCACCGGCCTGCGGGTCAAGAGCACCGTGGACGGCTCCACCAAGAACGTGGACGTCCTGGGCGTCTTCATCGCCATCGGCCACAAGCCCAACACCGAGCTGTTCAAGGGCCAGCTGGAGATGGACGACGGCTACGTCATCACCCAGGGGGGCCGTACCGGCAACGCCACCCAGACCAGCATCCCCGGCGTCTTCGCCGCCGGCGACGTGCAGGACTACATCTACCGCCAGGCCTGCACCTCCGCCGGCACCGGCTGCATGGCGGCCCTGGATGCCGAACGCTACCTGGACCAGGCCGGCCTGATGTAAGCCGGGAAGGACCGCAAAAGGAAAGGGCGCCCGCGGGCGCCCTTTTTCATTGCCGCTCCGGCGCACTCAGGCGACCGAAACCCGGGCCGCCCGGTCCAGGAGGCGTCCGAGGGTCTGGCGCGGAATCCAGCCCTCCCCCTGGCCGACGCTGCGCACCGCCTTGGCCAACAGGGAACTCATGCCGTCGTAGTTCACATAACCCCGGGCACCGGCATTGAGGGACTGGATGATCTGCTCCTCCAGGATGGAACGGTCGGTGAGGAGGAGCACGGAAGGGGCGGGATATTCGCCGCGCAGGGCGCGCAGCAGGGCGAAGGCCTCCACTGCCGCCAGGCTGAAGCGGCAGAGCAGGACCCGGGGCTGGTGGTCGAGCACGGCCGTGGTGATTTCCTTCAGCGTGGCGGCCTGGGCGACCACCTGGATATCCTCCTCGTAGCGCAGGAGATACTCGCAGGCAGTGCGCTTGACCTGGTCGGAATCGGCGATGACTACGGTGATGGGTTCAATGGGCACGACGATCTCCTTCAAAGTCGGGGACAGGCTTGGGAGAAGCCCGGCCGGTAACGCAAGCGGTCAGGATTCAGTGCTGATGTTCAGCATCAGCGCCAGCTTGAGGCGATCGTCGATGCCGATCTTGCGAAGCATGTCGGTGAGGTGCACCTTGAGGGTCGGTTCGCTCACATCGAGGCGGCGGGCGATTTGCTTGCTGGTTTCGCCGCTGCGGACCATGGCGGCGATCTCCTTTTCCCGGCGGGTCAGCTCGGCGGTCCGGCTGTCGGCGAAAATCCGCGGCGAGTCGGTGGTGGTGCGGGAATTGAGCCGATCCAGCAGGCGGGGGACGAGGATGCGCCGGATCCACGGCTCCCCTTGGCGGACGGCGGTGACCATGCGCTGCATGACCGGGGGCTCGGCTTCGCCGCTGCATACTCCCCGTGCCCCGGCGGCAAAGAGGGCAATTTCCAGTTCGTCGGAATCCGGCTCCCCCAGGATGACGATCTTGGTGGCCGGGCTCGCCTGACGCAGCTTGGGGAGCACTGCGGCCGGGTTGCCGAAGCCGGGAAAGTCCAGGTCGAGGAGGAGCACCGGCGGGGTATGGCTGGACAGGGAACCCCTGAGGCGGGACATCTCGTTCACTTCCGCAATGTCATCCAGCCCGGACAGCCCCTCCCTCCATCGGCTAACTCGAGTGGTCGAAGCACTGGCAATGATTAACATAAAATCCTCCTCCGACGGGATGTCGCGCTCGGGCGCGTGGTTATACACTGGTCATGGACGCGCCATGCGTAGTGGTTAGCCGCATGGTATGTCCGGTGCCGCGGTACCGGAATACCCGCCCGGCTTTATCTTGACCTACCGGTTCACTGGTAGAAAATCATGGGCAAGCCCCCGTAACCGGATGGGCAAAATACTGAAATCCCAGGCCGGAAACGGCGACTGACTTTTTGCCGCGCGGCGCTGTCTGTTGATACAGTTGGCTGCCTCGCCACATCAGCTCTTGAACCATGGCCACCCTCGATGATGACGACCTGGCGGCGTTCCATGCCGCCGTGGCGGACGCCCGGCCGCTGCCGCCTTCCAACCGTGTCCATCTCGGCGGCCCGACGCCGCCGCCCCGCGCCCTCCAGCGCCGGGCCGACGAACGGGCCGTGATGCACGAGGCTCTCCACGGCCCCATCGGCCTCCAGGACCGCCTGGAGGGCGGCGACGAGCCCAACTACCTGCGGCCGGGGCTGGCCGCCAGCGTCCTCAAGGATTTGCGCCGCGGGCGCTGGGTTGTTCAGGAGCATATCGACCTGCACGGGATGAACCGGGAGGAAGCCCGCACCCACCTGGCGATCTTCCTCCACGAATGCGTGGCCCACGGTGTCCGCTGCGTGCGCATCGTGCATGGCAAGGGGCTGCGCTCCCCCGGGAAGATGTCCATCCTGCGCCAGCTGGTGCGGGGCTGGCTGATGCAGAAGAACGAGGTGCTGGCCTACTGCCAGGCCCGTCCCCAGGATGGGGGAGAGGGCGCCCTCTGGGTGCTGCTGCGCAGCAAGAAGTAGGAATGAAAAAGGCGGCCCAAGGCCGCCTTATCACGAGACTTCGCCGCAGCGTCGATCAGATCGCGGCTTCGTCGGTTTCTCCGGTGCGGATGCGCACCACCTGCTCGACGGGGGTGACGAAAATCTTGCCGTCCCCGATCTTGCCGGTGCGAGCCGCCTTGATGATGCCCTCGATGGCGGCATCGACGCGCTCGGACGGGACGACGATCTCGATCTTGATCTTGGGCAGGAAATCCACCACGTATTCCGCGCCCCGGTAGAGCTCGGTGTGTCCCTTCTGGCGGCCGAAGCCCTTGACCTCGGTAACGGTCAGGCCGGTGATGCCGATCTCGGACAGGGCCTCGCGGACCTCGTCCAGCTTGAACGGCTTGATGATGGCTTCGATCTTCTTCATCTATTCATACTCCTGTTCGCGGATTCCTAGAATTCGTCCCGGTAACGGTTGGTAATAGGATAACGCCAATCCTTGCCGAAGCCACGCTGGGTGATGCGTATCCCCACCGGCGCCTGGCGGCGCTTGTACTCGGCGATGCGCAGCAGCCGCACCACCTTGCGCACTGCCTCCTCCGGCAGGCCGTCGGCGATGATGTCCCGGGGGCTGCGGTCGTCTTCCATGTAGGCCTTGACGATGGCATCGAGGATTTCATAGGGCGGCAGGGAATCCTGGTCGGTCTGGTCCGGTTTGAGCTCGGCGGAGGGCGGCCGGACGATGATGTTTTCCGGGATCACCGGCGACAGGCTGTTGCGGTACCGGGACAGGCGATAAACCATGGTCTTGTACACGTCCTTGATGACGGCGAAGCCGCCGGCCATGTCGCCGTAGAGGGTGGCGTAGCCCACGGCCATCTCGGACTTGTTGCCGGTGGTCAGCACCAGGGCGCCGGTCTTGTTGGAGAGGGCCATCAGGATCATGCCGCGGATGCGGGCCTGGAGGTTCTCCTCGGTGGTGTCGGCCGGCAACCCGGCGAACTGCTTTTCGAGCATGGCCGCGAAGGTCTTCATGGCCGGCTCGATGGCAATCTCGTCGTAGCGTACCCCGAGGGCGCGGATCATGGCCCGGGAGTCGTCCAGGCTCATCTGGGCGGTATAGGGCGAGGGCATCATCACCGCCCGCACCTTGTCCGCCCCCAGGGCATCCACCGCCACCGCCAGGGTCAGGGCCGAGTCGATGCCGCCGGAGAGGCCGATGATGACGCTTGGGAAGCCGTTCTTGCCCAGGTAGTCGCGGACGCCGAGGACCAGTGCCCCGTAGGCTTCTGCTTCCTGGCCGAGCACCGGCGCCATGTCGTCGGAGCGGATCTTGCCGGCTTCGTACTCGAGGATGCCCAGGGCTTCCTCGAACTGGGGCAGGCGCATGCGGACCTCGCCCTGGGGGTCGAGGGCGAAGGAACCGCCGTCGAACACCAGCTCGTCCTGGCCGCCCACCAGGTTGGCATAGACCGCCGCCATGCCGGTGGCCGCCACCCGTTCCCCGAGGACCCGGGTGCGCACTTCGTGCTTCTCCAGGTGGCAGGGGGAGGCGTTGAGGACCAGCAGCAGCTCGGCGCCGGCCCGGGCCGCCATATCGGCAGCGCCGGTGTCCCAGATGTCGGCGCAGATGTTGATGCCGCAGGCGACGCCCTTGACGTCGATGACGCAGGCCGCGTCGCCGGCATCGAAATAGCGCTCTTCGTCGAAAACTTCGTAGTTGGGCAGCCGGAATTTGCGGTAGGTGGCGAGGCGCTGGCCATCCTGCAGCACCGTGGCGGCGTTGTGGCAGCGGCCGCTACTGGCTTCGGGATGGCCCACCACCAAGGTGATGCCTCTCACCTGGGCGGCCAGCTCGTCCAGGGCCCGGTCGCAGGCCCTGTAGAAGTCCTGGCGCAGCAGCAGGTCCTCCGGCGGATAGCCGCACAGGGCCAATTCCGGGGTGAGGAGCAGGTCGGCCCCCCGCGCTTTGGCGCGGGCGGCCCACTCCGCGATGCGCGCCACATTGCCTTGAAGATCGCCGACGACGGCGTTGAACTGGGCGACGGCGATCCGCAAAGTCATGGCTTCAGTCTCAGTAGGCGGGCTTTTCCTTGGCCGCGTTGTAGCGATCCACGCCTTCCACGATTTCCTTCTTGGCCTCGTCGCACCCGAACCAGCCTTTGACCTTCACGAACTTGCCCGGTTCGAGATCCTTGTAGTGCTCGAAGAAATGGGAAATCTGGTCCAGCAGGATCTGGGGCAGGTCCCGGGGGGATTCGACATTGCGGTACATGGGAGTGAGCTTGTCCACCGGCACGGCCAGCAGCTTGGCGTCTTCGCCGGCTTCGTCGGTCATGGCCAGCATGCCGATGGGGCGGCAGCGCACCACCACGCCCGGCGGCAGGGCGAACTGGGAGACCACCAGGACATCCACCGGATCGCCGTCGCCAGCGATGGTGTGGGGGATGTAGCCGTAGTTGCACGGGTAGTGCATGGAGGTGGACATGAACCGGTCTACGAAAATGGCGCCGCTGTCCTTATCGACCTCGTACTTGACCGGGTCGGCGTGCATCGGGATCTCGATGACGACGTTGAAATCGTGGGGGAGGGACTTACCGGAAGGAACGTTGTTGAGGGCCATTTCGATCTCTACTGGGTTTGCAAAAGCCGTAATTATAGCTTGAAGCGCCGCTCCCCATGACCGCCGGTTTCACCACAAAGCGAATCGAATCCGTGGCTTCGCCGCACCCGCAACCGGTTTTTCGGCATTAGGCATTCCGAAGTATTGACTCCATTCCAGTTACATCTCTACAATGCGAATCATTCGCATTTGTATTTGTATGAACATGGCCCAGCACCAGAAGTCCCAACCCACCTCTCCGGCCGCGGCGTTGCCGCCGGCGGGCCAGCTTTTGCAGGTAAAGAGCAGCGACCTGCTGCGGGGCCAGACGATGGTGGAAATTGAGCACGGCGGCCAGCGCTACACCCTGCGGGTCACCCGCCAGGACAAGCTGATCCTGACCAAATGAATTCCTCGAAGTCCTTCCCTTCCCTCCTTGAGCCAGCCCGCCTCCGGGCCAGCCAGCCAAACCTTTTTGGAGCCCTCCCCATGATCGCCGTCAAGAAACTGGCTTCGGCCCTCGCCCTGACCGCCCTCCTCGCCACCCCTGCCCTGGCCATCGAGTACCCCATCGGCACCCCCCAGCAGCGGGCCGGCATGGAAATCGCCGCGGTGTACCTGCAGGCGGTGGAGATGGAGCCGGAGGGCATGATGCGCAAGGTGGCCGAATCGGACATCCACATCGAAGCCGACATCCACGCCCTGGCCAACAACCCGAATGGCTTCGAGGAAGGCGCCTGGGTGCCCTACCTGGTGGTCAAGTACGAGGTCGCCAAGGTCGGTTCCGACTACAAGGTGGGCGGCGAATTCATGCCCATGGTCGCCAACGACGGCCCCCACTATGGCGACAACATCAAGCTCGCCGGCCCGGGCAAGTACAAGGTCAAGTACACCATCCTGCCGCCCTCCGAGAACAAGCACGCCCACTTCGGCCGCCATACCGACCGGGCCACCGGCGTCCGGCCCTGGTTCAAGCCCTTCGAGGTGGAGTACGAATTCACCTACGTCGGTATCGGCAAGAAGGGCGGCTACTGACCATGCGCCTGGCTCCTCTCTTCGCCGCCCTGATGACGGCGGGACTGGCCGTGCCCGGGCTCGCCGCCCAGCCCGACATGGCCGCCCTGCTCGAGAAGATGCAGTCCCGCCTGGACCAGCTGGAAGCCCGCAACGCCCAGCTCGAGAAGGAAGTGAAGGTCCTCAAGGGCCGCAACGAGGAAATCGACCGGGGCCTGGACAGCGAACGCATGTCCCAGTACGAGCCTGAAATCACCTCCCGCCTCAAGGCGGTGGAGAAGGATGCCCTCGACATGAAGAAGGCGGCCAGGAAGATCGACGCCCTGGACGGCATCACCGCCAACGCCAGCCTGACCACCGTCGCCCAGCGCCCCTGGGGCCTGCCCAAGGACGCCCAGGACGCCACCAGCCAGCTCAATTACCGGGCCGACATCACCGTCGGGCTGCCCCTCGACCCCATCGGCGACGTGGAGCAGAAGATCTTCGCCCACTTCCGCCTCGGCCAGGGCCTCGGCCTCAACGCCCCCTTCTCCAACCTGGGCGCCTTCGGCAGCGCCCCCAACGCCGTCGCCTTCCGCGCCAGCGGCGCCAACCCGGACGATTCCGTTGCCATCCTCGGCCAAGCCTGGTACCAGGCCAGCATCCCCCTCCCCTTCGGCGGCTTCAAGCCCCGTTCCCGGGAGACCCTGGAGCTGACCTTCGGCAAGATGGACATCTTCGGCTTCTTCGACCAGAACGCCGCGGCCGGCGACGAGACCCGCCAGTTCCTCAATTCCATCTTCGTCCATAACCCCATGCTGGATGCCGGCGGCCAGATCGGCGTGGACAGGAACGGCTTCCAGCCCGGCTTCGTCGCCTCCTATTACAACTACACCTGGAAGCCCACCACCTGGCGCCTCTCCGCCGGCATCTTCGGCACCGGCCGGGGCGCCAACTACCAGCGCTTCTTCTCCACCCCGCTCCTCATGACCCAGGCCGAGACCCAGGTCAAATGGATGGGCGGCCTCACCGGCAACTACCGCATCTACGCCTGGCAGCAGGGCCAGGGCACCGACATCGTCACCGGCAGCACCCAGAAGCAGGCGGGCTTCGGCATCTCCGCCGACCAGCGCTTCGGCGACGGCATTACGGTCTTCGGGCGCTACGGCCACATTTCCCGGGGCAACGTGCCCTTCGACCGGGCCGTCACCCTGGGCGCCGAATTCAACGGCTCCTACTGGGACCGGGGCGCCGACGCCATCGGCGTGGCGGCGGGCTGGCTGCGCTCCAACCGCACCTACCGCATGGCGGGCGGCACCCACGACCTCATGGGCGACGACGATCCCACCGTGCCGGCCACCCTGGCGGACAACCTCTTCTTCACCCCGAGCGGCGCTGAACAGGTGGCGGAGCTCTATTACCGCTACCGCATCAGCAAGCAGTTCGAACTCACCCCGGACTTCCAGGTCGTCCGCCGCCTGGGCGCAGATCCCTCCTCCGACACCGTCCGCATCTTCGGGCTGCGCGCCCAGCTGGCCTTCTGACAAGGAGAATCACCATGCCCCCCTTCCTCGTGAACCTGCCCACCTTCCTGCGCACCGGCCCCTGGCTGTCGGCGGCGGCCGCCGGCCTCGTCCTCGCCCTCTCCCTCTTCGCCGGCCCCCCGGCCCAGGCGGACGAGATGCCCACCTTCAACCTCACCATCAAGGGTGGCCGCCTCTTCCCGGAAACCCTGGAAGTCCCGGCCAACACCAAGTTCCGCCTGACCATCAAGAACGAGGGGCCGGGGGCCGCCGAGTTCGAGAGCCTCGAACTCAAGAAGGAGAAGGTCCTCGCCGCCGGGGTCACCAGCAACCTGGTCTTCTATCCCCTCAAGCCCGGCACCTACAAGTTCTTCGACGAATTCCACGCCGACACCGCCCAGGGCCGCATCGTCGCCAAATGACGCCATGGACCAACAAGTCATAACCTTCAGGCCGCCCCCCGGGCGGCTTGCCCGCATCGGGCTCTTCCTGCGCCGCAACCGGCGCCTCGTCATGGCCGTCCAGTGGGCGGTCGTCGTCGTTTACGCGGTCCTGGTGATCGTCCCCGCCCTCATGCCCATGCCGCCGGAGTCCGCCCACATCTGGGACAACCTGCGGCTCTTCGCCCAGTTCGCCTTCTGGGGCGTCTGGTGGCCGGGGGTCATGATCGCCACCGTCGCCCTCGGGCGGGTCTGGTGCGGCCTCTTCTGCCCGGAGGGGGCGGTGTCCGAGTGGGCCAGCCGCTTCGGCCGCGGCAAGCCGGTGCCCCGCTGGCTCAAGTGGCCGGGCTGGCCCTTCGTGGCCTTCGTGTGCACCACGGTCTACGGCCAGCTGGTGAGCGTCTACGAGTATCCCCAGGCAGCGCTGCTAGTGCTGGGCGGCTCCACCGTCGCCGCCATCGTCATGGGGCTGCTCTACGGCCGCGACCGGCGCATCTGGTGCCGCTACCTGTGCCCCGCCTCCGGCGTCTTCGCCATCCTGGCCAAGATCGCTCCCCTCCACTACCGGGTGGACCGGGCGGCCTGGGGCGCCACCGGCGTCGAGGAACGGGTCAATTGCGCCCCCCTGGTGGATATCCGGCGCATGCAGAGCGCTTCCGAATGCCATGCCTGCGGCCGCTGCGCCGGCCAGCGCGGGGCGGTGGACCTGGCCGCCCGCTCGCCGGCGGCGGAAGTCCTCGACCCGGAGATTCCGGGTCGCACCCCGGACGCCCTCACCCTGCTCTTCGGCATCCTCGGGGTCGCCAGCGCCGCCTTCCAATGGACTTTGAGCCCCTGGCTGCTCCACGCCAAGCTGGCTCTGGCCGACTGGCTGGTGGAGCACGACCACTTCGCCCTCCTGGACAACGACGTGCCCTGGTGGCTCCTCACCCACTATCCGGAGGTCGGGGATGCCTTCACCTGGCTGGACGGTGCCCTGGTGCTCAGCTACCTGTTGGTTGGGGGCGGCCTCCTGGGCAGCCTGCTGTGGCTGGGCCCGGCCGCCGCCGCCCGCTGGCTGAAGGACCCGCGCTTCTCCTGGCAGCGCCTCACCCTGGCCCTCACCCCCCTGGCGGCGGCCAGCGTCATCCTCGGCCTCTCCATGCTGACCATCACCCACCTCAAGGCCGAGCGCCTGTGGCTGGGCTGGGTGCCGGCTTTCCGCATCACCCTTCTCACCCTGGGCTGCGCGGGCAGCCTGTGGCTGGCGTGGCGCCTGGTGCGGCAGGCGGGGCCGGGCCTCGCCCGGGGGGCGGCGGCCGGCCTGGCCCTGGCCTGGCCGGTAGCTCTGATGGCCGCCAACTGGGTGACCGTATTCTTCATCTGGTAATCCACCCCAGTTTCCCGGCAGGGGGTTTCGCCTAGAATCCGCCGATCAGGCAAAGCGATTCCCCCATCCTTCCGCGGAGACTTCCATGCAAGGCGATACCAACATCCTGCAGCGGCTGAACCGGCTCCTGGCCGGAGAGCTGACGGCCATCGACCAGTATTTCCTGCACGCCGAGATGTACCGCCATTTCGGTCTGCACAAGCTCTACGAGCGGGTGAACCATGAGATGGAGGATGAGCGGGAGCACGCCCGCGCCCTCATTTCCCGCATCCTCTTCCTGGAAGGCACCCCCGACCTGGCCACCCGGGATGCCCTCCAGATCGGCGCCGACGTCCCGTCCATGCTGAAGAACGACCTGGCGGTGGAGATTTCCGTGGTCAACAACCTGCGGGAGGTGATCGCCGCCTGCGAGCAGGTGAAGGACTACGTCACCCGGGAAATCCTCGAGAACCTACTGGACGATACCGAGGAAGACCATGCCCACTGGCTCGAGCAGCAACTCTGGCTCATCGACCAGGTCGGCCTGCCCAATTACCTGCAGTCCCAGATGGGGTCCGGCTCCCCGAGCTGAGGCCGGGGGGCGTCAGCCCATGACCTCCGGGTCCGGCTCGCCGGTGGCGGCCATGATCGGCTCGGATTCCGGCGTCGCCGGAGCCGGCGGCGACGTACCGTAGTCGCCGGCATGGTGGGCCGCCTTCGATTCGGCGGCGACGTGGTCGAGGATGCGATGGATTTCCGCCACCGCCTCCTGGCCCTTCTCCAGGCAGACCAGGCCGCCCTGGATGGCGGTATTGAGCAGCGGCCGCACCCCCCGGGCCGCCACCGGAATCAGGGCCGGCAGCAGGGAAACGACCCCGGCCCCCAGGGCCATGGTGGTGAGGGTGCCCTTCTTGATGTCGTCGAACATGGACATGGAGAAATCCCCGTCAGCAATTAATATGAAGTGACCGACAAACCCCGGGGGTAATTCCCAACTTGCGGATACAAGTAGTGCAACAGCGTATTTCCGTCCAGCGGCGGCCCCGGCATGGGCGCTCCTGACCGCCGTTCGGACCTGGCCCGCATGCGGGCCATGGCCACCGGCCTGCTGGTCGCCATGCTGGCCGTCTTCCTGGCCGCCGGCCTGCTCCAGCCCCGTTTTCCCTGGCTGGCCTATGTGCGGGCCTTCGCCGAGGCGGCCATGGTCGGCGCCCTGGCCGACTGGTTCGCGGTCAGCGCCCTCTTCCGCCACCCCCTGGGGCTGCCCATTCCCCACACCGCCGTCATCCCCCGCAACAAGGACCGCATCGGCGAGAGCCTGGGGAAATTCGTCGAGGAGCATTTCCTGCCCCGGGACGTGGTGCGGGCCCGGCTGGAGCAGGTGGATTTCGGCGATTTGGCCGGCCGCTGGCTGGCCGAGCCCCGCCATGCCGCCAGCCTGGCGTCCCAGGTGACCCGGCTGCTGCCCGGACTCCTGCGGGCCATGGACGACGACCGGGTGCGGGATTTCGTGCGGGCCAAGCTGACCCGCCGCCTGGAGGCCCTGGAGGTCGCCCCCCTGGCGGCGGACATCCTCGCCGCCCTCACCGCCGACAACCGCCACCAACGCCTCCTGGACACCGCCCTGGTGCACCTCAACGCCCTGATCGCCGAGAAGGAGCCCTACATCCGCCAGAAGGTGCGGGACAGCACCGGCTGGCTGTGGAAGAAGCTGTCGGTGGATCAGAAAGCCTTCGACGGCGTCATGAACGCCGTCGAGGGGCTGATGCGGGAGGTGGGGGAGGACGCCGGCCACGAGCTGCGCCAGCGCTTCGACCGCACCATCCGGGAATTCATCGGCAATCTGCGGGAGGACCCGGACTACCGGGAGCGGGCCGAGGTCCTGAAGCGGGAGGTCATCGGCAACGCCACTTTCCAGGATTCCCTGGCGGCCGTCTGGGAGGACCTGCGGCTGCGCCTCTTGGCGGACGTCGAGGGGCCGGAATCGGAAGTCGGCCGCCACCTGGAGGCGGCGGTGGCCCGGCTGGGAACCGCCCTCCTCGCCGACCCGGGGCTGCGGGACGGCCTCAACCCCTGGCTGCGGGAGGCCGTCGCCGACCTCATCGAATCCCGCCGGGAGGAGATGGCCCGGCTCATCCCGGACACGGTCCGCACCTGGGACGCCGGCACCATGGCCGCCCGCCTGGAGCTCCAGGTCGGCAAGGACCTCCAGTTCATCCGCATCAACGGCACCCTGGTGGGGGGCCTGGTGGGGCTGGCGATCTACTCGGCGTCGAGGCTTTTCGGCTTCTAGAGGCTTTCGTGGCTGCCGCCGTCCTTGCTCTGGCTGCCCAGGAGCAGGTCGGAGTCGGTGGCCAGGGCGTCGAAGAAGGCCTGGACGGACTTGGGGTCGCCGGAGGCGGCGAAGGTGGTGTTGCCGCACTGGCACTGGCCCATCCAGATGGCGTCGATGCCCCGCAGGCCCCGGGTGCTGACCGGGTGGATGTCGGCGACATCGGCGTTGCAGCTGTTGCACACCAGCTTCTCCGGCCGCGTGGCCTCGATCTTGGCCCGGGCCTGGGCGATGCGCTGCTCCTGGCTGCCCCGCTGCTTGGCTTGTCCCATGGTGGTCTGACTCGCGAATATTGGAGGGCGGGCAGCATACCGCGCCCTCCCCGGCCTGTCGACGCGGCCCGCTGAACCGCCGCCCCCATGCCACCGTCCAATGGGCGGACGGACCCCGGCCGGGACCCTCGCCCGGCCATCCGCCCGAGGAGGCCGACCATGCCCGTTCCCCGCCTTTCCCTGGCCGAGAAGGTCCAGGTCCTCGCCGACGCCCTGCCCTACATCCGCAGCTTCCACGGCAAGACCTTCGTCATCAAGTACGGCGGCAATGCCATGACGGAACCCTCCCTCAAGGCCGCCTTCGGCCGGGACATCGCCATGCTGCGGCTGGTGGGCATGAACCCGGTGGTGGTCCACGGCGGCGGCCCCCAGATCAACGAGCTCCTCGACAAGATGGGCATCCGCAGCGAATTCCGCCGGGGCATGAGGGTCACCGACGAGAACACCATCACCGTGGTGGAAATGGTGCTGGGGGAGCTCAACCAGGAAATCGTCGGCCTCATCAACCAGCACGGCGGCAAGGCCATCGGCCTCTCCGGCCAGGACGGCCATTTCATCCGGGCCCGCAAGCTGCTGCTGCCCCCCGAGGGGGACGAGCAGCTCCCCACCGACATCGGCCTGGTGGGGGAGATCGAGAGCATCGACCCGGAAATCCTCAATCTCCACTTCTCCCGGGCCTTCATCCCGGTGGTCATGCCCATCGGCGTCGGCGCCGGGGGCGAAGCCTACAACATCAACGCCGACCTGGTGGCCGGCAAGCTGGCGGAGACCCTGGGGGCCGAAAAGCTCATCCTCATGACCAACACCCCCGGCGTCCTGGACAAGGACGGCAAGCTCCTCACCAACCTCACCGCCCAGGAGATCGAGGCCCTCTTCGCCGACGGCACCATCCACGGCGGCATGCTGCCCAAGCTGGCCTCGGCCCTGGAGGCGGTGAAGGGCGGCGTCAGGGCGGCCCACGTCATCGACGGCCGGGTGCCCAGCGCCCTGCTCCTCGAAGTCCTCACCAGCGAGGGGGTCGGCACCACCATCCTGTCGGAACAGGGCTTCCTGGCCGACAGCCGGCGCTACCTGGGACACGGTGGCTGAACCCATGGTCCCCGAGGGCATGGCGCCGACCTTCCGGGGGAACCGGTTGCCGGGAAAGGGACTATATTGGGTATGTGAAGCGTCCCGATCGGCAAGGGGTACAAGCAGTGGATAAGTCCCGCCTCCTGCGCCAACCCACCTGTCCGGGAGCCGTCTGCGTCGCCATCCTGGCCCTGGTGTGGAGCTTCTGGGCCCAAGGCTTCGAAATCGACTACGGGCCGGGGCCGACCGGGGCCTACCCGGCCAGGTCCGCCGGGGAAATGCGACAAGGTTCTCCGACTGCGGACCCGCCCCTGGGCGACTGGGGAATCTCGGCCCGCTACCGCTCCCGGTCCCTGAACACGGAATTCAACCTCTACTGGGCCGAATCCCAGGAGCGGCGGCTCCAATCGCCGCCGGGCAGCGGCGCCGCCGTCCCGCCGGCGTTCTTCATGGGCGACGAGTCTGCCCGAGCCTATCCGGAAGGGGTGCGGGTCCTCGGCGCCGGCTTCCAGACCAGCATCAGGCGGGGCAGCCTGGGCAGCGACGTGGAACTCAGCCGCAACACCGCCTTCACCGGCGCGCCACTGGATTCGGTGCCGGGCACCGGCGCCGACCCCCAGGACAAGCTCAACTACGTCGCCAGCCAGCTGGTTCGGGTGCGGCTCACGGGAGCCTACAACCTGCCCGCCACCGCCCTGTGGGACAGCGCCACGGTGCGCCTGAACGTCGGCCGGCAGCGCCTCAACAGCGTCTCCCGCAACGCGGTGGCGGTCGACCCGGGCGGCAACCGGCACAGCCGCTCCGTGCAGCTGGTGTTCACCCCCGGCTGGTCCGAAATCCTGCCCAACCTGGACCTCAGCCTGCCCCTTTCCCTCAGCTACAGCCCCAAGGCCCAAGCGCCGCTGCCCGGCGTCGACCGCACCTACAAGGGCTTCAAGCTCAGCGTCGGCGCCTCCGCCGTCTACCAGAAATCCTGGAATGCCGACGTCAGCTTCATCCGCTATTTCCAGGACGCCACCTCGTCGTCCTCGCCCCCCTCCAGGGACCGCAATTTCGTCTGGCTGTCGATCCAGCGCAGCTTCTGACCGCCGGCGCGGCCCCGGCTACATGGGTTTTTCGCAGTTGATCATCCAGGGCACCCCGAACTGGTCCACCACCATGCCGAAGCGCCTGGCCCAGAAGGTCTCCTCCAGGGGCCGGGTGATGCGGCCGCCGACCGCCAGGGCGGCGATCAGCCGTTCCGCCTCGGCCGGGGTTTCGGTATTGAGGGCGATGGCGAAGCCGTTCATGGCATCGGAGCCGGTATGGCCGATGCGGTCGGACGCCATGATGACGGTGTCGCCGATGTCCAGCACGGCATGGAGCACCCGGTCCCGCATCTGCGCCGGCACCTGGGACTCCAACGGCGACCCCCGGTAGGGAAAGAGATGCCGGACCCTGGCGCCGAGGGCCGTTTCGTAGAACTTGAGGGCAGCCTGGCAATTGCCGGGAAAGTTGAGGTAGGTGGTGACTTTCATGCCGTCTCTCCTGGTGCTGCCGCGGCCTGGTCCGATCTGCACCCGACCCGACCCCTGTTGGAGTCACCGGGAATCCGACAGTTGCATGACAACCGCAAAGCGCAGACCTTGCCGCCGCAAGGAGCCCAACTTTGCTAACATGTGACCTTTACTAAAGGCATAGCCAATAAGAGGACAATGAAAGACAAGTCAATCGTTCCCACCAGCCGGGAGCGACTCATGCGGGAGGGGGACTTCATCGTCTCCAAGACCGACACCCGGGGCATCATCACCTACGGCAATCCGATATTCATCGAATTCTCCGGCTACACCGAGCGGGAACTGCTGGGTTCCCAGCACAACATCATCCGCCACCCGGACATGCCCCGCTCGGCCTTCAAGCTGGCCTGGGAAACCATCGAGGCGGGCAAGGAGTTCTTCGGCTACATCAAGAACATGTCCAAGGACGGGGGCTTCTATTGGGTGTTCACCCACATCACCCCGGATTTCGGGCCGGGGGGCAAGATCGTCGGCTACTACTCGGTGCGCCGCTGCCCCAAGCGCAGCGCCATCGAGGCCGTCGAGCCGGTATACCGGCAGATGCTGGCGGCCGAGAAGGCCGCCGGCGCCAGGGAAGCTATCGCCGCAGGCACCAGGGTGCTGACCGACCTGCTGGCATCATCGGGTATGACTTATGAACAACTGGTTTTCTCGCTCTGACCGGCGCCGCTGGCCCGTCCTCCTGCTCGTCGCCATCGGCGGCGGGCTGGCTTTCCTGGGCCCCTGGCACGCCCTCGTCCCCCTCGCCCTGGCCGCCGTCCTGCTGGCACTGCCGGCCGCCGACGGCAAGGAACTGGCGGAAATCAACGTCGTCCTGCAGAAGGTCCGGGACGGCGAGCTGATGTCCCGCCTGCCCCGGGCCTACGCCGACCCGTCCCTGGAGCGCATCCGGGTCAGCATCAACTCCTCCCTGGACCAGACGGAAACCGCCTTCCGGGAAATGCTGAACGCCATGGAGGCCTCCACCAGCGGCCGCACCTGGCGGCGCCTGCAGACCTCCGGCCTGCACGGCTCCTTCAAGGACGTGCTGCAGCAGATGCAGGCCATGCTCGACCAGCTCGAGCGGGCCCAGGAGTCCATAGCCCGGGAGGCACTGCTGTCCAAGATCTTCCTGCGTTCCGAGCGGGGCCTCTCCATGGCCATCGAGCGGGTCGGCAAGGCTGTGGCGGATGTCACCGCCCATTCCTCCCAGGCCGAATCCCGGGCCCACGCCTTCTCGGATTCATCCCATTCCATGTCGGGGGCGGCGGATTCCATGTCCACGGCCCTCGGCCGGGCCCAGGAATCGGCCCAGCGCAGCGCCGAGTCCCTGGCCCAGCTCCACGACCGCACCGCCGCCATCCGCAACCTCACCGGCCATATCGACCAGATCGCCAAGCAGACCAACCTCCTGGCCCTCAATGCCGCCATCGAGGCGGCCCGGGCCGGCGAGTCCGGGCGCGGCTTCGCCGTCGTCGCCGACGAGGTGCGCAAGCTCGCCGACCAGTCCCAGCGGGCGGCGGTGGAGATCGCCCAGGCCATCTCCGACGTGTCGACGGCCATGGAGGATGTCTCGGTCCAGATGGGAGAGCTGGGGGACGCGGTCTCCGGCGCCCGCGGCACCGCCGACACCTTCAGCCAGGAATTGTCCGGCTCCGCCCGCTCCGCCGAGGTGGTGGAGGAGCTGGCCGTGGTCATCGGCCAGGACGCCCACACCATGGAAGCCTCCATGCACCTGGTGTCCCTGGCCCAGAAGGCCCGGGCCGACGTGAACGCCACCCTCAACGGCGAGAAGGTGGACATCGCCAACCTGTCGGAAATGGAGCAGACCGCCCTCAACCTGGCCGGCTCCAAGAGCTGGATCAAGGGCAGCGCCGAGCGGGAAGCCCTGCTCGCCATCTACGAGCAGCTCTTCTCCCACATCGAAGACGGCATGGACCTGTCGGCCTGAGAGCCGGGCGGGAAACTATTTCCCGCTCCGGCCACTCGCATTGGGACTTCCCTCGGGATGCCGTCTCCCGGCAAAATCCCGACAATTCGGCGCGTCGTCATGGACAGGCATCCCATCATTCCCGCATTTCCTCGAAATCCCATCCGGAGGGCGGCCACGGCACTGGCGCTGGCCCTGGCCGCCAGCGCCAGTGCCGCCGCCGCTCCGGCGGACTGGTGCAACGCCCTCGCCCAGCGCCTGCCAGGGATTTCCAAGACCGATTGCCAGAACAGCGCCCTCATGCCCACCGGGGTCAAGTCCCGGCGCGGCTTCCCCATCCTCGCCCGGGAAATCGCCACCCCCCCCGGCAAGGGCCTGGTCAGGACAACCCCGCGGGTGCTGCTGATCGGCGGCATACACGGCGACGAGCTGACCGCCTCGGCCATCGTCTTCAAATGGATGCAGCGCCTGGAAAAGCCCGAGGCCGCCGGCTTCCACTGGAAGGTGGCGCCCATCGTCAATCCCGACGGCCTGCTGGCGGCCAAGCCCCAGCGGGTCAATGCCAACGGGGTGGACCTCAACCGCAACTTCCCGACCCCGGGCTGGCACCGGGACGCGCCCCGCTACTGGGCCAAGGCCACCCGCAGCGACCCGCGCCGCTTCCCGGGCCGGGATCCCCTGTCGGAACCGGAAAGCCGCTGGGTGAACGACGAGATCGAGCGCTTTCAGCCCCATCTCATCATTTCGGTCCACGCCCCCTTCGGGGTCCTGGATTTCGACGGCCCGGCCCAGGCGCCCCGGCGCTTCGGCCAGCTGCTGTTCAAGCCGGTGGGGGTCTATCCGGGCTCCCTGGGCAATTACAGCGGCCTCTACAAGAACATCCCGGTCATCACCATCGAGTTGCCCCATGCCCGGAACATGCCCCCGGAAGCTGAGGTGAACCGCATCTGGCAGGACATGCTGGCCTGGATGCGGGGCAACGTGCCCCAGCAGGCCGCCGTCGCCGGCGCCCGCCAGCCGGCGTCCTGAATCCCGGCAAGCCGCGCCGGGCCTGGGTCCGCCCGCCGGCATATTGCCATCGGCATACAGTTTCCCGCCCGCCATTTACAGCCTCGCCCGCCCCGATCCGGGAGTTCGCCCCCACTGCCATCCTTCCCGGGGCGGGGCAGAATGCCTTCGCCCAGCCCCCACGGGGGCCTCGCCCGGAGGAATTCAGCATGGCCGATCACAACGACTGCGAATGCGACTGGTGCACCAACCCTGCCAACGGCGCCGTCCGCAGCCAGCCCCTTTCCAGGCCGCAAGCCCTTTCCCTCTATATCCGCCTGCAGCGCCAGGGTTTCCTGCCCTCCATGTGCGAGGACAGGGCCGGCCGCTGCCGGGTCTGCTACGGGCAGAAGAACCGGCTGGAACGCTGATGCCCCGGCCTGGCGCACCGCAGCGGCATGGCTCGGGCCGGCGGTGCGCCCGGGTCCCTCGCTGACCCGTTCAACCCCGCTGCTGGCCGCCCGGCTTGTCCCGGCCGC
Source organism: Rhodocyclaceae bacterium (assembly GCA_035255045.1). Taxonomy (GTDB): domain Bacteria; phylum Pseudomonadota; class Gammaproteobacteria; order Burkholderiales; family Rhodocyclaceae; genus JAGTRP01. The sequence goes on along the minus strand of DATFAA010000044.1, from coordinate 26,383 downwards.
CCTGCTGTCCCTGGGTCAGCTCCTTCGCTCCCTGCTGGCCGATCTCGTCGGCCGGCTGCTCGGGTTCATCGAAGGGGCCGAGGTCCTGGACGTCCTGGGGATCGTAGTAGGCCTCTTCCTGGGTATCCTGGTTCTGGCCCAGGCCCTGGCCGCCCTGCTGCTGCCCGGGCTGGCCGCCCTGGCTCTGGCTCTCCTCTTTCTGGCTCGGCCAGGTGCCGGCCTGCTGGCCCGACTGGCCGCCCTGCTGCTGTTGGCTCTGGTTCTCCTTGCCCTGCTGCTCACCTTGCTGCTTGCTCATGTCTCTCTCCATGGAATCCAAGGGCGGCACCAGCGCCGCCGAGGAGGATGGAGCATTCACCATTCCCAGGCCGGAGGACCGGCGCCCTGGGTAAAACTGCGCAGCCGCCGGTAAGAATTACCCGACAGGATGGCCGGTGCACGACCGATCCCCCGACATCCCCGCCGCCTTGACCGCCGGAACGGTTTTCCCGCAAGGTATCTAATTTGCGTTTCCCAGCCGTCACCGTCCGCCAGGAGCCCTCCCGCCATGCCCTTCTCCCTGACCCGCTAGGCAGCCGACATGGCCTCCTTCAGCCGCGCCCGTTCCTATGACGACCTGGTGGCCCGCTTCGGCGCCCGCTTCAAGTGGCTGGCCCTGCTCGCCGTCGGCCTCGGCACCGTGGCGGCGGTGCTGTCCACCACCAGCTTCAACGTCGCCATCCCCGCCCTCACCCGGTATTTCGGCCTCGGCCAGGAACGGGTGCAATGGGCCATCACCGGCTACATGGGGGCGATGACGGTGGCCATGCTGCCCACCCCCTGGCTGCTGGACCGGCTGGGCTTCCGGCGCTGCTTCCTGGGCGCAGTGGCGGTGCTGACCGCCACCAGCATTGCCGGCAGCCTGTCCACCCAGTTCGCCGCCGTGGTCGCCACCCGCATCCTCCAGGGGGCGGCGGCCGGGGTCCTGCAGCCCCTGGGCACCCTCGCCGTCATGCGCCTCTTCCCGGTGGAGAGCCAGGGGCGGGCCTCCGGGGTGCTCGGCTTCGGCATCGTCCTGGCGCCGGCGGTGGCGCCGGCCCTAGGGGGCGTGCTCCTGGACCACTTCGGCTGGCAGTCCATCTTCCTCATCAACCTGCCCTTCTGCCTGCTGGCCGCCGGGGTCGGCCTCTACCTCCTGCCCACGCCGCGGGAAATCAAGATCCGGCGCTTCGACTGGTTCGGGGTCGGCATCCTGGGCCTGGGCACCGTCTCCATGGTGGAAGGGGTGTCCAGTCTCCAGCACGCCGGGCCCCTGGCCCCCTGGACCTGGTTCCACTGGGGGCTGGCCCTGCTCGCCGTCGCCGCCTTCGCCTGGCACGGCCGGCGGGCATCGGCGCCCATCGTCAGCCTCGGCCTCTTCCGGGACCGGCCCTTCGCCATGGGCACCCTGGTCTCCATGGCCTACGGCTTCGGGCTCTACGCCTCCACCTACATCATCCCGGTCTTCCTGCAGAGCGCCCTCGGTTACTCGGCCACCGCCGCCGGCTTCGCCCTGCTGCCCTCGGGCATCGCCCTGGCCCTCACCATCCCGCTGGCCGGCCGCCTCACCGACCGCCACTCGCCGCGCCTGATCACCGTGGTGGGGCTGGCCCTCTTCGGCCTCTCCTTCTTCCTCTTCGCCTACCTGGGCGGCTACATCACCTACCAGGAGATCATCGCCAACACGGTCATCGGCCGCGTCGGCCTCGCCCTCATCCTGCCAGCCCTGAGCCTCGCCGCCCTGCGCGGCATGGGGCCGGAACAGCTGGGCCAGTCGTCGGTGGTGATCAGCTACGTGCGCCAGCTGGGGGGCGTGCTGGGGGTGGCCATCGCCGCCGTCTTCCTGGAATGGCGGAACTCGGTCCATGGCCTGTCGCCGGCGGGCCTGTTCGCCGCCTTCTCGGAGAGCTTCCTGCTCCTGGCCGTGTCCTTCCTGCTGGCCCTGGTGGCGGCCTACCGCATGAAGCCCCGGCAATGAGGTTCGTCACCCTCCTGCCGCCGCCCCTGCCGGCCCTGGTGCGCCTGTCCCTGTCCCGGCCCCGGCTGCTGATTTCCTTCTTCGTGGGGCTGGCGACGGCAGTGCTCCTGCCCGACTCCCTGGCCCTGCACCGGATCACCCGCTTCCTCATCGGCTGGAATACCGGCGCCTGCTTCTACCTGGTCCTGGCGGCCCACGTGATGTTCTGGTCCACCCATGAGCGGATGCGGACCCGGGCCCAGCAGGAATACGAGGGCCGCATCATCTTCCTGGCCCTGGTGGTGATCGCCGCCGTCGCCTGCCTGAGCGCCATCGTCGCCGAGCTGGCGGTGGCCAGGGACATGCGGGGCGGCACCCGCTACCTCCACATCGCCCTGGCGCTTCTCACCATCCTGTCGTCCTGGGCCTTCACCCAGGTCATGTTCGCCCTGCACTACGCCCACGACTTCTACGCGGCGGCGAGCCGGGGCCATCCCCCGGGGCTGGAGTTCCCCGGGGAGACCACCCCCGACTACGGGGACTTCCTCTATTTCGCCTGCATCATCGGCACCTCCGCCCAGACCGCCGACGTCGCCTTCACCAGCCGGACCATGCGCCGCACCGGCCTCGTCCATTGCGTCCTGGCCTTCTTCTTCAATGCCACGCTGCTGGCCCTGACCATCAATATCGCCTCCGGCCTGGTGTAGGCCTCAGCCCAGGTCAACTGGCACGAAGATGCGGGCGTCTTCCCGCTGGATCAGCACCGCCACCCGCTTGCCCGACTTGCCCAGGAGGCCGCGCAGCTGCTCGACGCTGCCCACCGGCTCGCCGTTGAGGGAGAGCAGCACGTCGCCGGGGCGGATGCCGGCCCGGGCCGCCGGCCCGGCCACGTCCTCCACCAGGAGGCCGCCGCGGACGTCGGCCTGGCGCTGCTCCTCCGGGGTCAGCGGGCGCAGGGCGAGTCCCAGGCGTCCCTTGTCGGCCAACTGGTTGTCGGCGCTGGCGACCTTGCCGGCGCCCAGGGCGGCGACCTTGACGTCGATCTCCCGCCTGGTGCCCTGGTGCCAGACCTGCAGCTTGGCGCTGGAGCCGGGCCGCATTTCGGCGACGATGGGCGGCACCTCGCTGGAGCTGGTGACCTCCTTGCCGTTGACGGCCAGGATCACGTCCCCCGGCTCCAGGCCGGCCTTGGCCGCCGGGCCGCCCTTCTCCACGGAGCTCACCAGGGCCCCCGCCGCGTGCTTGAGGCCGAAGGACTCGGCCAGGGACTGGTTCACCTCCTGGATGGTCACCCCCAGGCGGCCGCGTTCCACCTTGCCGTGGGCGACGATCTGCTTCTCCACGTTCATCGCCACGTCGATGGGGATGGCGAAGGACAGGCCCTGGTAGCCGCCGCTGCGGGAATAAATCTGCGAATTGATGCCGATGACCTCGCCGGCGGTGTTGAACAGCGGACCTCCCGAGTTGCCGGGGTTCACCGCCACGTCGGTCTGGATGAAAGGCACGTAGCTGTCGTCCGGCAGGGAGCGGGACTTGGCGGAGACGATGCCGGCGGTGGCGCTGTTCTCGAAGCCGAAGGGCGAACCGATGGCCAGCACCCACTCGCCCACCTGGGTATTGGCGGCGCTGCCCACCTTCACCGTCGGCAGGTCGCGGGCCTCGATCTTGATCACCGCCACGTCGCTGGGCTTGTCGATGCCCAGGACCTTGGCCTTGAATTCCCGCTTGTCGGTGAGCTTCACCATGACTTCGTCGGCCCCGTCCACGACGTGGGCATTGGTCAGGATGAGGCCGTCGGAACTGATGATGAAGCCCGACCCCAGGCCCTGCACCGGCACTCCGCCCCGGGGCTGGGGCCCCCGGAAGTGGCGGAAGAATTCATAGAAGGGGTCGTCGGGATCGAGCTGGGGCAGGTTGGGGGCCGCCGCCGTCTTCGTGGTGCCGGAGACGCTGATATTGACCACCGCCGGCCCGTTCCGGGCGACGATGGTGCGCATGTCCGGCAGGGTCTGGAGCGGAGCCGACGCCGTCGGCACGGCCGCCGGCTGGGTCGCCGCCTCGGCCGAGATGGGGCTGTGGCTGCCCCAGGTGGCGTAGGCGCCGGTGACGGTGGCCGCGACCAGGGCGGCAATGGTGGTCCGCTTCAGGGAATTCACTGTCATGGTCGTTCTCCTTTCGAGGGTTGCGCAGGCGACAGGCCTGCCGATGGAGGGAGCCTACCAAGGCGAAACTTAAGAACGCCTTAAGGTGATGTGTCGCCGGAGTACAACGCCCCGGAACCCGATTCCATCTTTCTGACATGGATCATCGGGAGGCCCCGCCGGCCGCCGCTAGACTCGCCCGCTTCACCTTCCCGACCCCCAAGAGGAAATCGACCGATGAAAATGAAATTGCTGGCTGTCGCCCTGAGCGCCGCCCTCGCCGCCCCCCTGGCCGTGGCCGAAAAACATGCCCACTGGAGCTACCAGGGCCACGGCGGCGCCGCCCACTGGGCTGACCTGGACGAGGGCTTCAAGACCTGCAAGCTGGGCCAGGCCCAGTCGCCCATCAATATCCAGACCGGCAAGGCCGAGAAGGGCGGCCTCGCCCCCATCCAGTTCGCCTACGCCGCCGGCGGCGCCGAGGTGACCAACAACGGCCACACCGTCCAGGTGAACCTGCCGGCGGCGGGCAGCGCCACCATCGGCGGCGTGGAATACAAGCTGCTGCAATTCCACTTCCACACCCCGAGCGAGGAGAAGTTCGACGGCAAGGCCTATCCCCTGGTCGCCCACCTGGTGCACAAGAACGCCGACGGCCAGCTCGCCGTCGTCGCCGTCCTCTTCAAGCAGGGCAAGGAGAACGCCGCCCTCAAGCCGGTGTTCGCCAACCTCCCCGCCGAGGAAGGCCGGACCCGGGCCCTGGAGGGCGCCCTCAACGCCGCCGACCTGCTGCCGGCGGACCGCACCTACTACTCCTTCATGGGTTCCCTGACCACCCCGCCCTGCAGCGAGGAAGTCCATTGGCAGGTGCTGAAAACCCCGGTGGAAGTATCCGCCGCCCAGCTGGCCGCCTTCCGCAAGCTCTACAAGATGAACGCCCGCCCGGTGCAGCCCTTGAACGGCCGGGTCGTCAAGGTCGGCTGAAAAGCCTGAGGGCAAGCGGCGCGGGCCGGTCCCTCAAACGGGGAACTCGACCCGCGCCCGCAGGCCGCCGCCCTCGGCGTCGCCCAGGCGGACCCGGGCCCCGTGCCGGTCGGCGATGGCCCGCACGATGGCGAGGCCGAGGCCGCTGCCGTTGCCGTCGTCGCCGCCGCTGCCGCGGCGGTAGAAGCGGTCGAAGACCCGTTCCCGCTCCTCCGGCGGGATGCCCGGCCCGCTGTCGCCCACTTCCACATAGGCGACGCCCGCCTCCCGCCGTGCCGCCACGTCCACCCGCCCGCCCGCCGGGGTGTAGCGCACGGCGTTGCCGATCAGGTTGGCGAGGAGGATGCGCAGGGCGTCGGCGTCCCCGTGCACCACCGACTCGCCGTCGGCCCGGGTGATCCCCAGGTCGATGCCCTTGGCTTCGGCCAGGGGGGCGTGGTCGGCCACCGCCCGGCGGGCCAGGTCGGCCAGGGCCACCGGCGCCAGGGCCCGGTCGGCGGCCCCCGGCTCCTGGCGGGCCAGGGTGAGGAGCTGCTGGACGGTGTGGATGGTGCGCTGCAGGCCCTGCTTGAGGTTGCCGACCGCATCCCGGCGGGCCGCCGGATCGTCGGCCCGCTCCACCAGCTGAGCCTGGAGCTGGAGGGCGGTCAGGGGCGTGCGCAGCTCGTGGGCGGCGTCGGCGATGAAGGCGCGCTGGGCCTCCAGGGCCCCGTGCAGGCGCCCCAGCAGGTCGTTGAGGGCATGGACCAGGGGCCGGGCCTCCTCCGGCACGCCCCGCTCCGGCAGGGGGTCCAGGGAGTCCGGGGTGCGGGCCTTGACCGCCCGGGCCAGCCGGGTGAGGGGACGCAGGCCCCGGTCCACCAGCATCCAGGTGATGATGCCCAGGAGGGGCAGGAGGATCAGGAAGGGCGCCAGGGTGCGCAGGGCGGCATCCGCCGCCAGCCGGCTGCGCACCCCCATGGGCTGGGCGACGGCGATGGTGCGGCCGTGGTACTGGAGGGCGAAGATGCGCCACTCGCCCTCCGGAGTCGATTCCGTCGAATAGCCCAGCCGGGCCAGGTCGGGGAGCCACTGGTGGGGGCGGGAGTAGTAGATGGTCAGGCCCTCCCGGTCCCACACCCGGATGACGAAATCGAAGCTCTCGTCCCCCGGGGTGTCCCCCTGGAAGGTCTGGTCCCGCAGGGAGAGGGCGATCTGCCGCAGGTCGTAGTCGAAGACGGTGTTGATCTGCTCCCGGGCGGCCATGTAGGTGGCCCAGGCGCCCAGGAGCATGGCGGCGGCCATGGCCCCCAGGAGGGCGAGGAGCAGGTGGCGGCGGATGGAGGTCATGGCAGGCGGGGCACCAGGTAGCCGACGCCGCGCACGTTCCGGATCCACTCCGCCCCCAGCTTCTTGCGCAGGCTGTGGATATGGACCTCGACGGCGTTGCTCTCCACCTCCTCGTCCCAGCCGTAGAGGCGGTCCTCCAGCTGGGCACGGGAGAGGGGCACGCCGGGCTCGGCCAGCAGCGCGTGCAGGAGGGCGAATTCCCGGCCGGAGAGATTCACCGGGTTGCCATCCAGGGTCACCTCGTGGGTCACCGGGTCGAGGCGCAGGGGGCCGTGCTCGATGGCCGGGGTGGCCCGCCCGCCTTGGCGCCGCAGCAGGGCCCGGATGCGGGCGGAAAGTTCGTCCAGGTCGAAGGGCTTGACCAGGTAGTCGTCGGCCCCGGCATCCAGCCCCTTGACCCGGTCCGCCACCGCGTCCCGGGCGGTGATGACCAGGACCGGCACGGCATTGCCCTGGCGGCGCAGGTGGGCGAGGACGTCGAGCCCGGCCTTGCGGGGCAGGCCGAGGTCGAGGAGGACCAGCTCATAGACGCCGTTGGCGGCGGCGTGCTCGGCGGCGGCGCCGTCCCGCACCCAGTCCACCGTGTAGCCCTCCTGCCGCAGGCCCTGCTGGACGCTGGCGCCGATCATGGGGTCGTCTTCCACTAGCAGCAAGCGCATGGTTGTTTCCGAATTACCGACGGGTCATGAATGATGGCCTGTCGGCGGCCTCCCGTCCACGGCGGGCTGAATCTTCCGGGCCGGGGCGAAGTCAAACGGGCGTCCGCCGCCTGGCTGCCAGGTGGCGGCCCTGGCTGGTCCGCACGATGCCTTCAACCGGGAATAGATTCCGCCCCCCCGCCCTCGGCGCCACCGCCGCCAAACCCCTGCCGGCCCCTCCCGGACTGCGCCTGGGGCTGTCCGGCAAGGGCCGGCTGCTGTGGCTGGCGAGCCCGGTGGCCGGGGCCTTCTTCTTCGCCCTCGCCCTCTGGAGTCTGCAGCGCTCCTCCCTCGGCGCCTACACCTACGACCAGATCGTCGCCGCCCTGGGGGAGCTGCCGCCGGCCCGGCTGGCCCTCGCCCTGGCATTCACCGGAGTGGGCTACTTCTCCCTCATCGGCTACGACGTCTTGGCCTTCCGCTTCATCCGCCGCGCCATGGCCTTGCCGGGGCTGGCCAAGGCCTCCCTGATCTCCAGCGCCTTGAGTTTCAACCTGGGCAACACGGCGGTGACGGGGGCCGCCCTGCGCTACTGGATGTACGGCTCCCTCGGCCTTTCCGGCCCCCAGATCGCCAAGGTGGCCTTCTTCTGCAGCACCGGCTTCTGGCTCGGCTACCTGTTCCTGGGTGCCCTGCTCTTCTCCTTCACCCCGGTCCCGCTGCCGGCCGGCCTCGCCCTCTGGGGCGGCTCCCCCCGCCCCCTGGGCTTCGCCTTCTTCGCCATCCTCGCCCTCTACCTGGCCCTGGCCGCCCGCAGCCGCCCCCTGCGGCTGGGCTCCTGGCGCCTCGGCCTGCCGTCGCCGGCCCTGACCCTGGGCCAGATCCTGGTGGCCTCCTTCGACCTCTGCCTGATGGCCGGGGTGCTCTACGTCCTGCTGCCGCCGGGGGGCGACTTCACCTATTTCCGCTTCCTGCCCCTCTTCCTGGTGGGCCTCATCGGCGGCACCGTCAGCCAAGTGCCGGGGGGCCTGGGGGTCTTCGAGACGGTGATGGTGCTGCTCCTCTCCCCCTGGTTCCAGAGCGGCGACCTGGTGGCTTCGCTGCTCGCCTTCCGGGGCATCTATTTCATCCTGCCCCTGTTCGGCTCCCTGAGCTTCCTGGCCGTGCGCCAGGCGTCGGGGCGGGTGCTCGGCCGCCACGGCTTCTTCGAGGGCTTCGGACGCAGCCTGGCGGCCGCCGGCGCCGTCGCGGCGACCGCCGGCTTCGCCCTCTACCGCCTGCTCTGGCATCGTTCCCCGGCCCTCGACCTGCCCACCGACCAGGACCTGGAGAAGGTCCGCCCCCTGGTGGAGGCGACGGACCAGACCTACGCCAATCTCGCCTTCCGGGGGGACAAGGCCCTGCTGTTCAGCGACCGGGGAGACGCCTTCCTGATGTATGGCCGCATGGGCCGCAGCTGGGTGGCCATGGGGGACCCCATCGGCTCGGAGGCCGGCATCCGCCAGGTGGCCCGGCGCTTCCGCGACCTGGCACGATCCCGGGGCGGGCGCTGCGCCTTCTTCGAGGTGAGGGACGAGCGGCGCGAGCTCTACGCCGGCCTCGGCCTCACCCTCACCCAGCTGGGGGAGGAAGCGCGGGTGCACCTGCCCGCCTTTTCCCTGGAAGAACCCGCCCTGAAGCAGCTGCGCCGCACCCGGGCCAAGCTCGCCGAGCGCGGCTGCCGCTTCGCCGTCCTGCCCCGGCAGGCGGTGCCCGCCGCCCTGCCCGCCCTGAGGCGCATTTCCGACGCCTGGCTGGCGGCCAAGTCCACCTGCGAGAAGGGCTTCTCCAACGCCTCCTTCGATCCCGACTACCTGGCCCACTTCCCGGTCGCCGCGGTGTACCTGGGGGACGAGATGGTCGCCTTCGCCAACCTCTGGCTGGGGGCCGGCCGGGAAGAGCTGTCCATCGATCTCATGCGCCATCCCCCGACGGCGCCCCGGGGAGTGATGGATTTCCTCTTCTGCGAGCTCTTTTCCTGGGGCCGGGCGGCGGGCTTCCAGTGGTTCAATTTCGGCATGGCGCCCCTGGCCGGCCTCGACGGCAGGACCGATGCCCTGTGGCCCGGCCTGGGAAGCTTCCTCTACCGCCACGGCCGGCGCTTCTACAATTTCGACGGCCTGCGGCGTTACAAGAACAAGTTCCAGCCGGTCTGGACCCCCCTCTACCTGGCGTCCCCCGGCGGCCTCGCCCTGGGGCCGGCGCTGGTCGATGTCACCGCCCTCATGGCCGGCAGCCCCTGGGGCGTGGTATCGAAGCGCCGCAGGCTGACCGGGGACGGACCATGAAACGGCTGCTCAGCCCCTTCCTCCTCACCGTCACCGCCATCCTCGCCACCGGCTACGCCTACGCCGCCTGGCGCCTCACCTCCACCTGGGGCCAGCGGCTGCTGCTGGCCGTGCCCTTCGTCCTGGTGTGGATGGTGCCGGCGGTGTACTGGGCCCAGGGGCGCGAGGACAACAGCCGCTGGGACGAGATACTCCACGCCGCCAGCTACCTGTGCATGGGCTGGCTCAATTTCCTCATCCTCGTCCTCCTCCTGCGGGACCTGCTGCTGGGCCTCTCGGCCTGGCCCGTGCCGCTGCCCGGACTCCACGACCGGCTGATGGCGGGCGGGCCCCAGCTCGTCTTCCTAGGGGCCTTCGCCGCCCTCGGCATCGGGCTCCTGGCCGCCTTCCGGGGCCCCCACGTGCGCCACGTGCGCATCCCCATCCAGGGCCTCGACCCCCGCCTGGACGGCCTGCGCATCGCCCAGATCAGCGACCTCCATGTCGGCCCCACCATCGGCGCCCTCTACGTGCGCCGGGTGGTGACCCTGGCCAACAAGCTGGCCCCCGACCTGGTGGCCCTCACCGGCGACATCGTGGACGGCTCGGTGGACCGCCTGGCCCGCCATGTCGCCCCCCTGGCCGACCTGGCGCCCCGGGAGCGGTCCTTCCTGGTCCTGGGCAACCACGACTACTACTCGGGGGCGGCCGCCTGGACCGCCCATTTCCGGCAGCTGGGGCTGCGGGTGCTGCTGAACGAGCATGCCGAGGTGGACCACGGCGGCGCCCGCCTCGTGGTGGGCGGCGTCCTCGACCCGGCGGTCCGGCTCTTCGATCCCCACCAGGCGCCGCGCCCGGACCTGGCGGCCGCCCCGGACGCGGGACCGGCCTTCCGCCTCCTCCTGGCCCACAACCCCAAGCTGGTTCCCCTGGCGGAGGAAGCCGGCTTCGACCTGCAGCTGTCCGGGCACACCCATGCCGGGCAGTTCTTCCCCTGGACCCTGGTGGTGCACTGGGTCCATGCGCCCCACGTCTCCGGCCTCTCCCGCCGGGGCCGCCTGTGGGTGTACGTGAATGCGGGGACCGGCACCTGGGGGCCGCCGGTGCGCTTCGGCACCGAGCCGGAGCTCACCCTGCTCCATCTGGTGGCGGCCCCGTGAATACCAACCTGCGAGGAATCCGACCATGAGGACCAATACATCCATCCTTGTCGCCACATTGTTCCTGGGAATGCTGCCCCTGGCGGCGGCCGCCCAGGGCACCGGCCTCCAGCCGGCCACGCCCTCCCAGCCGGAGATGCCGTCCTCGACTGTCGGCCCCCTGGGGCCCCTCGGTCCCAGCGACACCGGCATCCAGGGCAACAGCCTGCCACCCGCCGGAGCCCAGGGACCGATTGGCACGACGCCTCCCGGCGAAGTGATGAGCCCGGGCACGACGATCGAGCCCGGCAGCACGCTGCCCGCCAGTCCGGCCATCGGCACCGACAGCACCATCAGCCCGGGAAGCGCCATCGGCGGCGGGGCCACCATCGCCCCGGGGCAGGTCATCGAACCGGGCGCGGCGGGCAACCCGCCCGTCGGCCAGTGAGCCGGCGGCCTAGCCCCGGGGCTTTTCCACCAGCTCCTGGACGATCAGGCTGCCCACCATGTCCCCTTCCACGTTGACCGCCGTGCGCACGGTGTCGAGGATGCGGTCGATGGGCAGCAGGATGGCGATGGCCTCAGTGGGCAGGCCCACCGACTGCAGGACCAGGACCATGCTCAACATGCCGACGCTGGGGATGCCGGGGGCGCCCATGGCCCCCAGCATGGCGACGAAGAAGATGACCAGCTGGTGAACCAGATCGAGTTCGATGCCCGCCAGCCGCGCCACGAAGAGGGCGGCGGCGGCCTCGTAGAGGGCGGTGCCGTCCATGTTGACGGTGGCGCCCAGGGGGACGACGAAATTGGCGATGTCCTTCTTGACGTGGAGGTGCTGCTCCGTGCAGCGCAGGGTCACCGGCAGCGTGGCGGCGCTGGAGCTGGTGGCGAAGGCGGTGATGAGGGCCTCCCGGGAACCGCGCCAGAACTTGAGGGGCGACATCCGGGTGACGGCGTAGAGCAGCAGGGGCAGCACGACGGCGCCGTGGAACAGGGTGGTGCCGATGACCACGGCGATGAAGTGGATGAGGCTCTGGAGGAGGTCGGCCCGCTGGGTCGCCACCAGCTGGAGCAGCAGCGCCGCCAGGCCCAGGGGCGCCAGGCGCATGATCCAGCCCACCACCAGGAGGCAAAGCTCCTGCAGCTCCTCGACGAAACCCCGCAGGTTCTTGTAGCGGTCGCCGCCCACCACCAGGGCGACGCCCATGAACAGGGCGACGATCACCACCGCCAGGATGTCCCCCTGGGCCAGGGCTTTGACCGGGTTCTCGAAGAGGCCGTGGAGGAACTGGGCGATGTACTCCGGCAGCGGCATCTGCCGGGCCTGGAAATTCCGGGTGGCCTCGGCGAACAGGGCCAGTTCCATGCCCTCCCCGGGCCGGAAGACATTGGCGGCGGTAAAGCCGAGGACGATGGCCAGGGCCATGGAGAGGAAGAAGAAGCCCAGGGTCGTGGTCCATACCCGGTGCATCTCCTGGTGGGCCCGCAGGTTGGCCACCCCGACGACGATGGAGGAGAACACCAGGGGGATGAGGATCATGCGCAGCAGGTCCAGGAACAGCGTGCCGACCAGCTTGGCCCCGTACAGGGTGTGCTGGGAGACCGGCTCCCCCGGCCCGAGGGCGGCGATGGCCAGCCCGCCCGCCACCCCGGCCAGGCAGCCGGCGAGAATCTGGGTATTGAGAGACAGTCTGCGCTTCATGTCCGGTTCGAGCCTCCTCCAGCTCTGGTGAAACAAGTCCTTACATCCTGAAACAGCCGCCCGCCGGCGCCCTTCCTATTATGGGGACATAGCTTGCGGGCATCCCCCGCCATTGTCCAGGGCGGCGGGGTCGGGACCAATGCACTCGAACCCGTCGCCAGCTATTCCGAGGAGAGAAAAATGCGCAGAACCATCGCTTCCCTGTTGCTCACCGCCGTCGCTTCCGTCACCACCGGTTGCGCCAGCTGGGACACCATGTCCCATCGCCAGAAGAGCGCGGTCACCGGCGCCGCCGTGGGCGGCGTGCTGGGGGCAGCCGTATCCGGAGGCGGCGTCCTGAGCACCGTGGGCGGTGCCGCCATCGGCGGCTTCGTCGGCGACCAGGCAGGCAAGCGGCGCTGACCCGCCGCCGGCGATGACCGTCACCTGGTCCCAAATCCATCTCGCTTGAAATTTCGTGGCTGTCTTCTAGCCTTCCGGCAGGGCAACCCGCGTGCCCGGCGCTCCCGGAACCGGCTCTGGCCCTGCCCGTCGAAAAGGTCTGTGCAAAGGGGGGCAACCTCCCGGCCGGCACCGCTTTTCAAGGAGATCGCCATGCCTACCCCGTTCAACGTCAAGGACATCCGCCGCCTGCTCGATAACGACAAGGCACCCTGCCTGTCCCTGTACCAGCCGACCTTCCGCGCCTTTCCCGACAGCGACCAGAATCCCATCCGCTTCCAGCACCTGCTGCGGGACCTGGAGAGGATGCTGGCGGAGACCGCCGACCCGGCCACCTGCCAGCGGCTCCTGGCGCCCTTGTACGAACTGGCCGGGGACCGGGGCTTCTGGGCCCACCCCCGGGACGGTCTGGTGGCCCTGCGCACTCCGGACCTCTTCCGGGTCTACCAGCTGCAGCGGCCGGTGCCCGAGCTCCTGGTGGTGTCCGACAGCCTGCACCTCAAGCCCCTGCTGCGCATCGTCCAGTCCGCCGACCGCTTCCAGGTGCTGTGCCTGGATCGGGACAAGGTGCGGCTGTTCGAGGGCAACCGCCACGCCCTCGATGAGGCCGACCTGGCCCCCGCCATTCCCAGGACCCTGGCCGATGCCCTGGGGGACCAGCTCACCCCCGGGGACCAGACCGGCTTCACCGGCGGGCGCGGCCTTGCCATGCGCCACGGCTCCGACGACAAGGGCGTGGCCATCGATCAGGACCGCCAGCGCTACTTCGAGATGGTGGACCAGGGCGTCCTGGAATACCATTCCGGCGCCGACGAGGTGCCCCTCATCCTGGCCGCCCTCCCCGACAACCAGGGCCACTTCCGGGCCTTGAGCCACAACCCTTTCCTGCTGCCCCGGGGCATCGACCTCAACCCCTTCGCCCTCGACGCCGACCACCTGCGGGAACTGGCCTGGCACATCCTGCAGCCCTACTACCGGCAGCGCCTCGACCGGCTGATCAACGAGTACGGCGAATCCCGGGCCCGGGACCAGGGCACCGACGACCTGGAGCGGGCCGGGGAGGCCGGCGCCAACAGCCGCATCCGCACCCTGCTGGTGGATGCCGACCGGCACGTGCGCGGGCGCCTGCACCGGGACACCGGCAAGGTGGAACGCCTGGCCGACGGCGCCTCGGATAGCGAGGACCTCCTGGAGGACCTCATGGAGCTCACCCTGCAGCGGGGCGGCGAAGTGGTGGTGGTGCCCCACGACCGCATGCCGACGGAAAGCGGCATCGCGGCCATCTACCGTTACTAGAGCGCCGTCCAGCGGGCCAGCCGGTCGCCGAAATAGGCGGTCGCCACCAGGGCCAGGGGGGCGAAGGCGACGAAGGCCAGGAGCAGCCTGGCGATGAAGGGATGAGCGAGGTGGGACTCGATGAACCGGCGAGCCACCAGGGTGCCCTTGATCCAGATGATGGCCGCCACCAGCAACGGCAGCCAGGGGGCGGTGGGGAACCATTCCCCCAGCCCCAGGCTGGCCAGGGTAAGGACCACCAAGGCCAGCCAGGCCGGGGTGGGATAAGCGGTGCTCGGGGTCGGGGAGGCCATGGTCAGGCGAGGACGTAGAAGAGAGGGAAGATGACCAGCCAGATGATGTCCGTGGCGTGCCAGTAGCTGGCCAGGGCCTCCAGGCCGGAGTGCTCCTCGGCGGTGTAGCCGCCGGCCAGGGAGCGGGCCAGGACCCAGAGCATGCCGATGATGCCCCAGGAGGCGTGGACCAGGTGGTTGAAGGTCAGGTAGTAATAGACGGTGAAGAAGATGCCGGAACCGCCGTTGATGCCGTGGGCCAGGTTCCAGGCGATCTCCAGGTACTTGGCGACCGGATAGCCGAGGGCGGTCGCCAGGCCGGCCGCCAGCCACAGCAGGGATTGGCGCCCCAGCCCCCGGCGCATGGCGACCACGGAGCTGGCGACGAAATAGCTGCTGGTGACCATGAGCAGGGTGATGATGGTGCCCGCCGTGCGGGACAGCCGGGCCGCCCCCTCATGGAAGGCTTCCGGGTAGTGGGCCCGGGCGACGAAATAGATGATGAACATGACGGTGAACTCCACCAGCTCGCAGGTGATGCCCACCCAGATTCCCTTGTTGCCCGGAATCCAACCGCTCTCCTGCCGCCCGATCCCGGGCTGGAGCGCCGTTTCCGCCGCCATTGCCGCACCTTTCGCCTGATTTCAACTCCCCGGAGAAATACGGCATCGGGCCCGAAATTGGTTTGATTCGGGTCAAGGGCTTCGGAAGCCGCTCAATCGAAGGGTGCGGTATCCCGCGCCTCTTCCTCCCCGGAGGCCGGCGGCGGATGGCGGCGGCGCTGGGGCGCCGGGATCTTATCCATGCCCAGCAGCCCCCGGATCCAGTTGCTGGCCCGGTCGATGGTCTCGCCCAGGGTGCCGGAGCGCTCCGGCACCGGGAACTCGGCCCCCGGGCTGATGGCCCGGCTGGCCAGGGCCTGGCGGTAGAAATCCCCGACCACGTAGAGGGCATTGTGGGCGCCCTGCCCCCAGTAGTCGCTGCGCATGCGCACCCGCTGGTCGTTGAAGCCCACCCAGGCCCCGGCCACCAGCTGGGGATGGATGAGGATGAACCAGCCGTCGGTATTGTTCTGGGTGGTGCCGGTCTTGCCCGCCACATCGGCATCGATGCCGAAAATCTGCCGCAGGCCGCGGCCGGTGCCCCGGTCCACCACGCCCCGCATCATGTCGATGAGTTCGATGGCGGTATCGCGGCCGAAAGCCCGCTCCGGCTCGGCATGGAACTGGGCCAGGAGTCGGCCCTTGCGGTCGGTGACCCGGGTGATCCAGGAAGGCGGCACGTATTCCCCGAGGCCGGCGATGGTGCCGTAGGCCGCCACCATTTCCAGCAGGCTCACCGGGCTGGTGCCCAGGGCCAGGGAGGGCACCGGGTCGAGGTTGCTGTCCCGCACCCCGGCCACCCGCGCCAGGTGTGCCACCCGCCTGGGCCCCACCAGGTCCATGACCTGGGCGGTGATGGTGTTCTTGGAATAGATGAGGCCATCCTCCAGGGTCATGGTCTCGCCGGTGGGGGCGCCGAGGTCGGTGGGGGTCCACAGGCTGCCGTCCGGCAGCTTGTAGGTGAAGGCCTGGTCCACGAATTCCCGGTGCGCGGACATGCCTCCCTCCAGGGCGGCGGCGTAGACGAAGGGCTTGAAGGTGGAGCCGGGCTGGCGCCTGGCCTGGACCACGTGGTCGAAGCGGTCCTTGTCGAAATCCCGGCTGCCGACCCAGGCCTTGACCGCGCCGCTGCGCGGGTCGATGGCGACGAAGCCGGCCTCCAGGCGGGTCTTGCGGTCCATGAGGGCGGACATGAAATCCCCGTCGGCGAGCAGCTGGTCCACCCGGTCGGCGTCGCCGACGGAGGGCTTGCGGCGGGTGAATTCGGGGCTTTCCCGCACGAAGGTCTCGATGAGCTGGGGATTGGCCTGCCAGAAATGCCGGAAGGGGGACACCCGCCGCCGGGCCGAGGTGTAGGCCGAGAGGTGCTTGGACATCAGCCGTTCGGAGCTGACGCCCCACTCCACCTCGGCCACTGCCTGCAGGGCGTCGAGCTGGCGGGCCACCACCTGGTTGGCCAGGCGCTGCAGGCGGGAATCGATGGTGGAATGGACCACCAGCCCGTCGGCGTAGATGTCGTAGCCCTCCCGCTCGGCCCAGGCGGCCAGCCACTTGCGCACCTGCTCGGCGAAATGGGGGGCCGGTCCGGCGAGGATCTTCTGGGGCTCGAAATCGAGGACGATGGGGCGCTGGCGCAGGGCGTCGTAGCGCTCCCGGCTGAGGAACCCGTACTCCGCCATCTGGGCCAGCACCACGTTGCGCCGCTCCAGGGCCCGGTCCGGGGCGAGCACCGGGTTGTAGTAGGCGGTGCCCTTCAGCATGCCGACCAGGGTGGCCCCCTCGTCCACGGTCAGCTTCGAGGCCGAGGTGTTGAAATAGGTGCGGGCCGCCATTTCGATGCCGTTGGCGTTGTAGAGGAAGGGGACGGTGTTGAGGTAGGTCTCGAGGATCTGGGGCTTGGAGTAGGCGTACTCCAGCTTGACCGCGGTGATCGCCTCCTTGAGCTTGCGGCTCATGGTGGGGGCGCGGCCGACGTCGTCCGGGAAGAGGTTGCGGGCGAGCTGCTGGGTGATGGTGGAACCGCCCTGGCGCCGGCCCACCAGGGTCAGGGCGGCGGCGGCGATGGTGCGCCGGAAGTCGATGCCGTGGTGGGAGTAGAAGCGCCGGTCCTCGGTGGCGATGAGGGCGTCGATGACGTGTTTCGGCACCTGGGCGATGGACACCCATTCCCGGTTCAGGCGCTTGAAGGAGGCCAGCTCCCGGCCGTCGGCGGAAAGCAGGACGCTGGGCTGCTCGATGCGGGCCTTGCGGATGTCGGCGATGGCCGGCGTGAACGGGATGAGGATGACGGTATAGGCCACCAGGGCGAGGATGCCGGTCAACGCCGCCATCCAGGCGATGGCCAGGAAGCGCCACAGCCGCCTCTGCCGGCCGAGGCGCCGGTCCAGGAATCGTTTCGGACCGCCCAGGGAATAGGAAATCTTGCGGAAAAGAGCGCGCAGTACCGCGGGGAGGTGGTTGGGCATCAATGGTCAGGGCAAAGGATCATTGCATAGACCCGCCCCGCGCCCGCGGCGTTCCTGACGGCGGCGCCCGCCGGGCGGTTTCAGCACATGGAGGCGAACCCCCGGGCCAGGCGCACGTCCTGGGCCTGCCCGGCATGGATCCGGTTCCAGCCGTCCCCCTTGGCCTGCTCCATGCTGCGGTCGGCCAGGCTCATGAGGACCTGGCAGCTCTCGGTGGAAGACCGGCGCTCGGCGGCCCCGATGCTGAGGCCGAAGTGGCATTCCTGGTCGCGGCAACCGAAGGGCCTGACCGCGTCCACCAGTCGCTCCCCCAGGTCCAGTGCCCCTTCCAGGCCGCTGTCGGGGCAGATGATGAGGAACTCGTCGCCGCCGGTGCGGCAGACGATGTCCTGGACACGGACGTGCTTGCGCAGCACCACGGCCACCGTCTTGAGGACCACGTCGCCCCGCTCGTGGCCATGGAGGTCGTTGATCTCCTTGAGCCCGCCCAGATGCACGGCGACGCAGGCCAGGGAGGACTGGCGCCGGCCGGCGGATTCCCACTCCTGCCGCAGCCGTTCCATGGCATAGCGCCGGTTGGGCAGCCCGGTGAGCTCGTCGGTCACGGACAATTCCCGCAGCCGCAGGTTGGAGCGGGTGAGCTGCTTGGAATAGCGCTCCAGTTCCTGGATGTGGCGCTCGTTCTCCTGGTGCAGCCGGACGATGCGGCGCCCGGCCCGCAGGCGGGCGGCGATCACCTTGGTGCGCAGGGGCTTGCCGATGAAATCGTCCACCCCGGCCTCGAAGGCCTCCACCAGCGTGCCGTCGTCGTCCATCACGGTCACCAGGATGATGTAGGGATGGTAGTCCCCTCCTTCGGCACGGATGGCCCGGACCATGTCGATGCCGTCCATGGCGGGCATCAGCCAGTCGGTGATGATGATGTCCGGCCGGGTTTCCAGGGCCTTGGCCAGGCCCTCCTCGCCATTGCTGGCTTCCATCGCCTCGCAGGCCGCCTGCTGGACGATCTTCGTCAGCAGGCGGCGCACGCTCCGATCATCATCCACCACGAGTATGCGCAGGCCGCCAGCATTCATCGACGTCTCCCGTATGCAAACCGACTGTTGACAAAATGACTATTGACAAAATGACATGGGGCTGATTCTCGGCCCGGGACGGGTTAGCCCGAATGGGATACAGACTGTATTTGTACGGTAGAAATAGGCTTGAAGACGATGTTTTTCCGCAGAAAAGTGGCTGGGGCGATCAATTTCCGGCCCCCGCCCGCGGCGGTAAAACGCTCCATCACAACTTGAGTGGCTGCCAGTAGCCGGTCAGCTCCAGGTAGCCGACGCCCGCTTCCTGCCCGTCCCGGAAAGCGCGGACGGCGCCTTCCCAGTAGATGGCCCGGGTGCTGCGGCGGCCGTCCACTTCCTGGTCGTCGACAAGCGGTTCCAGGTCGAGGGCGAGCCCCGGCACCCGGACCGCCATGGCCACCGGGTATTCGGCGCCGCTGGCGGTGGAGCGCCAGCGGCGGCGGGGAGTGAAGGCCACTTCGCCGGGGGCGAAGACCCGCACCTCCCCGTGGGGATCGCGCCAGCTGCCGGCCGTCCACAAAGTGGCGCCGGACCGGTCCCGCAGGCGGAAGGCCATGAGGGCGCCACCGTTCTTCAGGTTGATGCCGACCCAGTCCCAGCCCACGGCCCCCGGCGCCAGGCCCTCGGAGGACCACTCGTGGTCCAGCCAGGCGGTGCCGCTCACCGGCCGGCGCTGGCCGTCGACAGCCACCGCCCCGCTCACGGCCAAGTGGGGCAGGCTGTAGTAGTAGCTGGCCTGGCGGGGCAGCGGTCCCTTGCGGCTGTAGCCTCCCTCCCCCTGGAGCATGGGCCCCTGGGTCGGACTGAAGTCCAGTTCCAGGGCGAAATCCCGGGCGGCGATACGAGCCCGGTAGGTTTCCCCCTGGCGTTCCAGGCGCCAGTCGCCGATCCACGCCCCCGTGTCGCCCACCTTCGCCTCGGCCAGGCCGAAGCCGGCCCGGGCGGCCCGCTGGTCGTGGTGCAGGCGACCGCCGGCGGCGTCGGTGAGGGCGACGTGGGCGAAGAGAAGCTGCCGGGGGGCGAAGGCGCTGGCATTGTCCTCGGCCACCCCGGGCCGGTGGCGGAAGAAGGTGACCTGGAAGCCGTAGTCCCGGCCCTCCCGGTCCTTGGCCCAGCCGGTGACGTACCACCACTCGTTGCGAAAGTCCGGGTGGCTGCCGAAGTCCCGGGGGAAAGCCAGGGGCCGGCCGGCCGCCACCGGCGGGTAGTCGACGGCGCCGGCCAGGCAGGACAGCAGGGCCAGCAGGACGGCGGCCAGGAGGCGCCCCATCACCAGTCCTCCCGAACCGCCAGCGCTGCCTCGCGGCGCATGGCCAGCCGGCCGCTGACGGCGGCGGTCAAGACCGCCAGGCCGGCCACCGATCCGGCGAACAGGGCGAGCGGACCCCAGGGCACCAGGATATCCATGCTCCAGTGGAAGGACTGGCGATTGACCACGTGGACCAGCACCAGGCTCAGCACCCCGCCCAGGACCAAACCCACCGCCAGTGCGACCCCGGCCAGCAGGCCGCCCTGGCAGGCCAGCATGGCGGCCACCTGGCGGCGGTCCATGCCGATGTGGCGCAGCACCCCGAATTCCCGCCGGCGGGCCAGCACCAGGGCGGCGAAGCTGGCCGACAGTCCGGCCAGGCCCACCGCCACGGCGGCCGCCTCGAGGGCGTAGGTGGCGGCGAAGGTGCGGTCGAAAATGGCCAGGGACAGGCGCTTCAGGTCCCCCGGGAACTCGGCCACCACCAGCCCGGCCGGGAAGAGGCCGGTCATTTCGCCGGCCACCCGGCTTTCCGCCGCCCCCGGGCCGACCCACACCGCCGCTTCGTTGGCGGCGGCGTCGCCGCTGGCGGCCGCGTAGTCGTCCCGGTTGATGACGATGGAGCCGCCGCTGCGCACGTAATCCCGCCACACCCCGGCCACCTGCACCGGCAGGGGCCGGTTGCCCAGGGGCAGCTCCACCACCTGCCCGGGCTGCCAGCCGTAGGTGTCCTGCATGGCCTCGCTGATCCACACCGGAATGCGTCCCGGGTCCGGCTGGCGCCCATCCCCCACCAGGGGCAGGGTCCGCTCGGCGGCCCGGGGATCGACCCGGCGGGCGAGGAGCGCCACCGGCGGCCGCTCCGGGTCCAGGGAAAGGTTCAGGCTGCGCCTGAACTCGATGCGGGCCACCCCGGCCAGGGCCGCCAGCCGGGCCTGGGCGTCGGCGGGCAGGAAGGCGCTGTCGCCGATGGTGCCAGTGCGCAGGTAGATGTCGGCGGACAGCAGGCGATCGAGCCAGTCCTCCAGGGAATGGCGGAAGGAACCCACCATGATGGCCATGGCCGCCGCCACCGCCACGCTCGCCACCAGGGGCGCCAGGGCCAGGGAGACCTGGCCGGCGGCCGCCCGCAATTGGGCCAGGGCCAGGTGGGCGGGGGCGAAGCCGTTCAGCGGCAGGCGGTCCGCCAGGTCCAGCAGGCGGGCGGCGACCCAGGGCAGGAGGGTGATGGCCGCCAGCAGGAAGAGGACGATGGCGGCGTAGCCGAAGAAGGGCAGCCGCGCCACCGCCGGCAGGGCGGCCGCCGCCCCTCCCAGGGCGACCAGGGCCAGCCCCGGCCACGGGGAGCGGTGACGGGCGAACAGCTCCTCCTCGTCGCCGGCCCGCAGGGCCCGGGCCGGAGAGGCCTTCGCCACTTCGAGGACGGGCGCCAGGCTGCCGAGGACGGCGGCCAGGGTGCCGAGGCCCAGGAAGGCCGCGGCGGCGGGGAGATGGAGGGCGGCGTGGGCGTTCAGCCCGCGGAAATAGGCGCCCCCCAGGTCGGCGCCGGTGGTGGCAAGCAACAGGTTGGCGAGCCCCTGGCCGAGCACCACCCCGAGGATGCCGCCGACCACGCCCAGGACCGCCGCTTCCCCCAGGAGGAGAACCACCAGCTCCCGGCGGGTGAGGCCCAGGGTACGCAGCAGCGCCAGCTGCCGGCGCCGGCGCACCACCGCCAGGGCCTGGCTGGAGAAGACCAGGAGGCCGCCGGTGAACAGGGCCACCAGTGCCAGCATGTCGAGATTGACCCGGTAGGCCCGGGTGAATTCGGCCGCCTGGCGGGCCCGGGCGGTAGGCAGCTCGATGCGGGCCCCGACCGGCAGCAGGGAGGCCAGGTCCCGCGCCGCCTGGTCCTGCCCGACCCCCTCCCGCAGCCGCAGGTCGATGCGGGAAAGGCGCCCGAGGCTGCCGAAGGCGGCCTGGGCCCCGGCGATGTCCATGACCGCCAGGGGCCGGCCCGGCAAATCGACGGTCCCCGCCACCTGCAGGGCCACTTCCCGGACCCCGGCCTGGACGGTCACCCGGTCCCCCGGGCGAACCCCCAGCCAGGCCATCGCCGCCGGATTGAGGAAGAGGCGGTCGGGACGCAGGACGTCGGTGGGCTCCGGCAGGGCGGCGAGGATGGGCTGCAGCTCGCTGGCCCGGAAGATGTCGAGCCCCAGGATGCGCAGACGCTCCCGCCGGCGGTCGTCGGCCTTGGCCGGCACCTTGGCCTCCAGTTCCAGGGCCGGACTGGCCGCCGCCACCTCCGGACGGGTCGCCAGCCGGGGGTAGAGGGCCTCGTCCATGCCGCCGTCCACGGCCCGCACCACCAGGTCGGCCTGCCCGGCCAGGCGGCGGGCGGCGCCCTCGGTTTCCGCCACCGCCGCCGAGTGGACCCGATGGACGCCGTAGCCCAGGGCCACCCCGAGGGCCAGGGCGAGGACCGCCACCAGGCCGCGCCAGCCCTGGCTGGCCAGGGCGAGGCGGCGCACTTCGGGGGCCAGGTAAAGGCTGGGCATGGTCACAGGGGGATGAGCGCGTCCCCGGTGAGATGGAAGATGCGGTCGGTGGTTTCCGCCGCCGCCCGGGAGTGGGTGACCAGGATGCCGGCCGCCCCGGCCTCCTTGACCGACTCCCGCAGCAGTCCCAGCACCCCGGCACCGGTGGCGGCGTCCAGGTTGCCGGTGGGCTCGTCGGCCAGGAGCAGCCGCGGCCGGTGGGCCAGGGCCCGGGCGATGGCCACCCGCTGGGTCTCGCCGCCGGAGAGCTGGCGGGGGGAATCGTCCCGCCGCCGGAGGAGCCCCACCGCCGCCAGCAGCTCGTCCACCCGCTCGTCGATGGCCGGCCGCGGGTGGCCGTTCAGGACCAGGGGCAGGGCGATGTTCTGGGCGACGCTCAGATAGGGCAGCAGGTGGAAGGCCTGGAAGACGAAGCCCAGGCTGCGGCGCCGCAGGCGGGCCAGGCCGTCGTCGTCGAGATGGCCGAGGTCGGCGCCGTCCACCTGGATGGTGCCGGCGTCGGGACGGTCAAGGCCGGCGATGAGGTTGAGGAGGGTGGACTTGCCGACCCCGGACTCGCCCATGATGGCCACGTATTCCCCGGCTTCGAGTTCGAGGCCGATGCGCCCCAGGACGATGCGCTGGCCATAGGACTTGGCCAGGTCGCGCAGGATGAGCGGCGAGGGTGCGGCGGGCAAGGCAGGCCTCCAGGTGCGGGATTGCCGGGATTGGAGCAGAAAAAATCGGACAGGCAAAGGGCGGGCCCGGTGTCGCGGAAGGGGTGTCGATGAAGCCCAACGCCGCTTCGACGAAGGTACGGCGTCCCGGACGCAACCGGCCTGTCAAGGTACGCGCACCGCCTCGATCCACGGCTCCAGCCTTTGCCCGACGGCCACGGTAGCCGTGAAGAGCGGCTTCCTGCCTGCCGGAGCGCCGTCCCGGGGCGGCATGGCTTCGAAGGGGGCCCGCAACCCGTGCGGCACGTTGATCTGGCCCCCGCTGAGCTTGTCGAGATGGCCGGTGATCACCGTCTTCTTGTCGCGAAAGACGCTGTGCAGGCTCAGGTTGCCCTGGAGGATCACGTAACGGCCACGGTCGGGATACTTGGCGCGCAGGCTTGCCAGATCGGTGCCGACGTCGACCGCGAACAGCCGGCTGTTGTCGCTTTCCTCCCGGGCCACCCCTTCCCGCGCCCGCTTTTCCGCCTCGACCAGTTCCTTGGCTCCGGGGCTGGCCTGGCGCAGCGCTTCCTGGTGGACGAGGCGCTGGCGGGCCCGCTCCACCGCCTGCTGCCAGGCGGCCCCGGCCAGTTCGAGGACCACCAGGACCTGGCGCTCGGACTGGCTGAGGTACTTGTCGCGGCGAGCGTCGTCGCCCTTGGCCCGCCGGACATCGAAGCCCAACTCGGCCAGGCGCTTCTCGTCCAGCCAGTCCGGGCTGCCGCCCTGGCTGCCGTAGTAGGCGTAGTAGGACTCGGTATCCTGGCTGGGCACGCGCCACTCGAGGGCAAGGGACAGGCCGCTGTTTTCCTTGTTGCGGTACCCGCTCCAGGGCCGCCCCAACTCGCGCTGGGACAGCTCCAACCGGCTCTCGGGCTCGCCGCTGCGGTTGTAGGCGACGCCGATCAGGGCGACGGCGTTGGCGGCGAGGATCAGGGCTGCGCCGATGCCGAGGGTGAGCCGGCGCGGCGTCATGGTTGGGCTCCTCGGCCGCGCAGGCGCCTGAGCACCAGCAGGATCAGGATGGCCGACAGCCCCACGACCAGGAAGAAGAGCCATTTCGGCATGATCTCCCACCACCAGTCGTAGAACTTGGTGTAGAGGAAGATGACGAAAAAGGTGATGCCGGTGTTGACCGTGTCGTTCCACGACCGGCGCGCGCCGAGCCTGATGACCAGCCCGCTGGCGACGAAGCCGGCAGTCTGGTATCCCCCCTCGATGAGATCGGGGTCCAGGTCCAGATAGCTGCCGTGGCCCCAATGGCCGAGGATGAGCATCGGCACCAACAGGCAGAGCAGGCCGAATACCCGGTAGATGGCGTCGAACCCGGCGAAGCGCCGATGGGGAATGACCATCGGGGTGGCGAAGAGCAGCGCGGCGACGGGGAAGTAGTTCTCGGGCCGCTTGCCGGCATCCAGCCAGTAGAGCCCGCCCCACTCGCCGACCCGGGCCGAGACGTAGGCGATGATGCAGCAGATTCCCGCCGCCAGCAGCAGGCGCAGGTCGCAGGTATAGGCGAGGAGAAAGGCAAGGCCTGCCCAGGGCAGCAGGGCCTTGTCCGTCGGCGTGATGTTGAAGATCTGGCCGAGCATGACGAGGTTGAGCACGAAGCAGGCGAAGGCCACCAGGGCTGCGAGCTTGGTGAAATAGCCCGAGGCATCGCGGCCTTGGATCCACACCGTCAGGCCCAGGCTGCCCAGGGCCGCGCCCAGGAGGATGGCCACCTGGGCCGTCTCGGCGAAGTTGCCCCAGAACTGGTAGAACAGGAAGAAGACGCTCGCCGCCAGGGCCAGGGCACCGAGAAAGGAGGCGACGCGCATGCCCAGGGAAAGCTGATGCGCCTTGACGTCGCGGTCGATGTCGAAGGCGGCGGCGAAGTCCGCCAGCAGGCTGCCGTGGTGGGTGTCGACGGCCCGCCGTTGATCGGGGGACAGCAGCAGGATGCCGTCGGCTTCGAGTCGTGCGAGTTCTCCGCGGAAGACGCGGATGTCGTCGGCGCGCTGCTGGGCCTCGCTGCGGGTGGGCGGGTTCATGGTGTGGGAAGGTCTCTGCGGGCAACCGGCCGGAAATGACGCATGGATTATATCGCCGGAATCCGGCCATCAAGGCCCAGCCCTACGGGCGGCATCGAAATCCGCTGTGGACCTCTCGGACAATGGCCGCGCCTGGCCGGGATCGCCCGTTCGGTTCATTGCTTCCCAAAATGCCGTAGCGGGAATGATCACAGGGGTGCATGATCTAAGCGAGGTCCGCGGTCGAGCCGCGGGCGGTTCAGGAGTGAATTGGACATGACAACCAGGATCACTGTAGCCGCTGGCGATGTCAGGATCGGCGATATGATCTACAACGGCCTTGGCACCAGCAAGCACCCAACCGATGCTTGGGAGGCCATCACCCAGGTCAATTCGGTGGATGGACTGATTCAGCTGATTACGGGCCGCCTCGAAGGCCCTCACGGTGAGTTCTGGTTCGAGCCGGACGAATCCGTCGTGGTCGTTCGCCACCCGCCGGCAGAACCCGAGCCAGCCATCGCAAAGCCCCATAACAAGCGCGCTCACCGCCATTAGGACAGAAGAATTTGCCGGTGCTTGTCGAGGCGCATCGACGAGCGATCAGGGGCGAAGTGCCGGAAGCGCCTATTTCTTCCTCGTCCTCAGCTGCTTTGTCCGCATCGGCCTATACTGGGGAAGCACCCGGCATCCGCCGGTGTTATTGAGGAGTATGGTCATGGGCAAGACAAGACACAGCAACAAGGAAGCAAAGAAGCAACCCGTTCTGACTCCCAAGGAAAAGAAGGCCGCGAAGCAGGCCAAGAAGCACGCTTCGGATATCGTTCCCCTGATCACCCGCTGAACCGCACGCACATCCTGGCCGAGTGCGTAACGACGCGCTAGGGGAGCGCCGAGTTGCCCGGTTCTCCCCACAGGCCGACGGGCTGAAGCTCGCAGGCTCTTGTGGCAAGATGCCGGCATGTACGCCATCCCCTACCTCACCCCCGCCGACTGGTTCGCCCTCGCCCTCTACTTCTTCTGCTGGGCGGGCTACGCCTGGTTTTCCGAACAGAGCCGCTGGAGCTCCATCGGCCTCATCGGCAAGAGCCACGACTTCCGCCTGGACTGGGCCTACCAGATGCTCGCCCGGGAAATCCGCATCGTCGATGCCAGCCTCATCGGCAACCTGATGAGCAGCGTCTCCTTTTACGCCAACACCACCATCTACATCGTCGCCGGCATCTTCGCCGCCCTCGGCACGGCGGACAGGCTCATCAGCATCACCTCGGACCTCCATTTCGTCGCCACCGCCAATCGGGAGCTGCTGGAACTGAAACTGGTGCTGCTGCTCGGAAGCTTTGTGTACGCCTACTTCAAGTTCAGCTGGTCCCTGCGCCAGTTCAACCTCTTCTCCATCCTGGTGGGAGCCGCCCCCCGGGGCCGGCGCGGCGAGCCGGAAATCGACCGCTATGCCGCCAAGCTGGCCGCCACCAACAGCCTGGCCGGGGACGACTTCAACCGCGGCATCCGGGCCTACTA
>DATFAA010000043.1:0-3622 GCA_035255045.1 Rhodocyclaceae bacterium | reverse complement strand
ATCCCCGTCTTCTCCGCCATGTATGACGGCCTGGGCAGCAAGCTGCCGTTCCCCACCCTCGTCTGCATGGCCATCTCCAGCGCCCTCATCAACTACAGCTGGATCCTGATCCTGGCCACGGTCCTCATCGTGGTGGGCCTTCGCCAGTACTACAAGACGCCCGCGGGCCGGCTCCAGATCGATGCGCTCATGCTGAAGATCCCCATCATCGGCGATGTGCTCCGCAAGGTGGCCGTGGCTCGCTTTTGCCGCACCCTGGGCACCCTCATCAGTTCTGGCGTGCCCATCCTCGAAGGCATGGACATCACGGCCCGCACCGCCGGCAACATGGTCATCCAGAACGCCATCCTCAAGTCCAAGGACGCCGTGGAGCAGGGGCGCAACATCAGCACCCCGCTGGCGGAGACCAAGGTCTTCCCGCCCATGGTGGTGCAGATGGTGGGCGTGGGCGAGGCCACGGGCGCCCTGGACGCCATGCTGGCCAAGGTGGCCGACTTCTACGAGGACGAGGTGGATAACGCCGTGGCCAACCTCACCAGCCTCATGGAGCCCATCATGATCGCCATGCTCGGCGGCATCATCGGCTTCATCGTGGTCGCCATGTACCTGCCCATCTTCAACCTGGCCAACGTGTTCGGGAAGGAGTGACCTCTTTCATCGGGGTCGCTTCCTGGCTGCGAATCCCGGGAAGAAGGCGAAGGAACTGCGACCCAGCGGTCGCTTGCTTCGCCGGTCATGGATTCCCGGCTGGATGGCGCCCGGTCCACCCTCTGTCTTCTGCTCCTTCATCCAACGCATCTGTCGCTCATGCGCTCCTAGCCAGAGCGGCCGTGGCCTTGGCTGGTTCGGCATGGCCGCACCCGCGGGGCCGCCGCAGTGCATGGATGCCTGCCCGGGACTCCCACCGAAGGCCATTGCAGGGCCGGCCTCGAACTGGAGGTTCCCCCGTGTCGTGTGTGTTGCCGTACGCGCAGACGCCACAGCCATTCAGGCCGTGGCGTCTGCGCGTATCAGGGAAGATCCAGGCACGCTGGCCGTCCGGAGCCTCAAGCAACTGAACCGGCTCTCACCGGGTGGGGCGAAACACTGGGCTCAGGGTACGTTTGCGCCGCTCTGATCGATCTTGACCATCTGCTTGTTGCTCTGGGTATCGACGGCCGTGATGGTGTAGGTCAGGCGGTCCGCGTTGATGGCCAGGGTGAACCTCATCTTGCTGGCATCTTTGATCGTGAAGGACACGGGCGGTGTCAGGGCGGGGGCGGTCCCATCCGGCAACCAGACATAGTTGCCTGCGGTCGGGTAGAGCCCGGCTTCCGCCTTCACGTTTTCCAGGGCCATTCGAAGGGCGGTGGCGTTCGCGCGGGCATCACCCACCTGACGGGCATAGTCCTTGGCGCCGCTGAATCGGGGGATGGCGATCATGGCCAGGATGCCGATGATGGCAAGGGCCAGGAGCAGCTCGATCAGGCTGAAGCCTCGGGTGGCGGGAGATTTTTTCATCGCAGCTCCTTCAGAGCCTCAGGACCGTTCAGCAGTCATTCGAGTATAGGCGCGGGGCCGGGGGGCCGGCTTCACAGGGGCAGGGAACTTTCCGGGGTCCTGGCCAGGGTGTGGATCTGGACGCCCCCCTGCACCTTGAGCCCATAGGTGATTTCGATGACATACGAACCGTTCGGGTTGATGGGTACGAGACCCACCTCTCCGGGAATGGCGGCCGCCGCCCCGAAGGTGTAGGCGTACTTGGTCTGGTCGAAAGGGTTCCTCATGTTGAGGAACTCGAAGCGGGCCTTCATGACTGCCATGGTCTCGGTGATGGTGGTGGCCGTGGCCAGGTCGGCGGCGGTGCGCTCCGCTTGGGGCTGCTCCACGGTATCCAGGGCGTTCTGCATGGCAGCGGCAATGTCGGCCGCATTGGCCTGGGTGGCGCGGTTGCGGGCGGACTCGCGCTGGCCCAGCAGGGCCGGGATGGCAATGGCGCTGATGATGCCGATGATGGCCAGCACCAGCAGAAGCTCGACGAGGGTGAATCCAGTGTCTCGTCTCATGGTCGGCTCCTGGATTCTATGGATGAGGAGGGTGAAACAAGACCCATGCCAAGGGAGTGAGACTTGTTGAAATAAGCACAAGAAAAGGGGCCGCAACAGGTGCGGCCCCTCTCCATTCAGGCCGAAGCCCAAGGGTTTCGAATTACAGAGCCAGGGAGCTTTCCGGCGTCTTGGGCAGAGTGTTCAACGTGAAGGCGCCCTTGACCTTGGTGCCGTAGGTGATCTGGACCACGCTCTGGCCGTTCACCGTGGCGGCCAGCAGTCCTACTTCGCCCGGGGCGGCGGCAGCAGCGCCAAAGGTATAGGCCGCCAGGGTCTGGTCGAAGGGATTCTTCATGTTGGCGTACTCAGGGCGCGCCGCGATCGCATTCAGGGTGTCACCGACCGTGACAGCCGCATCCAGATCCGCAACGCTGCGCTGGCCAGCCGGCTGGTCTTCCACGATGCCCAGGGCCACCTGGAGGGCGCCGGCGATGTTGGAGGCGTTGGAAGCTGCGGCGCGGTTGCGGGCGGCCTCACGCTGGCCCAGCAGGGCGGGGATGGCGATGGCGCTGATGATGCCGATGATGGCAAGCACGAGCAGCAGTTCGATAAGGGTGAAGCCCTTCTGGTTCTTCATGTGATGTCTCCTTGTGGGCGATGGCCGCGTGTAAAGATATCAATCCCTATGCCAATTTCCCAATCCTCCCGAGAGGCTCCTGAAATCCCAGCACCTTCGGGCAAGAAAGGATCGGTGGATAGCCGGGGCAGGTCGGAAAGGGTTACGTGAGTGACGCAGAGGGTCAGATTTCTGCCCTACTGCGTCGGAGGGCCCGGTGGAGGAATGGGGAGACCCGCCTGCGGCCTCCCATGGGCCCGGAGCCAGGCCTGGGCTCGGCTCGTGGCGCGGACCTGCTGATCCGGGGGCAGGCTCTTCCCGTAGGCCTCTACGGCAAAGGCCTGCGGGGGGGAAATGCCGAGCCTTCTCGCCAGAAGCATCCAGTAGAGGGCCTCTTCGGAATCCGGAACCACACCGAAACCCTGGCGGTACAGGAAGCCGAGGGTGAAGCAGGCCTGGCCATCCCCGGCCTCGCCCTGGACCCGGAGAAGCGGGAGCGAGCGCTTGAAGAAAGGGGCCGCTTCGGCCGGAGAGGATTCCTGGAGCAGCTCCCCCGCGAGAACCATGGCGAGCGGATGCCCACCTTGGGCCGCCGCCTCCGCCCAGCGAAGGGCCTCCGCTGGATCCTTGCGGGTCCCCAACCCGTAGCGGTAGGCGTTTGCCAAGGCGAGCTGGGCGAGCGTGTGGCCCTGGTCCGCCGCGCGGCGGAAGGCGGGCACCGCCCGCTCCGGAGACTGCTGGAGAAACCTGCCTCCCTGCTGGTAGAGGACTCCGGTCAGGTACTGGCCCTCCGGGGAACCCAGGCGACCTTTGGCCAGGGCCCACAACACCGGGCCTTCCCTGAAGGCGGTCGCCACCAGGAAACTGACCGAAAAGACCGCCAGGGAGGTTTTCAGCCATCGCCGGGTGGACGTCCAGCCGTGGCTGCCGATGCGATTCAAGTACACCGCGTACCCAAGGCCCCAAAGCAGGGCCGCGC
>DATFAA010000042.1:0-19132 GCA_035255045.1 Rhodocyclaceae bacterium | reverse complement strand
GGAGCCGCTGCCGGGCTGAGCCTGCGGTTGCCCCAAATGAAAACGCCGACCCAGTGGTCGGCGTTTTTGTTGGTGGGTCCGAAAAGAGCTTACCGCTCCTTGGCCTCCAGGGCAGCCTGGTTGACCTCCACCTTGTAGCGGGCCCGCAGGGCGGCCAGGTAGGACTGCACGTCTTCCTGCATGACCAGGTTGCCGAGCTGGCGGGCCATTGCCTGGCGGCGGGCATCGTCCATCTTGTCGCCGGCTTCCACCTTGACCACCTTGTAGAGGGCATAGCCCCCGCCCGGCAGCTCGAAGCCGGCGTAGGCGGGCAGCTTGGCGGCATCGGCCTTGAAGATGGCCGGCACGGCCTGGGGCGGCACGGAGCCCGGGTCGAGGCGGGAAACCGTCTTGGCAGCGCCCCAGGAAACCTGGTCCCCTTCGCCCTTCTTGAGCGCCGCCAGCCTGGCTTCGCCGGCCTGCTTGGCAAGGGCCTGGGCCTCCTGGCGCTTCAGCATGGCCTCGATCTTGTCCTTGACGGCCTCGAAAGGCTGCAGGGCGGCCGGCTTGTATTCGACGACGCGGGCTGCCACCAGGGTGTTGGGGGCCACTTCGATGGCTTCGGTGTTGCGCTTGTTCTTGATGGCGTCCTCGGAGAAGACGGCGCCGAGGAGCTTCTCGTTGGCCAGGGGGCCGTTGGCCGGGTTGGGCTGGCGGGTCAGCCAGTCGGACTGCTTGACGTCCAGCTTGAACTTGTCGGCCACCGGCTTGAGGCTGTCGGACTGCTCATAGACCAGGTTGCTGAAGGCTTCGGCGGCCTCGGCGAACTTGCGGGAGGCGGCCTGCTTCTTGAGGTCGGCCTCGATGTCGGCGCGCACTTCGGAGAGCGGCCGCTCCTTGCCCGGATGGATGCCGGTGAGCTTGATGATGTGGAAGCCGAAATCGGATTCGACGATGCCGGAGATCTCCCCTTCCTTGAGCTGGAAGGCCGTGTCCTCGAAGGGCTTGACCATCATGCCGCGGCCGAAGAAGCCGAGGTCGCCGCCCTTGGCGGCGGAGCCCGGGTCCTGGGAATACTTCTTGGCCAGCTCGGGGAAGGCGGCCGGGTTCTTCTGGACCTCCTTCAACACCTCCTCGGCCTTGGCCTTGGCCTGAGCCTTGTCGCCCTTGTCGGCGGCGATCAGGATGTGGGAAGCGCGGCGCTCCTCGGGCTGCATGTAGCGGTCCTTGTGGCCCTCGTACCAGGACTTGACCTCGGCGTCGCTCACCGTCACCTGGGACTCGATGTTGGGCAGGGACAGCACCACGTACTCGGCCTTGGCCTGCTCGGGCAGCTCGAAGCGCTTGCTGTTGGCGTCGTAGAACTTCTTCGCGGCGCCCTCTTCCAGCTTCGCCTGGGCCAGGAAGTCGTCCACCGGCAGGCGGTGCTCCTGCACTTCCCGCTTCTCGCCCTGCAGGGCGAGGACGCGGTCGCTGACGGTGCGAGGCAGGAAGCCCGACTGGCCGACGCCGCCGGCCAGCTGCTGGAGGGTGAGGTCCTGGCGGATCTGGGCCTCGAAGCCGGCGAGGGTCATGCCCTGGGCCTTGACCAGGGACTCGTAGCGCTCGGGAGAGAACTTGCCGTTGTCCTGGAAGGCCTCGATGCTGCCGATGGTGCGGCGCACCGCCTCGTCACTCGCCGCCAGGCGGCTCTTGCTGGCTTCCAGGACGAGCAGGCGCTGGTCGATGAGGTCGTCCAGCACGGCCTTGCGGGCCTGGGGATTGTCCAGAAGCTTGGGATCGATGTTGCCGAACTGGTTGCGCAGCCGCTCCTGCTGATCACGCAGGGCCTGCTGGAACTGCTGCTGGGTGATCTTCATGTCGCCGATCTTTGCCACATCGTCGCCGGTGCCCACGTTGCGGATGTAGGACTCGACGCCGAAGAAGGCGAAAGGCAGGGTGATCAGGGCGAGGAAGACCTGGACGATCCTTTTGTTGTTGCGGACTGCGTCGAACATGGCGGGCGCTTCTTCCAGAAAGATGAAATGAAAAAGGCGAACTCGCGTTCGCCTTTTGTGTTCTTTGGCGGAGTGGACGGGACTCGAACCCGCGACCCCCGGCGTGACAGGCCGGTATTCTAACCGACTGAACTACCACTCCGCGCCCCAGCTGATCGCTGAAGGCCAGCATATTAGCACAGGGTTCGAGCAGGCGGGAATCCCCCGCCGGCCCAGGGCACTCCCTAGCGCTCGTACACCGGCAGGGGCCGCAGATCGGAGGGCCCAATTCCCGCCAGGTCGGCGAACACCCGGCTGACGCCGTGGCCCAGGACCCACCAGGCGGGACCATAGGGCAGGATTTTCAGCTTGCGCTCGGCACACAGCCGGCGGGTATTCTCGCGTAGTAGTTCGAGTCGGTCTCTGGTCATATTCTTATGCTCGGGACAGGAAACAGCCGTCCAAACGCCCGCCTTCCAGCCGGCAACCGACCGGATGGCGGGATGGTCAAGATTCACGTATCGCCGGCGGCGGCCCGCAGAGTCGTCAGGTCTCTGGTGACGAAACGGGGCTGATCGGGGGCGGCTCCCACCGCCAGAGGCGCATGCTCTTCTTCTCGATGCACCATGGATTCTTGCCGACGTTTCCATTTGTTCGGGAAGCGGTCCGGGAGTTCAGTCCTTTTGCGTAAGTTGGCCCTAACGCAGGGTACGCACGAAGTCCCGGATGCCCTGCATCAGCATCTCCACCGCCAGGACGCTGAGGACCAGCCCCATCAGGCGCTCCATGGCCACCACCAGCCGCGGCCCCAGGGATTCCAGCAGGCGGGCCGCCGCCAGCAGCAGGATCGCGGTCAGGGCCATGGCCAGGGTCAGGGCGCCGCTCCATTCCCAGATCCGGCCCGGGTCCTGGGAGGCCATGAGCATCACCATGGCCATGGAGGACGGCCCGGCGATGGCCGGCACCGCCAGGGGCACGATCAGGGGCTCGCCGTGCATGGCCTCGCCGAACATGCCCCCCGGGGCCGGGAAGATCATGCGCAGGGCAATGAGGAAGAGCACCACGCCACCGGCGATGCCCAGGGAGGTCTGGGACAGCTTCATGAGCCCCATGAGGCGCTGCCCGAAGAACAGGAAGATCAGCAGCACCCCATAGGCGATGGCGCACTCCCGCAGCACCACCCAGCTGCGGCGCTTGGGCAGGACGTGGTGCAGTGCCTCGGCAACGATGGGCATGTTGCCGAAGGGGTCCAGGACCAGGAAAAGCAACAGGACCGCGGAGTAGAAGCCGCTATCCATGCAGGATCAGGTCAGGCCTTCCGCCTTGAGGGCCTCCTGCACCGCCGGGCGGGCCGCCACCCGGCCCATGTACTCCCGGATGCGCGGCCAGGACGAGGTGTCGATCTGCATGGGCTGGCACCAGCGCAGGATGGTGAACAGGTAGCAGTCGGCCACCGTGAATTGCTCGCCCAGGGCGTAGGGGCCGTTGGCCAACAGCTTGCCGTCCACGTAGCCCAGGCGCCGGTCGAGGATGGTGCGGGCCGCCTGCTTCCAGTCATCCCCGGCCAGGGGGTTGAAGAAGGCGCCGAAGGTCTTGTGCAGCTCGGCGGTGATGAAATTGAGGGCGGACTGCAGGCGGTAGCGCTCCAGGGTGCCGTTGGGGGGAGCGAGCTTCCTGTCGGGCACCTGGTCGGCGATGTACTGGACGATGGCCGGGCCCTCGGTCAGGGTGTTGCCGTCGTCCAGGACCAGGGTCGGCACGTAGCCGTTGGGATTGACGGCGGTGTAGTCCTCGCCGGCCTCGGTCTTCTTGGTCTTCAGGTCCACCTTCACCATCTGCGGCTGCATGCCGGCTTCCAGGAGGGCGATGTGGGGCGACAGGGAACAGGCGCCGGGGGCGTAGTAGAGCTTCATGGTTTCTCCTCTGATGGTCGCTGCCGCGCCTCGAAGGCGGAATCAGCGGGATGCCGAACGCTTGGAGCGCCGCCCCCGGGCCGGCGTTCCGCGCACGCCCTCCGACTCGGTGCACGCCACCAACTGGCGCAGCACCTCGGCGATGCTCCAGGCCTGCGCGATGCAGCCCCGGGGGGTATAGGGCGCCTCGGCGTCGAAAATCTCGGCGATGGAGCCGACCCCGAACTCGTCCAGGTGGACCAGCAGGGACTCCAGCCAGCGGCGGGCACCGGCCGGGTCGTCGGGGTGGAGCTTCTTCCAGGCGTCGATCCAGGGGCCGATGAGCCAGCCCCAGACCGTGCCCTGGTGGTAGGCGGCGTCCCGCTCCCGCAGGGTGCCGAAGTAGCGGGGCGCGTAGTGCTCGCTGCCGGGGGCCAGGGAGCGCAGCCCCACCGGGGTCAGCAGGCGCTCCTCCACCACCTTCAGGACGCTGGCCCAGCGCTTCTCGTCGAGGACGGGATGGGACAGGGAAATGGCGAACACCTGGTTGGGCCGGCATTCGGCGCTGTCCCCGTCGACGCCGTCCACCACGTCGTAGAGGTAGCCCCCCTCCTCGTACCAGAAGCGCCGGTTGAAGGATTCCCGGGCCCGGGCAGCGTGCTCGGCCCACTGGTCGGCCCGGGCGCCGTCGCCCAGGCGCCGGGTCCAGCCCTCCAGGATGCAGAGGGCGTTGTACCAGAGGGCGTTGATCTCCACCGCCTTGCCCCGCCGGGGAGTCACCACCCAGCCGTCGCACTTGGCGTCCATCCAGGTCAGCTGGTAGCCCTCCGCCCCCTGCTTGAGGAGGCCGTCGTCCGCATCGACGCCGATGCCGAAGCGGGTGCCCCGCAGGTGCCGCTCGGCGATGTCGGTCATGGTCGGCAGCAGGCGCCGGAGCATGGCGTCGTCGTCGGTGGCGGCGTGGTAGCGGTCCACGGCATGGAAGAACCAGAGGGTGGCGTCGGCGGTGTGGTAGAGGCCTTCGTTGCTGCCGTCCGGGAACATGTTGGGCAGCAGCCCGTCCCGCACGTAGTGGGCGAAGGTGCGCAGGATGCTGCCCGCCTCCCGGGCCCGGCCGGTGGTCAGGGTCAGGCCTTCGAGGCTGATCATGGTGTCCCGGCCCCAGTCGGTGAACCAGTGGTAGCCGGCGATGATGCTGCGGATCTCGTCCCCCTCGGCCACCGCCCGGGCGGCGTCCCGCCGCCGCCCCACCGGGGTGATGACGAACTGGTCGGCGGCCAGCACCAGTTCCGCCGCCACGCCGTGCCGGGCCGAGCCCGGGGCCGAACGCAGCAGCCGGCGGCGGCGCTCCTGCTCGGCAGCCAGGACTTCGGGCGGAGTCATGGCCAGCATGACGTCTAGCAGTTCGGTGGACACCATGAGGGCCGCCGTCTCCCCGGGGGCCAGGCGCACCGAGAAGCAGCCCGGGCTCCACAGCCGCCCCTGGTGGCCGTAGCCCCGGTCCTCCTCCACCCGGTAGTGCAGCTCCGCCAGCTCGCAGGCGTCCTGGGAGAAGGCGCCGTCCATGCCCCAGAGCTTGAAGCGCAGCGGCGTGGGCGCATCGGCGCAGGTGATCTCGTAGGCCTCGCCCAGGGTGATCCGGTAGTCCGCCTGCAGGGGCCCGGTGACGTCGTGCTCGTAGTGGCGGAAATGCACCGCCGGCCGCAGGTCCAACCGCACCGGCGCTTCCCCGGCCAGGAGGCGGTACATGACCACCGTCGTGTTCTGGCGGTGGGGCATGACGATCCGCTTTTCGAGGCGTGTGCCGTCCACGTCGAAGACCCACACCGGCAGCCCGGCCTCCAGGCGGAATTCCTGGAGATGTTCGACGCCGGGGAGGATGAGCCGGCGCCCGGTGAGTTCCTCGCCGCTCAACTGGATGCTGGCGCCGCCGGGGGTGGCCATGTATTCGGCCAGGTGGTTGAGCATGACCATCCGCCCCAGGGGATTGGGCAGCGCCGCCACCAGGAGGCCGTGGTACTTGCGGGTGGCCAGGCCGGGGACGCTGGCCGAGGCGTAGCCACCGATGCCGTTGGTGACCAGCCATTCCCTTTCCGCCAGGGCAGTGGGCTGGTCGGTGGCCATGGGCACGGTATGGACGATGGAAGCCAGGGGATCGCTCATGGTCAGGACCTCGCGATGGGTTCCGGGGCCAGCACCAGGGCCGTCTCCCCCTGGATGCGCCAGTTCTCCCGGGGACGGGGCTCGTCCCGGTTGGGGATGTCGCGCTCCATTTCGGCGGCATCCGGGGCCAGGGTGCCGATGCCGCCGTAGCCGGGATCCTGGCTGGACCACAGGACCCGCCAGCGGGCCCCCAGGGGCGGTGCCAGCAGGGGCTCGGGCACCGGGTCCAGGTGCAGGGTGCTGCCCAGATTGACCACCAGGAGGCGGTCGTCGCCCGCCGCTCCGAAGTAGCGCAGGGCGAAGGCCTCCAGGCCGAGGACGGCGCCGTCCAGCCCGCCCCGGCGCTGGGCCGCGAAACAGGGGTCGTCCCGCCGCAGGCGCAGGAGATCCCGGTGCAGCAGCCAGGCCTCCCGGTGGCCGGGACGTTCCCTTTCGCCGTGGTCCAGCTTGCAGGCCTCGAAGGCGGCCGGGTCGTGGGGGGCAGCTATCCCGGCGCAGACCTCCGGCAGCGCCAGGTTGGCGAACTCGGCCACCGATTCCCGCCGGCCCTTTTCCACCAGTTCGGCCAGTTCGGGATGGTGGTCGGCGAAAAACAGGAAGGGCGCCGAGGCCGAGAATTCCTGGCCCTGGAACAGCATGGGGGTCTGGGGGCCCAACAGCAGGAGGGCGGTCAGGGCCCGCCAGCGGCCGGGGCTGGTGAGGCGGTGGGGCCGCTCGCCCCGGCCGGAATTGGCCACCTGGTCGTGGTTGGCGAGGAAGTGCACGAAGCGGGCGGGCTCCAGGTCGAAGGTGGGCGTCCCCCGCCGCTGGTACTGCCAGCGGTACCACTGGCCCTGGAAGAGGAAGCCGTACTTGGCGGCCGAGACGAACTCCTGGGGCCGGCCCCGGTAGTCGGTGAAGTAGGCCTCGTCCTGGCCGGTCAGGGCCACCACGGCGGCATGGTGCCAGTCGTCGTTCCAGATCATGTCGAGGCCCAGCCCGCCGGCCTCGGGAGGCCGCACCAGGCGGGCGTGCTGGGGCTCGTTCTCGTTCACCACCAGGGTGCCCCGCCCCCGGGCCGCGGCCCGCACCCGCTGCCCCAGCTCCACCAGGAAATGGGGTTCGGAATCGTCGTGGATGCTCTGGGTGGCGTCCAGGCGCAGGCCGTCCAGGTGGTATTCGTCGATCCAGTAGCCGGCGTTGGCCAGGAAGAATTCCCGCACCGGGCCGGCCCCCGGCTCGTCGAAGCAGGGCGTGTCGCCCCAGTTGCTCTTGTGCCGGACGCTGAAGTACTGCTCGGCGAACTCCCGCAGGTAGCAGCCGTCCGGGCCGAAATGGTTGTAGACCACGTCCAGGAGCACCCCGAGGCCGAGGCCGTGGGCCCGGTCCACGAAGCGCCGGAGATCGTCGGGGGTGCCGTAGAGGTGACAGGGGGCGAAGAAGGCGACGCCGTCGTAGCCCCAGCCGAACCGCCCCGGGAAGTCCGCCACCGGCATGACCTCGAGGGCCGTCACCCCCAGTTCGGCGAGGGCCGGCAGTTCGGCCGCGGCAGCCGCCCAGGTGCCCTGCCGGGTAAAGGTGCCGATGTGCATTTCGTAGATCACCTGGCCGGCCAGGGGGAGGCCCCGCCAGCCCTGGTCGCTCCAGGGGAAGGCGGCGGGGTCCGCCACCTCCGAGGGCCCGTGGGGCCCCTCCGGCTGGAAGCGGGAAGCGGGATCGGGGAAAAGATCGCCGCCGTCCAGGCGGTAGCGGTAGCGGGTCCCGGCCGCGGCCTGGGGACACCAGACGGCGAAGTAGCCGCCCTCCTCCGGCGCCAGCTCGATTTCCGCCGGCGCTCCGTCCCCGCCCTCGAGGACGACGCTCACCCGCCGGCGTCGGGGAGCCCACAGGCGGAAATGGACGCCTCCCGCCGGCAGGAGATCGGCGCCCACCGGCAGCCGGCGCTGCGCCGCAACCGCCGGGGCAGCGCCGCGGCCGCTGCGGCCCCGGGAGCCGGCCCGCGGGTTCCTTTGCTGAGATATGGTGTCGCTCTGGGTAATCCGCATGCTTGCCCCGCCGATGCCCTTCCGCCCTGGAGTCGCAGTCCCTATACGAGCTTCGAGCGGCAGCCGGCGGCGGTGTTCCGCCCCCTGGGAAGGTTTGACAGGCCAGGGATCAAGGGTTACTTTGCCCGTCCTCCACCAACGCCCACGAGTGCGCCGTGAGCCAGCAGATCGCCGACCTCATCGATGGCCTGGATATCTTCCAGGAACTCTCCTACAAGGAACTCGAAGTCCTCAGCCGCTACCTGGGCCAGAGCAGCGTCCCCAAGGGCGAGGTCATCTTCAACGAGGGCGACCCGGGGAGCTTCATGCTCATCCTGATCGAAGGCCGCATATCCATCTACAAGAGCGGCGAGAACGGCCGCCACCTGCTCTCCTA
This sequence comes from Rhodocyclaceae bacterium, assembly GCA_035255045.1. Taxonomy (GTDB): domain Bacteria; phylum Pseudomonadota; class Gammaproteobacteria; order Burkholderiales; family Rhodocyclaceae; genus JAGTRP01. Next base: position 10,722 of record DATFAA010000042.1, on the reverse strand, counting down.
CGAGGGCAAGGGACGGGTCATCGGCGAGATGGCCCTCCTCGACCGGGAACGGCGCTCTGCCCAGTGCGTCGCCGACACCGCCTGCGAATTCCTCACCATCAACCACGAGGGGCTTGCCAAGCTGGCGGCGGAATGCAGCCCCATCGCCTACCGCTTCATGTTCTCCCTGGCCCGGCTCCTGTCCAAGCGCCTGCGCCGCACCTCCGGCATGCTGGCCGAGTACCTGACCGACTGACCACCCCCGGGGCCCCTACCGTAGGGCCGCCCCCGCTCCCCTGACGCTCCTCCGGTCTTGCCCCACGGGCAAGTAGATGCTTCGTCGGATTTTTCCGATGTCATGGCGATGCTAACTTGCCAGCACAACGAAGAACCGCCGCTTGCCGGCGGCATCGGCCGGGAACTTCGACGCGGGGTCCGGAATAGGAGAACGCCATGCAGGAAAGCGACGAAGCCCGTGTCCAGCAGCTCCTGGGCCGCCTGGAAATCCCCCCTTGCCCGGCCATCCTGGCTTCCCTGACCGAGGAAATGGGGCGCCCCAACGCCAGCGCCAACCGCATCATCGAACTCATCAGCCTGGACGTGGCCCTGGCGGCGGGGGTCATCAAGTGCGCCAACTCGCCCCTGTTCGGCGGCTCCCGGGTGGGGTCGATCAAGCAGGCCCTGCAGTTCCTGGGCTTCAAGAACGTGCTCAACCTGGTGGTCAGCGAGGTGCTGCGGAAATCCCTGTCCAGCACCCGGCAGCAGGCCATCATGCCCCGCTTCTGGGACAACGCCACCTACTCCGCCGGCGTCTGCGCCTGGCTGGCGGCCACCTTCCCCGGCACCCAGCACGACACGGCGTATACCTTCGGGCTCTTCCGGGATTGCGGCATCCCCATCCTGATGCGGCGCTTCGCTGACTACCGGGACACCCTCAAGGCCGCCAACGCCCTGGGCGAGGGGCTGTTCACCAGGGTCGAGGACGAACGCCACGGCACCAGCCACGCCGTCGTCGGCCATCTGCTGCTGCGCAACTGGGGCATGCCTGCCACCGTCCGGGACGCCATCCTCTTCCACCATGAATACGGCATCTGCGTGGAAGACCGGCTGGACAAGGAAGCCAGCACCTTGATCGGTATCGGCCTCGTGGCGGAGCGCACGGTCAACCTGTTCCTGCGGGTGCGGGAAGACGGCGAATGGGCCAAGGGCAAGGGCCCGGTGGCGGAGTTTTTCGGCATCAGCCAGGCCGAACTGGAGGACGTGGCCAACGACCTCCTCGACCGGCTGGAGTCTCGGCGCAAGGCGGCCTAGGAGGCTGTCATTCCTTGGCGAACCGGGGAACCAGAACGACCAGCACCCCGACGAAAAGCAGGAGCCCGACCGCGCACAGGAGCAGGAGAGAGGCTAGGGAATCCACCACATACCATTCAGTTATGCCACTGGAGGGAATGGTATCCATGGGGACTGGGCCGGGGTATACGTAGTATCCACAGCGGTTCGCCGCGGAAGCCGGCTCCGGCCCGGTTTTCCCGGCCCTTCCCGTCAGCTCGCGAGAGACGGCTCCTTTGGTCAGCCCTGAACGATCGGGCGCCGAAGCCCCCCCGCCACCGAGGCGGCGCCTCCGCCGTTGCTGACTTGCGTATAGCCGTTCTGCACCATGAAGGAACAGGCCATGCCGGATCGGCGTCCCGTGGCGCAATAGAGGACGATCGGAGCATTCTTGTCCGGAGCCACGCGGGGAATTTCCTGGGCGAAGCAGGTCAGGGGCAGGTTGATTGCCCCTTCCACATGTCCTGAGACGAACTCCCCCGGGGAGCGGACATCGATGACGAGCAGGCGCTCGACGGTTTTCGTTGCGGTCATAAACACCTCCTGGGTTAGCGCTGCAGGCTGGCGTTGGCGGCCAGCAAACTTTCCTGGTCAAGGCGCCCGGTTGCTGCATCCAGGCGCAGGCGGTTGGTGACGACGTCGATGCGGCCCTGCAGCAGGCCAAGTTCGGCAGCCGCGGCATCGCTTTCGGCATTGAGCAAATCGAGGGTGGTGCGATCGCCCACCTGGTGACCGACCCGGGTCGCGTCCAGACGTGCCCGGCTGGCGGTCAGCGACTGCTCCAGCGCACTCAGCCGGGCCTCGCCGCTCTGCAAGGCGAGCCAGGCCGAACGCGTCAGTTGACCGACCTGCAGGCGGGCGCGTTCGAGTTCGGCACGGGCCTTATCCACCAGCCGCAGGGACTCCTCATGCTTGGCGCTACGCCAGCCGCCGGTATAGAGGGGGACGTTGAGGGCCACACCCACCATCTGCTGGCTCTGGGTGTTGCTGGCCTGGCCAAAGTCGCCCGAGCCGCTGAGGCTTTCCCGGCTGGCCTGGGCGACCAGGTCCACGGTCGGCGATACGGCGGCGCGATGCTTGTCCACCTCGGCCAGGGCGGCATCGAGTTGGGACTGCATCAGGCGCAGCATGGGATTGGCCTGGGTGGCCTGGGTCAACAGTTGGGCGATAGGCTCCGGCTGGCTCGCCTTGAAGCCGTCCGCGGGCGGCTGCAGGTCCAGCGGCTCGGCGGGCAGGCCGGTGCTGTCGGACAAGGCGATGCGGGCCAGCTCCAGGTCGTTGGCTGCCGTGAGTGCCTGGGCCTGAAGAGCCCGGGCCCGCGCCGCGGCCTCGTGGGTGTCGGTGACCGGGGCATCGCCGACCTTGTAGCGGTCCTGGGCCTCGTCGTAGGCCCGCTCGGCCGCCTTCCTCTGCCCCTCGAGCAGGGCCAGGCGGCGCTCGGCCAGCAGGACGTCGAAGTAATGCTGCACCACCTGCAGCATCCATTCCTGCTGCGCAGCCTGCCACTCGACCTCCGACGCGTCCGCCGCCAGGTTCAACTGGCGACGCTGGGCCCAGCGCTCGGCGTCGTAGAGGGGCTGCTTCACGCCCACGGTCCAGCGGGTCAGGTTGCCGCCTTCGATCGAGGTGCGAAAGGAGACGCCGGTCACGCCCGCCGCAGGAAAGCCGGGGGCCGAGAACTGGGCGCCGTTCATGCGGGATTCCCCATTGGCACGGCCGGCGGCGCCGGACAGACCCACCGTCGGCCGCCACAGGGCCGAGGCCTGGTCGCGCCGGGTGGCGCCCGCGGCGCGGGCGGCGTCGGCGATGGCGCCTTGGGGATCGTGCCGGCGCGCGGCCTCCCAGACCTGCAGGAGGTCGGTGGCGCCCGCCGTCGCGGCGCCGAGGGAAAGTGCGATTGCCGAAATCAGGGTGCGGTGAATCATCGTTGCATTCACTTTCAGGCGGGTTCGTATCGATGCCGATAGGCGGCGTAATACAGGGTCGGGATCACGACCAGGGTCAGGATGGTCGAGACGAAGATCCCGAAGATCAGCGAGATCGCCAGGCCGTTGAAGATGGGGTCGTCGAGGATGAAGAAGGCCCCGAGCATGGCGGCCAGGCCGGTGAGCACGATGGGCTGGGCGCGGGTGACGGCCGAATGCACGATGGCCTTGGCGAACGGCACTCCGCTTGCGACCTGGAGGTTGATGAAGTCCACCAGCAGGATGGAGTTGCGGACGATGATGCCGGCCAGCGCGATCATGCCGATCATCGAAGTGGCGGTGTACTGCGCCCCCAGCAGGGCATGGCCCGGCATGACGCCGATAATGGTCAGCGGGATCGGAGCCATGATGATCAGGGGGGTGAGGTAGGAGCCGAACTGGGCGACCACCAGCAGGTAGATCAGCACCAGTCCGACGGCGTAGGCAGCGCCCATGTCGCGGAAGGTCTCGTAGGTCACCTGCCATTCGCCGTCCCATTTGAGGGAGTAGCCGCGCCAGGCGTCGGCCGGTTGGCTGACGAAGTACTCGGCCAGCTTGCTGCCGTCGGGCGTCGGCAGCCCGGCGATGTCGCCGCGCATCTGGAACATCCCGTAGAGGGGGCTGTCGATCTTGTCCGCCATGTCCGCCACCACGAGGTTGACCGGGAGCAGGTCCTTGTGGATCACCGGCTGTTCCCGCAGGGTGTCGCTGACCGTGACCAGTTCGCGGATCGGCACCAGCCGGCCCGAGCTGCTGCGCACCGCCAGCTGCAGCAGTCCGTCGAGATCGCCGTGGCGCTCGGCCGGGAGCTGGATCAGGGCCGGCGCCGAGTACTTGCTGCCGTCGTGGAGCCAGGTGCTTTCTTCCCCGGCCAGGCCGGCGCGCAGGGTGGTGACGATGGCCTGTTGCGGAATCCCCAGGGCGGCGGCCTTGCGGCGATCGACCAGCAGCAGTTTGCGGGGCGCCGAGGCGATGCTGCTGTCGTCCACATCGACCACGTTGTCGGTCTTTTCGAAGACCGCCCGCACAGCCTTGGCCAGGGTACGGCGCCCTTCGGCATCGGGGCCGTAGATTTCGGCCACGATGGGCGACAGCACCGGCGGCCCCGGCGGCACCTCGACCACCTTGACGTTGGCGCCGAAGCGCCGGCCGATGGCCTGCAGTTCGTGGCGCAGCCGGGTGGCGATGGCATGGCTCTTGTCCTTGCGGTCATGCTTGCCCTGCAGGTTCACCTGGATGTCCCCGACTTCGCCGCCGGCCCGCAGGTAATACTGGCGCACCAGGCCGTTGAAATTGATGGGGGCCGCCGTCCCGGCGTAAGCCTGGTAGTCGGTGACTTCGGGAACGGTGGAGAGGTAGGCTCCCAGTTCGCGGAGAACGGCGGCGGTATCCTCGACCGGCGTCCCGGCCGGCATGTCCACCACGACCTGGAACTCGGACTTGTTGTCGAAGGGCAGCATCTTGAGCTGCACCAGTCCGAGCACCGGCAGCAGCACGGAGAGCCCGATCAGGGCGACGATGCCGAGCCCCAGCAGCTTGCGGTTGCGCGGTCCGGAGCGGGGGTCCAGCAGCGGCACGAAAACCCGCTCGAACAGGGGGCCGAGCTTGGCCGCCACGCCGGTGGCCGAATGGTGCCCGCCAGCATGGCCATGGACCGCCTTCATCCACAGCCGGGCGAGCCAGGGCGTGACCACGAAGGCGATCGCCAGGGACAGCAGCATGCCCATGCTGGCGTTGATGGGTATCGGGCTCATGTAGGGGCCCATGAGGCCGCTCACGAAGGCCATGGGCAGGAGCGCCGCGATGACGGTCAGGGTCGCCAGGATGGTCGGCCCGCCGACCTCGGCAACCGCATGGGGAATGATTTCCGCCAGGGATTTGCCGGCCTGCAGCTGCTGGTGCCGGTGGATGTTCTCCACCACCACGATGGCGTCGTCCACCAGGATGCCGATGGAAAAGATCAGGGCGAAGAGGGAGACCCGGTTCAGGGTGAAGCCCCAGGCCCAGGAGGCGAAGAGGGTGACGGTCAGGGTCAGGATGACGGCGGCGCCAACGATGGCGGCCTCGCGGCGACCCAGGGCGATGAACACCAGGGCCACCACCGAGGCAGTGGCGAAGAGCAGCTTCTGGATCAGCTTTTGCGCCTTGTCGTTGGCGGTCGCGCCGTAGTTGCGGGTTTCCGCCACCTGGACCGAATCGGGGATGACGGTGCCGCGCAGGATGTCGACCCGCGCCATCACGGCATTGGCGATGTCGATGGCGTTCTCGCCCGGCTTCTTGGTGATGGCCAGGGTGACGGCGGGATACTCGCCGCCGCCCGCCTTCTCGTTCAGGCCGTAGCGGACGTAACGGGCGGCCGGCAGCGGGCCTTCCTTCACGTCGGCCACGTTCCGCAGGAAGACGGGCTTGCCGTCCTGGGTCCCGACCACCAGCTCGGCCACTTCCTCGGCGCTGGCGAGCCAGGGCCCGGCCTCGACGGCGACGCTGCGGTCGCCGGCCAGCAGGTCGCCCACCGGCAGTCCCATGTTGGCCGACTGCAGGCTCATGCGCAGGTCGTTGACCGTGACGCCGGAGCCGGCCATGCGGGAAGGATCGATCTGGACCAGCACGGCGCGCTTCGGGCCGCCGACGGTCTGGACGTCCATGGTGCCGGGCACCCGCTTGAGGTCGGCTTCCATGCTGTGGGCGACGCGCTCGAGTTCGTAGGCGCCGGTGTCGGGGTCCTTGCTGTACAGCGTCAGGGTGACGATGGGAACGTCGTCGATGCCCTTGGGCCGGACCAGGGGTTCCATGACGCCCAGCCCCTTGGGCAGCCAGTCGGTGTTGTCGCGCAGGGTGTCATGGAGGCGGACCAGGGCCTCGCTGCGCGGCACGCCGACCTTGAACTGCACCGTGATCACCGCCACGCCGGGGCGGGAGACGGAGGTCACGTGTTCAGTGCCCGAGATCCGGGACAGCACCTGTTCGGCCGGGATCGCCACCATCTGTTCGACTTCCCGCACCGCGGCCCCCGGGAAGGGAACGATGACGTTGGCCATGGTGACGTTGATCTGGGGCTCCTCCTCCCGCGGCGTCACCAGGACGGCGAAGACGCCCAGCAGCAGGGCCACCAGGGCCAGCAGGGGGGTGACCTGGGCGGACTGGAACAGCGCGGCGATGCGCCCCGATACATTGAGCTTGGTGTGCTTGCTCATGGGCTCTTCCTCAGCGCGCGGCCAGAGCGGCGACCTGCGGATCGGCGGCGATCTTGTCACCGGCGCGCAGGCCGGTCAGCACCTCGACGCGATCCCCGGCGGCACGCCCCAGGCGGACCTGACGCAACAGCACCTTGCCCTGGGGATCGACGACGTACACTCCGGCCATTTCGGCGCGCCGCAGCACCGCGGCGGCGGGCACGTAAAGCCGTTCCGCGCCCTTGGCGTCGCCGGCGGCCGGCAACCAGACGCGGGCGAACATCCCCGGCGCCAGGCCGGCCTGGCCGGGGGGAAGCGTGAGGCGAATGCGGCCGGTGTGGGTGGCGGGGTCGATGGTCGGCAGCAGTTCGACCTTGGCGGGTTTCGGGGCCGAGCCGCCCGGCACCTCGTAGCGCACGGCGTCGAGCTTGCTGCCCAGCGCTCCCAGCATGGCCTGGGGCACCGCCGCGCTGACCCGTAGCGCGGTGGGATCGTACATGGCGACCAGGGCCCGACCCGGCATGGCCATGTCGCCGAGGGTAACCGGCACTTCGCTGACCACCCCGGAGTACGGGGCGCTGATGACGAAGAAGCCCGATTGGGTCTGCGCCGCCTGGGTCTGGGATTTCAGGGCGTTGAGTTGGGCTTGCGCGGCCTCCAGCTGGGCCTGGGCGCGGTCGAGGGCGGCCTCGCTGATGTATTCCTTCTGGCGAAGGTATTTCTGGCGTTCCAGTTCCCGGCTGGTGACCTTGAGCTGAGCCTTGGCGGCCTCGACCTGGGAAGCACTGACGGCGACCCCCTGCTGCGCCGCCCGGGCGTCGATGCGGACCAGTTCCTGGCCTGCCTTGACGCGGTCGCCCGCCTTGACGTTCAGCGCCACGATGGCGCCGGCAACCTGGGAGGCCAGAGTGGTTTGGCGAACGGCCTCGACCACTGCGTCCAGACCGGCTTCGTTCACCGCTTCCGCCGAGCCCTGCACGCTGACCGTGGCCAGGGGCGCTCCCTGGGAGGCCGAGGCCACAGGCAGGGTGGTCAGGGCAGCCAGAGAGGCGAATGCCACCAGATGCAGGCGCTTCATCTTACGTTCCTTATCTATTGAGTTCATGTTCGCGTTCCTAGCCGTATGGACCGTCTTAAGGCATTCGCGAATATTCGCATATTCTAATGTTTAGGGCGGGATTATTCCCGGGCGGCCGCTGTTGATTGCAGCCCGGCAACCACCCGCCCCGCAGGGCGGGTGGCACCCCGGAATTAGTGGGAATTCCGCATCAATTTCAACATCTTCAGGTTGATCACCAGAAAACGCACCGCCTGCCATAGGAAGGACGTCCGCATGAGCCGGGTGAAGGTGGTCGGGGCTGGCGGATAGTAAGCCTGCTGGTAGGGCTCCTTGTTTGCGATCTTCATCATGTCTGGCCTCGTATGGATAGTGTCAGTCGGGAAGGAGCCACCAGCCCGGCTGCATCTTGGCCTGGTAGATAAAGGTGTGGTGAAGCAGGGATTTCATCCAGTGCCCGGCCAGGCCGATCTCTCCGAAGGTCAGATTCAGGTCCCGGCCATACATCGGATACTTCCCGAAGTCGGGCACGACAGGGAAAACCGTCATGGTGGCGGCCGTCCCCCGGAAGGGATGGGAGCCGGTCGAAGCGATGCACGCCGCTCCCATGCGGGCCATGGAGGCCGTCCGCGTCGGCGCCTTGGCGCCATTGACCATGTCACGGATGCTCTCGGCCACCGCCATCGCCATCTTGGCCGACGGCATCCCGGTACGGGGCGGCGCCGGATTGATGGGCGTGCCGTTGGCGCTTTGCATCGGCTTGCTGATCAGGTGCGGCGGCGCAAAGGCGATTCCGACGGCAAACAGGTTCCGGTAGGTCGGGTTCTGGTAGGTCTTGGGCCAGTCGTCAGCACTCCACTCGGCATAGGGGCGCGGCGAGTAGTCGGCATCGACCTTCATGAAGCCGCTCGGTGCGAACAGCTGGCTGGTGATGTCCTCGCCCGCGGCATTGATGGCCTTGAGGCCGACGCCAGCGAAGGGCGGTATGAGCATGGAGAAGTCGAATTCCAGTTCGTGGAACTGCCCGTCCAGGGTCTCGTAGTGAATCTTGCCGGCCTCGACCTTCTTGACGTGGGCCCGGACGACCCACTCGATGTTGCGCTCCACCATCAGGGATTCGGCGAAGGTCTTGCCGTTGACCACGTAGCCGCCACGCTCGATATGGACGCCGCCCATCCCGAAGTCGCCCAGCTCGTATTCGTTGCTGATCCAGACGATGCGCGCCAGGTCACGCACCCCGGCTTCCCGCAGGAGGTGGTCGACGTTGTAGATGTACTCGAAGGCCGCGCCCTGGCAGGTGCAGGTGCCGTGCCCCGTGCCGATCACCAGGGTCTTGCGCTCGCCCCGCTTCAGGGCTTCGACGATGTGCTGCAGTTTTTCGTTGGCTTCGACCGCATGGCTGGCGGTACAGACGGAAACCGTATGCCCGTGCTCGGGTCCCAGCCCTTCGGTGGCGCCGAAGTTGAGCTTGGGTCCGGTGGCGTTGACCAGGTAGTCGTAGGAGACGCGTTCGATCGTCCCCTCCTTCCCCGGCAATGTGTACTCGACGGTGACGAATGGGCTCTGGTGGCCGCCATCGCCTTCCGGATGGATGGATACGGCGCGGGCCTGCCGGAAATCGATATTGGTCTTCCGATAGACCTGCGCCAGGTCAAAAGTGACATCCTCTTCGGTCATCTGCCCGACGCCGACCCAGATGTTGGACGGAATCCAATTCCATCGGGCGTTGGGTGAAACCACGACTATCTGATGCTCCTTACCCAACCAGCGGTCCAGGTAACGAGCTGCCGTGTGACCGGAAATGCCTGCTCCAAGTATGACAATCTTCGCCATGAACGCTCCTCCACGTTGCTGAATGTGAAACTGTTGTTGTTATGGTTAATTAGCATACGCTAATTTTCTTATTTACGGAACTCCCCTGGTTTCCCGGCGCGATGCTGTGAAGGACGGGGTGGCGCGACCCGGACGGGGCTGGCCTTGGGCGGAGGAAAGGGCAACAAAAAACCCGCACTTGGGCGGGTTTGGCGTACTGCGTCGGACGGCCCTGAATCATGCCGTGGTGCCCAGGAAGGGACTCGAACCCCCACGCCTTGCGGCGCCAGAACCTAAATGTGAAGTGTCGATGAAGGCTGGAAATTAATTTCCCTTACCAATCAATACTTTACTAGCCCTGCAACTTTGCACCACACTATTTTCCCAAACTATTTCCCAAACTGGTGATAGTCTTGGAAGGTTGAAAGGTGCGAATGATACAGGGTTAGGTAGCAGACCAACATCGCTTTTCCCAAACTTTTGGGAAGGCAGGTTGGGATGAACAACCACAATTTAAAAGGTTCTGGACATGGCATCAATAGCAAATCGCAGTCCTTGGGTTGTCATGGTTGGCAACAAAGAACTTGCAAAATTCAGACTGAAATCACAAGCAACAAAGTATCTTGAAGACAATCCGAATCCAAAAGCAAAGATTGTTCAGTTAGAAACTGCTTTTGAAATTCAAATAAAATTGAAGGACAAGGAAGGTAATGTTATTAAATTAACAAACACTTGTCCTACATACAAAGAAGCCGAAGCATGGGCTAAAAAAGAAGAAGAACGACTTCTTGAACATAAGAAGCAACATGGTGGAAAATTCGACACCAGTCAAGAAACTATGACCCTTGAAGAAGGTTTGAATTTGCTTCTTGAACAACACTATAAGAAGATGGCTTCATATAGTGAAAATAAATACAGAATTCCGCACATTGTTGAATATTTTGGCAAACATAAACTAATTAAGGATATCACCAAGAAGAATGTAAAAGATTATCGTGATTACCTTGAAGAAAAAGGATATGCACTTTCAACACAAAAGAACAACTTTGCATTATTAAGTATGCTTTTTAAACATGCTAATAGTGAATGGCTGTTTAGTCTTACCAATCCTGTTCTTGGTGTAAAAATTGATACACCAAAGAATGCAGTTGAACGGTATTGGGAAAGTAAAGACGAAAAAGAAAAATTGTTGGCAGCAATTGAAAAATACCGCCCTTCAATCAAGAATGTTGTTTTGCTTTGTCTTGATTTAACTTTTCGTATTGGTGAAGTATTGCCGAAAGCAATGCATGATAAGCATGGAAATGAAATCAATCAGGATAAAGGTCTTTTCTGGAAGAATGTTGATTTTGAAAACAATGAAATCCGTTTAACACATGAAAAGAATGACCATACAAAAAGAAATACT
>DATFAA010000041.1:0-54808 GCA_035255045.1 Rhodocyclaceae bacterium | reverse complement strand
GGCCTCGTTCAGTTCCTTCAGGGCCGCCGGCTGGATGCCTTCCAGGGTGGCGATGCGCAGGACCACGTCGTTCCGCAGGCGCTCGGTGAAATGGTTGAGAATTTCACTGGAATGGTCGCGCTCCAGGTGCACCAGGATGGTGGCGATGATCTGGGGATGCTCGTTGCGGATGAGGTCGGCGACGGTGGAGGCGTCCATCCACTTCAGGCCCTCGATGCCCGAGGTCTCGCCGCCCTGGAGGATGCGGGAGATGAGGTTGGAGGCCTTGTCGTCGCCGAGGGCCTTGGTCAGCACGGAGCGGATGTAGTTGTCCGTGTCCACATGCACCGCCGCCTGCTCGTCCACGGTGCGGTGGAACTCGTCGAGGACGGCCTCGACCTTGGCCCGGGGCACCGACTTCAGGGCCGCCATGGCGTGGCCGAGTTTCTGCACTTCCCGGGGGCCGAGGCGCTTCAATACCTCGGCGGCGTGGTCCTCGCCGAGGGCGATGAGCAGCGTGGCGCTCTTTTCCAGACCTTCGTCGTTAGGCATTGCCATTGGCGCCCATCCAGTCCTTGATGATGTTGGCGACTACCTTGGGATCGTTCTGGGCGATCTCCCTGGCCTTCTCGACCTTGGCGGCGTAGTGGTTGATCTCCACGTGCTCCTCGCCCTCCTCGACCCCCGGCAGGCCGCCGGCCAGGGCCAGCGCTTCCCGCTCGGCCTCGGCGATTTCCGCAGCGGAGGGGAACATGGTCCGGATGATGGGCTGCACCACCTTGATCAGCAGGTAGGCGATGACCGCGGCGATCAGCAGGTACTTGGCCAGTTCCTTGGCGAAGGCAATATTTTCGGGGTCCTTCCACAGCGGGATGGACACTTCGGTCTTCTCCGGCGCCGTGAAGGGCGAATTGGCGATGGACAGTGTGTCTCCGCGGTCCTTGCTGAAGCCCATGGCCTCGCGCACCACGTCGTTGATCTGCTTCATCTCCGCTTCGGGCAGGGGCTTGGCGACCAGCTTGCCGTCCTTGCCGGGTTCCTTGCGGTGATTGACCACCACGGCGGCGGATAGGCGGCGGACGGTGCCCAGGGCCTGCTTGGTGTAGCGCACCGTCTTGTCGATCTCGTAGTTGATGGTGGCGTTCTTGGCCGTGCTGACCGGGTGGCCGGCGGTCTGCAGGGGCGCCGTGATGCCGGCTGCTTCCAGCTTGCCGGGCTCGCCCGGCCGCGCCGTCTGCCCCGGCGTGCCGCCCACGTTGGGCGTGGTGAGGGGAGCGGTGGCGGGCACCGGCGGCTGGTTGGTGAGAGCGCCGGGGACGCCGCCCGTGGCCTGGTTGACGTTGGCGGTCTCGCTGCTCTGCTGGCTGCGGATGCTGGCGTTGGCCGGATTGCCGTTGGGCGTGTAGCTCTCGGCGGTCTGCTCGACATGGGAGAAATCCACGTCCGCCGCCACCTGCACCTTGTAGTTCTCGGGGCCCAGCATGGGCTTCAGGATCTCTTCGATGCGCTTGATGATGCTGTCTTCGACCTCCCGCACGTACTTGATCTGGGCAGGGTCGAGGCCGGCTTCCGTGAGCTTGCTCTTGAGCTGGGAGAGGAGGGCGCCGCTCTGGTCGATGACCGTGACGTTGGAGGTGGGAAGCTGGGGCACGCTGGCCGCCACCAGGTGGGTGATGCCGGCGATCTGGCCGGCGTCGAGGCTGCGGCCGGGATAGAGGTTGAGCATCACCGAGGCGGTGGGCTTCTGCTCCTCCCGCACGAACACCGACGGCTTGGGAATGGCCAGATGGACCCGGGCCGACTGGACAGCGCCGATGGACTGGATGGTGCGGGCGAGTTCCCCTTCCAGGCCGCGCTGGTAATTCACCTGTTCCGCGAACTGGCTGATGCCGAACTTCTGGTTCTCCATGAGCTCGAATCCGACGGAGCCGCCCCGCGGCAGCCCCTGGGAAGCGAGCTTGAGGCGGACCTCGTGGACCCGGTCCGAGGGCACCAGGATGGCGCCGCTGTCGGACATCTTGTGGGGAATGTTCTGCTGCTCCAGGGCAGTGACGATGGCGCCGCCGTCCTTGTCCCCCAGATTGGAGAAGAGCACCTTGTAGTCGGGCTGCCGGCTCCACAGGATGGCGCCCACGACCAGGGCGACAATGGCCGCCAGGGTGACCATCAGGATCATCTTCTGCTGATTGTTGAGCCGTTCGAAGGCCTCGCGCAAGCGATCAAGGGGGCCCGCGGCCGGCGGCGTGCCGATCGCGGCGTCAGGGCTTGCTGCGGTTACTGCCATCAATACGTGAATTCAATTCGTGTAAAACAGAAGAATAATCAAGCCGAAAGCCAAATTTTCCGAGAAATATTCTACTATTACCTGCAGTCAATTACCCCTATTTTTTTCGATGCCTCAAGCTCCTGGCGCTGTGGTGAACCCGGAAAGCAAAGCTGCCGAACTGCAACGCGCCTTCGACGTATTCAATCAGGTTTCCGCCGAACTCACCCAGGCCTATGGTGCCCTGCAGGCCCGGGTCGCCTCTTTGACCGAGGAGCTGGCGGTCGCCAACGGCGAGCTCCGGCGCCAGTACGAGGAGAAGGAGGCCCTGTCGGAGCGCCTCTCCCTTCTCTTGAATGCCCTGCCGGCCGGCGTGGTGGTCCTCGATGGCACCGCCCGGGTGACGCAGGCCAATCCGGCGGCGATGGAGATGTTCGGGGCCGACGTGGAGGGACGGCACTGGGGCGACGTTAGCCGCGCCCACCTCGAACCCACCCTGACCATCGGTGAGTGGATGCTCGGCGAGCGCCGGGTCAGCGTCGCCGAGAGCGCCCTGGCCGCAGCCGGCGGCAAGCTTCTCTTGGTGCACGACATCACGGCGGCCCACCAGATGAAGGCCGAACTCGAGCGCAACCAGCGCCTGGCGGCCATGGGCGAAATGGCGGCGGGGCTCGCCCACCAGTTGCGCACGCCCCTGGCGGCGGCGCTGCTCTACGCCGCCAACCTGGGCAAGCCCGGTCTGCCTGAGGAAGCCCGTGCCAAGTTCGCCGACAAGGCCACCAGCCAGCTGCGCCGGCTGGAACGGCTGATCCAGGACGTGCTGCTGTTCGCCCGGGGCGAGAGCATCGGGCGCGATGTGATGGCGGCCGGGGAACTGCTGCTGGAGGCGGCCCACACGGTGGATCCCCTCATGCGGGAGCACGGCGTCGAATTCGAGTTCGCGGACGACTGCGGCGACGCGGTCATCGTCGGCGGCCATAAGGCTTTGTTTGGGGCGATCATCAATTTGTTGGAAAATGCCATGCAGGCCACGCCGGCGGGCGGCAAAATTTGCCTCTGCGGCAAGCGGCGGGCGGATTGGCTGGCGATTTCGGTTCGCGACACGGGGCCGGGCGTCGGCCCGGAGTTGCGGGAGCGCATCTTCGAACCCTTCTTCACCACCCGCGGTCTTGGCACCGGCCTCGGCCTCGCCATCGCCCTGGGGGTGGTGCGGGCCCACGGCGGCGGCATCGAGCTCCATTCCGAGCCGGGGGCGGGGGCCGAATTCGTAATCTCGCTGCCTCTGGCCTCAACCGACACAGCACACTGAAACATGACCAATAATACGTTGCCTATCCTGGTGGTCGAGGACGACCCGAGCCTGCGCGAGGCCATCTGCGACACCCTGGAACTGGCTGGCCGGCCGCTGGTGGCCGTGGAGGGCGGAGAGCCGGCCCTGGAGGCCCTGGAGAAGCAGGCTTTCTCCATCGTGGTCAGCGATGTCCGCATGGTTCCCATGGACGGCATCACGCTGCTCAAGGAAATCCGGCACCGCCATCCTCATCTGCCGGTGGTGCTGATGACCGCCTATGCGGAGGTGGAGAAGGCGGTGGATGCCATGCGCTCCGGGGCCTGCGACTTCCTCTTGAAGCCCTTCGATCCCCAGGCCCTCCTTGCCCACATCGAGAAATACGAGTTGCCGGAAACCGGCGAGGCGGCCGGCGTGGTCGCCATCGACGCCGCCAGCCGCAACCTGTTCGCAGTCGCCACCCGGGTGGCGCAGACCGACGCCACCGTGCTCCTCACCGGCGAATCCGGGGTGGGCAAGGAAGTGGTGGCCCGTTTCATCCACGAACACTCGGCGCGGCGGGCGGGACCCTTCGTCGCCATTAACTGCGCCGCCATCCCGGACAGCCTCCTGGAGGCCACCCTCTTCGGCTACGAGAAGGGGGCCTTCACCGGCGCGCAGCAGGCCCAGGCCGGCAAGTTCGAACAGGCCCAGGACGGCACCCTGCTCCTCGACGAGGTGACGGAAATGCCCATGAGCCTGCAGGCCAAGCTGCTGCGGGTGCTGCAGGAGAGGGAAGTGGAGCGGGTGGGGGGCAAGAAGCCCATCCCCCTCAATATCCGCATCGTCGCGACCTCCAACCGGGACATGGTAGAGGCGGTGGCCAAGGGCGTCTTCCGGGAGGATCTCTATTACCGGCTCAACGTCTTCCCGGTGATGATTCCGGCCCTGCGGCAGCGGCCGGACGACGTCGTTCCCATCGCCCGGCACTTCATCGCCGAACACGGGGGGCGGCTGGGGCGGACCGGCATGTCCCTGTCGCCGGCGGCAGAAAATGCCCTGCGGTCCCACACCTGGCCCGGCAATGTGCGCGAACTGGAGAACGTGATCCAGCGTGCCTTGATCCTGGCTCCGGGGGACACCATCGAGCCCGAGCATCTGAACTTGGCGCCGCGGCCACTGTCTGCTGGTGTACCGACCCCGGCTCCCGCCGCGGCCCATGAAACAGTCCTTCAGATACCCGACAAAAAGGTCGATAATATGAAGGACTTGGAACGGGAACACATTCTCCGGACCCTGGCCGAGGTGGGCGGATCGCGCAAGCTGGCGATCGAGCGGCTGGGGATATCGGAACGGACTCTACGCTACAAGTTGCAGCAATATCGAGACGAGGGGTACTTCAAGGACTAGCCTGGCTTGATAATTGCTACGATTAAACGAGTACTTGGCTGGAGCAAAAAATGGATACCAAGGGTATCGAACAAATGTTGAGCGTGTTGCGCAGTACAGCGGCCCAGGCCACCGGCAAGCCGGCGGAGAGCGCTGGCGCTGCGTCGGCTGCAGGCGGTCCGGACTTCGCCCAAGTGCTCAAGAGCTCCATCGACAAGGTCAACCAGACCCAGCAGGCGGCCGACCAGATGGCGGAAAAACTTGCCGCCGGTGATACCACCCAGAATCTCCACGAAGTCATGGTGGCCCTGCAGACCGCCAGCGTTTCCTTCCAGGAAATGGTCCAGGTGCGCAACAAGCTCGTGAACGCCTACCAGGACATCATGAACATCCAGGTCTAAGGATGTCTTGCGGCGTCTGGGTGTCCGATAAAAACGCCCAATAATCAACAGATTGTGATTTTGTTGGTTCCCGGAGTGTCTGGCAAAGTCCATTGAAATCCGGGGTGGTTGTGGGTAAAGTTGCGGGTAATTTCCGCCTTCCCCTTCCGCATAATGTCTTCCTCTTCGGCGTGGTCCGTTCTGGCAGCGCTTGCCGCAGCCAACAAGCTTCCCCATTCAGACGGCTTCGCCCGAGGGCTCAGCGATACAAAGGTCAAGGCTGCAAAGCCCGATGGGAAGCCGGCAAAAATCGCCGACGGCGGTGGTTTGACGCTTTATATCCCTGTCACCGGGAAAAGGGTCTGGCACTACAGGTACCGGATTGCCGGAAAGGAGCGGGTCTTCACGATCGGTTCCTATCCTCAGATTAGCCTGACTGATGCGCGCACCATGCACCGCGCGGCGAGATGGCTTGTTGAACGCAACATTCATCCCAAGACGTACGTTGATGCCGAGATCAAGGCGGCTGACGAAGCAGCGGCCGCAGCAAGGGCTGCAACCTTCCGTACAGTCTGCGAGGAGTGGCAGGGCGCTACCACTAAGAGTCTGGCCCCGCAGACCGTGAAAGACCGGCGAGAAATGCTGGCACGGCACGTTTTACCGGTCATAGGCGATGTGCCAATCACTGCGGTAACCCGTAAATCGCTGGTTGAGCTTCTCACCACGATCGATGCGAAGGTGGTGGTTACCGGTGAGCGTTGCCGCGGGTACCTAAGACAGATATTCGACTACGCTACGGATCGTGAAATTGTCGTCGGCAACCCCGTCCCGAATTCGAAGGTCCTGCTGAATGCACAAAATAGAAAGGCGACACCCAGGAAAGCGCTGCCCGTCCGCCGCGTAGGCAAGCTCCTTCATCAGTTGGCTGTCTCCGATAAGGCCGAGCTTCCGACCAAGCTAGCGTTGCGTCTTCTGATACTAACGTGGCTTCGTACCGCGAATGTCGTCGGAGCTCGTTGGTGCGATATTGATGTGGAAGAACGTGTCTGGCGCATCCCGGCCGAGCGTATGAAGGGGCGAATTGAGCACGCCGTTTGGCTATCTGCACAGGCGGTGAGCGTGATCAAGGAGGTGGCCGCTATCAGCCCTCCCGACAAGAACGAATACCTGTTTCCTAACGCCAGGGGCGGGCGCGGCCACATGGGGAGGATGACTCTGAATGGGTGCATGAAGAGGCATGGTTGGAAGAATGTGGCCGACGTGCATGGTTTTCGGGCCACTGCTTCAACCTGGGCTAATGAAGAGCATGTGGCCGAGCCAGATGTAATTGAAACCGCTCTAGCTCATCAAGAGAAGGACCCCGTACGCGCGGCATACAACCGGGCGCTGTACAAGCGCCAGCTGGTTCAGCTGTGGCAGGCTTGGGCAGACAACGTGGAGCAGCTTGAACTGGCCGCAGCTAGTGAATCGGCTACGGTAGCAGCCGCTTCCATTGGTGACCATAACAACCTTGGCGTGGAAACTGAGCACTAGGTAATATCGCGCACCATGGAACACGACCAGACCATTACCCTTGAGGCCCGCAGGGAATCGATTGCCACCGCAACACCACCGGCGAAGAAATCCGACCTAGGGCAGTACTTCACGCCGTGGACGATTGCCAGCTTTATGGCGGGCATGTTCGAACCCCTGGCCGGTAAGAATGTGCATCTGCTTGATCCCGGTGCAGGAGTAGGATCGCTGGCCGCGGCATTTGCTGTACGGGCATGCGCTGATGGTGCTTCTTCGTTAGACATTGAGGCTTGGGAAATAGACCCGGCCTTGGAGGTGCCGCTCAGTGAAACTCTTGCCGAGATAAGGGCGTCTTCGCCCATCGCGGTACGAGCGGGTGTTCAGCCATGGGATTTCGTGATCGAGGCTTCCGCCGAGGTCGAAGGGCAATTCCCCCATCGTTTTACTCACGCCATCCTGAATCCACCATACAAGAAGCTCAGGACCGTCTCGGACCATCGGAAAGCCCTGAAGGCCGCCGGGATCGAGACTGCAAACTACTACTCCGCCTTTGTCGCTTTAGCGATCTTGTTACTTGAAGAAGGCGGAGAGATTGTTGCTATTACACCGCGCAGCTTCTGCAACGGCACCTACTTCAAACCGTTTCGGCGTCTAATGCTGGAAACGTGCGCCGTGAAGCGGTTTCACGTGTTCGAGAGCAGGACGCACGCCTTCAAAGGCGACGAGGTGCTGCAGGAGAATGTGATATTTCACCTGAAGAAGGGGGGGCAGCAGGGATCAGTGACTGTCTCTACGAGTTCTGACGCCACATTCGGTGACGTTCGGGAACGCGATGTGCCGTTCGATGAGTTCGTACTGCCGGGCGATGTCGAATCGATCTTCCACCTGGTTGCGGATGAGGATGGGACGCACGCTGACCGAGCAGCGCGTTTTACGAATTCCCTCGAAGACCTTGGACTCGCGGTAGCAACCGGGCCAGTGGTCGATTTTCGACTGAAAGCACACATGACGGACGACGGCGCCGAGCAGGGGGCGGTTCCGCTGGTTTACGCTTGGCATGCCGAAAGTGGATTTTGTGCCCACCCGAAGCCTGGGGCTAAGAAGCCGAATTTCATCCGGGAGAATGAGGAAACCAGGAAGTGGCTTCTGCCGTCCGGCTGGTATGTCCTCGTACGGCGCATGTCCTCCAAGGAGGAAAAGCGACGTATCGTGCCCACCGTGTGTGACCCTGGAAAGCTTGATCATCCTGCCGACCTGCTTGGGTTCGAAAACCATCTCAACGTCTTTCACTCCGGCAAGAAAGGGCTTAAGCCGGAGATAGCAAAGGGGTTGGCAGTGTGGTTGGGCTCCACCGCGGCCGACGAATGGCTGCGGCGCTTCAACGGCCATACTCAGGTCAATGCGGGGGACCTCCGGGCGTTACGTTACCCTGACCTTAAGACACTCGCGGAATGGGGGGGTAAGGTTGGCGATGTCCTCCCAACTCAAGGCGAGATCGATGCACTCGTTGAGGGCTTATCCCCGGCGCTTGTAGGGTCGTGCGGTGATTGCTAGAGTTCCGGTTTTGACCTGTTTAGTACATAGTCATGCCGAGATCCAAGATCGATGAAGCAATAGAGATAATTGCCGCCCTGGGGTATCCCCGGGCGCAGCAAAACGAGCGCTCTGCCCTGTCGCTGCTGGCTCTGGTTCAGCTCCGCGAAAATGGGGCATGGAGTAATCTATCAAGCCCGCTGCTCGGGATCCGGGACATTCTGGACTTCTGCCGGAACGACTACGGTAAGCCTTATGCCGAAAACTCCCGCGAGTCTTTCCGGAAGGAGACGATGCATCAGTTCGTCGCCGGCGGGTTAGCGCTCCAAAACCCTGATGAGCCTGGGCGGCCGCCCAACTCCCCTAAATGGTGTTATCAGATTGCGCCCGATGCGAAGGCGCTTCTTCAAACCTATGGCACTGGGGCATGGCCTATAGCACTTGCTTCATACCTTCAAAGGGTCGCAACACTGGCAGCGCAATATGCGGCGGCTCGTGATTTGGCGATGACTCCGTGCATTGTCCCAGGCGGAGGGGAGTTGCTTCTTTCCCCTGGAGATCATAGTCGCCTTATTCGGGATATCGTCCAGGAGTTTGCACCCCGTTTCCTTCCCGGGGCGCGCCTGCTGTACGTCGGTGACACGGGTAACAAGTCTATCGTTTTCGATGAGGCTGGCTTCGCTGAGCTTGGCGTATCGCTCCACGGGCGCGGCAAGCTACCTGACGTAGTTTTCAATGATGAACGCAGGGGGTGGCTGGTACTGGTGGAGTCTGTCACCAGCGTCGGACCGATGGATGGCAAGCGGTACGCTGAACTGACTCATCTCTTTGCCGGCGCGAAAGCGGGGTTGGTGTTCGTTACGGCATTTCCTGACCGCGCTTTGATGTCCCGATTCCTCGGCTCTCTCGCCTGGGAGACGGAGGTATGGTGCGCAAGTGACCCGACGCACATGATTCACTTCAACGGTGACCGTTTCCTTGGGCCGCACTGATGCCCGAAGACAATATCTTGGATATTCTTCAGCAAGCCAAGGTCCTTGCTCGGCGCTACAGGGTCTTGACCGGTAAACCCCTTGGAGTAACAGGGGAGGTCGCCGAGTACGAAGCGGCGCGCTTGCTTGGTCTCAATCTGGCCCCAGCCAGAACCCCAGGCTACGACGCTACGGAAAACGTCGAGGGGAGAATCAGGAAGCTGCAGATCAAGGGACGTTGTGTCCTTCCTGGAACCCGTGCCGGGCAACGCATTGGCTCTATCGACGTTGAGAAGGAATTCGATGCGGTCCTGCTAGTGCTGTTGGATGAAAACCTTGATGCTTATGAAATTGTGGAAGCGCCCAGAGATGCGGTACTGCAAGCTCTTTCAGTGCCAGGTTCTACGGCACGTAATGAACGCGGTGCGCTTGCCGTAGCGAAATTCCGCTCCATTGGTCAGCTGCGCTGGTGCCGCAGCGATCGATTGGGGTAAGTGTGTTCCTGGTTGTTTGGATGAGTTAAGGCATGACCGGAAGTAGGCGGCCAAGTGCGAACCTTAATGGTGCACGGAATCCATGCAAATAAATGTCTGGTTCGCCTCCGACAGGAGTCAGTAATGCCACATTTATGGAACGTGGTAGCATGCTTATTTGCTTGGAATGCTGTTGATGGGTGATTTGGGTTTGGCGTCACGAGTGAGGGCACCTGTGATAGACCGTCAATTGATTACATATGCGTTTCTTGCGCAAACCAATCCAGTGCAAGGCGACCTGCTGAGCGGTCTGGCACCTATCGTCAAGCCGATTGCGCGGGAACTGGCGGGGCAGCCGTTTGATGCCAAGGAGTTCTCCCGGCGAGTGGAAGAACTCTACCAAATCAGCATCCATCCTTGGGTGGCCGACGACTTGGCGCCCAGGCTCGAAAAGGCGGGCCTGCTGGTCAAGACGCAAGTGACGGCGCGGGTAACTTCTTACGCCTATGCCGAAATCCCGCAGGAGTTTGATGAGGTAGGCGTGGGCGACATTCGCCGAGTATTGCAGCGCTTCGTGGACTACGCCCGACCGCTGCTGGCCCGGCACAAGCTGGCACTGGATGATGCGCAGCTCGAGGAAGCCTTCCTGCGGGAACTGACCTCCCTGGACTTCCACGCCGCTCTGCTACGTCCTGGACGCGCCACAGCGCAGGCCAAGGCACAAATCGCCAAAGCATCTACCCTGCGCATGCCGACCAAAGCGGCGGTTGAGGAACAGACCGATGTCCCTGCTGTCGCCGAGCCGGAAGCGCTGGCACTCTCCGATGTCACTATCCTGTGTGCAGGCTTCATTCTGGCCATGTACCAGGCGGAGCCTGACCTTTACGATTTAATCTTGCGCATCGCCACCGGCGCAATGGTGGCTGAGGCGGTGCTTAACCTTCAGAGCCCAGGCGGCACTGCTTCTCTAAACGGATTGCGCATCGTCCTGGATGGTCCGTTCATCATGGCGCTCCTCGACATGGAGGAGCGGAACTCCACGGCGTATGCTAAGACACTCTGCGACCAGATGTGCCAGCAGGGCGCATTACTGCAGGTGTTCCGCCATTCGGTTGATGAGGTCCGGGCAGCCGTGGAGGGCACGCTTCGCGCCGTTGACGAAGGGCATGGCAAGGGCGCGTTGGCCCGACGGGTCGGTGTGACGACCTACCGCCAGTATGTGACGAGTGTGCTGCAGAACCTCGAGGATGCGATTGGCCGGCTGAATGTGAGCATCGTGGCGGCGCCGACTTCCGACGATAGCTATGCTTTTTTCAGTGGTGCGGACGAAACGGCCATGACTGAGTATCTCGGCCACTATGAGAACCACTTGGCGCGCGAGCGGGATGCGGCTTCCGTCGCCGCGGTGATGCGCCTACGGCGTAGCAGGCGAGTCAGCATGGGGAAAGTCCATCAGGCGCAGGTTGTGTTCGTCACGTCCAATATCCGTGTGGCCGATAGGGCTGACCGTTTCACCGTTTCGCACAAGATGCGCGCGGACCGGGAAGTGCCGCCGGTGTTTACCGACCGACAGCTTGCATCGCTGCTGTTCGTCATGTTCGGTGGTCAAGGAAAGGAACTCACCCAGTACCAACTGCTCGCCAATTGCGCGAAGGCGCTAGAGCCCAATAATGACGTGATGCGGAACATGCACCGGTTTCTCTCCGGTCTCGACCCGATTCGGGCGGCGCAATTCCGGGCGGTCATGACCGAGGACCGAGCCTCGCAGCACTTGGTGCAGCTCACCTTGGGTGAAGGGTGTATCAGCTCCACCCAGGACGCAACGGCCATGCTTGAGCAACTGGAGCGCCAACTCGGCGAGGAGAATCGGCGTCAGTTTGACGAGCGTGTGGCAGAACTGACGACCCAGCATAAAACTCAAACGGACGCCATCACGCAGAAGCACCAGGAAGAGGTGGCGGCACTTCAGGCCATGCAGGAGGATTTGGCCTCGAAACTGGCCAAGGTCGAGCGCGAGCGCGTGCAGGACCAGCTTGACCGAGACGCTGCCATACAGTCGCGCGAAGCACTCAACAATCAAGTCCAAAGCCTCTTTGACGCGCGCCGCCAGGAAACCAAGGGAAAGCTGGAGCTCTGCGCCCAGTACGCCCACCAGCGTGGCGAGTGGCGTCACCGTGAGTTCTCCTGGGGGGTCGTAATCGTATTGCTGGGATGTGCCGTTCTCGCCTCGGGAGTGATTCCCGACGACTATAAGGTCCTCTTCCTCATCGGCAGTTTCGTGTCCAGCGGTCTCGGAGGAGTAGTCTTCTCGCGCAATCCGGAGAAGATTTTGGGTGGTCACTTTGCCCGTGTGCGTGAGGCCGCCTACCGGCTGCGCGCCCTAGAGCTAGGCGTAAATCCCGATGACCCGGACTTCGTTGTGAATCTGGAGAATGGAACCGTCGCGCTTGCCCAGCAGCCGGGGAATTCCTAAGTAAGACCTGCCAGTAGTTTTTCCAGCAACGAAGGCGATCAATTCTTTTCAGATGGAATCGTTGCTGACAGGGAGCGTTATCCACGGTGGCGGCGGCCGTAGGTCGGCCTGGACCGTAGGCTGACGACGCGGTGGGTAACGCGGTGCTCCAGCCTCAGTCACCGGTTGCCTTCAGGGCGATGTGCCAGATGGTCCAACCAATCCATGTCCAGAATGCGAGGGACCAAACATCCCCCGGTATGGGCAAGAGAAGCTCGGCCAGCCAGAAGTGCCAGATTGCCGCTATTACGATGGCTATAAGGACGGCGCCTTTTGTCAAAGCTTGAAGATCAATCATGGCTGCCTTCGCGGAGCGCCACAATTTCAGCGTGGCGCAAGTCGAGTTGATAGTACGGGCGCAAATAAACGCGATGCAGTGGGAGTGCTCGGTTCCCGTCATGTGCCTGCAGTATTCCCTGCCCGCGCGGCAGCTTTACCAACGCCTCCGGTGGGATAGAGTGTTTGCGCACGTGTTTGACGCTGTACGACTCTGCAACTGAACTCTGGCCGGCGAACCTCCCGGTTGCATGTAGAGCCGCGTCTTGTACTGATTCGGTAATGCTGCGGTCGATTTCCTGAATGTCGTTTTGTCCCAGTAGATCGGCGGCAAAGTCAGGCAGGGTTTGGGTCAGGATCAGACGATTGCGTAAGGATTGCAGCATGACTTTGGTACGCTCTTCACCAACACGCTGAACAATGGATGCGTGTCCTTGGGTCAAGAAGCATGTGATTGATTTGCTCTCCCGACACAAGGCGAGATAGTCAGCGTCACCGGGGCTAGCATAGTCCTGGTACTCATCGATGATGAGGGCCATGTAACGCTCGCCGTCCACCTGGCCCGCTTTGGCCCAATCGAGCCGCGCCAACATCGCATCTTCGTAGCTCAGCTTTAGCAGCATGCCGAGGATCACGGCCAGTTTCGGGGTGGCGCGGCTATTGCAATCTAAGACAACTACCAGCCCACGATTGATTGCGTCGGCCCAGGACGGCATGTCGAGCTCGGACTCGGGGGCATTGAATAGTCCGAGTACGTCAGGATGGATCAATGGCACTAGCAGCGTGCCAAGCTCGCTTAGGTAGATGCCCCTAAATTTCTCATCCTCGCTGAATTTCGATACAACAAGGCGTGAGTAGTATTCGTATTGCGCCTTCTGATCAGGATTGATAGTGTGCCCGCGAAACAATGTCTCGATAATCCGTCGAGTTGTTGCCCCTGGCTTGTCGTCACCTTGAGTCGCTTCAGCTAGTACGCAAAGCAGCTCCCAAGCGCTCGCGGCCGTTACGTACCCGGCACGCAGCCGTAGCAAGCCGATTGCTCCCTCAATCAATTGCGCGGCTCCAACGCGTATCCATCTCGAATCCGCTGAGTAGGGCGCGCCGTTTATATTCTCGATGGCGGTGAGCAGCGCTTCGCTAATTGTCGCAGGGGTTGCATGCGGTTGGTGCAACGGGTTCCAGCGCTTTGGCTGGCGTGGACCAATGGCCACAAGGTCGCAGGATCGATCAGCTGCTGCCATTTCAGCCATCAGCGGTTCGACCAGGGCCGCTTTCGAATCCATTACCAGCCCGCCTACATGAGACGTATGGTGGAAAAGCCTGAAGATGCTTGGCCGCAGTACGTCGGCGGTCTTGCCGCTGCCGATGGCTCCAAATACCAGGAGCCCTGTTACAAGGCTGGAGGCCGGGAGTACGGCCCATTCTGGTGTCGGAGAGTATTGCTCTTCTATGTGGTAGTCCAGGTTGTAGCTGCCATCCGGCTGGTAATCTCGGGTGACATGCGCCTCTCCCAATATAACCGCCGGTGCGTTGTAATGTGGCCGAGGTGGTAAGCGGTAACCGACTGCGATGCTGGCTGCGGTAGGTGGGTGGCGATCAAGCCAAACATAAAGCCGCGCTGAGAGCCAACGCCAAAGCGCGTGCGTTCCGAGGGTTGGAGGAATTGCGACGACCTGGGTAATAACCACGATTGTCGCTCCCCACGCCATATCGTTGAGGGCACACGGGTGAGAGATGATGTTGCTGGCGACCAGCAATGCACCACATAACGTGTATGCGATCCACACGATGATTGGCAACACCCGACATGCGCGGTGACGTACAAAGGCACGGAATCGGTGTGACCAATATGCCATTGTCCGAGCTCGCGGGCTGTACTCGTCGAGGATCAGTCCCATTTTGTCCCCTCTGGCCTAAGGGCGGTCCAGCGTGGCATGTACCACGTGACCGTGATCCCCGGTGCGTAGCAAGAACGGCTTTTGTAGCAGATACGGCGTACTAGACCGCGCAGCGCGATAATGACCGCTTTCAAACCGACGCTCCAATAACGGAGCCCAGCCACGGCAAACAGTCATTGGCGGCCAATGGGATGTCAGCCGCTCTGCTCTCAAGTGCTTCGATGCGGCTTGCCAGTCGTAGTCCGGTTAATCCGGTTGGGTCCGATTCGATTTCTGCTTTTAGGGCAGCAAGTTCGTCTTGCGTCACATTGCTGGTTTGCCGCGAAGGGTTAAGCAGCTCTAAAGCCGCTTGGGCCTCGGGTTGGCACGGCGCTGGAGTTACGACATGAAGTGTTGCAGTGCCGCTTTCCAGTAGTGGCAGCCACCGGAATGCAGCAGCCTCAATCGCCGCAATGAACTGCTCGCGGTGTAGCATTGGTACGAAGACGTGCGAGTGCGGTCCATCAAGGCCTATCAGCGCGGATGCGTACCCGCGCTGCTGGATACCGTAGCAACGACACAGAGCCGCAATTTCCCCGGTTGGCAGAAACGCTAATTCTGGCCGAGTGGTGTAATAAACGTAGGCGCGTAGGAGCCCACGCCAGCGCCCTGATGGTGTCAGTCCGGCGCGTAGGAATTTCGGGATATTCTCAGGGCCGCTGTGTAGCTTGGCCGAAGGCTGATAAACAACCTTTGTGCCCAATCCTGGTAGCAATAGCGGGCGCAGATAGCCTGCATCCGCCAGGGCCTTCAGGGCGCTGCGCGACGCATCGATGCTGCAACCAAGAGCGTGGGCGGAAAGCTCGGCTGTGGTGCAAAGCTCATGGCGCGCAAGGTCGGCGGCGTGCAATTTTGCGGTGGCAAAGGGAATGGGCATGACTCCTCCTATGGGTATGGGATGGCGGCAACCCATAGTCCGGGCGCCTAACCCGTATAGGCACAAATTCCCCAAACGTACCTACCTGCCCGGTAGGCAAAGCATCAGAAGGAAAGGGAGCAGTACCTGGGGCGGCGAAATGGGCGTATACCGCTCGGTTTGTGGCCTTGTCGAACAGCCGGTTGACAACCGGTGGGGGACAAGGCGGAGCCCCTGAAGGGGGCGGGCGGCCCAGCAAAAAGGCCACGAACGTGGCCTGCTGGGGGCGCGTTAGCGCCAGCCATTGAATAAACGAAAAACGGTCAGCGTTCCCGTTCTCCGGCATCTTTGATGCATGGGGAAGACCGTGTTACCCGGTCCAAAGGCTGATGAACAGAGGCCCTGGCTGCAAAGAGTCCGGGCAGCTTATCAACGCTATGCCCAGGGGTGGGTTGCGGAGCAGCGGTAGCTGCCTCTTGCTGATGTAAGAGGGCAGGGTCCAAACTTGGGTCACCTCGCACCCAGGTCGGTACTTCACCGGCGAGCCGTCCCGCCAGGCTGGCACGATCTGGCCATGGTGGCAAAATGGGGGATGGCTCTCCGCCATTCTTCGCTAATAGATCCCTTTCTATCGCCTCAAGTACCTCACGCAGTTCGGGGGCTCGGGTGGCTCCACGTACGAGCCGATCACGCGAAATCAGGGGGAGGTCGGAGGGCGGTGTCCATTGAGTGCGGGGGCTATGCCGCCGCCGGTCAGCTTCACGAATGATTGCGGAGTCCTGGGCTAATGCGCTCGATGTCCGCAGGGCTTCACGGCTGACATGATCCTGGAGCCAGGCTGAGCCCAAACTCTCCAAGGAATTTTCATTAGCAGAAGGTGATGGTGCGGCCGGTGTTGGAACCTCGGTAGGAGGCTCAGATGAGAAATCGGTAGCCGATTCAGAGCCCGTAGCTAAATTGCCTGGCAGGCCAGCATGGTTGCTACAGTCCGAAACGCTATTGCTGTGACCATCTTCTGTCCCGATGGTCGTTGGCGTCATTGCTCTCCCCTCTTTTGGCTGGGTGGAAGGGCCACTTTCGGACAGTAAATGGTCATGCTGACTACCGCCATCGCTGCCCATGCGAGGCTCATTGCGTGGTAGAGGGTGACCATCTCCCCCGGACATTTCGTAAGTTTGGCGGATGGTCTCCGCCTCTTTCGCGGTGAGTTGGTCGATAAACGCGATGTTCAGTGACATAGAAGCTCCTGATGATTGCATTAGCCGTAGACGCTCTGGCTACGGTCGCTGCGGTGCCCGAGGCGCTGTGCGATCTCAGGGCGATCAATGTTCGCGGCCTTGAGCCTGCGGGCCTCGGCGTGGCGGTATGTGTAGCAGGATACCGATGGCAGGCCAGCTCGGTCTGCGGCACGTGCTACCCTCTCTCGAAAGGCGCCGGTGGTACCCTGGACGCTGATGGCTCGCGCTTGGCGTTGTCCCATCCATTCCTGCAGGTCCCGCCCGGCTTGGGTACTTTCCAGATCATGACGCTCGACAATGATGGAGCGTGATTTGATGCCGCGCTCTTCATCGACTTTGGCGCCGCGGATGGTAAGTACGATCTGATCCCCGTTCCGGCGGGCGCGTATTCCGTCGCATTCTGCCGGGCGACAACCGGTCAGAGAGAGAGCAGCCATTGCGGCTCGGTCCTGTGGCCGCACCTCAAGCTGCACGCGATCTCGCCAGTCATCTGGTAGGTCGTCCAGGCTCCGGCGCTTACTGTTGCTGCGGTCCGCTTCGGCGCGCGCAGGGCCATGAAAAGCACTTGAACGTTGGCGGTCAGTTTCGCGGTTTCCTGTTCCGGGAGGATAACGGTCGAGTATGGCTAATCCGTCACGGACAGTGTTGAACGCATCGGCCGCGCGGCCCAAATCGCCTTGGCGTCGTGCTCTGTCGAGGTCCGTGAGTGAGGTCTTGATCTCGCTCCGGGTCACATAGACCCAAGCTGCCCGCTCCGCTTCGTAGGTGGTTTTGCAACGGGCATCCACTGGCTCTCGCCCCCCGGCGCGCAAGCGCTCAACGGTACGGGCGTAACGAGCCGCCGTACTGGCCGATACACTCTGTTCCGGCATCCACCCTCTTACATACTCGCGGGCGGCACGGACGCATCCGTG
Organism: Rhodocyclaceae bacterium; assembly: GCA_035255045.1. Lineage (GTDB taxonomy): Bacteria > Pseudomonadota > Gammaproteobacteria > Burkholderiales > Rhodocyclaceae > JAGTRP01. The sequence continues at coordinate 37,308 of DATFAA010000041.1, read as the reverse complement.
TAGCTCTCTGGCCATTGCGGCATCTGCGCGGGCCTCCAGTCGCTCTCTGAGTGCAGCAACACGCTCGTCGATCCGAATGCCATCATTGCTCTGGACTCTAGGGCGCGCAGTACGTAGCTGGTTCCGGTCAATGGGGTTACTGCTGGCTGTGCTGCTTGCCATCACGTTCGCTTACGATCAATGCGAGTAATCTATCCAGCACGCCAGGAGCGGGTGTTTGTTGTTGCGGCTGGTTGCGCTCCTGTTGCCGCGGTTGCTTCGCTTTGCTGTCACGCCCACGCATTAGGACCTCCGGGACAGATCGAGATGGGCGCGGCTTTTTGCCCCGACGTTGCGGTAGGCTAAGTTATCCCGGGTCGCGGTGACGAGGTAATCGATCCCGATGATCGAAAGTGCCAACCAAGTACCGGTCAGCCACGGATGGCTAGCGAGTAGGTTGTACAGCGTGGCCGGAATGGTTGGCGCTTGGTAATGGGTTGTGACCAGAGCTGTTGTGATGGCCAAACCAGCTAGAGCGGGCGGAAGAAAGAATCGAAGGATCGGGTTCATGGGGCCGTGTGAGGTCGCAAGCACGTCGCCTGCTTATAGGTATAGCGTTTTGTCCAGATACGGTCACGGCAGCCGCGTTGTTTTAGCCCTTCGACTTATTGGTGATCAAGCCCTATGGCCGTTTGTGGTAGGGGGTATATCCAATTCGCCGGGAAGGATGTGGCCCTGTTCTATTTCTTAGCCTTCCGGCGCTGTTATCGGAAAGGCTTTTACTCAGGTGGGAGTTGAATGTAGTCTGGACGATGGGCGAGCAGTGAGCTGCGGTGGCGGGCTTGCCCGCCACTCGCCCTTTGCTAATTGGGTTCCCAGGCTATGGCTCCACTTTGAGCGTCCCCGCCAACCGCAGTCCAACTCTTCCCGGAGGCATCAACAGCGATGGCACCCGGTTGCCAATGACCTGGGTCGCGGAGTTCGTTAACCCAACCTTGAACAATGCCATCGAAGACAACGATGACCCCACCGCGATCGCTATAACCGTGGGCTTTACGCCATGCCTTGGCGGTACATACAAAATATTCAGAAGGAGATGAAGGCGCACTCGAGAGACACCATGCGATGAATTCTCGGGTCTGCTCGGTGGCAACCCCCCGATGCTGGATTCTGGCGTACATCTCGTCTATCGCTAAGTTGAGGGCAGCTTCCTTTAAGAGTCCCCCGCAGAGAAAGTCGAGGGCGGCGTCTGCTTCAACTCCGCCGTTTTTTACTACTTCGCACATCTTGGTAATTGCATCAGTCATCATTTCACCTTAGCGGTTTGGTTTGTCTGTCGGCGGGTGCCTCCAGACAGCCGTTTTCCTCCTGACACGAGGTCGTCGGGGGCGCGCCGGCTTGCGCGTATGTATTCAGACTCGTTCGGCTTAGGTAGTAGCGTTTGGCTTATCAGTCCTCATCAGCCAGTTGCTGACGGTCTTCTGTGATACACCTAGCAGCGTTGCGATTTCGCGCTGGGATTTGCCCGCGGCTGCCAAGGCTCGCGCCTCTGGGAGTAGTTCATCTCGCTTTACCTGGCCTTTACACCTTCCGCGCGCGGCTTGTAGTTCGATGAACTCTTCATCAGTTCCCCGAATACAGGGGGAGTAGCGGTTCCAAACCCATCGCCCGACGCTGCGGGCGACAGCGCGGACTTCGGCTTCGGACAAGTTTCCATCTCGGTGGCCGTCGAATTGATTCTGTGCCGTGGCTTGGCGGAGACAAGCCGCGAGCCATTGTTCCCGTCCCGCGCTGCGATACTCCTCTACCCAGGCATAGGCCCAATGGCGCAGGCGTTCGAATAGCGAACAGTTTCGACCCTTCTCGCTCGTGCGCTGGCCTGATCGTTTAGATATGGCTCGCCACGCGCGGCCGCTGTCGAGGTCCAGGTATTCAGCCAGTTCCGCCAGATCGTAGGCTGTCGGGCGTAGCCAGTAGGTCAGGTGGCGATCATGGAGAGGATTCTTGGCAATCAGGACTGTGTAGCCGGTGTCGCACCCAAGCATGACGGCCAGGGCTGCATAGACAGCCTTGGCGTAGCGTTGAGGTCCCTTTCGGCCGCGCTCGCTGGTGCATACGGGTGTATCCAAGCAATAGTAGTAGTGCGCATGGCCGTTCACTGGATTAGCCACAACGATATTGGGGGTCGGTATCGCAGCGCTCCAGTCTCCAGTATCGACGCCCCATTGGTTGAGCGCATCCCATCGGAGCGAAGCGTCAGGCCTGTCTATGTCGAACACCAGCCATCGGAGCAATCCGGGTGGATTGAGCTGTATGTATGCGTACGTGAGTGCTTGGGTAGCGGGCCGAATCCGGCTAGCGCTCTTGTCATCGCTGCAATATGGCCGATGGGGTAAATGGGCCGCGGTAAAAAAATCTTGAATTGGCATGTCACCGTCCTGGTGATGCCTGCGGAGCGATATTCCTCGACCTGATGCTGCTATTTCCTCGTGCAGGCGGGAGTCCTGACGTGTGCCGATCAATTGGGCGGTACAGGAACCGCCCAATCCGGCAACAGGTAGGTATAGCGTTACTCCCGGCCCTTGGTCTGGGAGTGGGGCGTCTTGGAGCTACACCGCAGGGGTTGCGGTGTCAGCGGTTGGCGATTCGGGTCGCTAACCAGGTTTCAATTTCCTGCTCCAGCCATCCGCTGGCTCTAGCGCCTAGTTTGATGGGGGAAGGAAAGGAGCCGGTGGCGGCAAGGGCGTAGATCGTGGATCGTGCCAGGCCAGTTTTTTCCATTACGGCTGGCAACCGTAGGATTTGCATAGACATTCTGGAGCACCTCTGTTTGTTGCAAGAGGTGTCCCATTCTAGGCATAAAAATATTTATCGCATCGCAGTCTGCCGTAGTTGGGAATTGCGGAGAACAGCCGCGTAACGAATTGATTATTTGATGTTGTCTGCTTCTTGATCGACCAGTTTGCGGTAAGCCTCATTGGCCTTGCCAAAGAGGTCTTCTATGGTCCGCTGACCAAAGCTGCGATGTCGCCCCAACTTTTCATTTACATCTACATGAACTGCCGTTTGATTCACTCCCTTGGCGTCTAATATGGCAAGCAATAGGCCAATGATGGCGAGGGATTTTTTGTTTGCATCGATTGTTGAAATCTCCGCCAGCAATCCTTCACGCTCAGCGGCAGTGCGTTCCAGTTCCTCCATTAGCACTTTGTTATCTGCATTGCTATGGAACAGGAAGGCGGGACATTCACCGGGAAAGTTGTGACTCAACCAAGTGCGCAAATCGCCAGCGCGTATGGATTCCAAATGGCCCGGCAGATCATTTGTGTCAATAGCAGTTCTTAGCCACGCATAATGCTTCTCGAATTCCGGTAGATCAGAAAACTCCCCTTCTGTTGGCTGAGTACGGGGCCTATGTTCTGGTTTCGTGGGCATGCTGATCTGGGGGGCAGTTGCGTCAGGTGGCTGGCGGAAACCTTGGGGGCACTGTAGGACTGGCATCTCTGGTTCGCCATATACGACGTACTCATCCCGATACTCTGGGCATTGTTCCTGGGTGCTGCATTGGGCACAGGCTTCGTGCTTCTCACGCCACTCAGCATCTGCCATAAAGTCATCTGCATGAGCCTGTAACACGGCTTCGCGGTGCTCAGCCTCGATCCTTGCAACGTCAGTGGCGTCCATTCGAGCCTGGATCTCAGCGGGGTCCAGTCCGACCCATAACGCCGCTGCCTCAAGGGCGGTGTAGGTGTATTGCATGTCTTCCGTTCGGCTAGTTATCAGAGTTTATAGCAATGATAACAGTGCCGAAATAATCGTATTGAATGCGGGTAAATGTGTGGGTAAAGTCGGGTGTTGGCTTTTTAAAAAGCCAATTTTATTAGTGTGTTATACAAAATAAGTGCATAACAGGACATCATGAACATCCAGGTCTGACGACCTGAATGAACGGGCCTGCCGCAGCGCAGGCCCTCAATCCAATCCGATTTCCCTCGCCTTGCGCTCCCGTTCGATGCGGGTGATGTAGCGCTGGATCACGTTCAGGCGCGCCCCGGGCAGATTGACGTATTCGCAGCCGATGCGCAGGTACTCCTGGCCGCCCCGGCTGACGATGCGGAAGGCGCTACGCACGGCCAAGTTGGTGACGATGACGGTCTCGCCCGGAATCTGCAGGCGGGAGTTGGCGAGGATCACCCCGGCCTGGAAGAATTCCGCTGCCTGGGTGGGCGCCATCAGGCTCAGCCCGCCGCCGCTGATGTCGAGGAGAGTGAGGTCCAGGTCATGGACGCTGCCGTCTGCCCGGGTGGCGGTGACCTGACAGCGCACCGGGTTGGAGAGGGAGGTCTCCAACCGGAAATATTCACGGCGCTGCAGACGGAGCAGTTTCGGCGGCACGGCGGCGACGAAGGCCGGGCGGTTGTCGAAGGCGGCTTCCCGCACGCCGGCGAGGGCAAACTGGATCTTGACGTTGTCCAGGTTGGCCGTGACGATTAGTCGGTCTGCCTTGAGGGCGTCGCGGTTGGCGGCTTGGTCACTGCCGATGTCCAGGATGATCGACTTCTCGTCCTTGCCGATGGCCAGCAGGGAGGTCAGGAAGAAGGAATGGCCGTGGTTGAAATAGACGGTGGCCATGCAGCCACGCTTCACCAGCGAACGCAGGATGAACAGGATGTCCAGCGGCGTCGTCAGCATGTACTTGCCGTAGAGATCGTGCTGTTCCAGTTCGAAATGGACCGGTTCGGATTCTTGCTGCTGCGGCGCGTCGTTCGGTGACATGGGATTGGGATGAGCTGCCTGATCCGCAAAGTTTAAAGCAAAAGCCCCGGTCTAGGAGCGTCAGGTGGCTGGCGGCGGCAGCGGCGGCGCGGATTCGCCATTCTCCAGCCGGTAAATCCAGGCCAGAAGCTCGGCGACGGCAACGTACAGCTGGGGGGGGATATGCTCGTCGACGTCCACCTGGGTCAGGAGCGCCACCAGTTCCGGGGATTCATGGACGAAGACGCCATGCTCCTTGGCCTTGGCGATGATCTCGTCGGCGATGAGGCCGCGGCCCTTGGCGACTACGCGGGGCGCCGCGTCGGTCTGGCGATAGGCCAGGGCGACCGCTTCGCGCAGGGGATCAGCCGGGGATTTCGCCATGTTGTACTGCCAGGGCGGTCAGGTTGAGGCCGGAGTCTTCCAGTTGTCGGCGCAGGCCTTCGCCGGCTGCGGCGAGCTTCTGCCGGCTCTCGTCACTGTCGGTGACGAGGGAGATGTCGATGGCCCCGCCCGGCCGCAGCCGCATGACGGCGTCGATGCCGCCCAGGCTGGGCAGGGTCAGTTTCAGGCGGGTCTGCCACTGCTGGCCGGCATTTTCTCCCGCTTCCTGGCGACCGCCTCTGTCGGCCTCGATTTCCCAATGGATTTGCTGGCCCGGCCACAGCTGCCCTTGCCACACGAAATTCTGGGTCGCCAGCGCGTCCAGCTGTTGGCGGATGAGCGGGGCGAGGTCCGGCGGGATGGGATTGTGGGATGGCGCCTTCTGCAGGGCATCGAGGCCGGTGCCCGAAACGGCGCTCGCCGCTTCCGAAGTCGCGGGTCGCGGCGCCAGGGCGGCGGTTTCGGCCGCTGTCTTGCCCTCGGCTTGGGTCGGAGGCTGGGCGGGGAGCGCGCCGGCGGACAGCTTGCCCTGGGGCTCCTGCATCAATGCCTCGGTCGGCAACTTGCCCTCCACCCAGAGGGCCTGGTGGGCCTCGTAGAACATGCCGCTCTTGGTCAGTGCCTCCTTCAGCACCGGGGCGAGTTGGGCGGCGTCCTGGGGAGGTGCTTCAAGGAGCGGCTGGTTGCCGTTGAGGGCAGTCGGCCGCGATCCCTTGCCTTCGCTATCGACCCCCGCCAGCAGGTCGCCGATCAGCTTGCCGGCCTGGCTCAGAGTGGCCGATACCGACTCGGCGGCCTTGCCGCCCTGGTCTGCCGGCGTTCGTTGGGTAACAAAGGCCAGGGTGAGCTTGCCGTCGCTCTCCACCACTTCGAGTTCCAGGGCGTCCCCGGCCTTGGCGGAGAAAGGCAGGGCGAGGGTGACATCCCGCTGGGCGATCATCGCCCGGTAGGCGCCGTTGGGAAGTTGTGCCTGGATTTCCGCCAGCACGCGCTGGCCGGGGACTAGATCCGAAAGGGCGTCGGTGAGCTGCCGCGTCGGTGTCAGCGGCTGCGGCTGGGCCGGCTGATCCGGGATGATCAACCGAAGGCGGCTTGCGACGTCCGACGGGATCATGGCAGACGGTTAGGGAGCCGGCGTCGGCATACCGAAGGCGGAGAGCATCTTGGCGATGTCCTGGCGAAGCGGCACGGCCCGCTCGGTGATGGCGGCAATATTTGCCAGTGCGGACTCGATTGCCGCCCGGTCTTCCGGTCTGGCCTTGGGAAGGCCTTCCAGGCGGATGGTGGAGACCCGGGCCGCGACCGCATCCCAGTCATTGGCATCCGCCAGGAGTCTCAGCTCGGCGGTAAGGGACTCGAGGGCCGAGTAGGGGGCGGGCGCGGCGTTAACCTTGAGCATTTCCATGTTGCTGCTTGTTGGGGGCGATTTGCCGCCAAGCGTCGTGGATTTCGCCCAGGAGCATCAGCACTTCATCGAGGGCAGAAGAGTCGTTCTTCATGTTCGCCCACAGGAGTCGGTTGCTCATGTACTCGTAGAGGGCGGCCAGGCGCTCGGCCAGTTCGCCTCCCTGCTCGGCATTCAGGCTCGCCTGGAGTCCGTTGGTTATGATGTCGATGGCCTTCGAGATGGCGGCGCCCTTGCCGGGAATGTTGCCGTCCTGCATGAGGAACTTGGCGCTGTTCAGGGCCGCGGTGGCGCCTTCAAAGAGCAGCAGGATCAGCCGATGCGGATCCGCGCTTTCGATGGATGTGGTCAGGCTGACCTGTTCGTAGGCCGCGGTGGCCCTTCCCATTGACGTAAACATTGCTACTTAGCCCCTTACAGATGGCAGATTGGCGAGTTGCTGGGTGAGATAGGTGCTCGTCTGCTTCATGCCTGCAATCGCCGAATCGAGGGCAGTGAATTGCTGACGGTAGCGGTCCTCTATGCGTGTGATTCTCTGGGTGAGCACGTTTTCCTGCTGACCCAGCCGCTTGATGGTCGAATTGATGGTGTCGGTCAGCCCGGAAATGGTCCCCGTGGAACCGACCATGGATTCCAAGCCCGTCTTGAAGGCGGTGCCGACTTTTTCAACCAGGTTGGCCACGCCCTGGAAATCGGCAGCCAATGCCTTGCTGAGTTTGGCACTGTCCAGAGACAGATTGCCCGACTTGTCGATGGAAACGCCGATATCGGAAAGGCGCTGATAGGTAGAGCTGCCGCCGGCCGTGGTGTTGAACACAAGGCTGCGCAACTGGGTCTGGGCGGAGCGGATGATGGCCTGGCCCTGGAGGGGGCCGGCAACCTTTGTCTGGGCGTTGTACGCGCCGAGGTCGGAAACCGTCTTGTTGGCGTCGTTGAAGCCCTTGACGAAGGTATTGAGAACCTTGGTGATGCCGCTGGACGAGTCTTGGGTAATGGTGACGTTGGTGGGGCTGCCCACATTGGTCTTGGCAAGGTTCAGGGTGACACCGTCCAGAACTCCGGTGATGGTATTGGTGCTGCTGGTCGCAGCGATGCCATTGAGGGTGAATGCGGCGTTCTGGGCCGCGCGCCCTCCCTGGGCCGCATCCTGGGTGAACCCGCCGGTGCTGGTGGTGGGATCGAAGTCGAACCCGCTCAGGCCCGACAGTTTCATGACATTGCTGTTGCCCGAGTCCTTGCTGGTGAGGACCAATTGAGCTCCGGCAGTACCGGTGACAATGGTCGCCGTGACGCCGCCATTGGCAGCATTGATCGCATCCCGCAGGCCGCCCAGGGTGTTGTTGGTGGCGTCGATGGTGATCGACAGCTTGCGGGTCGAGTCGGCGGTGTAGGTACCGCCATCGAGCTTGCCGAACTCTATGGTGAGGGTGCCTTGATTGACGGTTGCGTTGGCATCGGCATAAGGGCTGGCCGCCGGGGTGCCGGGCGTGGCGGTGGCAAGACGCTGGCTCTGTGCGAGAAAAGAGACCTCCAGGGAGTAGACGCCAGGAACGGCGGACGTGGAGGCCGAGGCCGAGGCGATGGTCGAATCCGCGACGGAGGCTGAGAGAGAGCTATATTTTTGCGCAGCCGTTTGGCCCGTGGAGGGAATCATCCCGGACGCTGCAGCCTGCAGGGATGAAAGGGCCCCCTTGAGCGAGCCCAGGGCGGAGATCCTGGCTTGGTAGGAGGCTTCTTTCTTCTGCAAGTCGATAAGGGGCTGCTGCTCCAGCGACATCAGGTTGTTCAGAATACCGCTCAGGTCCAGGCCGGAACCAGCTCCCAACGATGAAATGGCCATAGCGATCTCCTTTTCGAAATTTGCCCTTGATCGGCTTGCTTAAAGCAAGGTCTATGCCTTGCTCTGTATGAGCAGTCCCTTCAGCTTGTCGAGCGCCTTGGCGATGTTGATCGCTTCCTCGGAGGGAATCTGGCGCAGCACTTCCTTGGTTTGCAGATCAACCACCTTCACCACAGTGAAGCCCGTATCCTCGTCCAAGGAAAACTGGATGCTGTCGTTGATGGGCTGGACGAATTCCTTGATGCGCCTGACGGCTTCCTCAGTCTGCTCCCGGCTGACTGGTGATGTCTGCTGGCCGCTCCTGGTGGCACCGCTTGGACTGGCGTCTATTCCAGGCCGCGGTGGCATAGCCGTTGGTTCGTTTCTGGTGGAGGGGGTAATGCCGCCCGGCGGGGAGGCAGCAGCCGAGGGACCGCCGATGGATTGGATGCTCATGAATCCTCCTTGCCCTTAGAAGGCGAAGCGGCGCGGTAGCTTGTCCGCTACCGCGCCGTCCATTATGCCTCAACTACCTAGTTGGATTAACCGCGGAGCAGACTCAGGACGCCCTGGGGCAGGGAGTTGGCCTGGGCCAGCATCGCCGTACCGGCCTGCTGCAGGATCTGCGAGCGGGTCAGGTTGGCGGTTTCCGCCGCGAAGTCCGCATCGCGGATACGGGAGCGGGAGGCCGACAGGTTTTCCGTGCTGGTCTGCAGGTTGGCGATGGTGGTCTCGAAGCGGGACTGAAGAGCGCCGAACTTGGCCCGCTGTCCATTCACTGCCGAGAGGGCGGAGTCGATGATCGCCAGTGTTCGTTGGGCGGAATCCACAGAACTCACGTCCATGTCGCTTGCCTTCTGCAATTGTGCCGACTGGGTAGTGCCGACGAAGAAGGTGTTGGCAGTGGTGTAGGTGGTTGCGGTGGAGAGGCTGAAGTTCTTGTCGGAGTCGAAGGTCAGTTGGCCGTTCACCGAGGTGCCGCTGCCGGTGGCTACTGCTTGGCCGCCGACAGTCACAGCAGTCGAACCGGAAGCGGCATTACCGACGGAGATATTTTCGCCGGAGGCGTTGAGCAGGGTGATGCCATTGCCGCTGTCATTGATGCGGGCAGTGATGCCGGTCTTGGAGCTGACTTCATTGAAGGCATTGACCGCCGAGGACAGACCGTCGGCAGTATTGGTGCCGGTGGTGAAGGAGACGGTCACGGCCGTGGAGTTGTCGGAGTACAGGTCCAGCTTGTAGCTCTGGCTGGCAGTGAAAGTCACGTCCACTTCGGTCTTGGCACTGGCGGTGACGCCGGTGCTGCCGGTCTCCTTGTTGATGTTGGAAGCCACGGTCTTGGCGCTGTCGCCGGCGGTGACATTGACCGTCTTGCTGCCGACGGAACCGTTGATGGTGATGGTGTCCGCGACGATGGCGCTGGTCGGCTCGGTACCGGCGGTGTAGGCAGCGGCGGCCTTGGCCTTGCTGACCTGGGTGCCGGCAGTGGAGCCCACGGTCAGGTCACCACGGCTGCTGGTGGAGGTGGCAGCCTGGGAGCCGACCCGGTAGTTGCCGTACTGGCTGGTCTGGAAGTTGGCGGTGGTGGCCTGGATGGACTGGCCTGCGTTGGCGCCTACCTGGAAAGTGGTGGTGCCCAGGGAGCCGTCTAGCAGCTTGGACCCGTTGAACTCGGTGGTCTTGGCGATGCGGTCCAGTTCGGAGGTCAGTTGGGTGACTTCAGCCTGGAGGGCCTGACGATCGGAAGCGGAGTTGGTGGCGTTGGAGGACTGCACGGCCAGTTCGCGGACCCGCTGCAGGATGTCGCCGGAGGACTGGAGAGCGCCTTCCGCCGTCTGGGACAGGGAGATGCCGTCGTTGGCGTTGCGGCGGGCCTGGTCCAGGCCGCGGATCTGGGAAGTGAAGCGCTCGGAAATGGCGAGGCCGGCGGCGTCATCCTTGGCGCTGTTGATGCGCAGGCCGGAAGACAGGCGCTGCAGAGAGGTAGCCAGCGAGTTCGCCGACGTGCTCATGTTCCGTTGGGCGTTCAGGGACTGAACGTTTGTGTTGATGACTTGTGCCATGATTTTTCTCCTAGAGAAGTTTTCCTATCCGAGTAAGGAGGAGCGTGATCTAGAGAACCGACGCAATTTCCGTATCTCTTGGATAGCTTTACGGCGGCGCATGGGAAAACTTTAGGGGCTTTTTTGTACTGGGTTCCGCGGCTCTATCTGGTCCAGGCTGCCACCCATTCATCCAGGTGGTCGTCCAGCATCCAGTGTTGGCGAATGTGGGCTTGCAGCGCATCGCCTTCCCTGCGCAGTGCGCCCAGGTCGTGGATGCGTTCCCGGATGGCGGCAATCCATGCCTTTGCAGTATTGGGTACCCGTTTGACCGGGAAACCATGGCGGTAAGGGCCGACATCCGAGCAGACCACCGGGTAGCCTAGGATGCCGTATTCCATCAGCTTGAGGGGACTCTTTGCTTCGTTGAAGGGATTGGCGACCAGGGGGGCAACGGCCAGATCCAGGTCCATCCTGGCCAAGGTCTCCGGGTACTGCTCAAAGCGCACTCCGACGAAGCTCTCCGCGACGTAGGGGAATATCTCCCGTCGGCAGGCGCCAAAGAAGACCCAGTCCACTTCGCCGGCGAGGGCTTGCACCACTTCGCTCAGCAATTCCAGATCGCCCAGGTGGGAAATGCTTCCGGCCCAGCCGACCCGCGGCTTCCCATTTCGTCGGCGCATGGGGGAAACCTTGTCCCAGATGTCATTGGGCAGGTAGTTGGGCAAGACGCGGACTTCAGGCGCCAGCTTGCCATAGGCCTCGGCGAGGCTCGGGCTGGATACCACCAGTCGATCGCATAATTGGATCGCTTGCTGCAAGCGCCGTATTGCGTCGGGGCCGAAGGACTTGGCGTGGGGGCTGGCAGCAGGGATATCGGTCAGTAGGTCGTCAACCTCAAAGATCCGCAGCGCCGGACTGAGGGCCTTGTACGCCTTCAGCGCGTCCAGCATTGCTTCGCTATGGGGGCGCTGGAAAATATAGCTGTCGAAGCCGCCGGCAGCGATCGTGGCGGGTGCCAGGGGGTCCGTTGCAACCCCCCCGCGTACCAGTGCATTCGACAGCAGCGACTTCATGGGCTGCAGGATGCGGTAATTTCCGCATCCCTCGAAGTCGGCCACATGGGCATAGAGCCGCGGAAGGTTGGTGCCGGAGAGGGGGTCGTAGGTCAGGGCGCTTCGGGTTTCCGGCACGTAGTCGCGGCTGCTCAGAGCAAGGTTGGGGTTGCGGCACTCGCCATGCCCAATACGATGTCCCCAAGTCCGGTAGAAGAGGAGTTGCTCGGAGTCGAGCTTGTAACGATCCTTCTTCCTCCAATGCTGGTCTTCGTCTTCCAGGTCTTCCAGGGATTCGTTCACTACGATCGTAACTGCCGGCGTCCACAGCAGGGGATCGGCCTCGCCCAATCTCAAGCAGAGGTCGGCTGCCCATAGCGTCGGGTAGGCATCCGACCGGATTCCGCCGATGGCCTTCGCCAGTTCCGTTCGGACCAGCAGGCAACGCTTGTCCAGCGCTTCGACATGGTGTTCGGCCAACAGGGTATTTCCATCGCCGGCATAATTGAGCGAAATACCCTTGTATGGGGAACCGGTCGGGCCGTACAGCCCCAGTTCTTCCCCGGCGCTGACTATCTGCCCTGCATCATTGGCAAGTCGTGGTCCGACAGCGGCAGGGCGCGAGGGCCGGTTGAACCTGGCTAGCAGTTCGGCGAGCCAGGTGGGTTCAGAGGCACGAGCTTCGTCGCTCCAGAACAGGGTGTAAGGTTCCTTCACGTACTCCAGGGCTGCTTGAAGCGCAGACTCCACGCTCTGGCCGTTCGATGGGATTGTCCGGATATTGGGCAATCCGAGTCCGCCGACTTGAGCCATGAACGCGCTGATCTCGGGTTGCGATGGACCGGGTGTGATCAGATAGAGCGTAATGGGCGTCGGCGGGGTCTTTTCGAGCAGGCTGACGATCGACTGTTCTGTCGATCTGACATCTCCGGAGGACGAGTAGAAGACAATGCCGACCCCCGGGGAGTTGGCGACGTCGTGCTGCGCGTTATAACGGATAAGAAGGGGAATCCGGGAGTCGAATTCGATAGAGGCATCGATATTTCGACGAGTGAGATGATCCACCACGGCCTGTACGTGGGCCTGCAGGGGCAAGGCGCTGTAACGGCCGGATGGCCGATGGAGAAGAACGTCCGGAACTTGGCCGATAGCCTTGGGCGAGTGCCGCTCCAGGGTCCGCAATAGCAAGTCGTAATGTTCGGCCGCCGGATAACCGTTGTAGAAACCGCCTTGCTCCGTGAAGTGGGACGCCTTGAGGACCAGGGTTTCGCCGATATAGGGCGTCGCCAGGAGGCGGTCCGGATCCAGTGGGGGCTTGAAATGCGGAGAAGAGAAGCCGGTGATCGGGGCGGCTTCGTCTTCGTCGCAGTAGAGAATGCGCAGGTCGGGATGGGTATGTATGGTTTCCGCGAACATGAGCAGAGCCCGGTCTGCGAGTTCATCTCCATCTTGCAGAACACTGAACCACTGATCGCTATTGCCGGTGGCGACTTTGGGGAGGACCTGGTTGACTGCGGCGGCCCACTCGTCAACGGGGCATTTGGCCCAGCCGATTCGATCACCTACGATGCCCGGAGGGGCAGCGACGGGAGACAGCACCACCAGCTTGAGTTCAGCATAGAGCTGGGAAGTGAGGGAACGGATCGTCGTTGCCAATGCCTCGAAACCAGGGGAAGTATGGCGAATGAAATACGTGAAGGCCGGTTTGGCAGCCCGTTCCTCCAACAGCGCATCGAAACGCTTTCCCATGCCCTTGGTGAAATACCTGCTCTCCTGCCACTGGTCATAGGCATAGGCGCGCCGATGGGCTTCGACAATCTGCCGGTACTCCGTCTGGGCTCGGGCTTTGTTCCCGGAAAGGGAGTCCTCGCTGACCAGGTATAGGCCGGTAAAGTCCGACAGGGATCGCATGGCGTAACGAGCACCCACCCTCAGCCAGAAGTCCTGATCGCTGATCGCGGTGTATTCCTCGTTGAAGTAACCCAATTCGTCGTGGAGACGACGCCTCCACATCGGATGAGGTCCGACAGCGGGACTTGTAAGCAAAGACCGGTAGCTGTATTCCGGCCATATGTACTCGCCCGAATAGGTGAAGTTATCCCAGCCTTCATGGGGCCTGCGGGTCAGATAGCTGTGTCCGTAGGTGATGGCCACTTCCGGTTCCTCATCAAGGACCCGGGCCATGATCTCTAGGGCGTTGGGACGCAATCTGTCGTTTGTACTGCACGACACCAGATAGGCGCCCGTCGCCATGCGGACAGCCATATTCCAGGCGGCGTAGACGCCGATCCTCTCCGGCGTGCGGACGTAGCGGATATTGCCGTGGCGTGCCTGGAATTTTTCAACGATCGATTTTTCACCCTCGGGAGAATTGGCGTCGATGACGATGATCTCCAGCTGGTCCGCAATGGTCTGGCTTAAAAGGTTCTCCAGGCAGCCACCAATGAATGATTCCGAGGCATAAGTCGAGACTATGGCGCTAACGCGGTAGGGAGCCGACTGAGCCGGCGCCCCGAGGCTGATGCGCGTGAACTCCGCGTAGGGAGTTTCGTATCTTATGGAGGAGGAATAGCGTTCGATAAGCTGGCGGACCATGTCGGTCACATGGTCCAGATTGACGGTTATCTTTTCGCTGGCATCGTCGGCGGCCGGGTCGATTACGACTCTACTGTTTACCTGGCGGAGTTCAGAGTTCCTGGCCAATTCCAGGAAGTGCTCTTTGAATGAGATGACCTGATCGAATCGATAGTTGATCGGGTGGGAAACATGGAATGCGAGGTACGAGTCAACGCGTTTGATCGGGACGCCCGCTTGTCCGGCATAGAAGGGAAACCAATAATCCCACCAGGGTATCCCGAGCATGAACCGGGATTTCGGATAGACATCGAGCAGCCGCTTGTCGAAGAAGAAATAGTCGAAGCCGTAGTGATAGCTACGGCCAAGGGCGGATCCATAGCCTTTTATTTCAACCCGCGACCCGTAAACCAAAGAGTCGGCCACGTTGCGACCGATGAAATCGGCAAAGCCGTCATCGGCGCAAAGGAATATGTCGGAATTGACGATTCCGAAAAAGTCGGCGTCACTGTCCCTGAAGTGCTCCAGCATGTCATCGATGAAGATGCACGGCTTTCCGACCAGGGCCCTGCCATTCCTTGGTGCTGTCACGAAGCGGACGCCAGGGTAGTGGCCCTTCAACAACGGCAGTTCTTCAGGAGGATTGATGCTGGTGACTTCGAAGCCCAGTTTTTGCCAGCTCTTGATTGCCGGCAATTGGCCCGCCACGTTGTTGGGAACCAGGCTGGTGGCGATTTCGCCCTTGAACTCGCGGTGGGTGGCCGGGTCTTGGCGCTTGGCACTCCAAGGGCGTTGCCTGAGAGCGTCCGCCTCCTGCCTGTATTTGACTGCGCCTGCCGCGGTTTTCTGGGCGGCGTGATATCGGAAGCCGCCAAGCAGTGCATCTATGACGTGGAGCTCGGATTCCTGGAAGAAGCGGAGCCATAGTTCCATGTCCCCAGCAAAGTTGAGACATGTGTCAATTTTGCCTCCGGCCCTGTCCCACAGGCGCTTCCTCCAGAAGGTGCTTTCCTGCTGAATGAAGGTGTGCTGATCGGCGTCCAGATAGTCGCGCAACGAAAACGCATGCAAAAGGCGGATGTCGATCAGTTCGCCCTTGGCGTTCCACACTGTCGGACGGCCCGTAAGCCACTCGACTTCCGGATGGCGCATGAAGGTATCGGCAACCGTCTTGAAGGCTCCCGGGTGGTATTTGTCGTCCGAGTTGAGCCAGGCCTGGATTTCCCCCGTCGTCTTCTTGAGGCCGGCATCGATGGCCCAGTACTGGCCGGCGTCCTTCTCGCTTTGCCAATAGGTGAGGTAGCGTTCGTACTTCTTGATGATCTCCACGGATTGGTCGGTGCTGCCGCCATCCATGATGATGTATTCAAGGTTGGGATAGCCCTGCTCCAATACCGAAAGAATGCACTCCTCCAGAAAGTCGCCCTGGTTGAAGGACGGGGTGACTATGGAGATCTTGGGAAGCGCTCCCTGGGCAGGTGCCGCGGGGATAAGGATATTGCCCTTGTAGTCGTAAACGTTCCGGCTTTGGCGGATGGGCAATTTTTCAAGTTTGGCGGAGAGCATGGCTAATCCAGATGATGCCTTTGACGGCAATATAACAATGAGCTGTCCCAGCCATGCCGTTTACAACGAGGGCAAGGCTTTCGTCCGGAGAATTTGGGGAATTGCAGTGACCTGATGCAATTCCCAGCGCGGATATCGGCCAGTGACAGACGAACTAGTCCTTTTGCCAGAACACGTTATAGGACATGGGGACGCCGAACTCCTTGAACGACTGCTTGGTAATCGGCTGCCAAAGACGTTCGTAGCCTTGCCGTGACATGCCCCAGGCATCCGGGTCGGCACGTATCAGCCAGTTGGGTCTGGCCGGGTTGAGCGTCGGAATGTGCTCGTGAAGATACGGAATAAGGGCGTGAATCCAAAAGCCGCTGTCCTTCATCAAGATGTCGAAGGCGTGGGCCGACAGTCCGCCGGGCTTCAATATGCGGTGAATATCGTCGCAAATGGCCTTCAGGGTAGCGGTGTCTTCGGGGACGTGCTCGAGGGTCGACAGGCTGAAGACACCGTCGAAATAGTTGTCCGGCAGTTCCTTGGAAAAGGCCCCGATGTAGTCGCGAACCAGGCGGAAACCATTGGTGTCCGCCAGTTCGGTGAGTCCGTTACCCGCCCCTTCCAGTTTGTCCAGGTTCCAGAACTCATAGCGGTCCCTCAGCCACCTGATAACCCGGGAATCGCCTCCGCCGATTTCGAGGAGACGGGAGCCCGCCGGGAAATTGTCCAGGACAAAGCGGTACATGAGCATGTCCTGGTAGATTTTCAAGTTGCAGTTGTCGATATCCTCGGCACTGTGCTCGGCCGGCAGCCCCAGGCGCGCAAAATGGCTTCGGCACGAATAGGTGAAGTCGGGGAAGTATTGCGGGATCAGCTTGAATGATGCCGGACCTGGGTCGGCATCGTGTTCATTCCTCTCGGCCAGGGTGCAGATTCGATGGACCATTTCCTGGTCGTCGGGCTGCTGGGACAGGTAATGGAGGCACACGCCGCGGGCATCGCCTTCCCGCCCCTCGGCAGCCAAGGCATCGGACAAATTCAGCGCGGTGGTCTTGTCGTGGGGGTCCATGGCAAACGCCTGGGCAAAGCGGCCTATCGCCATGCGGCGTTCCCCTTCGGCCCACAGGATGGCGCCGAGGTCGTTGGCGGCCCGGGCGCAGGACGGGTGAATCCTGATGGCCTTCGTCAGGGATTCGATTGCCGTGTCCAGTTGCGCCGCTTCGAAAGCGGATTCCCCCTCTGCGCAGAGCGTCAGGGCCGCTTCCCGGCGCACCGCCTCGGGCAAGGAATCCAGGGATTCCTCGGAGGACAGTGTCGCCTCCAGGAAGCGGGAGTCGAGGATATCGTCGAGCTGTGCCTTGTCGTATCCGAGGCGGCCAAGCACGTCGTCACCCAGGTAGGCGAGATACTCCTTGGCCGCCTGGTAGTTGGCCGGCCTGACCAGGGTCTGCTGCCATTTGTCGAGAGACTCGGTCACCGGCTGGCTGTGCTTGGGCACGCCAATCTGATCGCCGAAACTGCCCTTCGGCGGAGCCGATTTCCCGTATTCGATCATTGCCGGCACCATCGGCACCTGCAGATGGCGGCATAGGGCCTCCACTTCCTTTTCCGGGTTCTGGACCAGGTCCTCGTATCGGATGGTTATCCCGGCTGCTCCGACTTCGCGGATTCCGACCAGGATGTTGCGCCAGCCATCCCGCAGGTCGCAGTAGTGATCGCTGGTGGCCTTGAGGGCGTCGGGATTGTTCTGAAACCAGCTGTCGAGGACGCTTGCGAAGACAGAGAGCGGATTGCGGATCAGGAAGATGAATTTGGCTTTGGGAAAGACCCGGTGCAAGTCGCCGATGATGTGGTGATAGCGGGGAGTCTTGTCCAGGAAAAGTCGCTTCCCGGAGCCCTGCAGGGCCGCGCCGTAGAGAACCGAGGCCATTTCCCGCACGGCCTGCAGATACGTCGACTCTCCCCCGGGCAACTCGTCGAGAAAGTCCCGCAGCGCCTGACGGGCAAGGGGGGCGCTGTATTCCGCCTCGATTCCGCGCCAGCGCAGGGCATATAGAGGATGCAGCATGATCCACGGCTCCGAGACCGTGTGGAGCTCCGGGTGGCCACCGAGAACACGCTGAAGCAGAGTCGAACCGGAACGCGGCAAGGAAATCAGGAATACCAGCTGGCTGCCCTCCCGGTCGAACGAGGGCGATGGCGCCTCGTGGGTCGTCGTGCTGGAGGGCTGCTGCAGAGCCGCGGTATCGGTTGCACTGGTCCCGGCCGCTGTGGCCTGACTGGATAGATCCTGATAGCCCAAATCGGAAAGCATGGCCGCAGCGTCTTGTTCAACCACCTTCAGCAGTCCCGGCGACAGCGCATGCTTCCATTCGCCCACTTCCCCGCGACGCATGATCTTTCCCTGCCCCAGGTCCGGCGAGTGCGCGACAGCCTGGGCCTCCTGCTGCTGCATGGCCTTGAACGAACATGCCTCGATGGCCTGCTCAAGCTCCGCGTCGCTGCGGGAAGCGCCGAGGAAGGAGACGATGGCCTGCAGCCCCCCCATGGGGTCGTTTCGCAGGTCCTCGAAGCGGACCACGTGGGTAGCGACATCGGCCGAGCGGGTGAGCCAGCTCGAATAGAACTGGGACCAGGCACGCGCCGGCGGCAGCGGCTCATCTTTGGTGCCATGGGTCAGGAACTGACCGAGATTGGATTCCAGGCCGCCGAAATTCTTGAGCCAGTGATAATAGGAGAGCACCGCGTCGCGCCCGTCGCGGACGAGCAGCAGGACCTTGGAGAAGGGCCGCTGGCCAACTTGGCTGGCCTCCAAATGGGTCTTGATGACGCGATAGGGTTCGGCATAGGCAACGTTTTCCCGGTCGCGACCCTGCAGTATCGGAAGTCTTTCCCTCCGGGTGATGGGCATGACCGTCGACTTCTGGGCCATCTGATCGTGCAGGAGTTCGTGATACCCCTCGACATAGAAGACACCAAGCTTCACCAGCAGGCTGCCGATCCATGCCGCGCCAGAGCCGGGGTAGCCAGCCAGGATCACATCGTGGGGACCTAGCTTGTCTAAGTTTTCCGGATTCATCGAGTGTCCTCGCCTTAGATGTAGTTGCTGCTGAATTCGGGATCGTCTGCCGCTGCCATCCAGGAGAGGATGTCGGAAAACTCCGCGTTCAGCTTCTGTATCGTCGTCCCGTCGAGTTCGCGACGGAAACGTCCGGGTAGCGGGGACGAGCGGGGAAAGTGACACGGGGAATAGGACATCTTGTCTTTCTTGTTCACGTCCTCGGTCTCAAGTATCTGGTCCATCAGGATCGACGGAGGATCCACGTCCATGAGACGGGTCATGTCCCGCACATACCCCGAAAGATCGAGGCAGAGTCTGGCATAGCTCAGGAGCAGGAGCTTGTTCCTGGGCGCCATGGCGACGAATTGTTCCATGGGCGTGAAGAACATGGTGCGATAGAGGCCGGTGTGGGCGATGGCGAAGTCCTGCAGCCCTTTGGACCTCACCTGCTCCCGATGCTGGAGAAAGGCCTTTTGGTGCGCTTCCTCCGGCGGCAGTGGATGATCGTAGGCAATATTGTTGAACATCGATATCACGACATCGCGGGGGTCGCGATAGGCCGCCAGATATCGGAAGCTGTCCAGAGAGACCTTCGATGTCCGCAGGGAGTTGATGCAGTCGTCGAAGGAGCGCCAGTAGTAGATGGTGTTGAAGGGCTGGTAATCCGAGAAATTTTTCGCATTCCCCACCCTGCCCGCGTTCCACTCGTCGTCCTCAGGGGTCTTTACCGCGTAGCCCAGCGGCTCGCCCAGCCGACGAAACATCCTGAGGGTCGACGTGCTGCCGGCGTAGGCCGGCACGCAGGCGATGATGCTTGGGCGCTGGATATTGCTCCACGTGCCCTGGGGCGCCAGGGAGGGCGAAGTCCAAAAGCGTGTCATGACCGTCTATTCTTCTGTTTGGGTGGAGTTGTACGTACGGACGTCGGCTTCGTTATCGACCTCGCCCCAGTCCAGGCTGTATGGAACGGCCGAGATTGGCAGCCTGCCCCGTTCGATGATTTTCTGCAGCGTTCCCGTCATGTGCAGGCGGTCACGCTCCTGGGGGGGTAACTGGCTTCGAATTTCCTCGATTGCGGCCCAGCCTTTCGGCTCGATGCGCAGCAGCCCCATGTACTGCCCTTCGATCTCCGCCAGGGACTGGGGCTGGCGACCGATTTCCGCCAAGGAGCCATTGGCGTTCAGGCGAAAGGTTTCGGCATCCAGGAGCGGGTCACCAAACCGTGCCTCCCACAGCTCCTGCCAGTTCACGGAATAAGTCACTGCCAGCGGAGCGCGGCATTCCATCAACGAAGTCACTGCCTCGGCGTGGTAGAAAATATCCGAGTAGCTGACTATGCATGGCTCACAGCGCAGCCATTCCTCGGCAGCGGTCAGCGAGGTCACCATGTTCGTGTTTTCCCACCGGGGATTGTGGAATTCGACCAGCCCGCGCCCCTGCAGGCATTCTCTCCTGTAACCAGTGACGATGGCGATCTCATTGATCCCGCCCCGGTGCAAGGCTTCTATCTGCCAGTCAAGCAAGGGCTTTCCGCGGACGGAAACCAGGCACTTGGGCACTTCGTCCGTGGCTTTCTTCATGCGGCTGCCGCGGCCGGCAGCAAGAATGATGGCCTTCATTCGCTCTTCCCCGGGGGGCATTGGCTAAAAATCATTTTGGCTCGTTCCTGGTCTCGGAGATCGAACGGATCTTCCCGTTCCGGGTGCCACATCCAGCCCTCCCAAGGAAGATGTTTGTGGCGGATTGCTTCGATCTCGCCGTCGTCGGCCCTGGCGATGACCGTATAGTCCGGGGGGCAGGCCGACAAGGCAAAGCTGTGAAAACTGTTCGCCGCGCCGCCGATCTGGCCTTGCAGCGTGTGGCGACTCCGAACGTGCCCTGACACCGGTTGAAGTGCGCCGCCACTCCAGGTGCCCAGCATTTGCATGCCTCGGCACAGACCCAAGACAGGCCGCCGGCCAACCCTGGCCCAGTCCAACAACTGGGCTTCGGAATGGTCGCGCTCCGGTCGGTCGCCGATGTCGTTGCCGCCGGAGAGCAGGAGTGCGGTGGGTTGGATGGCCCGCAGCCAGTCGGCCAACATGTCTTCGCCGCCGATGGCTGCGGACGCAAGGGCATTGGGAACCGGGACAGGCATGCAGCCTATGGACAGGAGCCACTCGGTCAATCTCTGATCCAGGCCATCCCGCCATTCGTTATATCCGTGGGGAGTGTCCACCCTTTGGCTGACCGCGACCAGGATCATGAAAGAATATCCACACGCCGGCCGGCACAGTCGATATGCAGGTACTGCGCTTGGCTCCAGCGCTGGAAAAGCGACTCACCCGCCCCAATGATGGCGGGCAGACCGAGTTCGTGGGCTCGTATGGCCATGTGGCTGTTGACCCCGCCGTAGGCGGTGACCAGGCCGGCGATCGGGTGCGAGAACAGCCAGTCGAAACCGGGATCTGCGCTGGGAATGAAGACAATGCCACCCTCTAGCCGGCTGCGTTCTTCCGCCTTGATGACATGGCCCGTAACGTTGTTCTGGGTGATGTAGTTGGGTTGGCAAGGCGGCAGGTGAAAGGCGAAGACATCTTCCGGACGGGTGATGAGAGGAGGAAGCCAGACCGCGCAGGTTTCCTGGTAACGCTCCTTGCCTTCCCGGATGGACCGGGAAAGAACCGCCGATGGATCGTCCGTCCCCGCATAAAGTTCCCTGATGCAGGCGATATTGCAGTACGACATTTCATCGGGTGTGAGGCCGTATTGCTTGCCCAGTTGCCGAAATAGGGAGAGTGCGTCCGACAGGTTGCGGGTGAACACGAATTTGGCGTATTCCCGCAACTCGATGCCCGCCTGCAGGAAATCGAAAAGCCCGACGACGTCGGAGGATAGACCATGTTCCTGCAGCAGTTTGCTGACGGCCCGCATCTGGGCCAGGCTGAGGCTGAACGGATTCTGCTTGCCGCGCTTATCGGAATCCGGGTCGTATGTGTCGCCCAGGTAGGTGTCCGGAGCCTCGTCGTACCGGGGCGAGAGAATATCGTACGTGCCGGGGCGCAGATGGCCATAGCGGGACAGGAAGCTAGACCTGTCCATGCAACCGAGGTCCCGGCCAAGTTGGCCGCTCACGGTGTCCAGGCCATTCATGAAGCGGTCGTAATCGTCGCTGGAAAAGACGCCGACCGCTACCAGCGACTTCAACATCTGTACCGCAATGAAGCCTGCCCTCGCCAGCCCCGCGAAAGGCAGAGTGCCGTAACGCTTGCAGTCCTCCAGGAGCCAATAGATGCTGGAAATCGGGTCCAGTCCGGACGCCAGGATTTCTTCGCGCCTCTGGGCGAGAACCGCGAGCTTCGCCTGGTCGGAACGCCAGAGGCCGGTATCCTTGTCGATGACGCGGTTGGTGAGATCGCGCAGACTGTTCGCCAGTTGCTCGCAGTCTCGCTCGGTGAACTCCGCATCTCTGAGTTCCTTCAGCCGGTCGGGCAAGTCCAGCGTGTAGCAGGAATAGACGATCTCGAATTCGACCTTGTCGTGGAGTGCCGGGGCTGCAACCAGGCGATCGATGTAGTAATCGACCAGCCGGTCGGCCAACGTCCCCGTTATTTCCTTTGGAATGAAGGAATTGAAGGAGAGGCGGACATCGATGTATGGCTGTCCCGCGAAGTGGACGAGCAGCGGAAAGCTGCGCAGGTTGTGGTATCCGTAGTTGTTGCGCTGGTAGGCCCAGATGGCGTCGGTAACCAGGTCACGGTACAGGGACAGTGCGAGAGGCCGCGGGCGGATGCCGATAATTTCTGCAGGATTCCAGTCAGGCATCACGCCGAAGACGGTGGAGCGGCCATGCAGAAAGGGATGGGGCCGCTGAGCTTCGCCAATTTTCCTGGAAATGCGTGCGAGAGATTCCTGCAGAGCTATCCCCGTTTTGTCGGGCGGCAGCACCAGGGGGCGCACCTGGAGCAGATACAGGATGTTGCTGTCCCCGACGAGGGCGAATTCCACATCCAGCGGCGTGCCCGGAAAAAGCAGTTCCAGTTCTTCCAGCAGGGCGATGACCTGTGCAATCTGCTGGGGAACATCGGTGGCTCCTGGCGCGGCCACGAATGTCAGGGTCTGGTCGGCACCACCGGTGACGGCGGCCGTATCCTTGCCCAGACTGTAATTGATGACTCGATAGGGCGATCCTGTGGCAGGGTCATGGGTGAATGCCACACCCGACAGACGAACTTCCGAGAGCATGGGCTGGACCAGCACTTCGTCTTGGGGCGATGGGAGGCTACCGTACGAGTCCATGACAGACGTAATGGCCTTCACCAGGTCTTGGCTGCCACGGACGTTGAGCACCGACTCGAACTGGCCTGCCATCGAGGAGGCGCTGGTGTCCTCCCGTACCGAACTCGAACGCACGATCAATGCGGTGTCGGCAAAAAGATAGCCGATGTTGTCAACGATCTCCGCTGCATGTGCTTGCCAATCCGCAACTGAAAACCACGTCAGATCAGCGATGCGGGCCGAAGCAAGCTGCCCGTACAAGGCGTACAGGCTGCGAGCTTTGGTGGAGAGTGCAGGACAACGCATTGGGATGGAAGCTAGCGCACTTGAGCAACCCATACATTGGTAATGTACGGGATGAGAATGGTGCCCTTCCCGAGGGACAGCAGATAGGCCTGGATGGCCGCCACCACCTCCTCGAATTTACTGCCGGCCTGACGAGCAAGTGTGGCATGGGAGCGCCAGGCTTCGACGCACTCTTCTATGGTCTGCTCATGCACGACGGTGGCATCCAGATGCACCACCGGGCCCAGATGCTCACTGGCTTCCAGGAGCGGGCGCTGATCCTCGCGGCGCGTTCCATAGCCATAATCGGGCACCGATTGCCGAATCAACGATTCGATTCCTGCCTGGATGGGATCCTCCAAGACCCGGTGGTTCCACATGCATGCGAACCAGCCCTCCGGCTTCACGATTCGAGCTACTTCAGCGAGGGCCTTGGGGCGGTCGCAGACGTTGAACGAGCTGCCGAAGGTCGCGATGTCGAACGTGCTGTCCGGAAGTCCCGTGTGTTCGCCGGTGCCCTCGAACCAGTGCACATTGGAAATGTGGCGGGTGCGCTCGATGCCATTCCTGCGCATCGCGTCATTAGGCTCGACGGCGCTGACGTCGAAGCCGCGGGCTGCCAGCATGAGGGTCAAGTGGGCCACGCCTGCACCGATGTCGCAGACCTTGCCCGATTGGAGATTGGCGATCGCCAACATGGCGTCGATGGCCGTGTCCGAATAGTCCGGACGCTTCAGATAGGCGTCTGCCAGGAGTGAGTAATCCCAATCCGTTTTCATGCGAAGTCCTTGTCGAGTTTTGAAATGACTTGATTTGCGGCGTCGTCGGCGCTCAGGCCGGGAGCCCATCTTAGGTGGATATCTGGAGACTGCGGAAAATCGACTGCCAAATCCACGCCGGCGACACAGGTCAGCTCGCCTTGGGCCGCCCGCCGATAGATCATCTTCGGGTCCCGTCGCATGAGTTCCTCCAAGGGAACGTCGACGAAGATCTCCACGTAGCCTTGGAGATTGCTCCTATTCCACTCGTGTACTTCCTTGAAGAGCGAGATGGTGGCGATGGCGACGCTGATTCCCTGGGCGGAGATGAGATGGCAGAGCCGGGCATAACGGGATGCCAGTTCTACGCGCTCCGCCCTCGTATGGGCCGCGGTCGCTCCCATCATTTCCCGCAGCTCGTCGCCGTCAAGCATGACCACCGACCGGCCAGTCTTCTTCAGATGATCGATGAGCTTGCGACACAGGGTGGTTTTCCCCGCTCCAGATAGGCCTGTGATCCAAAAAACATTCGTGGGCTGAGCTATTGTCATCGATTGGGCGTCGGGGGCGTCAGTCGGCGATGGCAGCTTCGCCTGCCCTTTCCATTGAAACCGCAGGCCGGTGCTCGGCAATTGCACCCAATATCGCATCCACCGCGGATTCGACGGTGAGCTTGTCTGTCTCGACGACTAGATCGGGCATTTCCGGCGCCTCATAGGGCGAGTCAATTCCGGTGAAGTCGGGAATCTTCCCGGCTCGAGCTTTCTTGTAGAGGCCCTTGGGGTCGCGGTCTTCACAAACCGACAGGGGCGCATTCAGGTAGACCTCCATGAAGCGCTCCGGGCCGATGATCTTCCGGGCCGTTGCCCGGTCGGCACGAAATGGCGAAATGAACGCGGTGATGACGATGAGCCCCGCATCGTTCATCAGCGCCGCGACTTCGGCGACACGGCGAATGTTTTCGGAGCGGTCTCTTGAACTGAAGCCTAGGTCGCTGCACAGACCGTGGCGGACGTTGTCGCCGTCGAGCACAAAACAGGAGTGGCCCCGCTCGTGCAAGGCGGCTTCCAGATTCATTGCGACCGTGGATTTGCCAGAGCCGCTCAGGCCAGTCAGCCAAATCGTGAGCGGTCTCTGGCCCAGGCGGGCGGCCCGTTGGGCCGGGGTAACGATTCCGTGATGCCAGACGATCGTCGAAGAGTCTGCCATCTCCATCCCCTAGGTGTCGGTTAGCGCGAGCCCGAGGTCTTAGCCCTGCAGCAGCTTCAGCACGTTCTGCGGCAACTGGTTGGCCTGCGCCAGCATAGCAGTGCCCGCCTGCTGCAGAATCTGCCCCCTGGTCAGGTTGGCGGTTTCCGCCGCGAAGTCAGCATCGCGGATGCGGGAGCGGGAAGCCGACATGTTCTCCGACGAAATCTGCAGATTCTCGATGGTCGTCTCGAAGCGGGACTGGAGAGCGCCGAACTTGGCCCGCTGTCCATTCACTGCCGAGAGGGCGGAGTCGATGATCGCCAGGGTTCGCTGGGCTGCATCGGCTGAGCCGACATCGAGGTCGCTCACCTTCTGCAACTGGGCGGCCGAACCGGTGCCCGTAAAGAATGTGGTTGAGTTATTGACACCTACGGTCGTGGCGATGCCGAAGCTCTTATCCGAGTCGAAGGTCAGCTGGCCGTTGACGGACGTGCCTTGGCCCGTGCCTACGGCCGTGCCGCCGACCCCGCCGGTGCCTCCGACGGTGACGCTGGCGGAGCCGGAGGCCGCGTTGCCGATGGCGATATTCTCTCCGGCGGCGTTGAGCAGGGTGATGCCGTTGCCGGCGTCATTGATGCGGGCAGTAATCCCCGTCTTGGAGGTGACATCGTTGAACGCATTAACAGCGGCTGCCAAGCCGTCGCCGTTGGTCGCGCCGGTAGTGAAGGACACGGTCACCGCGGTGGAGTTGTCCGAGTACAGGTCCAGCTTGTAGCTCTGGTTGGCGGAGAAGGCGACTTCGACTTCGGTCTTGGCGCTGGCGGTAACCCCGGTGTTACCGCTCGCCTTGTTGATGTTGGCAACCACGGTCTTGGCGCTGTCTCCGATGGCGATGTTGACCGCCTTGCTGCCGACAGAACCATTGATGGTGATGGTATCGGCGACGATAGCGCTGGACGGTTCGGTTCCGGCGACGTAGCCGGCAGCCGCAGACGGGGAACTGACCCGGGTGCCCAGCACGGTGGTGCCCACAGTGAGGTCGCCCCGGGTGCTGGTGGAGGAGGCAGCCTGGGAACCGATCCGGTAGTTGCCGTACTGGCTGGTTTCGAAATTGGCAGTAGTGGCCTGGATGGTCTGGCCGGCATTGGCGCCCACCTGGAAGGTGGCGGAACCGAAGGTGCCGTCGAGCAGTTTCTGGCCGTTGAATTCGGTGCTCTTGGCGATCCGGTCAAGTTCCGAAGTCAGCTGAGTGACCTCGGCGTTGAGCGCTTGGCGGTCGGAGGCAGAGTTGGTGGCATTGGAGGACTGTACTGCCAGTTCGCGGATTCGCTGCAGGATGTCGCCGGCGGACTGGAGGGCGCCTTCCGCGGTCTGGGCCAGGGAGATGCCATCGTTGGCGTTGCGGCGGGCCTGATCCTGGCCACGGATTTGCGAGGTGAAGCGTTCGGCGATCGCGAGGCCGGCGGCGTCGTCCTTGGCGCTGTTGATGCGCAAGCCGGAAGAAAGGCGCTGCAGGGACGTGGCCAGCGAACTTGCCGAGGTGTTCAGATTTCGCTGGGCGTTCAGGGACGCAACGTTTGTGTTGATAACCTGTGGCATTTTGCCTCTCCTTATTGCATTCGGATCAGTGAGCGCTCATCCCGCCTGTAGGACGCTCCTACGACGTTCGAACATTTGCGCCAGCTGTCAAGCGAGAAGCGTGCCAACGTCTAAGTTCTTGTCCAGCTATCGAAAAATTGCCTTATTTGCCGGCATTCGCCGAAGGAGCGGCAAAGTTTGCCGGCAGTGGCCCCGAAACGATGTACGGCGTTGCCGGCGCTAGAACTGCACCCCAGATGAATACCGTCTCCACATCTCCCAGAGGGCGGTTTCCAGATGACGGGCGAAGCGGGCGGCGTCAAAAAGAGGCGAAGCGGCGACCCGGGGCCGGAGGGTCGCCCGCAGATCGGCTAGATGGCGGATGTCGCTGCCCAGGCGCCGAGCCGTCTCAACGTACTCGTCCTCGGAGGCCACTACCCATTCGGACAATCTGGCCGCAGTCATCAGACTGGCGCCCTGGCGTGAGTGCATGCTGCCACTGGCCAGCGTCAGTGTCGGCACTCCCATCCACAATGCCTCGCAGGTCGTGGTGCCGCCCGGGTAGGGGAAGGTATCCAGAATGAAATCCACCTCATTATGGGCAGCAAGGTAGATGTCGCGAGGCATGGCGCCATGGAGCGAGACCCGCTGCCTGGCAATTCCGTGCCTTTCCAGTCGCTCCAGGGTCGCTACCGCAACAGCCGGGTCGCTGAACTGCTTGCATTGCCAGCGCAGCCTGGAGCCCTTGAAGGCGCTCAGAATCCGGCTCCAGGTATCTAGAACCTTGCCGTTCGCCTTGGCCAGGTTCTGGAAGCTTCCGAAGGTCAGGTAGCCCGTTCTCAGGGCAGGCAACTCAGCTATCGTGACTGGAGTGTCCGGGGCGGTAAAGCATAGGCGGGTGTCCGGCAGGTACTGGATTGCCTCGGTGAAATAACCTTGGTGCTCGGGCGGGACGCTGACGGAATCGGCCAGCAGGTAATCGATCTGCGGCACGCCGGTGGTGGCGAAATAGCCCAGCCAGGTGGCCTGGACTGGAGCGGGCCGCCAGGCGAAAACCGGCAGCCGGTTGTGGGCTGTATGGCCGGAGAGATCGAGCAGCACATGGATACCGTCTCCATGGATGCGGCCAGCGGCGGTTCGGTCATCCAGTCCGGCAAGGGGACGCCAGCCGTGACAGCAACTCCGAATACGGGAGGTCAGATTGTCTTCCTTGTCTTGGGTTGGATAGGCAATGAGTTCGAGGCTGGATGCGGCAAGATTTTCCAGGCTGCCTGCCAGGAAAAAACCGACCGGGTGATTCCGCAAGTCGCCGGAGACGAGTCCTATCCGCAGCCGGTCGGGGCGAAGGGGCTGATTCCAGGTCTCATATCGACCGCTTGCGCTCCGGGTGACGCGTTCGCCGAAGTCCTGCGCCCGTGCCAAGCGGTACTCGGGTGAGCCACGCTCGCTGTAGTTCAGGTTGAACAGCAGGTTGCTGAAGGCGTCGTAATAGTCGGGTCTAGCGGCCAAGGCCTGGTTGAACAAATTCTCGGCCTCGTCTTCCCGGCCCAGGATCGCCAACAGGTTGCCCAGGTTGTTGAGGGCAACGGGATGGGGCGGGCTGATGGCGGCCGCTTGGCGGAGGACCTGTTCGGCGGCCAGGAAATGGCGTTCCTCCTGTAGCACGTTGCCCAGATTGATGAGGGCTTCCGGGTAATTCGGACGCAACAGCAGGGCCCTCTCCAGGTGCCGCCGGGCAGCGGGCAAGTCTCCGGTCGTGTGCAGGGTACAGCCGAGATTGTTGTGCGCCTCGGGAAAGTCGGGACGCACGTCCAGGGCATGAAGCAGCAACGGCATCGCCTCGTCGAAGCGGTGGCGCAGGCGCAGGTTGTCGCCCAGATTGTTGAGGGCGTCCGCATGGTGGGGATCCATCGACAGAACCCGTCGGTACATGGCTTCCGCCTCTTCCGGGTGGCCAAGTTCGTCGAGTGCGGCGCCGAGGTTGCAGAGGGCTTCCCGGTCGTCAGGCATGAGGTCGACGGCTTTGACCATGGGTTCCAGCGCTGCTTCGGTCTGGCCCTGCATCCATAGCGCGGCCCCGAGGACTTTCCAGAAGAAGCCCCGCTCAGGATAGACAATGGTCAGTTGTCGGGCCAACACCTCGGTTTCGCTGTAGCGGCCCGCTGAAAAGCTTTGGATAAGCGCATCTGCGCCATCGTCGGCCGATTTGGGGGCTGCGGGGGGCGGGTGCCCGCGGTCCAAGGAGAGGGCTGAATTGATGGAGGGGGGCAACTCCGCTATAGTGCCCGCGACCTTTCCCAGCCAGGCGCCGAGGGCGTCGGCCACGGCGGGAGAAAGGGAGTTCTTGCGGGCGAGGGCCAGCAAGTCCGCGAAGGCCTGTTCTTGGCCTGCCAGATATAGCGCCCCCAGGTAGCCAAGCCAGTGCTTTTCGGTCTGATCGTGTTCCAGGGCGATTCTGAAGTGCTTCAGTCCGGCTTGGGGCTGTCCCAGCTGAACGGCCAGGAGCCCGAGATTGAAATTTGCCGGCCCATGTTCAGGAATGAGTTTCAGAATGGCGCGATACGTCGTTTCCGCCTCTTCCAGGTTGCCGCCCCGGTGGTATGCAAGGCCTTGCTGAAACGCTTCTTGGACGGTTCGCTGGGCTTCAGGAAATCTGCTCATGGGGGCGGATTGTGACAGAGGTGCGGCAATTGTATGGGTTCGGCTGGCGATGATCCGTTCCAAGGACTGATGGCGGCGATGACCTCGAGTGCTTCAACACCCCCCGAGCTGGAATCCTTGATCGGCGCCTTTTCTGCCGGTGAGTACCGGCGCGTCCTGGCTGCAGGCGGGGATGTCCTGAAGCGACACCCTGGCCATGGAGAGCTCCTCAAGCTTCTGGGCTGTGCCAGCTACGCCTGTGAAGAATACCGCGAGGCAGTCAATTTCCTCCTTGAAGCGGCAGCCCGTCTTCCCGGGGATGCTCAAATCTTCAGCAATCTCGGCAACGCACTGATAAAGATCGGGGAGATCACGGCCGCCCTGGAAGCTCACCAGGTGGCAATAGGGTTGCAGCCCGGCAGTTCGGAAAGCCGTGCCAATCTGGCCCATGCCTATCTCAGCCAAGGAGAGCGGTTGCGTGCGCTGGAACAGTTCTGGCTGTCCTTCGATCTGGATCCGGGCAACCGCGAACTGGCTGCCCTGTGCCGGGAACTGGTGGCCGAAACCGGCGACCGGCAATTGTTGATGGATTTCTGCCGCCTCAATCTCGAGCGGTTGCCTGATGACGGCATTGCCATGGCAGTTCTGGGGGGCATGCTGCTGCTGGATGGACATACGGATGCGGCGCTGGATCAACTGAAGGGGGCGGTTGTTTGCGCACCCGACAGCGCCCTCGCCTGGTCCAACCTCTCTGTGGCGCTTCAAGCCAAGAATCTGCTGGCGGAAGCCGTCGAGGCCGGCTACAGGGCGGTGGCGTTGAGCCAGGAGTGGGCAGCTCCCCACAACAATCTCGGGCTGGCCTTGAAGGATCTGGGGCGGCTCTCGGAGTCGGAAGCAGTGCTGCGGCAGGCCTTGGAGATCGATCCCGCCTATGCCGAGGCGTGGAACAACCTCGGGCTGGTGTTGCAGAACCGGACATGCATTTCCGAGGCTGAATCCTGTTTCAGGAAGGCTCTCCAGCTCAATGGCGGCTATTTCCGCGCCCACTCGAATCTCGTGTTCCTGCTCAATTATTCGTCCGGCTATCGGCTGGAGGAGCGCCTGGAGGAAGCGCGCCGCTTCGGCCGCGCCCTGTCTGGGATGGCCCGGAGGTTCTCCGCCTGGAAATGCGATCCGGCGCCGAAGAGTCTGCGGGTCGGGTTCGTGTCGGGGGACTTGAGGAATCACCCCGTCGGTTATTTTCTCGAGAGTTTCCTGGGTAAGCTGGGAGAGCAGGGGGTCGAGCCGATCGCCTATCCCACCAATCTCCAGTCGGATGAACTGACCGACCGGCTTCGGCCGTCGTTTGCCGCCTGGCGCCCATTGGCCGGGCTGGGCGACGAAGAGGCGGCCGCGTTGATCCACGGCGACGGGGTGCACATCCTGGTGGACCTGTCGGGGCACACCGACTACAACCGCTTGCCGGTGTTTTCCTGCAAGCCGGCTCCGGTCCAGGTAAGCTGGCTTGGCTACTTTGCCACCACCGGGCTGGCGGAGATGGACTATGTTCTGGCAGATCCCGTCGGAGTGCCGGAAGAGGGCAGGGGCGAGTTCATCGAGTCCGTCAGATACCTCCCTGATACGCGACTGTGCTTTGCCGCCCCCCAGGAGCAACTAACCGTTTCGGCCTTGCCGGCGTTGCGAAACGGCACGGTCACGCTGGGCTCGTTCCAGACGCTGGCGAAGATCAACGAGGACGTGCAGCGTCTCTGGGCCGCCGTTCTCCGGGGGCTGCCGGGAGCCAGGCTGCGTCTGCAGTGCAGCCAGTTGGTCGACCCCGCCGTGCGAGGGCGGCTCCTTGAGCAGTTCCGGCGCCTGGACATCGCTCCGGAGCGGATCGAAATGCACGGACCCATGCCCCGCGCCGACTATCTGGCCGCCCATGCCGAAGTCGACTTCCTCCTGGATACATTTCCGTATCCCGGCGGCACGACGACGTGCGAGGCGCTGTGGATGGGGGTGCCGACGCTGACGCTGGCGGGGGACTCCATGCTGTCCAGGCAAGGAGCCAGCCTGATGGCCGCCGCGGGATTGCCCGGCTGGGTGGCGGCGAACCGGGAGGATTACGTGGCCAGGGGTGTAGGCTTTGGGCGTGATCTGGCGGCCCTGGCGGCACTCAGACGGGAGCTGCGCTCCAGAGTGGCGACCTCCGCCCTGTTCGACGGAAGCGTATTTGCCCGGAATCTCGGGGTTGTGCTGTGGAACATTTGGGACGAATATGCCCGGTTTTCCGGCTCGGTGAAGACGGCAGCTGATTGATGGAAACTAAGACATTTCTACACGTGGGCTGTGGCCCACAGCGAAAGGACAACACTACCCGAGGGTTCAATACGGACGCCTGGCGGGAGGTGCGCCTGGACATCAACCAGGCGGTGGAGCCGGATGTGGTGGGATCGATGACCGACATGTCGGCTGTCCCGGATGGGTCGGTGGACGCCATCTACTCCAGCCACAATATCGAACACCTATACCCCCACGAGGTCCCGGTGGCCCTTGGGGAGTTTTTCCGGGTTCTGAAGCCGGATGGCTTTGCCATCATTACCTGTCCGGATCTCCAATCCGTATGCGCTCTGATCGCCGAGGGCAAGCTGGTGGAATCGGCCTATATGTCTGCGGCCGGGCCCATCGCTCCGCTGGACATCCTTTATGGATTCCGGCCGGCGCTTCAGCAAGGAAATCTGTATATGGCCCACCGCTGCGGATTCACCCTGGATGTATTGCTCGCCACCCTGGAGGCAAGCGGTTTCCCACGTGTGGCGGGGATGCGGCGCGGGGCGCCATGCTTCGATCTGTGGGCCGTGGCATCTAAACTCAACCTCGGCGAAGCCGAAATCCGGACGCTGGCCGCCGAGCATTTCCCCGGATGAGTTCGGAGCACGGTTTCCGAACACTCGACGCCGTCAAGCCGCTAGCCTGAGACGACGCGGTTCCTTCCGCTCTTCTTCGCTTCGTACATGGCCTCGTCTGCGCGTTTGACGACAGAGGCCTGGGTATCCTCAGGCTGGGCCCGGGTCACCCCGGCGCTGAAGGTGATGAGAATCTTCTGGTTGTGGTGGAGGAAGAAGCGTCTGGTGAGTTCGCGCTGCAGGCGGTTGAGGGCGATGACGGCGTCCTGCAGCGCGGTTTCGGGCAACAGGATGACGAACTCTTCCCCACCATAGCGGGCTACCGTGTCCTGGGGCCGGAGCGTGTCCTTGCACACCCGAACCAGATGGGCGAGGGCCTGGTCGCCGGCCTCGTGGCCCAGGGTGTCGTTCAGTTTCTTGAAATTGTCGAGATCCAGCAAGGCCAGGCAGAGATTGGTCTCGTGCCGCTTGGCGCGGGCCATTTCCTTCCCGAGCATGTCATCGAGGCCGCGACGGTTGAGGGCGCCGGTCAACTGGTCGTGCCGCACCAGGTGGCTGGTCTGCTCGAGCTCGGTTTCGAGCTGTCTTATCCGGACTTCCGAATCCCTGACCCGCTCCTGGGTGGCGCGCAATTCGTCCCGGGAGCGCAGGGCGGTGAGCTGGATGGCGCGGGTTTCGTGCATGACTTCGCTGATCACGCCTTCCAGTTCCGTGATGTCGTCGGCGGCGCTGATGCGGTTGGCGCAGGCCTCGATCGTGTCGTGGTAGCCCGAGGTGGCGTCGGCGAACTCGGCCAGGTGGTCGACGAAGCCGGCCAGCATGTGCTTGATGGCTTCCTTGGCCTCCTGCAGGCTCTGCTTGAGCTGGCTCTGCTTGTAGATGACTTCCTTCAGCCGGCGCTCGGCATCATCGATGGCGCGCTGGGAAAGGGGTTTGTCGATAATCTCCTGCACCACCTCGATCTGGCCATGGAGCCAGCGGTCGTCCATGACCAGTTCGGTGGCGTTCTCAACCAGCAGGCGAAGAAGATTGAGCAGACTCTGCCGCAGTTCGGATTGGTCTTCGGCCAGCAGTTCCAGCCTGAAGGCGAAGCGCTTGAGGCGCGTGAGGAAATCCTGCAATTGGTCCACACTGATCGCCTTGCGGATTTCCCCGGCCAGGTTCTTGGCTTCGGTCGATAGGGGCTGCGACTCCAGAAGCTGGGTGGCAATGGCGGTTTCCAGGGTGAAGGCGAACAATTCCCGCAACTCGGGCAGTAGATCGCTGGCCCGGCTGGGGACGACACCCGGGAGCTTGGCGGTCGCTTCGGCCGGCACGCCTTCTGCGGCAACCTCGCCGGCGAACGCCATGTCGGCTTCCTTGCCCTGGGCCCAGGAGCGCAGCAGATTCTGGAGCCGGGTGAAGAGGATTTCCGGATTGGCGCCGGCGCCAGCCAGGACATGCTCCAGGGATTCCCTTTTCCGGGCGGGGGTGAGGCCGGCCTGCTTGGCTTCCCATTGGCGCAACAGGTCGCTGATCAACTCGGCCCAGGCCAGTTTCTGGCCTTCGCTGAGGCCGGTGACGAATTCCACCAGGCGGCCTCGATATTCATTCCAGTCCCCCTGCTTGATGGCCTCCTCCAGATGGCGGGCGAGCCGCATCTGATCGGGGGATGTCGCCGGCAAGGCCGCGGCCAGGGAGCGTAAATGCTTTTCGGGAAAGGCCTCGGCAACCGACTGGTCGCCCGATATCCTGCTATAGAAGATGCGATAGTTGTCGGGGGTCGGCGGAATCCGCCGAACAGCCAGAAGGCGCAGGGCTTCGCGGGCAATTTCAGACGGATTGGATAGGGCGGCCATGTCGTATGTGCACGCTCAGGCTATAATCCTGCCGCCGCGGGCCCCCGTAGCATGAAGGTCGTGCAGTTGCCTTGTAAGCATCAGGTTCTGGTTCGATTCCGGACGGGGGCACCAGGTTGGTCGGATTCTGTGATGCTGCCGTAACCCAGGCGATGGGACAAGTTGGCAGCCGCTTCCAGCATCGCCTTGGCCACGGGGCTGTCCCATTCCACATTGAACTCACCTACCGGCCCGAGGGCCGTGATGGCAGCCACCATGCTGCCGGTATGGTCGAATACCGGTGCGCTGAAGCCATTGATGCCCGGAGTCAGGCTGCCGGTGGCGCGGGAGATACGCCGGCTGCGGATCTCCGTCAGCACGGTTTCCAGTTGGCGGCGCACGGTGGTGACGGCGATCTTGCTGGCCTCAGCCGTTTCCTGCACTTCCTGGTCCAGCATCTTCTTCAGGTAGGGGCCCCGGTAGAAAGCTGCGAAGGCGCGACCGGTGGCGGATTTGGTCAGGGGGAGGACGGTGCCGGCCCGCAGGGTGATGGTGACCGGCCCGCCCGCATCCACTATACGCACGATGGTGGCGCCGTAGTTGCCCCAGACGGCCAGGGCCACCGTCTCCTGCAGAGACTCGCAGAGTTCTTCAAGGATCGGGCCGGCGAGGCGCACCGGGTCGAGACGGCCGAGGCTGGAGAGGCCGAGATCGAGGGCATAGGCACCGAGATCGTAGCGGCCGCTGGCGGCATCCTGTTCGACCAAGCCGATGCGCATGAAGCTCACCAAGTAACGATGGGCCTTGGCGGCGGGCATGCCGGCATTGGCGGCGATGTCGCGCAACATCATTGGGCGGTTGGTGGCGACCAGCGCCCGCAGCAGGCGGAATCCCACCTCGATTGACTGAATGCCCTGCCGTTCCGCGGCCACTCGGGTTGCCATGACTTCTACTCCTCCTATAAGCTCAACTGTGTATTCTAAGCAGGTATCCCCACCCAAAGGTGGCGAAATATAATGCAAGTCGGTATTGATCAACGGAGGCTTACACAGATGCGCGCGGTTCTGGTGGCAAATCCCAAGGGGGGGGCTGGCAAGACG
The DNA here is from genome assembly GCA_035255045.1 of Rhodocyclaceae bacterium. Lineage (GTDB taxonomy): Bacteria > Pseudomonadota > Gammaproteobacteria > Burkholderiales > Rhodocyclaceae > JAGTRP01. The sequence goes on along the minus strand of DATFAA010000041.1, from coordinate 2,169 downwards.
ACCCTGGCGACCAATCTCTGTGGCCATTTCGCCAACCAGGGAAAGCAGGTGACTTTGTGTGACCTCGATCGCCAGCAGTCGGCCCTGCGCTGGATGGCCTTCCGCGACCCCGCCATGGCGCCGGTGACCGGCTACTTTGCCGGCAATCACCTGACGGTGAGCCTGCCGCAGGAGGCCGACTGGGTGGTGATGGACGCACCGGCCGGCTTTCAGGGCTACAAACTGTCGGATTACCTGAGAACGGTGGACAAGGTGATTGTGCCTCTGGTCCCTTCGGTCTTCGACATGGCGGCGACCGAGGATTTTCTGAATTCGATTCGAAACGAGATGCGAGGGCGCCGCGGTACCGTCGGGATCGTCGCCATGCGGGTCGATCCCCGCACCAAGGCTGCCGGCATGTTGGAGGAGTTTCTGAAGCACTTCGACATTCCAATCGTCGCGTACCTGCGCAACACGCAGAACTACGTCAATGTCGCGGCATCCGGGCTCACCGTCTTCGATCCTCCGCGGGCACGCCATCGCCGGGACGTGGAGCAGTGGGAGCCACTGCTTGACTGGTTGTCCAAATAGACCTTGACAGGGGCGGAGGCGGTCTGCATAATCTCGCTTCTCTGACGGACGCGGGGTGGAGCAGTCTGGCAGCTCGTCGGGCTCATAACCCGAAGGTCGCAGGTTCAAATCCTGCCCCCGCAACCAATCGTCAGTTACAGTGCGCCGGCCAGTCCGGCGCTTTGCATTTCTAGTCTTCCCATTTGTTCTCCCGGTTGCGCGTCTCTACTGCGCCAATGGGACAACCGTGACGTTTGTTCGCTTGGTGCTCTTCAGTCTGTTGCAGGCGATGTCGTAGGAGCCTGTCGGCTGGCTGCTCCAGAAGGCGCGGTGGGCTGTCAGAAAGGCGGCAAGCCTGTTCAGGTCTTCTTCGGAAGCGTCCATGCGCTTGATGCGGGCAAACCGATCTCGAATGTTATCGAGAGCAATCTTGGCCTCGGCACACGCCGCCTGAGTGGCGGGATCGTTGGCATGCGAGCTTGCATGCGCCAGAACCTCATGCATCCGTGCGAGTTCGTCGTACTGCTGAATGGAGGCTTTGCCGTGGGCGAATGCTGCTAAAGGGCCGTCGTGCGGTTCGGGATCGTCGTTGAGGAAGGAGCGTTGGTGTTGGGCTATATGCCTGGAACGCGCTAACGCAAGCGGCGGATACAGTTCCGTGCAAACCAGAGGCAGTCCCCTCAAATACGCCTCTCGGGCCAGCTTTGCCATGGAGATACCAAGTGTCGCGGCGATGCGTTCTGCTTCCTGCAATTCCGAGGGCATCAGTCGCAGCGAGATCGGTCTTTTGGTGACGAGTCCGGCGGGGTTGTAAGCGGAGCGTTTCATCTGGATGATGCTCGTCTATCTGGGAGTGTTACACATAATAGTTGCCGTATGGCGACCCGTCAATGCAAACGATGCCGAATGGAAACTATTGGAAAGCGGCTAAGGCACGAAAGAAAGCGTCTGAAATTGAATCAGACCGATTTTGCTGCGGCATGCGGCCAGGGCAAAGACAGCCAGATTCGTTACGAAGCCGATGAGCGGTCGCCGGACGGCAACTATTTCGCCAGGGCGGCTGTGCTTGGTGTGGATATCCTTTACGTCATCACTGGCCAGCGGATGCCGGGGGGGCTTCGGCAGGGCCTTCCGGCATACTCGCCGGCTGAGCGCTTGGGCGAGTTCATTGTTGGACTGATGCTGTCCGAAGAGGATGCGGCCCTATTGAGGGGCTTGGTAGTGCGCCTAGCCAACGACCCTATATCCAGGCGATGAATTGTCTTTACTTGATCATTGTGTCTAATGAAGGTTCTTGGCGCATTCCTGTTTCATCTATCAAATACTGCTTGACCGCCGGTTTTTGATGGCTATAATGCGCACCTCTTCGCAGCGCCGGGGCGGTTTTCCGGGGCGGCGGGGGGGAGGAAGCGGCAGGGAAGGGGTTGACGAGTTGGTTGAACTTCTTCATAATTCCGCTTCTTCGCTGAGCGCGACAGCGCGGCGAAAGCTCTTTAAAAAACAGGACAACCGATAGGTGTGGGTGCTTTGGATGCGAGCTGGCTTAGGCTGGCGAAGTATTGAAGCATTTGCACTGGTAGAAATAGGTAGAGAAATCTACCGTCAGTGGATGCGAGTTTT
>DATFAA010000040.1:0-41079 GCA_035255045.1 Rhodocyclaceae bacterium | reverse complement strand
GCCTACTACTTCGGCCTGGCGGCCCTGAGCTGGCTGGTGAATCCGCTGCTGCTGGCGGTGCTCAGCGTCAGCGTGCTGCTCATCCTCTACCACCGGGACTACCAATCCCCCGCCCAGCGCGCCCTCTCGGCATGAAGCCCGGGAACGCCGTGGCCGGCATCGGCTTCGGGCTCGCCGCCTATGGCATGTGGGGATTCTTTCCCCTCTTCTTCCGGCAGCTCTCCCAGGTCTCGCCCCTGGACGTGCTGTGCAACCGGGCGGCCTGGGGCTGCCTCTTCGTCGCCCTGCTGCTGTCGGCCAAGGGCCAGTGGAACAAGGTCCGGGCGGCCGCCGGCCAGCCCCGCCATCTGCTCCTGCTGACCACCGCGGCCTTCCTGGTAGGCAGCAACTGGCTGGTCTTCCTGTGGGCGGTGGATCGGCACCAGGTGATCGCCTCCAGCCTCGGCTACTTCCTGACGCCCCTGGTGAATGTGCTGCTGGCCCTGACTTTCCTCAAGGAGCGCCTGAACGGCAAGGAATGGCTGGCCGTGGGACTGGCGGTGGCGGCGGTGGCCAACGAGATCCTGGCCCTCGGCAACCTGCCCTGGATTTCCCTGGTGCTGGCCGGCACCTTCGGCTTCTACGGCCTGGTGCGCAAGCAGGTGCCGGTGGATGCCATCTCCGGCCTCTGGCTGGAGACCGTGGCCATGCTGCCGGTGGCCGGGGTGTACGCCCTCTGGCAGTCCGGCCAGGGCCACGCCGTATTCACCGGCCACGACTCCACCACCCAGGTGCTGCTGATCCTGGCCGGCGTCATCACCGCCCTGCCCTTGATGGCCTTCGCCGCCGCCACCCAGCGCCTCAACCTGGCGACGGTGGGCATGCTCATGTACATCAATCCGACCCTGCAGTTCGCCACCGCCGTCTGGCTGTTCGGGGAGCCCATGGCGCCAGCCCGTATCGTCACCTTCGCCCTCATCTGGCTGGGGCTGCTGGTGTTCAGCTGGAGCGCCTGGCAGAAGTACCGGCGCTGAGCGGCGTCAGTTCTTGCCGGAAAGTCCGTAGCGGCGCATCCAGGCGCCGAAGTCGCCCTTGTGGCCCATGCGCTTCAGGTTGGCGACGTTGAGGAGCATGTTCTCCTCGGTGACATGGGCGGCGATGGCCGCCATGACGGTGACCCGCTCCTCGCTGCTCAGGCCGGCCTCCGCCAGCACCCGGTCCAACTCGCAGAAATGCAGGGCCATCAGCGCCCGGGCATCGTCGGAATCGACGGACAGATCGGAAAAGTCGAGGGGATCGCCCTCTTCTATTTCGGCCATGATGGCCATCACCGCACCTGGTGTCATGATCTGACCTCCCTGTTAGGCGATACAGTCACTAAATCGTACCGCCGGCCGAAGCGATCTTGTAGATCTTACCCCCGGCGCCGGCGCGCTTCGTATAAACAGACCCCTGCAGCTACCGAAACGTTCAGGCTTTCCACCGACCCGTACATGGGAATGCGTACCAGCTGGTCGCAGGTTTCCCGGGTCAGGCGGCGCATGCCTTCGCCCTCTGCCCCCAGCACCCAGGCGGTGGCCGCCGGCCACTGGGCGGAGTAGAGGTCGTCCTTGGCTTCGCCGGCGGTGCCGACCACCCAGATTTCCCGCTCCTTCAACTCCCGCAGGGTGCGGGCGAGGTTGGTCACCATGACGTAGGGCACGGTCTCGGCGGCGCCGCTGGCGGTCTTCATGGCCACGTCGGTGAGGCCGGCGGCCCGGTCCTTGGGCGCCACCACGGCATGGGCGCCGACGGCGTCGGCCACCCGCAGGCAGGCTCCCAGGTTGCGGGGATCGGTGATGCCGTCCAGCACAAGCAGGAAGGCCGGCTCCTCCAGGGTGTCGAGGACGTCGTCCAGGCGGGCCACCTGGCGGCCGCCGGAGACCCGGGCCACCACGCCCTGGTGGCGGGCGCCGGGGACCATGCCGTCGAGGCGCTTGTCGTCGGTCATCACCACCTTCACGCCCTGGAGTTCTGCGTGCTTCAGGAGGTCCCGGGCGCGGGCGTCCTGGCGGTCGGCGTCGATGAGGATTTCCTTGACCGCGTCCGGGTCGTGGCGGAGCTTGGCGGTGACGGCGTGGAAGCCGTAGATGAGTCGAATGGAGGACATGGGAGGCGTTTTCTGGATTTTCATGGCATTTTAACCCGCTCCAATGGTCTCCATAATGAAAGGAGACCAAAACGCCCTCTTCCCCGTTCATGACCAAGACCTTCCGACAGCAAAAACTTCCAGCCGGCATCTGGGCTCTGGGCTTCGTCAGCCTGCTCATGGACGTCTCTTCGGAACTCATCCACAGCCTGCTGCCGGTCTTCCTGTCCACCGCCCTGGGGGCCAGCGCCCTGACCATCGGGCTGATCGAGGGGGCGGCGGAATCCCTGGCCCTCATGGTCAAGGTCTTCTCCGGGCTCGTCAGCGACTGGCTGGGCAAGCGCAAGGCCCTGGCAGTGCTCGGCTACGGCCTGGGGGCCGTCTCCAAGCCCCTCTTCGCCCTCGCCACCAGCACCGGCCTGGTGCTCACCGCCCGGCTCCTGGACCGCTTCGGCAAGGGCATCCGGGGCGCCCCCCGGGATGCCCTGGTGGCCGACATCACGCCCCCCGAAATGCGCGGCGCCGCCTTCGGCCTGCGCCAGGCCCTGGATACCGTCGGCGCCTTCCTCGGGCCGCTCGTGGCCATGGGACTCATGCTGCTGTGGCACGACGATTTCCGGGCAGTCTTCTGGGTGGCGGTGATCCCCGGCTTCCTGGCCGTCGCCCTCCTGGTCTTCGGGGTCAGGGAGCCGGAAATGAAGCACGACGGCCCCCGCCCCAATCCCATCAGCCGGGAGAACCTGCGCCGACTGCCGGCCGCCTACTGGCAGGTGGCCGTGGTCGGCGCCGTGTTCACCCTGGCCCGCTTCAGCGAGGCCTTCCTGGTGCTGCGGGCCCAGCAGGGCGGCCTGCCCCTGGCCTTAGCGCCCCTGGTGCTGATCGCCATGAACGTGGTCTATGCCGCCACTGCCTATCCGTTCGGCAAGCTTGCCGACAGCATGGATCATTCCCGCCTCCTGGCCTGGGGCCTGGGGCTCCTGCTCGGTGCCGACCTGTTGCTGGCCTACAGCGACCAGTGGGGCTGGGTGTGGGCGGGGATTTCCCTGTGGGGCCTGCATCTGGCCATGACCCAGGGCCTGCTGGCTGCCATGGTGGCAGCCACCGCTCCCGCCGACCTGCGGGGGACGGCCTTCGGCTTCTTCAACCTGATGAGCGGGCTGGCCATGCTGGTGGCCAGCGTCCTGGCAGGCTTCCTGTGGGACACCCTGGGGGCGTCGTACACCTTCCTGGCCGGGGCGGCCTTCAGCCTGGCCGCCCTGGCCGCCCTCGCCCTGCACCCCGTCCGCACCCGCGGCGGGGCATGAGGGGCTGCGTCTTAGGCTGAGGCCGTCCGCCGGCGGGAGCTGCGGGCGCGGCGCTTGGGCGCTTCTTCCGTCGCCGGCGCGGCGAGGACGAAGTCGATCTTGTTGCTTTCCAGATCCACCCGCACCAGCTTGACCCGCACCCGGTCCCCCAGGCGGTAGCGCTGGCCGGTGCGCTCCCCGAGCATCTGGTGCTTGACGTTGTCGAACTGGAAGTAGTCCTCCCCCAGCTCCGAGACGTGCACCAGGCCCTCCACATAGACCTGGTCGAGGGCGACGAAGATGCCGAAGGCGGTGACCGCCGAGATGGTGCCGTCGAATTCCTCGCCGATGCGCTCCTTCATGTAGTAGCACTTGAGCCAGTTCTCGACGTCCCGGGTGGCCTCGTCGGCCCGCCGCTCGGTGGCCGAGCAGTGCATGCCGATGTCGTCCCAGGGCTGGCCCGGGTCGTACTTGCCCCCCGCCAGCACGGCCTTGATGGCACGGTGAATGAGGAGGTCCGGGTAGCGCCGGATGGGCGAGGTGAAGTGGGTATAGTGCTCGTAGGCGAGGCCGAAGTGGCCGACGTTGTCTGGGCTGTACACGGCCTGGGACAGGGAGCGCAGCATGACCGTCTGCAGGAGCTGGAAATCCGGGCGGTCCTTGATCTTCTCCAGGAGGGCGCCGTAGTCCTTGGCGTGGGGATCGTCGCCGCCTCCCAGCTGGAGGCCGAATTCGCCCAGGAAGGAGCGCAGGTTCTTGAGCTTCTCCGCCGACGGACCCTCGTGGATGCGGTAGAGGCAGGTCTGCTTGTGCTTGGCCAGGAAGTCCGAGGCGCAGACGTTGGCCGCCAGCATGCATTCCTCGATCAGGCGGTGGGCATCGTTGCGGACCACCGGCACGATGTTGGCGATCTTGCCCTGGTCGTCGAAGATCATCTGGGTTTCCACCGTCTCGAAGTCGATGGCGCCCCGCTTGGTCCGGGCCTTGGCGAGGACCTGGAAGAGCTTGTAGAGGTTCTGCAGGTCGGGCTGGAGGGCGATGTGGACCTCGTCCTCCGGCTTTGCTTGGCCGGACAGCCAGTTCCACACCTGGGTGTAGGTGAGCCGGGCGTGGGAGCGGAACACCGCCGGATAGAAGCGGTAATCCTTGATGGCGCCGGTGGCCGAGATGTCCATGTCGCAGACCATGGCCAGGCGGTCCACATCCGGGTTGAGGGAGCAGATGCCGTTTGAGAGCTTCTCCGGCAGCATGGGGATGACCCGGCGCGGGAAATAGACCGAGTTGCCCCGGTCCATGGCCTCCATGTCCAGGTCCATGCCGGGCTTGACGTAATGGGAGACGTCGGCGATGGCCACCACCAGGCGCCAGCCCCGGCCCTTCTTCTCGCAGTAGACGGCGTCGTCGAAGTCCCGGGCGGTCTCGCCGTCGATGGTCACCAGGGCCAGGTCCCGCAGGTCCTCGCGCTCCTCCTTGAGGTCGCCCTTCTTGACCTTGTCCGGCATGGCCTTGTTCTCGGCCAGGGCGGCCTTGGAGAACTCGAAGGGCAGGTCGTGCTTGCGCAGGGCGATCTCGATTTCCATGCCCGGATCGGCATAGTTGCCCAGGACCTCGCTGATGCGGCCGATGGGCTGGGCGTAGCGGGAGGGCTGCTCGATGATGTCCACCATCACCACTTGGCCGGCCTTGGGCTTGAACTTGGGCTTCTTCTCCGGCGGGATCAGGACGTCCTGGCTGATGCGCCGGTTCTCGGGCACCACGAAGGCGACCCCGTGCTCGACGAAGACCCGGCCCACCACCCGGGTATTGGCCCGCTCGGTGACCTCGACGATGCTGCCCTCGGGGCGGCCCTTGCGGTCGATGCCGGTGACCCGCACCAGGGCCCTGTCGCCGTGGAGCACCTTGCCCATCTGCTGCTGGTCGAGAAAGATGTCGGCGCTGCCGTCGTCGGGGACGAAGAAGCCGTAGCCATCGGGATGCCCCTGGACCCGGCCGGCGATCAGGCTGGCCCGCTCGGGCAGGATGTAGGCGCCCTTGCGGTTGCGCAGCAGCTGCCCTTCCCGCTCCATGGCCCCCAGGCGGCGCTGGAACATTTCCCGCTCGCTGCCGGCGATATCCAGGAGGTTGGTGAGATGTTCGAAGCTGACCGGCTTGCCCTCTTCCTCGAGGGTCTGGACGATATATTCCCGGGACGGCAGGGGCAATTCGTAGCGGGCAGCCTCACGCTCGAAGAAGGGGTCCTGTCGGCGAATTTTCGATAGTTTTCTTGTTGACATATTTTTGGGTTCCTTTAGAATTCGCGGCTCTTCGCACCTGCCCAGGTGGCGGAATTGGTAGACGCACTAGTTTCAGGTACTAGCGCTGCAAGGCGTGGAGGTTCGAGTCCTCTCCTGGGCACCAAGATTCAGAAAAAGCCGTGGTTTCCACGGCTTTTTTCTTTTCCGGCCACCGCTTCTGGTGGTACCGGGGAAAGCCGCCGGCGGCTATTCTACTCCCCAACCCCCGCCCTGGCAGCCAATAAATGCTTCCGGCAACGGTCAGAGGCTGGTCAGGCGACCGATCTATAACGGATTTCATGCGTCGCCGCCTCTTCCTCGCCCTGCCCTTCGTCCGCCTGCTGCCGTCCACGGCCTGGGCCGCGGCGGACTTCGAGCTGAGCGAGGACAACGTCCACGTGGCCTACGAGAACGACATGTATCTCGGCCGCTTCAGCCTCGTCGTCCCCGTGCCCCCTGCCGTCGCCTGGGAAGCCCTGACGGATTTCGACCGCATGGCGGCCTTCATCCCCAACCTGGAAACCAGCCGCATCGTGGCGCGACACAACAATGTCCTGACGGTGGCCCAGCGCGGCCGGCTGGACTTCGGCGCCTTCTCCATCCCCTTCGAATCCGAGCGGCGGGTGGAAATGCGCCCGCGGGAAGGAGTTCTCTTCTCCCGGGCGGTCTCGGGCAGCGCCCGGCACATGGTGAGCGAAACTCGCGTCACCCCGGCGGTCCCGGGCACCCGCCTCGACTACCGCCTGGAGATGATTCCCGACCGCTGGCTGCCGACCAGCCTGGGCGTGGGCTTCCTGCGCCGGGAACTGGCCGGGCAGTTCACCGCCATGGCCCGGGAAATGGTGCGCCGCCAGCTGCAGCGCGGCTAAAGGCAGCGTTCCTCCAGGAAGGCCAGCAATCCGGCCTCGTCGCCGTTCAGCCCTTCCTGCGCTGCCGGCGTCGCTTCGGACTGGCGGCTCTGCCAGTCGAACAGGCTGCCATCCACGTAGGCATCGATCACCACCGGATGGATGTAGCTCTTGCGGCATACCGCCGGGGTATTGCCGAGACGCTCCGCCACCCGCGCCACGACCTCGTTGACGCTGCGCTTGGCCCGGGTGGGAGACGGCGCTGGTCCCGCCTCCAGCAGGGCGGCGAAGCACAGCACCGTGCCGGCCCAGGTGCGGAAATCCTTGGCGGTGAAATTGCCGTCGGTACAGTTCCTCAGATAACTGTTCACGTCGTCCGAAGTCACGTCCCGGACCTGGCCCTGCCGGTCCACGTACTGGAAAACCTCGTGACCCGGCAAGGCCCTGGCCCGCTGCACGATGCCGGCCAGGGTCCGGTCCCGCAGGCTGATGCGGTGGCGGATGCCGTGCTTGCCCCGGAAGGAGAAGGCGATGGTCGTGCCGTGGACAGCCACGTGCTGGTTGCGCAGGGTGGTGAGGCCGTAGGACTTGTTGGCCTTGGCGTAGCCGTCATTGCCGACCCGGATGAGGGTCGTCTCCAGAAGACGGACGATGGTCGCCAGCACCTTGGCTCGGGGCAGCCCAGGCAACCGGATGTCCCGCGCCACCTGGGCCCGGATGGCGGGGAGGGTGCGGCCGAAGGCGGCCATGCGGCCGAACTTGGTCTCGTCCCGCTGCCAGCGCCATTCCGGGTGGTAGCGGTACTGCTTGCGACCGCGGGCATCCCGGCCGGTGGCCTGGATGTGGCCGTTGGCATGGACACATACCCAGACGTCGGTGTATGCCGGGGGAATGGCCAGGGAGCGGATGCGGGCGAGAGTATCCGGATCGGAGATCTCCTCGCCCTGGGCATCCAGATAGACGAAGCCGTCGCCCCGGCGCTCGCGCCGTATGCCGGGTTCGCTGTCACAGACGCGGCGCAGTCGTTTGGATCGGGTCATGGGGTCGCCTAGGTTGCCTAGGCGTTGACCACGCCGGTAAGAAGTCTATCCGGGCAGGGGGCGGTCCGCCCCGCTGCCCCGGATGCGGTTCCCTTACTTGAAGGGGTGCTGCTTGAGGATGGTCTCGTCCCGCTCGGGGCCGGTGGACACGATGGCGATGGGCACCTCGCACAGGGCTTCCAGGCGGTCCAGGTAGGCCCGGGCATTGGCCGGCAGGTCTTCCCAGCGCTTGACGCCGTAGGTGCTGTCGCTCCAGCCCGGCATGGTCTCGTACACCGGCTCGCAACGGGCCACCTCGTCGGCGCCGATGGGGAGCAGGTCGACGATCCCGCCGTCCAGCTTGTAGCCGGTGCAGATGTTGAGCTCTTCCAGGCCGTCGAGGACGTCCAGCTTGGTGATGCACAGGCCGGTGAGGCCGTTGATGCGGCCGGAGCGGCGCAGGGCGGCGGCGTCGAACCAGCCGCAACGGCGCTTGCGGCCGGTGACGGTGCCGAATTCCCGGCCCTTCTGGGACATCTGGTGGCCCGGGTTGCCCTCGGTCTCGATGTCCAGTTCGCTCGGGAAGGGGCCGCCGCCAACGCGGGTGCAGTAGGCCTTGGTGATGCCCAGGACGTAGTGCAGCATGCCGGGGCCGATGCCGGAACCGGCGGCCGCCTGGCCGGCGACGCAGTTGCTGGAGGTGACGAAGGGATAGGTGCCGTGGTCGATGTCCAGGAGGGTGCCCTGGGCGCCTTCGAACAGCAGGTTCTGCCCGGCCTGGTTGGCCGCGTAGAGGGCGGCGGAGACGTCGGTCACCAGGGGCTTGATGGCCTCGGCGTCGGCCATGGCCTGGTCGAGGACCATCTGGTAGTCCACGGCTTCCGCCTTCAGGAACTGGGTGAGGACGAAGTTGTGGTACTCCATCACTTCCTTGAGCTTCTCGGCGAAGCGCTCGGGGTGGAAGAGGTCATAGACCCGCAGGCCACGCCGGGACACCTTGTCCTCGTAGGTGGGGCCGATGCCCTTGCCGGTGGTACCGATCTTCTGGTCGCCGGCCTTGGCGGCTTCGCGGGCACGGTCGAGGGCCGAGTGGTACGGCAGGATCAGGGGGCAGCCCGGGCTGATCTTGAGGCGGGAACGCACGTCGATGCCGCCGTTCTCGAGTTCGGCGATTTCGGAAAGCAGGTGATGGATGTCGAGGACCACGCCGTTGCCGATGTAGCACTGGACGCCGTCCCGAACGATGCCGGAGGGCACCAGGTTGAGCTTGTACACCTTGTCGCCCACCACCAGGGTGTGGCCGGCGTTATGTCCCCCCTGGAAACGCACCACGCCCTGGGCATGGTCCGTCAGCCAGTCGACAATTTTCCCCTTCCCTTCGTCGCCCCACTGGGTACCGACGACGATTACGTTCTTGGCCATTTGTTGCCTCAGTCTTCGTTGATTGCTTCAATAATCCAGTCATCGCCTGCCTGGACGAGCTTGCGGTCGCAGGCGGGCCCTTCACAGGCCGTTTCACCCGGCAGGAGTTCGACCACCACCTCGCCCTGACGGCGCAGATCGGCGATCTTCCCTGCCAGCCGGCCGTCGTTGCCGACGTGGGGCGCCAGAATGGCCCCTGCCCTGCCGATGGCCGGCGCCAGCCGGGCCACTTCCCGCAGGTCCATGGAAAATCCCGTCGCCGGGCGGGCCCGCCCGAAGGCCTTGCCGGCCCCGTCGTAACGCCCCCCCAGGGCCAACGCCGCAGGATACCCCGGACAGTAGGCAGCGAACACCACCCCATTGTGGTAGTGGTAGCCCCGCAGGTCGGACAGGTCGATGGAGAACGGCAGTTCCGGGGCGCCCTTGATCAGGCAGGAGAGGCTTTCCAGGGCCGCGGTGATGGCCGGCAGGGCCGGCAGTTCGGCCTTGGCCCGCTCCAGCACCTCCACCCCACCGTAGAGCTTGGGCAGCTTCAGCAGGGCAGCGGCGTAGGGCTCGGCCACCCCGGCGCAGGCTTCCTTGAGGCCGGGCACATCCTTGGCCTGGAGGAGGCTCAGCAGTTCCTCCTCGGCCTCGGCGGGCAGCCCGGCAGCCTCGGCCAGGGCGCGGAAGATACCGACATGGCCGAGATCGATGCGACTCACGGGCAGGCTGGCCTTCTCCAGAGCGGTCGCCAGCAGGCGGATGATTTCGAGGTCGGCCTCGATGCCGGCATAGCCGTACAGCTCGGCGCCGATCTGCAGCGGCTCGCGGCTGGCGGCGATGGTGGCCGGCAGGGTATGGAGGACGCTGCCGCAGTAGCACAGGCGGGTAACGCCCTGGTGGTTGAGCAGGTGGGCGTCGATGCGGGCGGCCTGGGTGGTGATGTCGGCCCGCACCCCGAGGGTGCGTCCGGACAGCTGGTCCACCAGCTTGAAGGTCCGCAGTTTCAGATCCTGGCCAGCACCGGTGAGGAGGGACTCCAGGTACTCCAGCATCGGGGGCATGACGAATTCGTAGCCCCGGGTAGCGAAGTGGTCCAGGATGGACCGGCGCAGGCGTTCGATTTGAGCCGCTTCGCCCGGCAGGGCGTCGGCAATGTATTCAGGTAACAGCCAATTCATTGGAAGAGCATCACGAGGACTAGGCCGACTATCATCGAGGTGAGCCCGATGAAGCGGATCTGGCCATCCGAAAACTGGATGAGCCGCTTGAAAGTGTCGCGCCAGGCAGCGGGCGCGACAAAGGGCATGACGCCTTCGAGCACGAGCATCAGCGCGAAGGCCATCAGGAGACTGGACGTCATTTGTGCTTGCCGCTGCCCTCGCCGCTGGCGCTACCGCCGCGCCCGACATTCCTCATGTACTTGAAGAAATCGGAGCTCGGATCGACCACCAGCACATCGCTCTTGTTCTTGAAGCTCTGCCGGTAGGCTTCCAGGCTGCGGTAGAAGGCGAAGAACTCCGGGTTCTGGCCGAAGGCCTGGGCATAGGTGCTGGCTGCCTTGGCATCGCCCTCGCCCTTGGTCTTCTGGGCATCGCGATAGGCTTCGGCGACGATGATTTCCCGCTGGCGGTCGGCGTCGGCGCGAATCTTCTCGGCCTCGGCGGCGCCCAGGGAGCGCAGTTCGTTGGCCACCCGCTTGCGCTCGGCCTCCATGCGGCGATAGACGGCTTCGCTGACTTCCGTCGGCAGCTCGACCCGCTTCAGGCGCACGTCCACGATCTGCACGCCGATCTTGCGGGCATCGGCGTCGGCCTTGACCCGCATGCTTTCCATGATGCGGTCACGCTCGCCGGAAACCACGTCATGAACGGTGCGGCGGCCGAATTCCTCCCGCAGGCCGGCGTTCACCGTCTGGTTCAGCCGGGTGCGGGCGCGGGCCTCGTCACCGCCCACGGAAATGTAGTACAGCATGGGATCGACGATGCGCCACTTGATGTAGGAATCCACCAGGACGTTCTTCTTCTCGGAGGTAATGAAACGCTCCGGCTCGGCGTTGTCCAGGGTGATGATGCGCTTCTCGAAATAGCGCACGTTCTGCACCAAGGGCAGCTTGAAATTGAGGCCGGGCTCGGCGATGACCCGCTTCACTTCGCCCAGCTGGAAGACCAGGGCGAACTGGCGCTGGTCCACCGTGAAGGCGGACATGGCGAGAATCACCAGCAGGGCGGCGACGACGGCGCCGATAAGGCTAATTCTGGAAGTCATCAGCGGGTCTCCCGGTCACGGGAGCGCAGGGAATTATCCCGGGAGCGTCCCTCGCTGTTCAAGGATTTGTCCAGTTGCGGCGGGGCATCGCCGGACAGGGGCGCCACCGGCCGTGCCGGCACCGGCGCCGGCTGAGCTTCGGCTGCGGCGGGCGCCTGGGCTGCGGTGGCGGCCCCGGCCGCCTGCATCAGCTTGTCCAGGGGCAGGTAGAGGAGATTGCCCTGTCCCTTGGCATCCACCAGGACCTTGCTGGTGTTGGCGAAGACCTGCTGCATGGTATCCAGGTACATACGCTGGCGGGTGACTTCCGGCGCCTTGGCGTATTCGACGTTGATCTGGCGGAAGCGGGAGGCGTCGCCCTCGGCGCTGGCGATGACCCGCTGCTTGTAGCCGTTGGCCTCTTCCAGCAGGCGGGCCGCAGTGCCCTTGGCCCGGGGGATGACGTCGTTGGCGTAAGCCTGGCCCTCGTTCTTCTGGCGCTCGCGGTCCTGGCCCGCCTTGACGGCGTCGTCGAAGGCGGCCTGCACCTGCTCGGGCGGCTGGGCATTCTGCATGGTCACCTTGGAGATGAGGATGCCGCTGCTGTAGCGGTCGAGGATGTCCTGCATCAGCTTGGCGGCGCTGGCGGCAATCTGTTCCCGGCCCTCGTAGAGGACGAAGTCCATGCGGCTCTTGCCGACGATCTCTCTAACCGCCGTCTCGGCGGCGCCCATGACGGCATCGTCCGGATGGCGGTTGTTGAAGATGTACTCCACCGGGTCCTTGAGGATGTACTGGACCGCGAACTGGATATTGACGATGTTCTCGTCGTCGGTGAGCATCAGGGCCTCTTTCAGCACCTTGTTGCGCTCGGAGCCCCGGTAGCCGATCTCGATGGTGCGCACCCCGGACACGTTCACCAGTTCGTGGGACTGGATGGGATAGGGCAGCCGCCAGCGCAGGCCGGGATCGGTGGCCTCCTGGAATTTGCCGAACTGGAGCACGATGCCGCGCTGGGACTGGTCCACGATATAGAAGCCCGAGGCCAGCCAGATGAGCAGGACCAGACCGGCCAGGAGGCCGATGCCGCCGCCCAGGAAGCGGGGATTGAAATCCATGGGCGGCATGCGTCCATCATTGCCGCCGTCACCGCCCTTCTTCCCCAGCATGCGGGATAGGCGCCGATTGAAGTCCCGCCACAATTCCTCCAAGTCCGGTGGCCCCTGGTCGGGCCGGCGCGGGTTCGATTTGCCGCCATCATCGCCGCCGCCACGATTACCCCACTGGGGGTCGTTCAGCGACATCAGGATGCCAAGGGTTGGGATCATGGTCTTGGGGTAGTTGATAGAGGTTTTTAGTGCAATCCGGCGTTTTCTGCTGCCGCCGTCCTTCCCTGCTGCCGTTCTTCGGCCTTGTCCAGGGCATATTCCGCGAGTGCCGAGCGCAAAAGCTCGAGACCGTCGCCTGACCGGGCACTGACGCGGACCCGGGCGATTCTACCATAGTCATCACGCTCGACTCCCGGCGCCGCCTCGGTGAGGTCGATCTTGTTCCAGACCACCACCTGGGGCACCGCCTGGGCGCCGATTTCTTCCAACACTTTGTTCACTTCCGCCATCTGCTCGTCCCGGGCGTGATTGGCGCTGTCCACCACATGGAGGAGGAGATCCGCCTGGGCGGTGGCTTCCAGGGTGGCGTGGAAGGCCGCCACCAGGGAGTGGGGGAGATCGCGGATGAAACCGACCGTGTCGGAAACGACGATGTTCCCTGCTCCCTCGACCCACAGCTTCCTGGAGGTCGTATCGAGGGTGGCGAAGAGTTGATTGGCGGCGTAGACGCCGGCATGGGTCAGGGCGTTGAAGAGAGTGGACTTGCCGGCATTGGTGTAGCCCACCAGGGAGACGTTGAGCACGTCGCCCCGGCCTCGGGCCTTGCGCTGGACGCCGCGCTGGCGGGAGAGGCGGGAGAGGCGCTCCTTCAGCGTCTTGACCCGGTTGCCGAGCAGCCGGCGGTCGGTTTCCAGCTGGGTTTCCCCCGGGCCGCGCAGGCCGATGCCGCCGCGCTGGCGCTCCAGGTGGGTCCAGCCCCGCACCAGCCGGGTGGAGAGATGTTCCAGTTGGGCCAACTCCACCTGCAGCTTGCCCTCGGCGCTCTGGGCGCGGAGGGCGAAGATGTCGAGGATGAGGCTGGTACGGTCAATCACGCGGCATTTCAGTTCCCGTTCCAGGTTGCGCTCCTGGGCCGGGGAAAGCTCGTGGTTGAAGATCACCAGGTCGGCATCGCAGGCGGCGATGCTGGCACCGATTTCGTGCACCTTGCCCTTGCCGGCGAAGGTCGCCGGGTCGGGGCTGTGACGGCGGCCGCCCACTTCCGAGCAGATGGTTGCGCCGGCCGACTCGGCCAGGAGCCTGACCTCCTCCAGCTGGTCTTCCAGGTCTTTCTGGCCGAAATCGAGCTGAACGATGACCGCGCGTTCACCGGCCGCGGGTCGTTCTAGCATGGTGAAGTCCGAAATGGGGAAAAAGTGGCTCGCCGATGGCACAACGAGCCGATCGATTCATGGCGATTACTCAGCCGCCTGCTCCTGCTGGAGGCTGACCGGACGGGCCGGAACCACGGTGGAGATGGCATGCTTGTAGACCATCTGGGTGACGTTGTTCTTGAGCAATACGACGTACTGGTCGAAAGACTCGACCTGGCCCTGCAGCTTGATGCCATTGACCAGGTAAATGGAAACGGGGACATGCTCGCGGCGCAAGGCGTTGAGAAACGGGTCTTGTAGCAATTGCCCTTTATTGCTCATGGTATGGACTCCACGGGTAGTTGTTTTATGAGAAACCGAATGTACCGAATTTTGTTTCGGGATGCCAAAACTTTATTCTTCTTTCTACTTGCCTTCCTTGTCGGCATACGGGTTCTTGCTGGTCACGAATTGGATGCGCAATGGCGTGCCCTGCAGTTTGAACGCCTCCCGGAAGGTATGTTCCAGATAACGCTTGTAGCTGTCTGAAATATGATCCACCGCGTTGCCGTGGATTACGATGATGGGTGGATTGGAGCCACCCTGGTGCGCATAGCGGGGTTTGGGCCGGAAAATTCCATGCCGGGCGGGCGCCTGGCGGGCGACGGCGTCGGCCAGCACCCGGGCCAGTTTCGGCGTCGGCAGCTTGGCCATGGCGGCGGCGTAGGCGCCGTCCACGGACTTGAAAAGAGCCTCCAGCCCGACGTTTTCCAGGGCCGAAATGAAGTGAAAGCGGGCGAAATCGAGAAACTTGAACTTGCGCTCCAGTATGGCCTTGGTCTGCTGGCGGACATAGGCATCCAGGTGGTCCCATTTGTTGATGGCAACCACCAGGGCCCGGCCAGACTGCACGATGAAGTCGGCGATATGGGCGTCCTGGTCCGAGACGTCCTGGCGGGCGTCGATCATCAGGATCACCACATTGGCGTCCTCGATGGACTTCAGGGTCTTGACCACCGAGAACTTCTCGATGGCCTCGAACACCTTGCCACGCCGGCGCATGCCAGCGGTGTCGACCAGCACGTACTTCCTGCCGTTCCGCTCGAAATCGATTTCGATGGCGTCCCGGGTGGTGCCGGGCGCATCGAAGGCGATGACCCGCTCCTCCCCCAGGAGGGTGTTGATGAGGGTGGACTTGCCCACATTGGGCCGGCCGACGATGGCCACCCGGACGGCCTCGTCCTTCTCCTCGCTCTCCTCGGGCTCGGGGAAGGACTCCAGGGCCAACTCCACCAGGCCGCGCACGCCCTCGCCGTGGGAGGCGGAAATGGCATGGGGCTCGCCCAGGCCGAGTTCGTGGAAATCGGCCTCCACCATGCCCCGGTTCATGCCTTCCGTCTTGTTCACGGCGACGTAGACCGGCCGCTCCAGGCGGCGCAGCTTGTTGGCGATTTCCTTGTCGTGGGGCGTGATGCCGGTGCGGCCATCCACCACGAAGACGACGGCGTCGGCTTCGGCGATGGCCTGTTCCGTCTGGCGCGCCATCTCGTGGAGGATGCCCTCCTTCACCAGGGGCTCGAAGCCGCCGGTATCCACCACCAGGTAGGGCTTGTTGCCCAGCTTGCCGTGGCCGTAATGGCGATCCCGGGTGAGGCCGGGGATGTCGGCAACGATGGCGTCCCGGGATTTGGTGAGTCGGTTGAAAAGGGTCGATTTGCCCACATTGGGGCGCCCGACCAGCACGAGAGTAGGCTTCATTGAACGTCCATGGCCGTGACGGTGCCGCCGCTGGTCTGGACCAGGAAGGCCGAGCCCATGGTCTGGGGCGGCGCCACCACCGGGGTGCCGTCGGTTTGGGCGCGGGCCGCGAAGGCGCCGTCGTCCCGGGAAAGGAAATGCACGATGCCCTGGCCGTCGGCTACGGCCACCAGGCCGCGCTTGACCACCGGGGCGGAAACCCGGCGGTTCAGGAGCTTGTCCTGCTTCCAGACGCTGGCGCCGGTGCTGCGGTCAAGGGCGTGGACCGCCCCCTTGTCGTCGGTGACGAACACGTAGCGGCTGTCGAGGGTAAGGCCGGCGGCTGAGGAAAAGTCCCGGGCCCAGATGAGTTGTCCGCCCTGCCCCAGGTCAAAGCAGGCGATGCGGCCCTGGAAGGCCACGGCGCAGACCTGGCGGCCGTCGATGACCGGCAGCGAGACGATATCCGCCACCCGGTCCAGTTCGGTGGTGCCCTTGGGCAGCGCCACGGTGCCTTCCCAGACGGGGGCGCCGTTCTTGAGGTCGAGGGCGACCAGCTTGCCGCCGGGGAAACCCACGAACAGGTAGCGGTCGGCGAAGACCGGGGCTGCGGTGCTGCGCAGGGACAGGGGCGGAGTTGCCCGCTGGTAGGTCCACTTGCGGCGCCCTTCGAGGTCGAAGAGGAACACCCGGTTGTCGCCGCTCTTCACCGCCACGCCATCGTCGCCCACGGTCGGGGCGGCCAGGATCTCGCTGGAGGCCCGGGCCTGCCACAGGGGCTTGCCGTCGGCGGCGGAGAAGGCCAGCACCTCGCCCTTCGGCGTGCCGACCACCACCAGCTTGCCGTCGCTGCCGACGCCGGCCGACAGGGGCTGGCCGGCATTGATGCGCCAGACCTGGGCGCCATCGTCGAGCCGGGCGACGGTGCCGTCGCCGCCGGCCACGTAAACGCTGCTGCCCGCCACCGCCGGAGCGAAGGCGTAATTGCCGGCCTTGGCCGCCGTCGCAGTCCACCGGGTACGGATGTCCGCAGTCGTCTTGATGGGCTCCAGGGGCGCCATCTTGGGGCCCGAGCTGGAGAAGGGATTCATGGCGCTCATGGTGTCCGAGATGGTGGAGCAGCCGGCCAAGGTCAGGGCGCCGGCCGCCACCAGGCCCCAGGCCAGGAAACGGGGCAACGGGCGCAGGCTCATGCGCGCCTTCACGCCTCGACTCCCAGGCTGTCGAGCTTCTGCTCCAGCAGCTCGCGGTAGGGGCCGCGGGGCTTGTCGCCGCCCGCCACCTGGCCACCCTTGGCTTCCAGCTTGGCGATGGCGGCCTGGTAGGCGGCCTTGGCTTCCGCCTTCTTGCCCTGGGCCGCCAGCACGTCGCCCTTCAGTTCGGCGAAGCGGGCGTCGAAGGCCGGCGCATGGGCGCTGTCCAGCTGCTTGAGGGCCTCGTCGTAGGCCTTCTCGTCGAGGAGCACGGCGGCCAGGCGCAGCCGGGCCACGTCCTTCAGTTCGTCCTTGCCGTTCTCGGCAGCCCAGGTGAGCTGGGCCTGGGCGGTCTTGAGGTCGCCCCCCTCGAAGGACAGCTTGGCGGCCATCAGGGCGCCCAGGGGCGCATAGGTGGTGCGCCCGAACTTCTCGGCCAGCTCGCCGGCGGCGGCCTTGGCCTTCTGGCTGTCCCGGGTGGCGACGGCCTGCTCGAGGACCCCGTAGATGACCGAGGCCTGGGCCGCCTGGCTGCGCTGATACCAGTTCCAGCCCTGCCAGCCGACGACCCCGATCGCGGCGGCGGTGACGACGCCGGTAATCAGGTTGCCGTACATCTTCCACCAGGTCCTGATGGAATCTATCTGTTCCTGTTCTTCGAGATCGTAATGGGCCATGGGTCTTATTCCTCTTCGTCCGAGTCGATCAGCTGATCGATGATGGCTTCCGCCAGATTTTCAGTCTTCACCCGCTGCTGCTGCGCGCCCTCGGCCCGCAGGGGCTTGAGCTGCGCCTCGCCGGCCGCCGCCTCGTCGTCGCCGATCACCACGGCGAAGGCGGCGCCGCTGCCGTCGGCCTTCTTCATCTGGGACTTGAAGCTGCCGCCGCCGCAGTGCAGCAGCACGTCGATGCCGTTGTCCCGCAGCCCTTCGGCCACCTGGAAGGCCAGGCGGGAAGCGGCGTCGCCCTGGTGCACCACGTACACGTCCGGCGCTGCCGGGGCCGGCTCGCCGCCGGATTCCTTGATCAGGGCGACGAGGCGCTCGATGCCCATGGCGAAGCCGCAGGCCGGGGTCGCCTTGCCCCCCAGCTGGGACACCAGGCCGTCGAAGCGGCCGCCGGCGCAGACCGTGCCCTGGGCGCCCAGGCGGTCGGTCACCCACTCGAACACCGTCAGGTTGTAATAGTCGAGGCCCCGCACCAGGCGCGGGTTGATGACGTAGGGAATGCCGGCATCCTTGAGCACCCGCTGCACTCCCTCGAAGTGGGCCAGGGACTCTTCGCCCAGGAAGTCGATGAGCTTGGGGGCCGCCGCGCAGAGGTCCTGCATGGCCGGGTTCTTGGTGTCCAGGATGCGCAGGGGATTGGTGTGCAGCCGCCGCTTGGCGTCCTCGTCCAGCAACTCGGCGTGCTTCTCGAAATAGGCGATCAGCTCGGCCCGGTGCTGGGCCCGCTCCGCCGGCTGGCCGAGGCTGTTGATCTGGAGCTCGATGCCGTCGAGGCCGAGGTCGGCCCACAGGCGGGCGCCCATGAGGATCATCTCGGCGTCGATGTCCGGCCCGGGGAAGCCGATGGCCTCCACCCCCACCTGGTGGAACTGGCGGTAGCGTCCCTTCTGGGGCCGCTCGTGACGGAACATCTGGCCCATGTAGTAGAGGCGCTGGGGCGACTGGGCGGCCAGGTTGTGCTGGATGACGGCCCGCACGCAGCCGGCAGTGCCTTCCGGACGCAGGGTCAGGGGCTCGCCGTTGAGGCTGTCAACGAAGGAATACATTTCCTTCTCGACGATATCGGTGACTTCGCCGATGGCCCGCTTGAACAGCGGGGTGGGCTCGACGATGGGCAGGCGGATGGGGCGGTAGCCGTAGCTTTTCAGCCACGAACGCACGGTTTCCTCGAACAACTCCCAAAATTCGGCCTCGGCCGGCAGGATGTCGTTCATCCCGCGCACGGCTTGCAGGGTCTGACTCATATTTTCAGTTTTTTTGGATATTTGCGGGCCACGTAGGCCTCGATGATTTGTTTGAATTCCTGGGCGATATTCTCGCCCCGCAAGGTGATGGTCTTCTCGCCGTCCTCGTAGACCGGGGCCGCCGGCGCTTCGCCGGTGCCGGGCAGGCTGATGCCGATGTTGGCGTGCTTGGATTCGCCAGGGCCGTTGACCACGCAGCCCATGACCGCCAGGGTCATGTTCTCCACCCCGTCGTAGGCCAGGCGCCACTCGGGCATGCGGGCGCGGACGAAGTCCTGGACCTGGCCGGCCAGCTCCTGGAAGAACGTGCTGGTGGTGCGGCCGCAGCCCGGGCAGGCCGCCACCATGGGGGTGAAGGCGCGCAGGCCCATGGTCTGGAGGATTTCCTGGGCGACGATGACTTCCTGGCTGCGGGAACCGCCGGGTTCCGGAGTCAGGGACACGCGGATGGTGTCGCCGATGCCTTCCTGCAGGAGCACGGACAGGGCCGCCGTCGAGGCGACGATGCCCTTGGAGCCCATGCCGGCCTCGGTCAGGCCCAGGTGCAGGGCGTAGTCGGAGCGGCGGCCCAGTTCCCGGTAGATGGCGATCAGGTCCTGGACGCTGGAGACCTTGCAGGAGAGGATTATGCTCTCCCCGGGCAGGCCCACCTCCTCGGCCTTGGCGGCCGACTCCAGGGCCGAGGTCACCATGGCCTCCCGCATGATGTCCGCTGGGTTCTTGGGTTCGGGCCGGCGGCTGTTCTCGTCCATGATGCGGGCCAGCAGGTCCTGGTCCAGGCTGCCCCAGTTCACTCCAATGCGCACCGGCTTGCCGTAGCGGCAGGCCAGCTCGACCATGTGGGCGAACTGCTCGTCCTTCTTCTTGCCGAAGCCGACGTTGCCCGGATTGATGCGGTACTTGGCGAGAGCCTCGGCGCAGGCCGGATGCTCGGTCAGGAGCCGGTGGCCGTTGTAGTGGAAGTCGCCGATGAGGGGCACGTCGCAGCCCAGGCGGTCCAGGTGCTCCCGGATCTTGGGAACGGCGGCGGCGGCCTCGGGGGTATTGACGGTGATCCGCACCAGCTCCGAGCCGGCCCGGGCCAGCTCGGCGGTCTGCAGGGCGGTGGCCAGGTAGTCGGCGGTATCGGTATTGGTCATGGACTGGACCACCACCGGCGAGTCTCCGCCGACAGTCACATGGCCGACCCGGCAGGCCCGGGTCCTATGGCGTTGCACCAAGCTCATTCAATCATTCCAAGGTCAGGCGGGCGACTTTGCCCTGGGTGCGGGAAGCCAGGTCCACCGGCTTGCCCCGCAGGCTGAGCTTCACCCCGGGCGCGTTGCCGACCACCAGGGTAAAGGGCCCCTGACCGTCGACCGTGTGCTCGCTGCCGGCCCGGCTGAGCTGGGAGAACAGCACCTTGCCCTGGCGGTCGCGGACTTCCACCCAGGAATCCTGCACGAAAGCGAAATGCAGCGTCCCCGCCTGGCCTGCCGGGGCGGCGGCCTGGGATTCCGGCTGCGGCTGCGGCTGCGCCTGCGCCTGGGGCTGTGCCGCCGGTTTCTGGGCCGGGGCTTCCTGCACCACGGGCGGGGGCACCAGGGCCGGGGAGACGGCGGCCGGCGCCGGCGGTGCGGCGGGGGCGGCCTCCGGCGGCGTCACCGCCTGGGGATTCATCACCTGCTGGGGCGTCGTCCCCGGCGGGAAGACGGGCTCGCCCTGGGGGGCCGGCGTGGCGGGCGCGGGCGCCTGGGCCGGCGCCGGTTCGGTCTGCGGGCGGGCGAACAGGGCCATCATCGAGTCCACCTGGCTGCGCAGGCCGGAGAAATCGGCAGGCCACAGGAAATAGATGGCGGCGGCGGCGGCCACCAGGGCCACCCCGGTCCCGGCCATCGCCAGGTCCCGGCGCCGGGCATGGCCGGCCTGGGGCATGGTGGCCTGCCGCTTCTGCTCGGGCAGGACCACCCGCTGCAGGGAGGTCTCGAGCATGGCGTCGAGCTGGGCCATGAGGGGGGCCGGGTCGAGCTGGAGCAGGCGCGCATAGTTGCGCACGAAGCCGCGGATGAAGGTCTGGCCGGGCAAACCCTGCCAGTCGCCGTTCTCGAGGGCCTCGACCTGCCGGGGCCCCAGCTTGAGGGCCATGGCGATGTCGCCGACGCTCATCCTCTTGGCTTCCCGCGCCGCCTTGAGCTGGCTGCCGACGCTGGGCGGGGAGGCGATTCCGGTCTCCCCGGTTTCCATATCGCGATTCTCGTCGCTCATTCGAAATTGCCCTTGAGAAATTCCTGATATTCCCGGGAACCCGGATAGCGGCTGCGCAACTGGGCGGCGAAGGCGCTTTCGCCCTGCCGGTTGCCCAGTTTGCGGTCGATGCGCAGGGCCAGCCAGAGGGCTTCGGGGGTGGCGGGCTCCATCACCTGCAGCGCTTCGTTGATCAGGCGCCGCGCCTCTTCCAGGGCGCCGCGCCGGTAATTCAGATTGGCCAGCGCCACCCGGGCCGGCAGGCCGCCGTCCTTGGACAGGCGGACAGCCTGCTGCAGGTAACGCTCGGCACCTTCCAGGTCGCCGGCCTTGAGGGCGCAGGAACCGGCATTGGTGTAGGCGCGGTCCGGGGTGGAATAGAGGGGATTCTTCACGGCATTCAGGAAGTAGACGATGGACTGCCTCTCCTGGCCGGTCTGGCACAGGAACCAGCCGTAGTTGTTGTTGATCTCCGGATCATCGGGAGCCAGGCGCAGGGCGCGGCGGAAATCCTCCGCGGCGCCGTCGGTTTCCCGCAGCACGGTCCGCACCAGGCCGCGCACGTTGTAGGCCGGGGCGTAGCCGGAGTCGGCGTCGAGGGCGATCTGGAGTTCCTCCAGGGCCACCGCCATGTTGCCGTCCTGGAAATACATGGATCCCAATTCGGTGTGAATCCGCGCCCGGGCCCGGGGGTCCGGGACGAAGGACGGCGCCTGGGGCGCCGCCTCGATCTGCTGCTGGGCGCGGGCCGGGGCTACGAGCGCCAGGGCCGCCAGCAGGGCGAGGAATGCTTTTCCACACCGGGGGTCGATCAACGTGCAGTCTCCTGGATTGGGATGGTCCGCCCGGCGGTACGCCGGGTCTTGTCCTTGACCTGCCCCGCCAGCTGGCCGCAGGCGGCGTCGATGTCGTCGCCCCGGGTCTTGCGGGTGGTGGTTATGATACCCGCCGCCATGAGGATTTCGGCAAAGCGGCGCACCCGCTCGGGCTTCGAGCGCCGGAAGGGCGAGCCCGGGAAGGGGTTGAAGGGAATCAGGTTGAACTTGCACGGCACGTCCCGGGTCGCCGCCAGCAGCTCGCGGGCATGGGCGTCGGTGTCGTTGATGCCGTCGAGCATGACGTACTCGAAGGTGATGAAGTCCCGGGGCGCCTTCTCCAGGTAGCGCCGGCAGGCCGCCATCAGGTCGGCGATCGGATACTTCTTGTTGATCGGCACCAGCTCGTCCCGCAGCTTGTCGTTGGGGGCGTGGAGGGATACCGCCAGGGCCACGGGGCAGGCTTCCCGCAGCTGGTCCATGGCCGGCACCAGGCCGGAGGTGGACACGGTGACCCGTCGACGGGACAGCCCGTAGGCATTGTCGTCCAGCATCAGCTTGAGGGCCGTCACCGTGTTGTCGAAATTGGCCAGGGGCTCGCCCATGCCCATCAGCACCACGTTGCTGATGATGCGCTCGCCCTTGGGATCGGCGCCGAGGGCGCGGTTGGCCTGCCAGAGCTGGCCGATGATCTCCGCCACCGTCAGGTTGCGGTTGAAGCCCTGCTTGCCGGTTGAGCAGAAGGCGCAGTCGAGGGCGCAGCCGGCCTGGGTGGAGATGCACAGGGTGCCGCGGTCGTCTTCGGGGATGAAGACGGTCTCCACCGCATTGCCGCCGCCGACGTCGATGAGGAACTTCCGGGTGCCATCGTCCGAAATCCTGTCGGAGATGACGGCGGGGGGCGCCACGACCGCCGCGGCCTTGAGCTTGTCGCGCAAGCCCTTGGCGATGTCGGTCATGGCGTCGAAATCCGCCACCCCGAAACGATGCATCCAGCGCAGCACCTGGCGGGCGCGGAAGGGCTTCTCGCCCTGCTCCGCGAACCAGGCCGTCAGCCCATCAGCATCGAAGTCGAGGAGGTTTACAGTCATGTCCGATAGATCAGCGGCCGGAATAGACGTTCATCTCGGGGAAGAAGAAGGCCACTTCCACGGCGGCGGTTTCGGCGGCGTCGGAACCATGGACGGCGTTGGCGTCGATGGACTCGGCGAAGTCGGCGCGGATGGTGCCCGGGGCGGCCTTCTTGGGATCGGTAGCACCCATCAGGTCACGGTTCTTGGCGATGGCGCCTTCGCCTTCCAGCACCTGGATCATGACGGGGCCGGAGGTCATGAAGGAGACCAGGTCCTTGAAGAAGGGGCGCTCCTTGTGCACGGCGTAGAACTTGCCGGCTTCTTCGGCGGACAGCCAGGCCATCTTGGCGGCGACGACCTTGAGGCCGTTGGATTCGAAACGGGAGTAGATCTTGCCGATGACGTTCTTGGCGACGGCGTCGGGCTTGATGATGGAGAGGGTGCGTTCGATAGCCATGTGCTTTGCTCCGAAATGGGGAAAAGTTGAAAAACGTTGAATTTTATCAGACTTCCGAGTCCGCATAGACGGCGGGCCCCATCACAGACTGTGGCCCCCGGACCCGGTTCCGCCCGCCAACGCCCGCCCCGGGCCCCCCGTGAACGAAAAACGCCCCGGCCGGGGCCGGGGCGTCGCAGCGTTGCCGCCGACGGGGATTACATCATCCCCAGGGTCTTGGGCAGCCAGATGGACATGGTCGGCCAGTAGGTCACCACGCCCAGGAAGACCAGCATGGACAGCAGCCACGGCCAGACCGCCACGGTGAGCTCGGTAATGCCCATCTTGGTGATGCCGGAAGCCACGTAGAGGTTCAGGCCCACCGGCGGGTGGCACATGCCGACCTCCATGTTCACCACCATCAGGATGCCGAAGTGCACCGGGTCGATGCCCAGCTTGACCGCCACCGGGAACAGGATGGGGGCGAAGATCAGGACGATGGACGACGGCTCCATGAAGTTGCCGGCCAGGAGCAGCAGCACGTTCACCACCAGGAGGAAGGTGATCATGCCGAGGCCGTGGCCCAGCATCCAGTCGGCCAGCGCCTGGGGGATGTTCTCGTTGGTCATGATGAAGGAGAACAGCACGGCGTTGGTGATGATGTAGAGCAGCATCGCCGACATGTTGGCCGAGTTGAGCAGCACCTTGGGCACGTCCTTGAGGCCCATGTCCTTGTAGATGAACACGGCCACGATGAAGGCGTACACCGCGCTCATGGCCGCCGCTTCGGTGGGGGTGAAGATGCCGGTGTAGATGCCGCCCATGACCACCACGATCAGGAGCAGGCCCCACACGGATCGCCGGAAGGCGACCCAGCGCTGGGCCCAGCTCGCCTTCGGCTGGCGGGGATAGTTGTTCTTCTTGGCGCGGAACCAGGTGACGCCGCCCAGGGTGGCGGCGAGCACCAGGCCCGGGATGACGCCGGCCATGAAGAGGGCGCCCACCGAGGTGTTGGTGGCCACCGAGTACATCACCATGACGATGGAGGGTGGGATGAGGATGCCCAGGGCGCCGGAGGTGGCGATGACGCCCGCCCCGAAGCGATTCGGGAAGCCGGCCTTGACCATGGCGGGCAGCAGGATGGAGCCGATGGCCACCACCGTCGCCGGCGAGGAGCCGGAAACCGCCGCGAACAGGGCGCAGGCCAGCACGCCGGCGAGGCCGAGGCCGCCGTACCAGTGGCCGACCATGGAGGTGGCGAAGTTGATCATGCGTTTCGCCACGCCGCCGTGGGTGAGGAAGTTGCCGGCCAGGATGAAGAACGGGATGGCCATGATCTCGAACTTCTCGATGCCGGTGAAGAGCTTCAGGGCCACGGACTCCAGGGGTACCTGGGTCATGGTGAACAGGAAGGTCAGTACCGTCAGGCCCAGGGAAATGGAAACGGGCATGCCGGTCAGCATGAGGGCGGCCAGCAGGCCGAAAATCACCAAGGCGTTCATTGCTTGTCTCCCCGATCGCCATTGCCGTTGCGGCGATCAGCGCCGCCGCGGCGTTCTTCCGCCACTGCGGCCTTCGTCTGCCGTCGGTCGCCACCGTCGCGGCGCTCGCCGACCATCTCGTGCTTCAGGTCGTGGGGATGCAGGTTGTCGTCCATGGAGTACACATCCACGTCCACCGGCACGTGCTCCTCTTCCAGGCCGTCAACGTGGCCGTGGTCGTGGTGGGGCAGCTCGCCGGTCTTGATGAAGTCCCAGGCCACCTGCAGGAAGCGGAAGCACATCAGGGACGAGCCCAGGGGGATGGCGCTGTAGACCGCCCAGGTCGGCCACTCCAGGTCCGGGGTGGTCGGTCCCTCGAAGAGGTCTTCGCCGGCCATGCCGAAGAAGTTGAAAATGGCGTAGTGGGCGCCGTTTTCCCAGACGAAGCGGCCGCCCAGGGTCGCCACGGTACCGGTGAACAGTGCTCCGGCCAGGAGGCCGAAGATGATGAATTTTGTCCGCTTGCTTTCGTCAAGACGGTTGATGAGCACGTCGACCCCGACGTGGATGCCGGTGCGTACGCCATAGGCGGCACCGAACTTGGCCATCCAGACGAACATGATGATGCACAGTTCCTGGGCCCAGCCGAAATTGAGCGTCAGGAGCCAGTCCTGCAGGCCGGGGATTTCCACGCCGGCCAGGTAGCGGTGCAGCACCGCGACGAAGATGATGACGGTCGCCCCTCCCATCAGGAAGGTGACCAGCAGCTCTTCGAGGTGATTGAGCGCCTTGTTGATCATTAACCCCTCACAACCCTGTATTTGGTTGAAAGCCCGCCGGCCGCGCCGGCGGGCAATTCTTGGTACGTACTGTTCTTGAAGCGATTACAGCGACTTCGGATCGAAGCCGGTTTCCTTGTACACACCCTGGATGACGTCCTTGCCGATGCGGGACTCCATCTTCTGGTGCACCGGGAACAGGGCCTTCTTGAAGGCCATGCGCTCTTCCTTGGTGGGAACGTAGACCTGGGTCTTGCCGCTCTTCTTGACGGCCTCCAGATCCTTGTCGTTCTGCTCCTTGGCGATCTTGTTGGCGTAGTTGGTGGCGTCCTTCATGGCCACTTCCAGCTGGCCGCGGATGTCGGCGGGCAGGCCGTCCCAGAACTTCTTGTTCACGATCACCGCATAGCCCAGGTAGCCGTGCTCGGTGAGGGTCAGGTACTTCTGGACCTCATGCATCTTCTGGGTGTAGAGGTTGGAGATCGGGTTCTCGGTGCCATCCACCACGCCGGTCTGCAGGGCCTGGTAGACCTCGGAGAAGGCCATCACCTGCGGCAGGGCGCCGAGGGCGCGCATCTGCTCCTCCAGCACCTTGGAGGACTGGATGCGCATCTTCTTGCCCTTCAGGTCGGCCGGGGTGTGGATCGGGGTGTTGGCGGAGAAGGACTTGAAGCCGTTGTCCCAGTACGCCAGGCCCCTGATGCCCTTGGGCTCGAGCTTGGACAGCAGCTGCTGGCCGACGGGGCCCTGGGTGACCTTATGGAGATCGTTGTAGTCGTCGAAGATGTAGGGCAGATCGAAGACCTCGAATTCCTTCACGCCCAAGGGGCCGAACTTGGCCAGGGAGGGCGCCAGCATCTGCACGGCGCCGAGCTGGAGGGCTTCCATCTCCTCCTTGTCCTTGTAGAGGGTCGAGTTGGCATAGACCTCCACCTTGACCTTGCCCTTGGTCAGCTCGCTGGCCTTCTTGGCGAAATATTCGGCAGCCAGGCCCTTGGGGGTGTCGGTTGCCACCACATGGCTGAACTTGATGACGATGGGCTGCTGGGCGAAGGCCACGGCCGTGAGGGCGCAGGTCATGAGGCCGAACAGGAGCTTCGAAATCTTCATATTTTCTCCTCCAGAAAAGGGATGGTGTCGCAACGTAATGGATTACGACTAGGTGAAAGTATTACGAAAGTCACAGGCGGGAACCATTGTGGATTTCCACAATTCATGGCCCTCTCCACCGCCAAGGCAAAAAAAAGCCGCCTGACATGCAGGCGGCATCAAGGGGAGTCAGGGTCGGTCAGTGGTGGGCCGTGGCGCGATGTGTGCCGTGCAGGTCCATCTGGGCCATGGCGTCGTCGAGCACCAGCTCGGGATCGTCGGCCTCGTCCGGGGTCTCGTTGTTGAGCACCGCGGTCATACGCTCGGAATCGAGGGCGTTGCACCACTTGGCCACCACCAGGGTCGCCACGCTGTTGCCGATGAAGTTGGTAAGGGCCCGGGCTTCCGACATGAAGCGGTCGATGCCGAGGATCAGGGCCAGGCCGGCCACCGGCACGGTGCCCACCGCCGACAGGGTGGCGGCCAGGACGATGAAGCCGCTGCCGGTGACGCCGGCGGCGCCCTTGGAGGTCAGCAGCAGGATCACCAGCAGGGTGATCTGGTGGGTGATGTCCATGGGGGTGTTGGTGGCCTGGGCGATGAACACGGCCGCCATGGTCAGGTAGATGGAGGTGCCGTCCAGGTTGAAGGAGTAGCCGGTGGGAACCACCAGGCCGACCACCGACTTCTGGGCGCCGGCGTTTTCCATCTTGGCCATCAGGCGCGGCAGGGCGGACTCGGAAGAGGAGGTGCCGAGGACCAGGAAGAGCTCTTCCTTGATGTACTTGATCAGCTTCCAGACCGAGAAGCCGTGGGCCGCCGCGATGCTGCCCAGGACGCCGAAGATGAAGATGACGCAGGTCAGGTAGAAGGCGCCCATGAGCTGGGCCAGCTGGGCCAGGCTGCCGACGCCGTGCTTGCCGATGGTGAAGGCCATGGCGCCGAAGGCGCCGACCGGGGCCGCCTTCATGATGACGTTGACGATGCCGAACAGGATGTGGGAGCCGCGCTCGATGAGGTCGAACACCGGCTTGCCGCGCTCGCCGAAGGCATGGAGGGAGTAGCCGAAGAGCAGGGAGAAGAAGAGCACCTGCAGCATGTCGCCCTTGGCGAAGGCATCCACCACGCTGGTCGGGATGATGTTCATCAGGAAGTCGGTGGTGGTCTGCATCTTGCCCGGGGCCGCGTACTGCGCGATGCCCTTGGTGTCGAGGCTGGCCGGGTCCACGTTCATGCCGGCGCCGGGCTGCCAGACGTTGATGACCACCAGGCCGACGAGGAGGGCGACGGTGCTGACGATTTCGAAATAGAGGATGGCCAGGCCGCCGGTCTTGCCGACCTTCTTCATGTCCTCCATGCCGGCGACGCCGACGACGATGGTGCAGAAGATGATCGGGGCGATGATCATCTTGATGAGCTTGATGAAGCCGTCACCCAGGGGCTTCATGGCCGCGCCGGTCTCGGGATAAAAATGCCCCAGGGCGACGCCGATCGCGATGGCGACCAGCACCTGGAAATACAGACTCTTGAAAACCGCTTTTCTTGCCATTCTCGCGTTACTCCCTTAATGCTCTTATTTGGATGATTCGTTGCGGGCGGGAGTATCCGTTTCTCGCTATTCCGGCACCATTGTGGATATCCGAATTGTGGAAAACCACAATGGCGGCGGGCGGGAAAGGCGTGGTGTAAGATCGCGCCCCATGGCCGAGTCCGCAAAACCCAGTATTTTCAGTGCCCGTCGCGTGCGCTGGCTCCTGGCCCTGCCCAAGGTCGGCATCGCCCTCCTCGTCCTGGCCGTCATCACCCTGCTGTGGGTCCTCAACCGCAACGAGGTCGAGGAGGAGCGGACCGCCCTCATCAAGGACGTGCTCTGGCTGGAACAGGATCTGCGCTTCCACCTCACCGGCATCGAGGAGCAGCTGCAGCAGCTGGCGGTGGACCTGGGGGAGCAGTCCGACAACAGCAAGCTTTTTCGCCTGCGCATCAGCAACCTGCTGCGCAACGACCCGGAACTCGCCCAGGTGCTGTGGCTGGATGCCCACCGCAACATCGTGGATGCCCTGCCCTCTGCCCTGCCGCCTGACCATGACATCGAATCCTTCGGACCGTCGGTCACCCAGAAGGCCTACGACATCGCCGCCCGCCTCGGCAAGCGGACCTACAGCGAGCCCTTCCTGGGCACCGGCAACACCGCCTACTTCGAAGTGGTGGTGCCCATCTACACCAACCGCCGCCTGACCGGCATGCTGGTGGGCGCCTACCCAATCGACGCCCTCCTCAACCATCTGGTTCCCTGGTGGTTCACCGAGAAGTACCAGGTGGTGGTGGTGGACGACAACGACATCCAGTACGCCGCCAAGAGCAAGGTCGCCGGCACCCCGGGCCAGAGCTACGACATCCCCTTCGAGCCGCCGGGCTACGGCCTCAAGCTCCGGGTCACCAGCTACCAGACCGGCGGCAACTTCCTGCAGCGGGTCCTGGCCGCCGCCATCATCGTGCTGGCTGGCGGCGTCTTCTGGAGCCTCCTGGCGGTGCGGGAGCTGATGCGCAAGCATGCCCGGGCGGAGGAAGCCCTGCGCTCCGAACACGCCTTCCGCCAGGCCATGGAGGATTCCCTCACCGTCGGCATGCGGGCCCGGGACCTGACCGGCCGCATCATTTATGTAAACCCCGCCTTCTGCCGCATCACCGGCTTCTCCAGCGACGAGCTGGTGGGACGCCGGCCGCCCATGCCCTACTGGCTGCCGGACCACATCGAGGAAACCTATGCCATGCACCGGGTGGTCATGGCCGGGGAAGCCCCGGCCGACGGCTACGAGATCACCTTCATGCGCAAGGACGGCGGCCTGTTCCACGCCCTCATCTACGAAGCCCCCCTGATCGACGGCAACGGCCAGCACACCGGCTGGATGGGCTCGGTGGTGGACGTGACGGAACGCAAGCGGGCCGAGGAACTGGCCCACCAGCAGCAGGAGCAGCTGCAGTTCACTTCCCGCCTGGTGACCATGGGAGAGATGGCCTCCACCCTCGCCCACGAGCTCAACCAGCCCCTGGCCGCCATCGCCAGCTACAACACCGGCTGCCTCAACCTCCTGGCGGCCGACGACTTCGACGCCCGGGACATCCGCCAGGCTATGGAGAAGGTCGGCGTCCAGGCCCAGCGGGCAGGCCGCATCATCCGCCGGGTCCACGATTTCGTGCGCAAGAGCGAGCCCAAACGCGCCCCCTGCCGGGTGACCGAGGCCCTCGACGACTGCCTGGGCTTCGTCGAGGCCGAGGCCAGGAAGCGCCAGATTCGCCTCGATGCCGTGATCGAGGACCTTCCCGTCATCCTGGCCGACCGCCTGATGCTGGAACAGGTGCTCCTCAACCTCATCCGCAACGGCATGGAAGCCATGGCCGACACCGCGCCGGAACACCGCCACCTGGGCCTCGTCGCCCGGCACCAGGAGAAGGAGATCCAGGTCCGGGTCAGCGACAACGGCTGTGGCCTCTCCGAGGAAGTCCGCACCAAGCTGTTCACCGCCTTCTTCACCACCAAGCCGGAAGGCATGGGGATCGGCCTCTCCATCTGCCGCTCCATCGTCGAATTCCACCGCGGCCGGCTATGGGCGGAAGATAATTCCGAATCGCCCACCGGCACCGGCACGGTCTTCGTTTTCACGCTACCCGTAGAGGAGCCCGCATGACAGCCTACGCCCACATCGTCGACGACGACGAGCCCATCCGCGACGCCCTGGCCTGGCTGCTGAAATCCCGTGGCATTCCCTGCACCACCTACGCCTCGGCCGAGGACTTCCTCGCCGCCTGGTCCCCCGCCGCCGCCGGCTGCCTGGTCCTCGACATGCGCATGCCGGGCATGAGCGGCCTCGACCTCTTCGACATCCTGCGGGAAAAGGGCTCGCCCCTGCCCGTCATCTTCCTCACCGGCCACGGCGACGTGCCCCTGGCGGTGGGAGCCCTGAAAAAGGGCGCCTTCGATTTCTTCGAAAAGCCCTTCAACGACAACGAGCTCGCCACCCGGGTGCAGGAAGCCATGGAGCACGACGCCCGCCGCCGGGCCGCCAGCGCCAGCGCCGATTCCGTGAACAGCCGCCTGTCCACCCTCACCACCCGGGAGCGGCAGATCATGGAGCTCGTCCTCGCCGGCAAATTCAACAAGGTCATCGCCGACGAGCTCAACATCAGCATGCGCACCGTGGAAGTCCATCGCGCCAACCTGTTCGAGAAGATGGGCGTCAAGACGGCGGTGGAGCTGGCCAACCTGATGAAAACCGGCGGCTGAAACGCAGCTTACATAGAGCTTACAAAAACCCTGCCGCCGCCGCGGTTTTGATATACTGCCTTATCCGTATAAAGGGTAGGGTTTTTCGGGATCATGACTTGGCTGCTGCGGGGCCTGGCTTTAGTCTTCGCGCTCGGGGCGATCATCGCCGGTCTCATCGGCTACCGCCTGAGCACCCAACCACCGCCGCCGGCAGCCCCGGCGCCCCCGCCGGCGACCGCCGTCCAAACCCTGAAGCCGGTGGCCGCCGGCATCCCCATCCGGGCCGATGACGTCGGCCTCGTCCAGGTCGCCGCCAAACCCGCCGGCAGCTACGGGGAGCCGGCCCAGGTCATCGGCCAGCGCCCCGCCACCAGCCTCGCCGCCGGCGAAATCCTGACCTCGGCGCACTTCCCTTCCCAAGGCAGCCATGTCCAGCGCCAGCTCGCCCCTGGCGAACGGGCAGTGGCCATCAAGGTGGACGAGGTGGTCGGCCTCGGCGGCTTTGCCGAGCCCGGCGACCAGGTGGATGTTCTCTTCTATCTGCGGGGCACCCAGGAAACCGCCAACGCCAGCTCCGCCCAGGTCGTTCTATCCGGCGTGCGGCTCCTGGCCTTCGGGGAAGCGCTCCAGCCCGCCCCCGGCGGCAGCGAGGGGGCGGCCGGCCTGGCGACCGAAAAGATCGCCGGCCGCAGCCGGCCCGCCACCTCCGCCGTCCTGGCGGTGCCGGAGGACGCCGCCGCCCGCCTCATGCTGGCCGCCAACAGCGGCACCCTGCGCCTCGCCCTGCGGCCCGCCGACGCCGCCACCCGGGTGGCCGAGGCGCCTCATCTCGTCCACCTGGCCGAACTGGCCCAGGCGGCCCGTCCGATGCCGGCCGCTCCCGCCCCGGCGCCCAAGGCGCGCCGCCGGGAAGCCGCCGTCATCCTGGTCCACGAGGGCGACGCCATCCGCACCGTCGGAGCGCCGCGCTGAACCGTCCAACCGCCGAGGCCACCGTGTTCCGTCGCCTGATCGCCTACCTGATTGTCCTCTTCCTGGCTCTCCCGGCCGTCGCCGCCGAAGCCGAGGACATCGTCCTCGCCCCCGGCAGCCAGCTGCCCTATGTCCATTCCGGCCCCATCCGGCGGGCGGCCGTCGGCAACCCGGCCATCGCCGCCGTCGCCGTCACCTCCTCCCGCTCCCTCCTCATCACCGGCAAGCAGGCCGGCAGCACCAGCCTGTTCCTCTGGGACAACGCCCGGGACCCGCTGCCCAGCCGCCAGGCGCGGGTCGTCGTGACGCCGGTGGCCGACGACGGCGACCTCAAGGTCCGGGGCGCCGGCAGCCAGCTCACCCTGAGCGGCACCCTCGCCTCCCTGGAGCAGCACCAGGCCGCCCTGAAGGGCCTTGGCGACGAGCCGAAGCCGGTGGATGCCAGCGCCTCCGGTTTCGACACCCAGGTGCAGATCGACATCAAGGTGGTGGAGGTGAGCCGTCGGCGCATGATGGATGCGGGCTTCTTCCTCGGCAAGAACAGCACCAAGACCCGGGCCATCTCCGGCCCCGGCAACCTGACCGGCGTGGAGTCCGACCCCACCACTGGCAATTTCACCCTCCTCAGCGAGTCGGCCTTCCTGCCCTTCGTCAAGTCCTACAACCTGGTCTGGGGCACGGCTTCCAAGGGCCTCCTCGGCGCCCTCAGCCTGCTGGAGGAGGACGGCTTCGCCTACACCCTGGCCGAACCCAGCCTCACCGCCATCAGCGGCCAGACGGCGTCCTTCCTGGCCGGCGGCGAAATTCCCATCCCCCTGCGCACCGGCGGCGGCGCCGACAGCTCCATCACCATCAAATTCAAGGAATTCGGCATCCGCCTGGCACTCACCCCGACCGTCCTCGACCAGAGCCGCATCTTCCTCAAGGTCTCGCCGGAAGTGAGCGAGCTGGACGACACCCTGAGCGTGCAGACCGGCGGCGTCGCCGTTCCCGGCCTGCGGGTGCGGCGCACCGAGACCAGCGTGGCCCTGGGCAACGGCGAGAGCTTCGTGCTCTCCGGCCTGGTCAGCCGCAGCACCACCAGCAACGTGGACAAGTTCCCCTTCCTGGGGGACATCCCCATCCTCGGCGCCTTCCTGCGCTCCACCCGCTTCGACCGCACCGACAAGGAGTTGCTGATGGTGGTCACCGCCCACCTGGTGCGGCCCTTCGCCAAGGACCAGCCCCTGCCGCCGCTGCCTGGCGAGCAGTACCGCAACTACGACCCGAGCTTCTCCCAGCTCTTCTTCAAGGAGAAGGGCCGATTCGATTTCTCCACGGGGTTCTCCGAGTGATAGCCGAACGCCGCAGCTTCGTCGTCGTCACCGACCAGGAGGGCTTCGCCCGCTGGCTCACCCACATCCTCGACGGCGAGGGGGAAGTCATCGTGGTCGAAAGCCCCGCCCTGGAACAGGTGCTGCAACTGGTGGATGTCACCGGCACCCGCCTGGTCTTCGTCAGCCTCTCCCGGGCCGGCCTGCGCCAGGAGACGGCCTTCCTGGAAGGGCTGGCGGCGGCCAAGCCCCTGCTGCCCATCGTCGCCGTCGCCGAGGCCCCCGACCAGGCGCTGCTCCTGGCCGCCCTGCGGGCCGGCGCCCGGGACTTCATCACCCCGGAATTGCACGCCGAGGAAGTGGTCGGCATCGTCCGCCGCACCCTCGATCGCACTTCCTCCCTGGCCGTGGGTCCCGGCGACAGCAGCTGGGCCGCCGCCGTCATCACCGCCCGGCCGGGCAGCGACGCCCCCATGTTCGCCCTCCACCTGGCCCTGGCCATCCAGGCCCAGTCGCCCCAGCACAAGACCCTGCTCCTGGATCTGGGCGCCCCCCCGGCCGACACCCTGCTCTTCCTCGGGGTCCAGTCCTCCTACACCTTCGTGGACGCCGTGCGCAGCCTGCGCCGCCTCGACGCCACCCTGATCGAGACCGCCTTCGGCAAGCACAAGAGCGGGCTGCACCTGCTGGCCATGCCGGAGGACCCCCGCCTGGCGGCCCAGGACATCACCTCCGCCGACGTCTACGTCCTCCTCGGCACCCTGCGCCGCTACTTCACCCACGTGGTCATCAACCTGGGGGGCGTCCCCGCCTCGGATTTCCTCTACCTGCCCCTGGGCCGGGTGGACCAGGTGGTGATGGTGGCCGAGCAGAGCCTGCCCAGCTGCAAGCAGAACATGGCCCTCCTCCAGCACCTGCGCGAGAACAAGATCGATCTCGCCCACGCCAGCCTGGTGGTGGACCACTACCTGCCCCGCATGCCGCCGGACGCGGCCAGCGTCGCCAAGGGCATGAGCCTGCCGCTGCTGGCCACCCTTCCCTCCTCCGGCATGGCCCGCCTGGCGGTGATGAACAGCGGCGAGAGCATGTTCGACGCCGCCCCCCGCGACCCCTATGCCGTGGCCATCCGCCGCCTGGCCCGGGAACTGGTGACGGCGCCCGCCGCCGAGAGCCCGGCGCCGGGCTGGCTCGCCCGGGCGCGGCAGTGGCTCCTGGCCGGACAGCACTAGGGAGACATCGTCATGGCCTTTGCGCCCTTCGGCTACGACTACAGCCTCAAGCAAAGCGAAAGCTACCAGGACGTCAAGCTGCGCCTGCACCATTACCTCATCGACCGCATCGAGGAGGAGCGCATCCCGGTGGCGGAGATGTCCCGGGACGACCTGGCTGCCTACGTGCGGGGCAAGGTGGCCCGCTACGTCGGCGAGCACCGCCTGGCCGTCACCGCCTACGACACGGAGCAGCTGGCCCGGGAGATGGTGGATGAACTCACCGGCTTCGGTCCCCTGGAAAAGCTCATCCGGGACGACCAGGTGAGCGACATCCTGGTGAACGGCTGCCGCAACATCTTCGTCGAGCGGGCCGGCCGGCTCCAGCGCATGGACATGCGCTTCATCGACGACGACCACGTGCTGCGGGTCATCCGCCGCATCCTCGCCCCCCTCGGCCGCCGCCTGGACGAATCGAGCCCCATGGTGGACGCCCGCCTGCCCGACGGCAGCCGGGTCAACGCCATCATCCCGCCGGTGGCCCTGGCGGGCCCCTGCCTGTCCATCCGCAAGTTCCGCAAGGACCCCCTCCAGGCCGGAGACCTGCTGGCCTACGGCACGGTGGACCAGACGGTTCTGGACTTCCTGCAGCGGGCGGTGGAAAAGCGCTGCAACATCCTCATCAGCGGCGGCACCGGCGCCGGCAAGACGACCCTCCTCAACGTCCTCTCCCGGGCCATCCCGGCCGAAGAGCGCCTGGTGACCATCGAGGATGCCGCCGAACTGCAGCTCGGCCACGACCATGTGGTCGGCCTTGAGACCCGCCCGCCCAACATCGACGGCCGCGGCCAGGTGACCGCCCGGGACCTGGTGCGCAACGCCCTGCGCATGCGCCCCGACCGCATCATCCTGGGGGAGGTGCGGGGCGACGAGGTGATGGACGTGCTGCAGGCCATGAACACCGGCCACGACGGCTGCATGAGCACGGTGCACGCGAACAGCCCCCGGGATGCCCTGGTCCGCCTCGAGATGCTGGCCGGCCTGGCCGGCTTCCAGGGCACCGATCAGACCCTGAAGACCATGATCGCCACCGCCCTCGACCTCATCGTCCAGGTCAGCCGCCTGCCCGACGGGCGCCGGCGGGTGATGGCCATCGACGAGGTGCTGGGGGTACAGGACGGGCATTTCGTGGTCAGCGGTCTCTACGAGTTCCGCAGCGACAGCGACGGCTTCTTCAGTCTGGGAGTGCAGCCGAGCAGCCCGAAGCTGCGCCAGGAAGGGGCCGGGCGCGGCAAATGGCGCTCCTAGGCGTCGTCCTCTACCTGGTGGCGGCGGCCCTGGTGGCGGGGGCCGTGTGGGCCCTGCGCTCCGGCCAGCGCGCCGCCCTACGCACCCGGGTGAGCAGCCGCTTCGCCGACCTCTCCACTTTTCCGCTGGAAGCCCGCCCCGGTGCCCGCCCCCTGCGGGGCACCCCCATCGACCGCTGGCTGTGGCGGGGGGGCATCCATCTCACCGTCGCCCGGGTAGCCGCCCTGGCCGGGGGGCTGGTCTTCCTGGTCGCCCTGGCCTGGATGGGGGGCGGCCCGATGGCCGCCCTCACCACCCTCCTGGCCCTGGTGACGGCCGCTGCCCTCTGGCCCCATCTCCAGTACCGCCGACGCTCGGCGGCCATGGTGGCCCAGATCCCCCTCTTCCTGGACCAGGTGGTGCGCGGCCTGGCCACCGGCCGCAACCTGGACGGCGCCCTGCGCATGGCCACCGAGGAAACCCGGCAGCCGCTCCGGGAGGTCATGACCCGGGTGCAACAGGCGACGGACCTGGGGGAGGATATCAGCGAAGCCCTGCGGGACGCCGCCCATCTCTACGACCTGCGGGAAATGCACTTCGTCGCCACCGCGGTGCATATCGCCCACGGCTACGGCAGCAGCCCCAAGGAAATGCTGGAGAGCGCCAGCAAGCTGGTGCGGCACCGGGAGCAGGCGCAGCGGGAACTGCGGGCCCTCACCGGCGAGACCCGGGTCAGCGCCTGGCTCCTCAGCATCCTGCCCAGCGCCCTGGCCATGTACATGGTGGCGGTCAATCCCGACTACATCGGCGCCATGTGGCACGATGCCACCGGCCACATCGTCCTGCTCATGGCCCTCTCCCTCCAGGCCACCGGGGTGCTGATCCTGTGGCGCATGGTGAAGAGCGTATGAGGCCCGCCTGATGCACTGGCTCCTGCTCGTCGCCCTCCTCCTGGCCGGGGCCTGCGTCGTCCTTCTCCGTCTCCTGCGCCGGCAGGAATGGCAGGACAGCCGGCGGCGCTTCGAGGAAGTGCTGGCGGCGGAAGAGGACGCGGCCTGGCTGGCGGAATCCTTCCATGCGGGGGAAGAGGAACGGAAGCCCCGGGTGTTGCGGCGGCTGTCCCGCCTGCAGGCGGTGGAGCTGGAACTGCGCCGGGCGGGCTGGAGCGCCCCCCTCGCCCGCCGCATCTATTTCGCGGCGGCGGCCCTCGGACCCATCGCCGGCATGGTGGCGGCCGGCGCCTGGGCGGTGGTATCAGGTGCCGACGGCAACCAGGTGGTGGCGGCCGCCTTCCTCGGCTTCGGCACCGGCTACCTGCTGCCGCCCCGCGTCCTGCGCTGGCAGGTCGAGCGGCGGCGCAAGGTACTGCGGGACGAGATGCTGGCCGTCCTCCATCTGCTGCGCATGCTTTTCGACGCCGGCCTCTCCATGGAGCATGCCCTGCGCATCGTCAGCGAGCAGGGCCGGGCCCTGGTGCCCCAGATGGCGGCCGAACTGGGGATCGCCCTGGTCCGCATCAATGCCGGCCAGGACCGGGCCGAGGCCCTGGAGGAAATGGCCGCCCCCCTGGGCGTGCCGGAACTGGACGACACCGTCGCCATCCTCAAGCAGGCCACCCGCTACGGTGGCAGCCTGCGGGACTCCCTGACCCGCTTCACCCTGCTCATCGAAGAACGTCGCATGACCAGCCTGCGGGAATACGTCAGCAAGCTGTCGGCCAAAATGACCATCGTCATGGTGGTCTTCATGTTCCCGGCCCTCACGCTGTTCCTGGCCGGCCCCGGTTTCCTGGCCCTGATCCGCGCCCTCATGCGAGTCAATTCATGATCCGACACCGCCTTCTGCTCTGCCTGCTCGCCTGCCTCGCCGCCCCCGCCTGGGCCGCCAACGATTGCAGCGAAGGCGTCGAGGCCGGCGCCCACACCCGCCTGGGCATGATCCGCAAGCTGGTGGGCGAGGGCCGCCCCTACGCCGCCCTCGCCCACCTCGATGCCAGCGGCGCCAAGGGCCCGGCCGCCGACCAGCTGCGGGCCGACATCCTGCGCCGCACCGGCCGCAGTGAAGAGGCCCGGGCCCTCTACCGGGGCCTCCTGTCCACCTGCCTGGCGGCGGCCGGCCACCACGGACTCGGCCTGCTGGCCGGGCAGGAAGGCCACATCGAGGAAAGCCTCGCCTACCTGCGCCAGGCCCGCCAGGGCGTGCCCGCGGACGCCCGGGTGCGCAGCGACCTGGGCTACGCCCTGATGCTGTCCGGCGACCTGGAGGGCGCCCGCTACGAATTCCTCACCGCCCGGGAACTGGACCCCGACGACCGCAAGGCCGCCCTCAACCTGGCGCTGCTCTACTACCGCCAGGGCAAGGCGGCCGAGGCCGACGCCCTGGGCCGGCAGTACCAGGCCGGCGAGGCGGAACTCGACCAGCTGCGCGAGACGGCGGCCCGCCTCGCCAGCCAACAGGGAGGCAAGCGATGAAGCGAAGGATGGGTTGGCTATTCACTTTCTGGCTCCTGGTCGGCGGCGCCGCCGGCGCCGAGGAGCCGTTGCCGCCACCGGCGGGAGCTGCGCCCCTGCGGGATGGGGCGATCACCCGGCAATGGCTGGAGCGCCAGCGCCAGGGCCGGCAGGCTGCTCCTGCCCCCCAGCCCCTGTCGGGCCCGGTCCAGGAACAGGTCTACGAGCGCTACCGCAAGAGCTTCGCCCACCCCATTCCCGAACGCTTCGACCGGGAGCAGATGAGTGCGGGCACCGGCTTGCATTGAGCGCTCCGCCGGACCCCGGCGCCAGCGGGGCGCCATCGGGCTCTTCGGCATCCTCACCCTGCTGCTGGCCCTGGTGTTCACCGCCCTGGCCGTGGATACCGGACGCCTGTGGTTCCAGCACCGCCAGCTCCAGGCGGTGGCGGACCTGGCGGCCCTCGAAGCCGCCCGCAACCTGGGCTGTGGCGGCAACCGGGGGCTGGTCGCAGCGGCCGCCCAGGATGCCGCGGCCCGCAACGGCTTCGCCGGCAATCTCAGCGCCAACCCTAACCGGGTCGAGGTGGGCGGCCTGGTCACGGTGAACGGC
This sequence comes from Rhodocyclaceae bacterium, assembly GCA_035255045.1. Taxonomy (GTDB): domain Bacteria; phylum Pseudomonadota; class Gammaproteobacteria; order Burkholderiales; family Rhodocyclaceae; genus JAGTRP01. The sequence continues at coordinate 2,530 of DATFAA010000040.1, read as the reverse complement.
CTGCGCCGCTTCCAGCCGGGGAGCGACGACAACGCGGTGCATGTCCTGGCGACCCAAACCATTCCGGCCAGCCTGGTGCTGGGAGGCTTCTTCGGCCAGAACACCCTCATTTCCGCCGAGGCGACGGCCCGGGGCGAGCCCTCCCATGCCACCTTCACCGCCGGCAGCTACCTGCTCCGCCTCAATACCAGCAGCCAGGACGCCGGCCTCCTCAACGGCCTCCTGGGCGGGCTGCTGGGCAGCAGCCTGGCCCTGGACGCGGTGTCCTACAAGGGCTTGGCCAGCACCGACGTCACCCTCGCCCAGCTGGTGCGGGCGAGCGGCACGGTGGGTTCCGCGGAGGAACTGCTGGCGGCGGACCTGTCGGTGGCCGACATCATCGGCCTGACCGCCAGTGCCGTCGGCCAGCAGGGCGCCGTGGACGCGGCGGTGACCGCCGGCTTGCAGCAGCTCATCGCCGCTTCTGCCAATTCGGCGGCGGTGCGGCTGGGGGACGTGCTGGACGTCAAGGTGCCGGCCAGCGACGCCGCCGGCAAGGTGGGGATCAACCTCCTCGACCTCGTCACCACCACCATCATGGTGGCCAACCGCCGGCATGCGGTTTCCCTGCCCCTGTCGGTGAACCTGGGTGGCCTCCTCCACCTGAATACCCGGATCAACATCATCGAGCCGCCCCAGATCGCCGTCGGCCCGCCGGGGCGCCATCCCGTCACCGGGGAGTGGTGCGCCCAGAGCCGCACGGCCCAGGTGGATGTGACCGCCACCATCCAGTCCAGCGTCCTCGGCCTCGCCACCCTGAGCCTCGGCCTCTCGGCCCAGCTCGCCCAGGGCCAGGCCCATCTCGATTCCCTCGACCTGGTGCCGGGGGCAACCCGGGCAAAGATCGCCGCCACCCCGGGCATCGCCGCCCTGCGCCTGACCGACGCGGCCGGCACCGGCGCCGCTTCCGTCAGCGCCGGCCTGCCCCTGCTGGGCAACGTCAAGATCGCCACCATCGGCCTCGACCTGCCCATCCAGACTGCCGGACCCATGGACCTGGTCTATGACATCGCCGGGCCGGCGGCGGACCACCTGCCCGCCAGCCAGAGCATCGCCGCCCCGGTCGGCGCCAGCCTGGCTGCCGCCCTGGCCAATCCCAACGCCATCGACGTACAGGTGCTGCCGGGGCTGGGGCTGGTGAGCGGGCTGGTCAACTCCATCCTGGGACCGGTGCTCGACACCGTGGTGAGTCCGCTGCTGGGGTTCATCGGCAGTGCCTTGCTGGATCCCCTGCTCAAGATCCTGGGGCTCCAGTTGGGCGGCCTCGACGTCACCGTCGAGGACATCCAATACACCGGCGGAGCTCAGCTGGTGATCTAAATCCTCAGCGAGGCTTCCCCGACCAGGTCGGTAGGCATGCGCGGCACCGGCCCGACCAGGGGTATGGTGAGGGTCGGCACCAGGCCGTTGGTGGCGTAATTGGGATAGGTGACGGTGACGGTGACCACCGAATTATTCATGGCCGCCCGGATGTGGTTGGCATCCACCACCTGCTGGCGGGCCTTGGCCGGCAGCCAGGAGAGGGCGGCGGCAGCCCGGTTGCGGGCGGTCGCCTCGACGCTGTCCATGTAGGCGGAATTGTTGGCGTAATACAGCGGATCGACCGCGATGGCGGCCCGCACCCCCTCCTCGGCCGCCTGGGTCAGCCCCTGCATGAGGAGCATGGCCAGAGAATAGGCGACGATGGCGTAGAAGAGGACGAAGAAGAGGATGAAGAGGAGGGCGAATTCGATGGCAGCCGCCCCCCGCTGCCGCCGATGCCCCGGCCCCGTCAACGCAGCCACGGCAGTTGCCCCACCTGGCCGCTCACCACTGCGACGGCGAAGCCCAGGGCAAGGGCGGCGCCGAAGGGCAGCCACTTGCCCGAGGACGGCACATGGCCGAAGCGCGGGCCCCAGAAGACCCAGGCCCCGGCGGCGGCCACCGAGGTCAGCGAACCCACCACGAAGCTGACCAGGGTCGCCATCGTGCCCCCCAGGAGGGCCACCGCCAGCAGCAGCTTGACGTCGCCGGCGCCCAGTTGGCGCAGCAGGTAGCCGGGCAGGGTGAGGATGAGGGCGAGACCGGCGCCAGCGAGGATGGATATTCCATCCGCCCCCAGGGGGCTGGCGCCAGTGACGGCGAAGCTGGCCAGGGCGACGAGGATGGCGCCGAAGGTGAGGACATTCGGCACCCGGCGGCACTGAAGGTCCCAGTAGCCAATGGCGAACGCCCACAGCACGGCCAGCACTCCCCAGCCCTGGGCTCCGCCGGCAGGCAAAGCCAAGGCGGGCATGGAAGCGACGCCTCAGTGGGTGGTCAGGGCAGTCTGGATGCTGGTGAAGATGGCCTTGACGGCATCACGGACGGGGGTGATGAACGTCACCAGGGCGACCGCGACCATGGACGCGACCAAGGCATACTCGATGGCGCTGGCACCTTCCTCGTCCTGGAGGAACTCGATGAAACGGGACTTCGACATGGCGTACCCCTCTTGTATATATATGTGATA
>DATFAA010000039.1:0-4723 GCA_035255045.1 Rhodocyclaceae bacterium | reverse complement strand
CTGCCGAACTGGCCGCCATGTGCGCCCTGGCCGGCCGGATCATCACCAAGGACGAGTACATGGAGCAGATCAAGGTGGTGAATGCCAAGGCTGGCGAGGTGTACCGCTACATGAACTTCGACCAGATCGAAGATTTCGTGGAAGTGGCCAAGACCGTCGAAGTCTAAGCGGCTGAAGTAGCTTCAAGTTGAACGCCCCCGCCGGGAAGCCGGCGGGGGCGTTTTGCATTTCTGCGGGACAATCTGGTGGGGCAGTCCCGTTGGTGCTAATCTTCGCAGCTTTATACAAAATGCATTGCCGGAGATGAGTATGTTTGCACGCTTTCGTCGCCTGGCCTGCGCCGCACTGGTGCTGTCCATTGGTGTTGTCGGGCCCCTGTGGGCCGATTCCAAGAACTTGGCGCCCGGGTTTTCCGGCCTGAAGAAGGGCGCCCTGGTCACTGTCATGCAGCCGGATGTCGAGCTGTTCTCCATCTCGGCGGGGGGAGTGCCGGAACCCAAGGCGGACTGGACGGATTCTGCGATCAAGCACGTCCAGGAAGCGCTGAACCAGAAGTCCGCCGAGCTAGGTCTGAAGACTCGCGAGCTTTCCGAGGACGAGGCCGACGAACTTGCGGAAATCAACACCCTTCATGCCGCGGTGGCCCGTTCCATCGCCCTGCACCACCTGACCGCCGGCAACCTCTCGCTGCCCACCAAGGACGGCAAGCTGGACTGGTCCCTGGGCGATGCCGTACAGCCCTTGCGGCAAAAATCCGGAGCAGACTACGCCCTATTCATCTGGATGCGGGACAGCTACGCCAGTGCCGAGCGCAAGGTGGCCATGGTGGCCTTTGCGCTCCTGGGGGTCGGCATCGCCGGCGGCGTACAGACGGGCTACGCCTCCTTGGTGGATCTCCGCACCGGCCAGGTGCTGTGGTTTAACAAGCTGCTACGGGGCACCGGCGACCTGCGGGAGGCCGAGCCGGCCCGCGAGACGGTCATGGCCCTGCTCAAGGATTTCCCGGAAGCCGAATGAACCGACGCCGCTTGCTGTTTGCCGGGGCCGCCGGTTGCCTAGGTGCTTTCGCCTGCCGCGGCTGGGGACAAGAATCCCTCAACTACGCGGCGCCCCAGCGCTTCGCCAAGCCGGACATCGCCTCAGACGAGGGAGGGCTGTGGGCCATGATGGACCGGGAGGAAAAGAACCTCCGCCGCAGCCCCCTGGTACTGCGGGACGCCAAGCTGAAGGCCTATGTTCAGGACGTGGCCTGCCGTCTCGGGGGCGCCCATTGCCCGGACATCCGGGTCCATCTGGTGCGTACCCCCTTGTTCAACGCCAGCATGGCGCCCAACGGGATGATGCAGGTGTGGACGGGGCTGCTGTTGCGCATGGAGAACGAGGCCCAGCTGGCTGCCGTGCTGGGCCATGAAATCGGCCACTATCTCCAGCGCCACTCGGTGGACCGCCTCCGGGACATGAAGGCCAAGTCCGCCTTCGGCCAATTCCTCGGGCTCTTCGGCGTGGTTGGGGCCGTCGGCCAGCTGGCCGTGTTGGCCAGCGCTTTTGCCTACGGCCGGGACCACGAGCGGGAGGCCGACCGCATCGGCGCCGTTCTCATGCACCAGGCCGGCTACGACATCGCCGAATCGGCTAGGGTTTGGAGCAATCTCCTCGATGAGACCAAGGCCAGGGATGGCAAGGGGCCGGAACTGTTCAATCCCCTTTTCGCCACTCACCCGGCGCCGCCGGAGCGCCGCGAAACCCTGAGCCAGTACGCCGAAGCCATGCCGGGAGGCGATCCCGGCAGGGAGACCTACGCCGAGAACACGGAACGCTTTCTGGACGACTGGCTGCAGGATGAGGTCAAGCGCGGTCAGTATGCGGAGAGCCTGGTGCTCCTGTCCCGGCTCATTGCAGCGGGCAAGGCGCCGGCCCTGGTGCAGTTCCACCGGGGCGAGGTCTACCGCCTGCGGGGTGAGGGGGGAGACCTGGATCTCGCCCTAACCGATTACCGGTCTGCCGCCAGTGCCGCAAATCCGCCCGCGCCCGCCTTTCGCGGCATCGGCCTGATCGCCCGGCAGCGCGGTCAGAAGGCCGAAGCCCTGGAGTCTTTCTCACGCTATCTCGAACTGGCACCCGAGGCGCCGGATTCGGCATTCATCAAAACTTACATGTCGGAACTCAACTCATGAAGAAACTGCTGTTCATTGTGCTGGCTCTGGTCCTGGCCGGGTGTGCCTCGGTCAAGAAAGTCGAATCCGGTAATCACGTGGTCGGGGAGCGGCTTTCCCTCAATATCCAGGGTATGTGGAACCATCTTGATTTTCCGGGCATCAAGCCGGCTGAGGTGTGGACCATGGAAGGCGTGACGGTCGATGAATTTCTCATCTATTCGGGCATCCGGGACGGCCAGGCCATGCACCCGGAAACCGCCGCCAGCGGGCAGGCCAAGAGCTTCGTCTTCCGCAGCGCCATGCAGAGCGAGGAAATCGTCTCCATGTTCGAAGGTGTGCTGACCCGGGACGGCTCCAGCTTCAAGCTCCTCAAACTGGAGCCCTATGCCTTCGGCGGCAAGAAGGGCTACCGCTTCGAATATGAGCGCAACCGCAAGGTGGACAACGTCCAACTGCGCGGTGTCGGCTTTGGCGCCGTCGACCGGGGCGAGCTGTTCGCCATGCTCTACCACGCTCCCCGCCTGACCTTCTTTCCTCGTCACAAAGACCGAGTGGAAGCCATCGCCAAGAGCGTCGTCATCCAGTAGCGATCCCACCTAGCCTGGCTGCGGCCTCCACCTCGCCTTCATCCACCTCACCCGTTCCGCCTTGGGCGTGAAGGTCCACGCCAGCAGGCGGCTCTGCTTCTGGCCCTGGGCCATGGGGATGACGCGGGTGGCGGTGGGGCGCAGCTTGGCGAGGGCGGCTTCCAGGTGGGGCAGGTTCTCGGCCTTGGAGACCAGGGTGGTGAACCACAGGCAGCGCTTCGGGATGCCGGCGCTCTGCTCGATCATGCGCTCCAGGAAGGGCCGCTCGCCGCCCGGATACCAGAGCTCGTTGCTCTTGCCCCCGAAATTGAGCCGGGGGCCGGTGCCCCCCTTGGCCGCCTTGCCCAGGTTCTTCCATTTGCGCTGGGCCGCCGCCGCGGCCTCCGCCGGGGAAGCATGGAAGGGCGGGTTGCAGAGGCTGAGGTCGAACTTGTCGCCGGTGCGCAGGACGCCGATGAAGATATTGTCCGCCACCGGCTGGTGGCGGAGCTCGATGGCCCGGCCCAGGCCCGGGTTGGCGGCCACGATGCGCCGCAGGTTGGCCAGGGCCAGGGGATCGGTGTCCACGCCGACAAAGCGCCAACCGTATTCGGCATGGCCCACCAGGGGATAGACCCCATTGGCGCCGACGCCGATGTCCAGCGCCCGCACGCCCTCGCCCCGGTGGATGGCGCCGCCGTTCTCCTCCGCCAGCAGGTCGGCCAGGTGGTGCAGTAGGTCGGCCCGGCCGGGAATGGCGGGGCACAGGTACTGGCCCGGAATGTCCCAGTCCCGGACGCCGTAATCCACTTCCAGCAACGCCCGGTTCAGGGTCTTAACCGCCGCCGGGTTGGAAAAATCGATGCTCGGGGTGCCGGCGGGAGTGGTGACGACGAAGCGGGCGAGACCCGGCACGGCCGCGGTCAGGGCGGCGAAGTCGTAGCCCTCCCGGTGGCGGTTGCGGGGATGGAGGCCGGGTTTAGGGGAGTCGGGGCTGGCGGTCGGGGAGGTCATGGCGGCAGGGCGATGGAGGAGGGGGGCGAGTATCCCACGGAATCTGTCGGAGAACTTTACAGACGGCCATGGGACGGCACAAGGAAGCCCTTCGCGGCTGCCGCCCGGGCTTCATAAGACACTGTTTTGAAAATATTCCGCTGGCGATGCCCCTGTCCTGGCCCGGCCCGTGCTTTGTCATGGATCGAGGACGACGGGAAGCGACGACGGCTTCCCGGAGCCATACCCCCCGACCCATTTCTACGCTGCCATTGCAGGAAAGGACAAGAACATGAAGCTTCGCCGCCTTCTCACGACCGCCATGCTCGGGCTGGGCCTCGCCGGCTCTGCCGCCGCCGCCAACCTGACTTCCTACTATCTGTTCGATGGCGATGGCCGCACAGCGTGGGAGATCACCAACGGCGCCGTGGCCAACACCTTCAGCACCTATGCCCTGGGATACCCGCCGGCCATCCGCAGCTCGATCTGGCTGGGCCAGCGGGACGACCAGGAGGCGCGGGAATACAGCCTCGCCGGCGTCGCGACCGGCAACACGTCGACCGGAGGCGCCGCCTTCAGCCAGCTGCTGGACGGCGGCACCGGCACCAACGGCAGGAACTACGGCGTCGAGTGCTGCGGCCCCGCCAATTCGGTGACGGTGGCCAACAGCGACTGGAGCAACCAGACCGCCCTCTTCAATCTATCCGGCGACGGCGCCGGCATCGCCTTCGACCCGACCAACAGCACCCTCTACGTTTCCCTTTTTGGCAACGCCATCAACCATTACGACCTCAGCGGCGCGCTGCTGGGCACCATCGACCTGGGTCGAACCCTGGTCGGCCTGGCCTACGAGGAGCTGACCAACTCCTTCTGGGGCTGGGACAGGAGTCTGCAGCACCTGGTGCAATTCGACCGCACGGGCGGCATCCTCCAGGATTTCTTCGTCGATGGCATCGGCGGCAATCCCTTCGGCGGCGAGATGGCGGTGACCGGCGGGGCTGTTCCCGA
>DATFAA010000038.1:0-39468 GCA_035255045.1 Rhodocyclaceae bacterium | reverse complement strand
ATTGTTCAGCTCCAGGGTCGGATTGATCTGGTCCAGGGGCGGCAGCTCGCTGAGGCCGCGCAGGCCCAGATCGTCGAGAAATTGTTTGGTGGTGGCGAAGAGCGCCGGCCGGCCCGGGGTGTCCCGATGACCGACCACGTCGATCCAGCCGCGCTCTTCGAGGGTCTTGATCACGTTGGGATTGACCGCGACGCCCCGGATATCCTCGATGTCGCCCCGGGTTACGGGTTGACGATAGGCGATGATGGCCAGGGTTTCCAGGACGGCGCGGGAATACCTCGGCGGCTTCTCCGGGTTGAGCCGCTCCAGGTAGGGAAGATATTCGGCCCGGGTGCGGAAGCGCCAGCCGGAGGCCAGCTGCACCAGCTCCACCGGGCGCCCGCCCCATTCCTCCCGCAGCTCGTCCAGAAGCTTGCGCAGGATGTCATGGGAGAGTTCGTCATCGAACATCTTCCTGAGGTCGTGGACGGTCATGGGCTGCTGGGCGGACAGCAGCGCGGCTTCAAGAATGCGCTTGACTGTCGTCGGTTCCATGGTCGGAATGCCTCACGTAGATGGGTTGGAAGGCCTCGGTCTGGGTGATTTCCACCAGCTTTTCCCGGGCCAGCTCCAGCATGGCGAGAAAGTGCACCACCAGGCCCGGAGCGCCCATGTCCGGGTCGAACAGGGTCTCGAACTGGACGAAGCCGCCGTGCTCCTGCAAGGCCCGTAGGATGATGCCCATGTGCTCCCGCACCGACAGCTCCTCGCGCTCGATGCGGTGGTGCTTCTTCAGTTTGGCCTGGCGCAGGATGCCGGCCCAGGCCGCCTTGAGGTCGTCCAGGCCGACTTCCGGCAGGCGCTGGAGCATGGATTTCTCCACCAGGGTCTCGACCCAGAAGAAATCCCGGTCGGCCTGGTCGAGTTCGTTCAGGCGCTGGCCGGCGACCTTCATCTGCTCGTATTCCATCAGCCGGCGCACCAGCTCGGCCCGGGGGTCCTCCGCCCCCTCCCCTTCCGCCGCCTTCGGCCGGGGCAGCAGCATGCGGGATTTGATCTCGATGAGCATGGCCGCCATCACCAGGTACTCGGCCGCCAGCTCCAGGTTCACCGCCCGCATCGCCTCGACGTAGTCCAGGTATTGGCGGGTGAGGGGCGCCATGGGGATGTCGAGGATATCGACGTTGGCCTTGCGGATGAGGTAGAGGAGCAGGTCGAGGGGGCCCTCGAAGGCATCGAGCATGACCTCCAGGGCGTCCGGCGGGATGTAGAGGTCCTGGGGCAGTTCGGACAGGGGCTGGCCGTAGATGCGCGCCACCGGCGCCAGGTCGAGCTCCGGCTGCACATCGTCCATCACCGCCTCCATCACTGCTTCCGGCCCGGCATGCGCTTGGCGGCCTCGGCATCCACCAGGACGACGGCGCCGTCGAGATAGGGCCGGGAGAACTCCGGCTGCACCCCGGCCACGTCGGCGGCGTGCTTGAGATAGGCCACCACCCGGCCGCCGGGGTTCCTCTGCAGCCAGGGCTCGATGTCGTCGCGGCCGATTTCCTGCAGGGGCCGCCGCAGCCGGCCATAAAAATGGTACTGGTCGTTGTAGGCGCTGGCATGGGCCACCGGCACCCCCTGCTCTTCCAGCATCTTGAGGCGCAGGGCCATGGGCTCCGTGTCGAAGATGGGTCCCAGGGGTTTGAGGATGAAGACCAGCGCCACCGTCACCAGGGCCGCCGAGACCAGCGCCATCCCGGGCAGCGCCAGCCGCCCCGTGCCGACTGCCAGGCAGAAGCCGGCCAGGGCCACCAGGCTCGCTCCCGCCGCCCACCAGTCCTGGCCGACATAGGGGGCCAGCCACATCTTGCCGGCCCAGGTATGGGGAGCGAGGAACAGGATACCGATGAGCGCCAGCACCAGGGCCAGGGGCAGCGCCGACCAGCGCCCCCGGTCGGCCGCCTGGGGCCAGCCGGAACCGATCAGGAGGGCGAAGGCCGGCAGCAGGGGCAGGATGTAGTGGGCCTGCTTGCCGCCGGCCAGGGAAAATACCAGCAGGGCGGGCAGTATCCAGGCCAGGCAGAAGCGCACGCCGCTGTCGCTGCGGTCCCGCAGGGCCGCCAGCCCGGCGCCCCAGGCCCGTCCCCAGAAGAACCAGGGGAAGAGGAGCATGGGCAGGACCGCCAGGTAGAACCAGGCCGGCTGCCTGTGGGCCAGGGAGCCGGAGACCCGGCCGGCGGTCTGGCCCCAGAAGATGGCGTTGCGGAATTCCTCGCCGCCGTACCAGGCGGCCGGCGCCGCCCAGGCCAGGGCGATGGCCGCTCCCAGCAGGAAGGCGCGGCCGATGCCGCCGTACCAGGACTTGCCGAAGCGCCCCCGGCCGCCCCACCAGGGGGCCAGGAGCAGGGCCGGCAGGACGTGGAGCAGCACCACCGGGCCCTTGGCCAGGATGCCGAGGCCGAGGGCCAGGCCGAGGAGCCCCCAGGTGCCCCGCCGCTCCCCCTGGGCGGCCCGCAGGCCGGCCAGGAGACCGAGCAGGGAGAAGGCCGCCAGCATGACGTCGAAAATCACCGAGGCGCTGAAGAAGAGCCAGAAGGCGCCGCCCAGCAGCAGCCAGCCGGCCCGCTCCCCTGCCCCCTCCTGCCGCGGCCACAGGCGGCGGGCGATGGCCGCGGTCAGCACCAGGCAGGCGAAGGAAAAGAGGGCGGAAATGGCCCGCGGCCACCAGTCATTGACGCCGAAGGCGCCCCAGCCCAGGCCGATGAGCCAGAAGAGCAGCGGCGGCTTGTGGTGGTACGGAATGCCGTTCCGGTGCATGACCAGCCAGTCGCCGCCGGACCACATCTCCCAGGCGACGCTCACGTAGCGGGTCTCGTCGATGGGGATGTCCGGCCGGCCGTAGAGGGAGGCCAGCAGCACCAGGACCAGGCAGACCGCCCAGAGGACGCGGGTTGGCAGGGCTTTCACTCTACCGGGGCTTCGTCATTCGCGTGCAGATGATGCTTCCTGATCAGCATCAGGTTGCGGAAATAGACCACGAGGCCCGCCCCCTGGCCCACCGCGAACACCGGGTCCATGCGGTGCAGGGCGTAGGCGGTCAGCACCAGGCCGCCGGCCAGGCTGAAGTACCAGAAGGCCACCGGCACGACGCTGCGCTTGACCTTCTCGCTGTACAGCCACTGGATGATGAAGCGGGCCGAGAAGAGGCCCTGGCCGACGAAGCCGATGATGAGCCACAGAGTGGTTTCCTGCATTTGTTACCTCTCCCCGCCGGTGACGCGCTCGATGACCGGTACCCTGGCCCGCCGCTGCAGCCAGGCGACGCCGAAGAGGTCGACGATGCCCACCCACAGGCGGTTGTGGAAGCCGTACTTGGAGACCCCCAGGGTCCGCGGCCGGTGGTTGACCGGTACCGACACCACCTCGCCGCCGGCGCGGATCACCAGGGCCGGCAGGAAGCGGTGCATATGGTTGAAATAGGGCAGCTTCAGGAACATCTCCTTGCCGAAGACCTTGAGGCCGCAGCCGGTGTCCGGCGTGTCGTCCTTGAGGAACCAGGCCCGCACCCGGTTGGCGATGCGGGAGGAGATGCGCTTCAGCCAGGTGTCCCGGCGCTTCTGGCGCCAGCCGGCCACCAGGCGCAGCTCGGGATTCCTGGCTTCGAACAGCTTGTCCAGCATGACCGGGATATTGGCCGGGTCGTTCTGACCGTCGGCGTCCAGGGTGGCGATCCAGCGGTTCCTGGCGTGGCGCACCCCGGTCCACACGCCGGTGCTCTGGCCGCAGCGGCTCTGGTGGCGGATGCACTTGAAGCGCGGTGCCAGCTCCCGGGCCAGCTCGGTGAAGATGGCGGGCGAGGCGTCGTCGCTGCCGTCGTCCACGTAGATGATTTCCAGATCCGGATCATTGCCCAGGGCCGCCATGATTTCATTCACCAGGGGCCGGATGTTCTCGGCTTCGTTCAGGGCCGGCACGACCACTGAGACGGAACGCTCTCCCATCGATATTCCTTGACTGTCAGCTGTATCCGAGGCCCATGGCCTCACGCACGTCGCGCATGGTTTCCCGGGCCAGTTCCCGGGCCTTTTCGCAACCGTCGGCAATGATGTTCTTCACCAGGGCGGGGTCCTCCATGTACATGGCCGCCCGTTCCTGCATGGGGGCCTGCTCCCGCAGGATGCCGTCGATCACCGGCTGCTTGCATTCGAGGCAGCCGATGCCGGCGCTGCGGCATCCCTGCAGCACCCATTCCTTGCAGCCCTCATCCGAGTAGACCTGGTGCAGCTGCCACACCGGGCACTTGGTGGGCTCCCCGGGATCGGTCCGGCGCACCCGGGCCGGGTCGGTGGGCATGTGGCGCACCTTCTTGGTCACCGATTCAGCCGATTCCCGCAGGGTGATGGTGTTGTTGTAGGATTTCGACATCTTCTGGCCGTCGAGACCGGGCATCTTGGAAGCCTCGGTCAGCAGCGCCCCGGGCTCGGCCAGGATCATTTTGCCGGTGCCCTCCAGGAAGCCGAAGAGCCGTTCCCGGTCCGCCACCGACAGATGCTGGACTTCGTCCAGCAGGGCGTGGGCCTGCTCGATGGCGTCCTTTTCGCCCTTCTGCTGGAAGCGGGTGCGCAGCTCCTCGTACAGGCGGGCCTTCTTGCCGCCCAGCTTCTTCACGGCTTCCTTGGCTTTTTCCTCGAAGCCTGGCTCGCGACCGTACATGTGGTTGAAACGCCGTACCAGTTCCCGGGTGAATTCGACGTGGGGAATCTGGTCCTCGCCCACCGGCACCTTGTCGGCCCGGTAGATCAGGATGTCGGCGCTCATCAGCAGCGGATAGCCCAGGAAGCCGTAGGTCGAGAGATCCTTGTTCTCCAGCTTCTCCTGCTGGTCCTTGTAGGTCGGCACCCGCTCCAGCCAGCCCAGGGGGGTCATCATGGAGAGGAGCAGATGCAGTTCGGCATGCTCGGGCACCCGGGACTGGATGAACAGGGTCGCCTGGTTGGGGTCCACACCCGCCGCCAGCCAGTCGATGACCATATCCCAGGTGGCCTGCTCGATACCCTGGGGATTGTCGTAATGGGTGGTCAGGGCATGCCAGTCGGCGACGAAGAAGAGGCAGGGATACTCATGCTGGAGCTTGACCCAGTTCTTGAGGACGCCGTGGTAATGGCCGAGGTGGAGCGCCCCGGTGGGGCGCATGCCGGAAAGCACACGTTCTGCGTACATAGTTCTTTCAATAAAGCCCAAAAATTCCTTCGATGATCGAAGCCGCCAGGTTCACCAGCGGGTGGAGGATGGATCCCAGGACGCCGGTGAACAGCAGCACCAGCAGGATGGGGAAACCCCAGCGCTCGATCTGCGCGAATCTCCATGCCAGGCGCTCCGGCAGCAGGCTCACCGCGATGCGGCCGCCGTCCAGGGGGGGCAGGGGCAGCAGGTTGAGCACCATCAGCACGATATTCACCAGCACCCCGGCCTTGCTCATTTCCGAGAGCGGCAGGGTGAAGCTGTTCTCCGGCATCAGCCAGGCCATCTTCAGGATCGCCGCCCAGCCCAGGGCCATCACCAGGTTGGCCGCCGGGCCGGCAGCCGCCACCCACAACATGTCCTGCTTGGGACGGCGCAGGCGCCCGAAATCCACCGGCACCGGCTTGGCGTAGCCGAACAGCAGGCCGCCGCCCGAAAAGAGCAGGATGGCGATGGGAATGACGACGGTGCCCCAGAGGTCGATGTGCCGGATCGGATTCAGGCTGATGCGCCCCGCCAGCCAGGCCGTCGGGTCGCCGAAATGGCGCGCGGCATAGCCATGGGCCGCCTCGTGCAGGGTGATGGCGAACACCACCGGCAGCGCCGAGATGGCCAGGGTCTGGATTAGGCTTTCGATCATTGCCTGAAAAAACAGGGGATTATAGCAGAGGCATTCATTCCAGACCGAAGGCCTCCAGGGGACCCCGGCCGGCCCGGACCAGTTCCGGGGTGCCGCTGGTCAGGTCCACCACGGTGGTGGGCTCGGTGCCGCAATGGCCGCCGTCCAGGACGAGATCGACTTCGCCTTCCAGCCGGTCACGGATTTCCCAGCCCTCGGTCAGGGGCTCCTCGTCCCCCGGCAGCAGGAGGGTGGAGGTCAGCAGCGGCTCGTTCAGTTCCTCCAGCAGGGCCATGGCCACCGGGTGGGACGGCACCCGCAGTCCGATGGTCTTGCGCTTGGGGTGCAGGAGCCGGCGCGGCAGTTCCTTGGTGCCCTCCAGGATGAAGGTGTAGCTGCCCGGGGTGGCGGCTTTCAGCAGACGGTACTGGACATTGTCCACCCGGGCGTACTGGGCGATTTCCGACAGGTCCCGGCACATCAGGGTCAGGTGGTGGCGCTCGTCCACCCGCCGGATCTCACGGATACGGTCCATGGCGTCCTTGTCCCCCACATGGCAGGCCAGGGCATAGCAGGAATCGGTGGGAATGACGATGAGGCCGCCGTCGCGGAGCACTTCCGCCGCCTTGGCGAGCAGGCGCGGCTGCGGATTTTCGGGATGGATGACGAAATATTGAGCCATGGAATCAGAGAAGGAGGCGCCAGACGGGCTTCAGGTCTTCGGGCAGGCCCGGCAGGCCGCCCAAATCCACGTAGCTCTCTTCGGGGCCGTGGAAGTCCGAGCCGCGGGAGGCATGGAAGTCGAAATGGCGCGCCAGGCGGGCGAAGTGCAGCACGTGCTCGGCGGTATGGCTGCCGCACACCACCTCGATGCCGTCGCCGCCGGCGTCCTTGAATGCGCCCAGGAAACGCCGCAGCTCGCCATTGGAGACGCGGTAGCGGGCGGGATGGGCCACCACGGCGATACCGCCGGCGTCATGGATCCAGCCTATGGCTTGCTCCAGGGTGGCCCAGCGATGGTCCACATAGCCCGGCTTGCCCGGCGTCAGGTAATACTGGAAGACGCCCTGCACATCCTTGGCGATGCCGATTTCCACCAGGTAGCGGGCGAAATGGGCGCGGGAAATGAGACTGGGATTGCCGGCATAGCCGGACGCTCCCTCGAAGACCCCCGGGATGCCGATGGCGGCCAGGGCGTCGGCCATGCGCCGGGCCCTGTCGACCCGACCCAGGCGCAGCTTGTGCAGGCCGTCACCCAGAGCCTGGTGGGAGGCATCGAAACCGAGGCCGACGATATGGACGGGAACACCCTGCCACTCGATGGAGATTTCCACCCCGTTTACGAAGCGGATACCGGCTTCCCGGGCAGCAGCCCCTGCCTCGGCCAGGCCGCCGAGGTCGTCGTGGTCCGTCAGCGCCCAGAAATCGACCCCGTTGCCCGCTGCCCGGCGAGCCAGTTCGGCAGGCGGCAGAAGACCATCGGAGACGACGGAATGGCAGTGGAAATCGAAATTGGCTGGGTTCATAGGGCCGGGCGAAACAAGGATGTTACCACGCGGACGCCCCTCCCCGCGCCGCCGGCATGTGGCAGAGGGGAAGACGATGGGGCACAATGACGGCCGGCTGAAGGCCGCACCGGTGCGGCACAAGGGGAGGCACCGGCAACAATATCGGCTTGCGGCCACAAGTTCCGTCATCGTCATGACCAAAGAAGAAAGAGGAATTGCCCTTGAGACCGGCGGCAGCGAATCCGTTCCGCATCCGGGGAAAGAAATGTCCAGAGGAACCGCCGGCATGGACTGCCTGGGGGAGAATCGCCGCTGCCAGGAGGCTCTCCTGCTGGAGGGCGAGCAGCGCTTCCGCCAGGTGGTGGAGTGCGCCCCGGATGCCATCTACGTCCAGACCCGCGGCCGCTTCGCCTATGTCAATGCCGCCGCCCTCGCCCTCTTCGGCGCCGGCGCTCCAGACGACGTGCTGGGCCGGCCAGTGCGGGAACGCTTCCATCCCGACGTCCGGGAGGCCGTCGGCGAGCGCATCCGGGGCCTGAAGGAGCGCCAGGAGAACGTCCCGGCGGCAGAGGAGAAAATCCTGCGCCTGGACGGGGCCGTCGTGGACGTGGAAGTCTCCGCCGTCCCCTTCCGCTACGGCGACGACAACGGCGCCCTGGTCTTCCTGCGGGACATCACCGAGCGCAAGCGGGCCGACGCGGCGGTGCGGGCCAGCGAGGCCGATCTCGCCCGCTCCCGCCAGAAGCTGCGCGCCCTCTCCGCCCATAACGAATTCCGGCTGGAGCAGGAAAGGCGCAGCATCGCCCGGGAAATCCACGACGAACTGGGTCAACTGCTCACCGCCCTCAAGATGGAATGCGCCCTGCTGCGCCGCCAGTACCCGGACGACTCCCTGCTGCAGAAGAAGATGGAGACCATGAATTCCCTCCTCGACAGCACCATCGGCGTCGCCCGCCACGTGGTCAGCAACCTGCGCCCGCCGGCCCTGGACCACGGCATCATCCCGGCCATCGAGTGGCTGGCCGAGGACTTCAGCCTGCGCTGGGAAGTCCCATGCCGGCTGGAGTTGGACGCCGACGACATCCTCCTGGACGACACCCGGGCCACCGCCCTCTTCCGCATCGTCCAGGAATCCCTCACCAATGTGGCCCGCCACGCCGAGGCCGGCGAAGTGGTCGTTTCCCTGCAGCGCCAGGGGCCGCTCCTGCAGTTGCGCATCCGGGACAACGGACGCGGCTTCGATCCGGCGGTAGTGGCGAAGAAGCGGGGCTTCGGCCTGCAGGGCATGCGGGAAAGGGCCATCGCCTTCGATGGTACGATGCGCATCTGCGCCACCCCGGGCGCCGGCACGACGCTGACCGTCAAGATTCCCCTTTAAGAGCCCATGTCATGATCCGTATCCTGATCGCCGAAGACCATGCCATCGTGCGCAGCGGCGTCAAGAACATCCTCGCCGCCACCGACGACATGGTGGTGGTCGGCGAAGCCACCCGGGGCGACGAGGTGCTGGCCCAGGTGCGTGCCCTGGAGTTCGACGTCCTGCTCCTCGATCTCACCATGCCCGGCACCAGCGGCACCGAGCTGATCCAGCAGGTATTGACGGAGAAGCCCCTGCTGCCGGTGGTGATCCTCACCATGCACAACGAGGGGCAGATCGTGAGCCGGGTGCTGAAGGCCGGGGCCTGCGGCTACGTCACCAAGGACAGCGACCCGGAAACCCTGGTCACGGCGCTGCGCATGGTCTTCCGGGGCGGCAAGTTCATCGATCCGAGCCTGGTGGATACGGTCGTGTCCCACTCCCAGCGTAGCGCCGCCCTCCCCCACGACCGCCTGTCGGAACGGGAACTGCAGGTGTTGAAGCTGCTGGCTTCCGGCTCCCGCATCGGCGAAGTGGCCGACGCCCTCCACCTCAGCCCCAAGACCGTCAGCACCCACAAGATGCGCCTGATGCAGAAGCTCAACGTGGACAGCAACGCCGGCCTCATCAAGTACGCCCTCCAGCACCAGTTGGAAACCGAATAGGCGCGCTCAGGAGGCCTGCTGCTGGTCCCGCCCGAAGGCGAGGATCTCCTTGGCGATCTGCTGCAGGGGCACGACCCGGTCCACGCCCCCCAGCTTGATGGCTTCCTTGGGCATGCCGAAGACGACGCAGGAGGCTTCGTCCTCGGCCACGGTGCGGGCCCCGGCGTCGTGCATCTCCTTGAGTCCGAGGGCGCCGTCGTCGCCCATGCCGGTCATGATGACTCCCAGGGCGTTGCCGCCGGCGACCTTGGCCACCGACCGGAAAAGCACGTCCACCGAGGGCTTGTGCCGATTGACCGGGGGCCCGTCCGCCACTTCCACCTGGTAGTGGCCGCCGCTGCGGTGCAGGGTCATGTGCCGCCCGCCCGGGGCGACCAGGGCCTGGCCCGCCAGCACCCGGTCGCCGTTCCTGGCCTCCCGCACCTCCACCTGGCAGAGGGCGTCGAGCCGCTCGGCGAAGAGGGCCGTGAAGCGCTCGGGCATGTGCTGGACGATGACGATGCCGGGACAGGCCGCCGGCAGTGCCGTCAGCACCGCCTCCAGGGCCTGGGTGCCGCCGGTGGAGGTGCCGATGGCGACCACCGCCTCGGCCGGCTTCACGGCGCCCTGGAGCCGGCCGTCCCGGGCTGACAGGCTGTCGGCCGGGGGCGGCCGCTTGGCCGGCGTCCCCAGGCCGGCGCCGGCCGCCGTCTTGACGGCCGCCACCAGCTCGCCGGAAGCGTTCTTGAGAAAATCCTTCAACCCCATCCGCGGCTTGCTGATGACGCTGACCGCCCCGGCCGCCAGCGCCTGCCGGCCGACGTCGGACCCGTCCGCCCCCGGCGTCGAGCACACCACCACCGGCAGGGGGCTCTCCGCCATGAGCTTCTTCAGGAAGGCCAGGCCATCCATACGGGGTGCCTCGATGCCGAGGACCAGCACGTCCGGCCAGTTGCGTTTCATGCGCTCGACGGCGAAGACCGGGTCGGCGGCGGCGCCCACCACCTGGATGTCCGGGTCGGCGTCGAGGATTTCCCGCGCCACCTGCCGGACGACGGCGGAATCGTCGACGATGAGCACCTTGATCGTGGCCTTCACAGGATGCCTTCGGGGGCCTGGATGTCCTGGAAGCTGAGCCAGGCGTCGCCGCTCCAGATATCGAAAATCAGGCGCCGGTGGCCGGCACCGCCGACGTGCTGGACCACCACGTCGATTCCCCGCCGGGCCAGCAGCTGGCGCGCCACTTCGAGGTTGCGCAGGCCGACGTCGCCCTGGGTGCGGATATTGGCGTTGGGGAACATGTTGCCGCCGCCGAAGACCTTGGCCTGGTACTCACCGGGCCGGGTCTTGGCGCGCTCCATCTCCCGGTCGAAGATCAGGAAGGCTTCGTCGGCATACTTGCCGCTCAGGGGCACGTCCTTGCCGCGCACCCGGCCGGGCAGCATGAAATGGCACATACCGCCGACGCGGCGCAGGGGATGCCAGAGGGTCACCGAAATGCAGGAGCCGAGCACCGTGCGCAGGCGCACCGCTCCCTCGCCAAACCACAGATCGCCCGGATTGAGGTGGATTTCCCTTGCCGCGCTCTCAATATCCGTCATGACTTCATGTAGATGGTCGGCTGCACCGCCCGCAGGGTCTCGTTGATGCCGTTGAGGGTCTCGGAATGGCCGATGACGAAGTGGCCGCCGGGCTTCAGGCGCTGGGACAGCTGGGCCACCACCTTGCGCTTGGTCTCCTGATCGAAATAGATCATTACGTTGCGCAGGAAGATGAGGTCGAAGTTGCCCACGTCGGGCAAGGGGGCATTGAGGTTGATCTGGGAAAAGCGGACGTGGTTGCGCAGCCGCGGGTCGATGAGGAAGGTGCCTTCCTGCTCCCGGACGCCCTTCAGGCAGTATTTCTTGAGGTACTCCGGCGGCATGCCCCGGGTCCGCTCCATGGGGTAGTGGCCGGAAGACGCCAGGCGCAGCACCTGGGTGCTGATGTCCGACCCCATGATGTTCCAGGGGCCGTCGACACCCAGCTCATCGGCCAGCACCATGGCCAGGGTGTAGACCTCCTCGCCGGTGGAGCAGGCGGCGCTCCAGACGTCGAACTGGCGGTTGGCCGGCCGGTTCGCCAGAATGTGCCGGCGCAGGAATTCGAAGTGCTTGCCCTCGCGGAAGAAGTAGGTCTCGTTGGTGGTCAGGAGATCCACCATGATCTGCAGTTCGTCCCCCGCCTGGGGCCCGGAAACCAGCCGGTAATACTCGGCGAAGCTCCCCATCTGGTAGTGGCGCACCCGCCTGGACAGGCGGCCGGCCAGGAGCACCTTCTTGGCATCGGACAGGCTGATGCCGGCAATCTTGTAGATCAGCTTCTGAAACAGGGCGAACTCGGCGTCGCCGAGCACCGGATTGTAGCCATCCGCAACAGGGTCCCGCCGGACCGGGCTAGGAGTGGACATCGCGCTCCTCAGTTGGCGGAAGACGGGACATCCGCGCCCTGGCCCATGGCGGCCAGGACGGTCATCTCCTCCACCGAGAGGACGCGCTGGACGTTGAGGATGATGACGAACTTGCCGGCGATCTTGCCCATGCCCTCGATGAAGTCGGTGCGGATGCGGGCCCCGAAGGCGGGCGGCGGCTCGATGTCGCCATCGGGGATGTCGAGCACGGCACTCACGGAATCCACCAGGACGCCGATGTCCTGGACCATGTCGCCATCGGCGATCTCGATGATGATGACGCAGGAGCGGCGCCCCACCTGGGTCGGCTGGCCGCCGAAGCGGGCCGCCAGGTCGATGACGGGAACCACGGCCCCGCGCAGGTTGATGACGCCCCGGATGAAGGCCGGCATCATGGGAATCTCGGTCAGATGACCGTATTCGATGATTTCCTTGACGTTCAGGATACCGACGGCAAACATCTCGCCGCCCAGGCTGAACGTCAGATACTGCCTGACCTCGGCGGCCGCCTGAGCCACCGGAGTGGCAATCGCTTTCTGCACCAATTGTCCCATTGCCGCTACCCCTGTGAAAAATGCTCAAAAACCCGGGACCGGCGTCGTGGCCGGTCCTCCCTGGGCATTTCCTAGTTTTTTATCATAACACCGCTCGGCCCGGGACCGGGCGGTCAGAAACGCTCGAAATCCCCGGCCAGGGCCGCGGCGCCGCGGGTCGCCTGCTTGGCCGGCGGTGGCGCCTTGGCGACCTTGGCGGCTGCCGGCGACCGTCCGCCTGGCTGCCAGTTGCCGCTGTCGCTGATGGTGAAGAACTGCATGAGCTGCTGCAGCTGTTCCGCCTGGCCACCCATTTCCTCCGCCGTCGCCGCCAGTTCCTCCGAAGCCGATGCGTTCTGCTGGGTCGCCTGGTTCAGCTGCCCCATGGCGCCGTTGATCTGCACCACGCCGCTGCTCTGCTCCGCCGAGGCCGAGGCGATTTCCTGCACCAGGTCCGAGGTCTTGCGGATACTCGGCACCATGGCGTCCAGGAGACCGCCAGCCTTTTCGGCCAGCTTGACGCTGGACCCGGCCAGCTCGCCGATTTCCTGGGCCGCCACCTGGCTTCGTTCCGCCAGCTTCCGCACCTCCGCCGCCACCACCGCGAAGCCCTTGCCGTGCTCTCCCGCCCGGGCCGCCTCGATGGCTGCGTTCAAGGCCAGGAGGTTGGTCTGGTAGGCGATGTCGTCAATGATACCGATCTTGTCGGCGATTTGCTGCATTGCCGCAACCGTCTCCTTCACCGCGCCGCCGCCTTCCGCTGCCTCCTGGGCGGCCTTGCTGGCCATATCGTCGGTGACCTTGGCATTCTCGGTGTTCTGGGAAATGGAGGCGGTCATCTGCTCCATGGAGGCCGTGGTCTCTTCTACCGAGGCAGCCTGCTCCGAGGACGACTGGGACAGGGACTGGGCCGTGGCCGACACTTCCTCCGCCGCGCTGGCCAGGGAGTTGGCCGCCCCGCGGACTTCGCCGATGATGTGGGAGAGCTTGCCGACCATCTCCCGCATGGCCGCCAGCAGCTGGCCCGTCTCATCCCTGGACTTGGCCTCGATGCGCACCGTCAGGTCGCCGGCCGCCAGCTTGTTGGCGGTGTCCATGGCTTCCTTGAGGGGCCCGGTGATGCTGCGGGTGATGGCAAATCCGGCGGCGACGGCGATCAGCACGGCGGCGACGGCCAGGGTGACGATGAGCTTGAGGCTGGCGGCGACCAGGTCGTTGGCCTCCTTGCCGGAGGCGGTCATCAGTTCGCTCTGGAAATTGATCAGGTCGGAGATGGAAGCGATGTAGGCGGCCTGGAGCTGGCGGCCCGTCGTCAGCAGCGCCTCGGTGGCCTCGTCCCGCCGGCCGGCCTTCACCTGGTCGATGAACTTCTCCTGGAAGGCGATGTAGCCGGCCCGGGCGTCCTTCACCTTCTTCAGCATCGCCATGCCCCGCTCGAGCTTCACCGCCTTGTCGAGCTTGTCGAGACTCTGGCCGATCACCTTTCTGGCCTGCTCGATGCGCTCCAGCTCCTTCTTGATGTCCTCCTCGCTCTTGACCAGGAGGGTGTTGCGCATGGCCCGGGCGATGAGATTGACGTTGTCGATCATGTCGTTGGCCCAGACCGTCTTCGGAAAGCGGTCATTGACCAGGGTATCGATTTCCTCGTTGATGCTGGCGAGGCGCAGGCCGCCGATGGTGGCGACCACCATCAGCAGCACGATGACAAAGCCGTAGCCGACGGCAAGCTTGGTGCCGATTCTAAGATTTGCGAACATGTCTCCCCCTAACCGGGTTGTAATCAGATGGTTGTTTCTGCCAGTACCGGGCGATTCTGGCCGCCGGCCCTGGATCGTTCTTCTTCGCTGCCCATGCAGCGCTGGATCAGCGCCTGGACATCAAGGATGAGGGCCACATCGCCGCTGCCCAGGATGGTGGAGCCCCCGATGCCCTGGAGGTTGCGGAACAGGCTGGCGAGGGGCTTGATGACGGTCTGGAACTCGCCCCGCAGCTCGTCCACCACGATGCCGGCCTTGTGGCCGGCGTAGCGCACCACCACCACGCTCTCCCGCCGCGGCCGCTGGCCCGGCACCCGGAACAGCTCCCGCAGGCGCAGGAAGGGCAGGACCTCACCCCGCAGGTTGAGGTAACTGCAGTCGCTGCCGATTTCCTGCAGCTCCAGGCACTCCACCACGCTGTCCAGGGGAATGACATAGGAGGCCTGGTCCACCCCCACCAGGAAGCCGTCGATGATGGCCAGGGTGAGGGGCAGGCGGATATTGAAACGGGTGCCCCGGCCGAATTCGGTACGGACCTCGACGCTGCCCCGCAGGGCCTGGATATTCTTGCGCACCACGTCCATGCCCACGCCGCGCCCGGACAGGTTGGATACCTTGTCGGCGGTGGAGAAGCCGGGCTCGAAAATGAGATTGACGATCTCTTGTTCGGACAGGGTCTGGCCGGCGCCGATGAGACCGCGCTCGACGGCCTTGGTCCGCACCTTGTCGGCATTGATGCCGCCGCCGTCGTCGGAGACCTCGATGACGATGCTGCCCGAGTCGTGGTGGGCATTGAGCTCGACCCGCCCCCGGGCCGGCTTGCCGGCGGCGATGCGGGCCTCGGTGGACTCGATGCCGTGGTCCATGGCGTTCCTGACCAGATGCATGAGGGGATCGCCGATCTTCTCCACCACCGACTTGTCCAGTTCCGTCTCGCCGCCCCGGATGGCCAGTTCGATATCCTTGTCCAGTTCCTTGCTGATGTCCCGCACCACCCGGTGGTAGCGGTTGAAGGTCTCGCCGATCTGGACCATGCGCAGCTGCAGGGCGGCGCCGCGGATGTCCTCCACCAGCCGGTTGAGGATGGAAGTGGCCTCCACCAGGGGCATCTGCCCACTCTTGAGAGCCGCCAGATTGGCGCTGGCGCCGGCGATCACCAGTTCCCCCACCAGGTCGATGAGCTGGTCGAGCTTGTCGGCCTGGACCCGGATGAGGCGGGCTTCCGCCGCCTTCTTCTCGGTCACGTGCTTCTGCTTGGTGACAGCCGCCTCCACCAGTTCCGGCTGGACGTCGTGGCTCTCCACCAGTATCTTCCCCAGGGGCTGGGGCGGCTCGGCCCCTTCGGCCGGAGCGGCGGCGGCCTGCTGCTGCCGTGCCAGGCCCATGTCCAGCTCCAGCTGGGTGAGGGCGCCGCACTTCACCAGGATCTCCCCCAGCCGCATGTTCCGTTCCGGCAGGGCTTCGATGACGGCGATGTATTCCTCGATGCGGCTGTGGGGCGGCAGGATGTGGAGCTCGCACTCGTCCCGCACGAAGTCGAACACCCGCTCGATGCCGACCTTGTCGGCATCGCTGCGGAAATTGACCTCGAAGCCCAGGTAGCAGCTTTCCGGGTCCATCTCCGCCGCCCCCGGCAGGGCGTCGAAGAGGGTGACGATATGGACGATTTCCCCCAGGGACTGCAGGTAGCGCAGGAAGGCCAGGGGATCCATGCCGTTCTTCAGCACGTCCCGGCCGAAGCGCACGGAAATGTGCCAGGCGTCGTTGGCCACCTGGCCGCCGCCGCTCGCCTCCAGGTCGGCCACCGGCAGGTCGGGATGGGCCGCCGGAGCGGGGGCGGCAACGGCGCCGCCGGCCAGATGCGCCACCAGCTTGCCGAGCAGGACGTCGTCCTGCCCGCTGGCCAGCTCGTGATCGGCCAGATGTCCCGCCTCCACCTTGTCCAGCATGCCCAAGAGATGGTCGGTGCAAGCCAGCAGGACGGAAATCAGTTCGGCCGACAGGCCGATCTCGTTGTTGCGGACCCGGTCCAGGACGTTTTCCACCGAGTGGGTGAAGCGCTCAATGGCCCTGATCTCCACCACACCCGCCGCGCCCTTGACGGTATGGGCGGCCCGGAAGATGGCGTTGATCAGCTCCGGGTCCCGCTCTCCCTGCTCCAGCCGCATCAGGCCCGCTTCCAGCTCGCCGAGCTGGTCCCGGGCCTCATGGGCAAATACCTGAAATATCTCCTCCATTGCTCCCCCGTTGCTCTGGCTTTATTTTTTGTTTCAGGCGGCTTCGTTGGCCAGGATCACCAGCGGGTCACCGAAATGGGCCGCCATGTTGTAGAAGTCGATGACTTCCCGCACCGCCGGGCTGTGCTGGACGATGCGCAGGGCCTTGCCCTGCTGGGTGGCTTCCTGCTTGGTCAGGATGAGGAGCTGCAGGCCGGCGGTGTCCATTTCCTCGACCCGGGAGAGGTCCAGGTCGAGCTGGTCGCCGGCCGCCAGGGCGTCCAGGAGCTCTTTCTTGAGCTCGATAGCGTGGTAGATGGTGAGGTCGCGGTCGATCGCAAGGCAGTTGTTGGTTCCCATCAGAATAGCTCCACTTTAGGTCCACCGCTGGCAGCCGCGTCCCGTGTGCCATGGACGGACTCCTGGTGGGATTGACGTTGGGAATGCATCACGTAGCTGTCGAAAATCTGCTCCAGGTGCTGCGACATCGATTCGTTGGCGAGGGAAGGGTCATCCGGGCGTTCCAGCCGGTCGGCCAGGCGGCCCAGGAAGTCGTTGAGCCGGGCCAGGGCGCCGGTGACGGTCTCGATCTGCTGGCGGGTCACATCCTGGAACTGGACGCTGGCGATGGCATCCATGAACATGCTGGCCAGGGTGTGGCTGCTGCCGGCGATGGTCTGCATCACATCCCCCTGGGCGGAGGCCAGGCCGGCATAGTCGCGGCCCAGTTCGTCCAGCTGGGAAGCGAAGCGGTCAAGCACCTCCTGGTCCTTCTCCAGGTTGGACTGGGACAGCTTCTCCTTGAACTGGGACTCGATGGAATTGGCCATGTCCACGATGCCCTGGTTGATGCGGTTGACCGCGTCGCCGGTCTCGGTGGACAGCTTGCGGACCTCGTCGGCCACCACCGCGAAGCCCCGCCCCGCCTCGCCGGCCCGGGCCGCCTCGATGGCGGCGTTGAGGGCCAGGAGGTTGGTCTGCTTGGCGATTTCCCGGATCAGCTGCACCAGGGACTCCAGGGAGCGGGCCGCCCGTACCACTTCGTTCACCCGCTCCTGGTCTCGCCGGCCTTCCTCGATACGCTCGGCGATATACTGGCGCATGGCCTGGATCAGGTGCTTGTTCTGCTCGATGCGGGCCGTGGTGGCGACGGCGTTTTTGGCCGATTCATCGGTGGACTCGGCGACGAAGCGATCGAGCTGGGAAACGGTGCCGTCGATGACATTGAGGCGCTCGACGATCCGGTAGGCGGCCTTTTCCGTATCGTCGATCGTCAGGGCCAGCTGTCCGCTGACCATCTCGTTGAACTTGCCGAAATGCCGCAGCTCGCCGGCCACCTGCCGGGCCGCCTCCCCCTGCCCCGCCTCGAACCGGGTGTGCTTGGCGAGGTCAACGCCGCTGCCCAGGTTGGGATCCCGGTAGAAGGCCA
Source organism: Rhodocyclaceae bacterium (assembly GCA_035255045.1). GTDB lineage: Bacteria > Pseudomonadota > Gammaproteobacteria > Burkholderiales > Rhodocyclaceae > JAGTRP01. The sequence continues at coordinate 21,748 of DATFAA010000038.1, read as the reverse complement.
CCGAGACCAGGCGCTGCCCGAAATGGGTGGCCAGGACGATGACCAGCGCCCCGACCATGTCGCCGAAGGGCGCGCTCAGGCCCAGCCAGGGCAGCAAGGTCTGGTGGAACCAGCCGTTGAGGAAATAGACGCTCAACGCCGCCGCGAGGGCGACGACGCCGACGACCAGGAGCAGCCGTCGGCTGTATGCGGAACCATCGTCCATGGTCAGCGCATCACGAGCTTGATGGTGTTCAGGAGCTCGTCGGCGGTCGCCGGCTTGACCAGCCAGCCCGAAGCCCCGGCGGCCTTGGCCTCGGCCCGCTTCGACTGCTGGGATTCGGTGGTGAGGAAAAGGATGGGCATGAACTTGTAGGCCGGCAGCTTGCGGACTTCCTTGATGAAGTCGATGCCGTTCATGCCCGGCATGTTGAGGTCGGTAATGAGGAGGTCGATCTTGGCGCCGGCGCTGAACTTCTTCATGGCCTCGGCGGCGTTGCCCGCCTTCTCGACCCCATAGCCCGCCTTGGACAGCACGTTGGAAATACTGAGAAGGATCGTGGCTGAATCATCAACCAAGAGAATGGTTTTCATAGCACCTCCGCTGTTTATTGGTTGGTTTGTTCTTGGACTGAATTGATATTTATCAACGGTACCCATCTTGCGCCCATGGAATACCGCTGTCAGTCAGTGGAAACGGATTCTATTGGGATATTTGCTGAATGGGTGTAGGAAATTTCCTAACCAGCCGGTGGAGAACCAATTCCGGCGCAGCACTGCCCAAGCTGGAATCGCCGCCGGCAGCGCCGCGGCCCTCATCCCGAAGACATAAGAGGTAACAGTGAACGCCCGTTCGGCCAAGCCCCCCTCGTCTGCCTGCGCCAGCCTCGGTACGCGCTACCGGGAGGTGCGCGACCTGACCACAGCCCTGGCCGCCCCCCTCAGCGAAGCCGACCTCACCGTCCAGTCCATGGACGACGCCAGCCCGGGCAAGTGGCACCTGGCGCACACCACCTGGCTCTTCGAGGAATTCCTGCTGGGCCCTTACCAGCCCGGCTACCGGGCTTTCTCGGCCGATTACCGCTACCTGTTCAACTCCTACTACGAGCACGTTGGCCCCCGCCATCCCCGTCCCCGCCGCGGTCTCCTTACCCGCCCGCCCCTCGCCGACGTCCTGGCCTACCGCCGGGCGGTGGACGAGGCCATGGGCCGCCTCCTGGAAGGCGACTTGCCCTCGGCGGCCGCCTCCCTGGTGGAACTGGGACTGCACCACGAGCAGCAGCACCAGGAACTGCTGCTCACCGACGTCCTCCATCTCCTCGCCCAGAATCCCCTCCATCCCGCCTACTGCCCGGCTCCACCACCGGAACCGCCCGCCGGCACGGCCGCGGCTCCGGCCTGGCTGGAATCCGCCGGCGGGCAGGTCGAAGTCGGCCACACCGGCGACGGCTTCGCTTTCGACTGCGAAGGCCCCCGCCACGCCGTGCTCCTCCTTCCCCATGCCATCGCCTCCCGGCCGGTGAGCAACGGCGAATGGCTGGACTTCATGGCCGACGGCGGCTACCGGCGGCCGACCCTGTGGCTGTCCGACGGCTGGGCCCGGAGCCAGGCGGAAGGCTGGGACAGCCCCCTCTACTGGCAGGAGCGGGACGGGGAGTGGTGGCAGATGGGCCTCCACGGCCTGCGGCCCGTGGAAGTGGAGGCGCCGGTGAGCCACGTCAGCTACTTCGAGGCCGACGCCTTCGCCCGTTGGGCGGGCAAGCGCCTGCCCACCGAATTCGAATGGGAAAACGCCGCCACTCGCCTGCCGGTGGACGGGAATTTCCTCGGCAGCGGCCGGCTGCGGCCCGCCGCCGCCCCGGAAGGTGGCCCTTCCCGGCAGTTCTACGGCGATGTCTGGGAATGGACCGCCAGCGCCTTCCTGCCCTACCCCCGCTACCGCCCCGCCGGGGGCGCCGTGGGCGAATACAACGGCAAGTTCATGTGCGGCCAGTTCGTGCTCCGGGGCGGCTCCTGCGTCACCCCGGACGGCCACCTGCGCCCCACCTACCGCAATTTCTTCTATCCCCACCAGCGCTGGCAGTTCAGCGGGGTGCGCCTGGCCGACGACCGATGAGTACCATGCCCCACCAGACCAGTCGGGCCGCCTTCGCCTGGGCGGCCCTGGACGGCCTCGGCCGTCCCCAGAAGAGCATCCCCTGCGCCTGGCTGTACGACCGGCGGGGGTCCGAGCTGTTCGAACAGATCACCACCCTGGACGAGTACTACCCGACCCGCACGGAAATCGGCCTGCTCGACCGCCATGCCCCGGAAATGGCCGAGGCGGTCGGGAGCACGGCGGTGGTGATCGAGATCGGCAGCGGTTCCAGCCGCAAGACGCCCCTGCTGCTGCGCCGGCTGCACGCGCCCCGGGCCTACGTGCCGGTGGACATCGCCGCCCATTGCCTGGAAGCCTCGGTGACCATGCTGCAGGCGGAATTCGCCGACCTGCCCATGTATCCGCTGGTGGCCGATTTCAACCAGCCCCTGCGCCTGCCACCCGAACTGTGCACCGCCGCCTGCCGGCATCTCTGCTTCTTTCCCGGCTCCACCATCGGCAACCTGGACCCGACCGAAGCCCGGGCCCTCCTGGGCCGCATGGCGGACTGCCTGGGCCCCCGGGCCTGGATGCTGGTCGGGGTGGACACCACCCGCGATCCGGCGGTGCTGATTCCCGCCTACGACGATGCCGCCGGCGTCACCGCCGCCTTCAACCTCAACCTGCTGTCCCGCCTCAACCGCGAACTGGGGAGCGACTTCGACCTCGACGGCTTCCGCCATGAGGCCCGCTACGACCCGGAGCACGGACGGGTGGAGATGCATCTGGTCAGCCGCCGCCCCCAGACCGTCCGCCTGCTGGGCAAGACCTTCCGCTTCGAGGCCGGGGAATCCCTCCACACCGAGAATTCCCACAAGTATCCCGTCGCCGCTTTCCAGGCCCTGGCTGCCGAAGCGGGCTGGCAACCGTCCCGCTGCTGGACCGACGACGGCGGACGCTTCAGCATCCACCTTCTGGGCCGACGCCACCCCTGAGGTTCGCTAACTTGCGAGCGGGCTTGCCGGGTACGACATTCCGGCGCCCAAATTACAGCCTTACCCCCATTCGACCGTTCCTACCCGGCGCATAGGATGTTCATATATTAGAGAGTGCGCATAAAGGGGCATCTCGATCGGTCACCTCTCCGTCATCCCCCCGGAAATAGGGCCATCCACCCATGGTTGCCGCAGCCCCCGGGTGCTGTAATGACGGCCGCATCGAATGCAGTCGTACAACGAGGAGGCGGGGCATGGCGACATTGAGGCAGCTGTTTTCCCATTGGCGGCACAGGGGGGGACCACACCTGCCGCCCGCCCCCGGCCAGTCCTACCGGCCGGAGCGCCGGCGCACCGACCGCCGCAGCAGCGATAGAAGCGACCCCGGCCGGGAAAGCCGCTGGCACTTCGCCGCTCAGGCGGCCGGATTGGGCCTCTACGATCTTGACTGTGCCAGCGGCGAGGTGCACTGGTCCCCCGAACTGAAAGCCATCGCCGGCCTGCCTCCGGACGATGCGGCCATCAGCCTGGAACGGATCGCCGAACTGCTCCATCCCGACGACCGGCACCGGGTCATGGAGAAGATCAAAGCGTCCCTCAGCGGCGAGGGCAGCCCGGAGTTCGAAGACGAGCACCGGCTGCTGCGCCCCGACGGGAGCATCCGCTGGGTGAAGGCCAAGGGCCGAACCTTCCTGGTCGCTGAGAATGGCCGACGACGGCCCGTGGGCGCCAGCGGCGTGGTCATGGACATCACCGAGAACCGCACCTACCAGGAGGCCCTGCGCCGCAGCCGGAAGGAACTGGCACTCGCGGTGCGGGGCGCCGCCATCGGCACCTGGAACTGGGACATGCGCAGCGGCGAGATGCTGTGGTCAGACCGTTGCCGCCAGCTCTTCGGCATTCCCCTGGACGAGCCCATGACCTTCGACCTCTTCCTGGGCGCCCTCGAGCCGGATGAACGGGAACCCGCCAAGACGGCCATCTCCCAGGCCCTGGAGAAGCGCGAGGAATACAACCTGGAGCACCGCATCCGCTGGCCGGACGGCAGCCGCCACTGGATCGCCGTGGTGGGCCGCGGCCACTACGACGACAGCAACGGCGAAGTGATCGGCATGAGCGGCATCGCCCTCGACATCACCGCCCGCAAAGAAATGGAGGAAAGCCTGCGGGAGTCCGAGGAATTGATGCGGCTGGCCAACGAGGCCGCCGACATCGGCACCTACGATACCGACCTGGAAACCGGCCGCACCCGCCTGTCGCCCCAACTATGCGCCATCCTGGGCTTCACCCCCTGCCCCGACCTGGACATTGAGCAGTCCGCCAACCTCATCCACCCGGAAGACCGGGAGCATCTCCTGGCGCTGTTCCAGCGCTCCCTGGACCCGGCCGGGGACGGCCTGGTCCACAGCGAGCACCGGGTGGTGCGGGCCGACGGCCAGGTGCGCTGGCTGGTGTGGCGGGGGCAGACCATATTCCGCGACAGGCCCGCCGGTCGGGTGGCCATCCGCCATATCGGCGCCTGCTTCGACATCACCGAACGCAAGCGCCTGGAGGAAGCCCTGCAGCGCATGAACCAGGACCTGGAGCAGCGGGTCGAGGAGCGCACGGCCCAATTGCTGGGAGCCAACGAAGCCCTGATCCGCAGCAACCTGGAACTCCAGCAGTTCACCTATGTGGCCGCCCACGACCTGCAGACACCGCTACGCTCCATCAGCGGCTTCGCCCAGCTGCTGCAGCAGGAATTCCGGGGGCGCATCAACGACCAGGCGGATTTGTGGATCGGCCAGCTGGTGCACCACGTGGAGCGGATGCACGAGCTGATCCAGGATCTCCTGATCTATTCGGGGGTCGATTCCCCAGGCCGTCCCTTCGAACTCACCGATTTCCGCGAGCTTTTCGACGCGGCGCTCGCCTCCCTGCGGGAAGACATCGCCCGTTGCGGTGCCACAGTCACCCGGGGCGAGCTGCCGACGCTGATGGGAGACCGCATCCAGCTCGCCCAGGTCATGCACCACTTGATCGACAACGGCATCAAGTACCGGGGCCAGGAGCCGCCCCGGGTCCATGTGGCCGCCGAGCGGCAGGAGGACGAATGGCTCTTCTCGGTGCGGGACAACGGCATCGGCATCGACAAGAAGCACCACCGCCGGATTTTCGAGATATTCCGCCGCCTCCATTCCCAGCAGGCCTATCCGGGCACCGGCATCGGCCTCGCTATCTGCCGCCGGGTCGTGCAGCGCCACGGCGGGCAGATCTGGGTGGAGTCCGAACCTGGCCGGGGCTCGACCTTCTATTTCACCCTGCCCGATGGAGCCCCCGGACCTACCGGCCAGGCGGCGAAATAGCCGGCTGCGCCGCCTTCAGCCGAGCACCGTGACCACCAGGTCGCGGGCGTGGCCGCGGCTGCGGTGCTCCCAGAGATAGATTCCCTGCCAGGTACCGAGCAGCAGTTGCCCCCGGGCCACGGGCACGGTGACGAAGGTGGCGGTGAGGACGCTGCGGGCATGGGCGGCCATGTCGTCGTCCCCTTCCAGGTCGTGGCGGTAGGCCGGGTCGCCGTCGGGTGCCCAGCGCCGGGCCAGGGTCTCCAGATCCTGGCGCACCGCCGGGTCGGCATTCTCGGTGATGAGCAGCGAGCAGCTGGTGTGCTTGACGAAAACATGGGCGAGGCCGGTGACGGCGCCGCCCTCGCGGACGGTCTCCGCCACCCGGTCTGTGATGTCGGTCATGCCGCGGCCGCGGGTCTGGACCTGAAAGAAGCCTTGATGGGCCATGGGTACTGTCCTCGGGGTCTAGAATGACGAGCCGGGCGTCTGCAGGAAAGCTGTCTCCTCGGCCGTGGATGGCCGCCCCAGGATGGCGTTGCGGTGGGGAAAGCGCCCGAAGCGGCGAATGATATCCCGATGCCGCCGGGCGAAGTCCAGGAAGCCGTCGAAGGTCTGCCGCTGCGCCGCCGGCACTGCCGCGCCCAGGGCCTCGAAGCGTTCCACCGCCAGATCCTGCAGTTCCAGGTCCTCGGCATGCTCGAAGGGCATGTAGAGGAAGACCCGCTGGATGGGACGCAGCCGGGATTCATCGCCCAGGGCAAGGGAAGCCTCGGCCTGCCGGCGGGCCAACTCGTCCCAGGCGAAGGCCCGGACCGTCCCCCGGTAGATGCTGCGGGGAATCTGGTCCAGCAGGATGACCCTGGCCAGGCGCCCCCGGGGAGTCTCGGGCCACGCGGCCCCTGCCCCCGGCAGTTCCGGCTCGAAACGCTCCCCCAGGCTGCGGTCCAGTTCAGGGTCCTTGGACCACCAGAGCGGCGCCTGCCGGCGGGCGACGGCGTCGTCGTCAGCTTCCGCGCCGAACCAGAAGGACAACAGCGCTTCAGCGGCCGAATCCTTGTCCATGATGTGTCCTGAAGTCGGCGGCTCAATCGGAGGCGGCGGGCCCCATCTTGTCATCCCCGGAGAGCCGCGCAATCGCTTGATCCCAGGACAACGCCAGGCCATAGCGGGCCGAGCACAGGCGGGTGGCGGCCGCGGCGGCGGAGAGCCGCCCGCCGTGGCGATCCGGGAACCGCATCTGCCGCAGGAAGGCCTGGGATTCGCTCAGCAGGCGGAATTTCCGCCAGCGCCGGTAAAGGAGGCCGTGCATCCCGACCGATGCCAAGCACAACCCCGCCGCCACCCCGGCCTGGTTCTGCAGGGCGGCCATCAGCGCCAGCACGAGCATGGCCGCTAGAACCGCGTACCACTGGACCACATGCTCCAGCTGGTGCTCATGGAGTCCGCGGTCGTCCCGATACTTGGGACGGATAACCGCCACGAAGGCCAGGGCCATGGCGCCTGTGCCTTCCGGCAACTCGTTGGAATAGACAACGATGGCGGGGAGCCAGCCCCGGGCGAGGGTCAGCTTCATGGCCGGAAATCCCCTGCTGGTGCCATCGACTGGGCGGCATGGGCCGCGAAGAGCGTCTTTCCGACCATAGGGACCTCCTGGGAAATCCAAAGACTGGCCATGCCCCGAAAAGCGCTCTGGGTGCTGCTCCTCGCCATCGGGCTATGACGTGCGGCACCACAGCCGCCCTTGTCTCTATGATCGCGCCCGGCGCCGGTGGTTGCGCGTAATCATGAATAACGCCGAAGATACGGCCCGGACCCCAAGGGGCCGCCGCCGCCCGGTGGATTTTCGGAGACCGGAAAAGAAAAAAGCCTCGCGGCGCAGTTCCGCAAGGCTTTTATTCTTTCAACACTATTGGCGCGCCCGGAGCGATTCGAACGCCCGACCCCTTGGTTCGTAGCCAAGTACTCTATCCAACTGAGCTACGGGCGCGCTGTGTTGAGGGCCGCATTATACGGATCGGCGCGTAGAATGCAACACCCTCGAACAAGAGCAGCAATTAACATGAACACCATCGAAGTCCGCATGCCCAAGTACCCCGAGTGCTGGGAAAGCTGTGGCAACTGCGCCAACGGGGACGTTTTCATCCTGGAACTCCTGATCAAGCCCGGCGAACGCCTGGAGCGGGACGACAACATCCTCACCCTGGAAACCGGCAAGGTCGCCCTGGACATTCCCTCCCCCTACTCCGGCCGGGTCTTGGAGGTCCACGTCACCGAGGGCGACACGGTGGATGAAGGTGCCCTCCTCCTCACCCTGGCGCCGGACTGATTGGCCACGCTGCCCTCCGGGCGGGTAAACTTGCGGTTTTTCCAATAAGGCACATTTCTCACTGCCATGGCCCAATACGTAATGTCGATGCTCCGCGTGAGCAAGGTCGTGCCGCCCAAGCGGCAAATCATCAAGGACATCTCCCTGTCCTTCTTCCCGGGCGCCAAGATCGGCCTCCTGGGCCTCAACGGCTCCGGCAAGTCCACGGTCCTCCGGATCATGGCCGGGGTGGACAAGGAGTACGACGGCGAAGTCCAGCACCTGCCGGGCATCAGCATCGGCTACCTGCCCCAGGAGCCCCAGCTCGATCCCGAGCAGACCGTGCGCCAGGCGGTGGAAGCGGGCCTCGGCGAAGTCATGCAGGCCCAGCAGAAGCTGGACGAGATCTACGCCGCCTACGCCGATCCTGATGCCGATTTCGACAAGCTGGCCGAGGAGCAGGCCCGTCTCGAGGCCATCCTCGCCACCTCCGGCAGCGACGTCCAGAACCAGATGGAGATCGCCGCCGACGCCCTCAACCTGCCCGCCTGGGATGCGGTGATCAAGCACCTTTCCGGCGGCGAGAAGCGCCGCGTCGCCCTCTGCCAGCTGCTGCTCCAGAAACCGGACATGCTCCTCCTCGACGAGCCCACCAACCACCTGGACGCCGAGTCGGTGGAATGGCTGGAGCAGTTCCTGGTGCGCTTCCCGGGCACCGTGGTGGCCGTCACCCACGACCGCTACTTCCTGGACAACGCCGCCGAATGGATCCTGGAGCTGGACCGCGGCCACGGCATCCCCTGGAAGGGCAATTACTCTTCCTGGCTGGAGCAGAAGGAAGCCCGCCTGGAGACCGAGGCCAAGCAGGAAGCCGCCCATATGAAGGCCATGAAGCAGGAGCTGGATTGGGTGCGCAGCAACCCCAAGGCTCGCCAGGCCAAGAGCAAGGCCCGCCTGTCCCGCTTCGACGAGCTGTCCAGCGTCGAATACCAGAAGCGCAACGAGACCCAGGAAATCTTCATTCCCCTGGGCGAGCGCCTGGGTGACCAGGTCATCGAATTCAAGAATGTCACCAAGGGCTTCGGCGACCGCCTGCTCATCGATAACCTGTCCTTCACTGTCCCGCCCGGTGCCATCGTCGGCATCATCGGCCCCAACGGCGCCGGCAAGTCCACCCTCTTCCGCATGATCATGGGCAGGGAGCAGCCGGATTCGGGCAGCATCGACATCGGCCAGACCGTCAAGATCGCCTCGGTGGACCAGTCCCGGGAAGGCCTGGAAGGCGACAAGACCGTGTTCGAGGCCATCTCCGGCGGCGCCGACATCCTCACCGTCGGCCGCTTCGAGATGCCCAGCCGGGCCTACATCGGCCGCTTCAACTTCAAGGGTGCCGACCAGCAGAAGATCGTCGGCAACCTTTCCGGCGGCGAGCGGGGCCGGCTGCACCTGGCCAAGACCCTCATTTCCGGCGGCAACGTCCTGCTCCTGGACGAGCCCTCCAACGACCTGGACGTTGAAACCCTGCGAGCCCTGGAAGACGCCCTCCTGGAATTCGCCGGCTGCGTGCTGGTGATCTCCCACGACCGCTGGTTCCTGGACCGCATCGCCACCCACATCCTGGCCTGCGAAGGCAATTCCCAGTGGACCTTCTTCAACGGCAACTACCACGAGTACGAAGAGGACAAGAAGCGCCGCCTGGGCGAGGAAGGCGCCAAACCCAGGCGCATCCGCTACAAGCCGATCACGCGCTGAGGTCGGAGAGGTACAAAGAAAATGGGCACCCGAGGGTGCCCATTCTTATATACGGGAGGATCGAATCAGTGTTCGGTCTTCAGGCTGGCGGCGAAGGTGGCTTCGGCACGCTCGGGGAACTGGAACTGGGCAAAGGTCTGACGAATCTGTTCTTCGTTGCTGCCGGCGGTGCGGTCCTCGAAGCGGATGCCGATGGCCCGTCCGTTAGCCGCCAGGGTAGTGAAGGCATAGCGCCAGCGCTGGGCTTCGGCCAGGCGTTCGCGCAATTCGCTCTCGTTGGTCACTTCGATACCGGCTTGTTTCAAGGAGTCCAGAAATTCCTCAAAGGACTCGGTACTCAAACTTCCCATCTCTCTCTCCATTGAATCGGTGTTTATTCACCGTTACCGATATAACGTCTTCACTGTAGAGCTGGTTGACAAAAACCTGACGAAAGTAAGAGATGGCCCCGGCAGCGCAATGCGATAATCCGCCCCCTGCCCCGCGGGCCGAAGAACAGACCATGAAAAGCACCGAACCCCTTATCCCCGAAATCCGTCCCGGCCAGTCCATCGAACTCCTCAAGGAACTCCACATCCTGACCCGGGACGGCAAGCTCAACCAGGACACCCGCCGGAAGCTGAAGCAGGTCTACCACCTCTTCAATTTCATCGAGCCGCTGCTTGCCGAGGCTTCCGCCGCCCACGCCGACATCACCCTGGCCGACCACGGTGCCGGCAAGTCCTACCTGGGCTTCATCCTCTACGACCTGTTCTTCAAGGCGCGGGAGAGCGGCCACATCTACGGCATCGAGACCCGGCCGGAGCTGGTGGGGAAATCCCGGGAACTGGCGCAGCGCCTGGGGTTCGGGCGCATGTCCTTCCTCAACCTGTCGGTGGAGGAATCCATCGCTTCCCCGGCCCTGCCGGAGCGCATCGACATCGTCACGGCGCTCCATGCCTGCAACACCGCCACCGACGACGCCATCCGCTTCGCCCTGGAGAAGAAGGCCCGCCACATCGTCCTGGTGCCCTGCTGCCAGGCGGAGGTGGCGGCGGTGCTGCGCAAGAACAAGAACGAGTCCTTCGGCAGGACGCCCCTCTCGGAAATCTGGCGCCATCCCATCCATACCCGGGAATTCGGCAGCCAGATCACCAACGTGCTGCGCTGCCTGCTGCTGGAGGCCCACGGCTACCAGGTCACGGTCACCGAACTGGTGGGCTGGGAGCACTCCATGAAGAACGAGCTGATCATCGGGAGCCTCAAGGGCGCTCCCCGCAAGAACGCCCGGCCCCGGGCCGAGAGCATCCTCGACGAACTCAACCTGGCCGAGATGAAGCCCCGCTTCTGCTATTGAGGGCGCTCAGTAGTGGGGCGGAATCTCCTCACGCTGGCTCCAGCCGGCCGCGGGGAGATTGGACTGGAGCTGCTGGCGCAGGGCGCGCAGCTCCTGCTGCAGCTGATCGATCTGCTGTTGCTGGCGAAAAACGGTACGGTTGAGTTCCTCCACCAGGTCCTCGGTGAAACTCAGCTTGACTTCGATGTCGGTGAGGCGGGATTCCATGTCTGCTCCTTCTGGGGCCGCCATTGTACTGGTCAGGAGGGTTAAAATCCGCGCCATCATTTTCGAAGGAGAAGTCCATGCGCCGCCTCATCGTCCTCTGCTCCCTGGCCGCCCTGGCGGCGAGCGCCCTGGCCGAGACCACCATCGTCCCCAAGCTCGACCAGGAAGGTCGCAAGGGCGACATGGCCCGCATGGCCAAGGAGAAGGCCGTGGCGAAGTTCGACGCCGCCGACACCAACAAGGACGGCAAGCTCACCCGGGAGGAGCTGGCGGAATCCGCCCCCTACATGGCGGAGAATTTCGAGCGCTACGACAAGGACAAGGACGGCTCCCTGAGCTGGGAAGAGTACGTGGGCCACAACCGCTGGCCGAAGTAAGCGACCCATGATTCAAAGCCGCAACACCCTCGAACTCCTGGCCCCCGCCAAGAGCGCCGAGTTCGGGATAGAAGCCATCAACCACGGCGCCGACGCTGTCTATATCGGCGGTCCCGCCTTCGGCGCCCGGGCCTCGGCGGGCAACACCGTCGCCGACATCGAGAAACTGGCCGCCCACGCCCACCGCTACAACGCCCGGGTCCTGGTAGCCCTCAACACCATCCTCAAGGATGAGGAACTGGAGGAGGCCGAGGGCATCGCCCACCGGGTCTATGAAGCCGGCGCCGACGCCCTCATCGTCCAGGACATGGGCCTCCTGGAAATGGATCTGCCGCCGATCGCCCTCCATGCCAGCACCCAGACCGACAACCGCAGCCTGGAGAAAGTGCGTTTCCTGGAGCAGGTGGGCTTCTCCCAGATCGTCCTGGCCCGGGAGCTATCCCTTACCCAGATTCGCGAAATCGCCGCCGGCACCACGGCCACGCTGGAGTTCTTCATCCACGGCGCCCTGTGCGTCAGCTACAGCGGCCAGTGCTACATCAGCCATGCCCACACCGGCCGCAGCGCCAACCGGGGCGAATGCTCCCAGGCCTGCCGCCTGCCCTACGACCTGGCCGACCAGGACGGCCAGGTGATCGCCCGCAACAGCCACCTGCTGTCCATGAAGGACAACGACCAGAGCGCCAACCTGCGGGCCCTGGTGGAGGCGGGCATCAGCTCCTTCAAGATCGAGGGGCGGCTGAAGGACCTGTCCTACGTCAAGAACATCACCGCCCACTACCGCCAGCTCCTGGACCGCATCATCGAGGACAAGCCGGAGTGCCGGCGGGCCGCCTCCGGGCGCTGCACCTTCTTCTTCACCCCCCAGCCGGAAAAGACCTTCAACCGGGGCTCCACCGACTATTTCGTGAACGACCGCCAGACCGACATCGGCGCCTTCGATTCCCCCAAGTTCGTCGGCGAGCCCATCGGTACGGTGAACCGCATCGGCCGCGACCACTTCGAAGTGGACACCACGGTCCAGCTCCACAACGGCGACGGCGTCTCCTATTACGACGCCGACCAGGAGCTGGTGGGAATGCGGATCAGCCGAGCCGAGGGCCGGCGCCTCTTCCCCAACGAGATGCCGGCCGGCCTCGCCGTGGGCCAGGCCGTCTACCGCAATCGCGACCAGGAATTCGAACGCGCCCTGGAGAAGAAGTCCGCCGAACGGCGGATCGGCGTCCGTATGGCGCTAGATGAGACCGGCGACGGCTTCGCCCTCGCCGTCACCGACGAGGACGGCGTCTCCGCCACCGCCACCCTTCAGCACGCCAAGGAGCCGGCCGCCAATCCCGACAAGGCCCTGGCTACCCTGCAGGAGAACCTGGGCAAGCTCGGCAACACGCTGTTTGCCGCCGATACCATCGACCTCCGCATCACCCGGCCCTGGTTCCTCCCCGCCTCGGCCCTCAACGCCCTGCGCCGGGACGCCGTGGAGAAGCTGGAAGCTGCCCGCCAGGCCGCCTACCGGCGTCCTCCCCGCTGGCCCGCGGCCGAGCCGCCGGCCCCCTACCCGGCCAGCGAGCTGACCTACCTGGGCAATGTGTACAACCGCCAGGCCCGGGCCTTCTACACCCGGCACGGGGTATCGCTGATCGAGGACGCCTACGAGGCCAATCGGGAGAGGGGCGCGGTTTCCCTGATGATCACCAAGCACTGCATCAGATTCAGCCTGAACAAATGCCCGAAGCAGGTGAAAGGCATTCGACCGACACCGATGACGCTCATCCATGGCAAGGACCGGCTACAGCTTGTTTTTGACTGCAGGAAGTGCGAAATGCATGTAGTCGGCAAGATGAAGAAGCATGTCCCAATCCAAATTGCCAAGGGTTGAGCTGCCGCGCCTCAAACGATATGGCCCCGCGCGGTGCCACATTCATCCACCGCAGCTCCCCGCATCAGATCAACCGGCGAGTCCGATCCTTGTAATCCAAGAAAGCTGATCCAAACTTCATCGCCAGGATCCTTTCTTCAGGGATGATCTGGAAACGGGTGACATAGCTCACGAATAAGGCAGGGCCCAGCCACTCGACCAAGGACCCCAGCCGCACCGCGTAGGCGACCAGCAGCAGCAACAGGCTCAAGTACATCGGATTGCGCGTAATCCGGAAGACTCCCCCCGTGACAAGGGTTGACGCCCGGGACGGATCAAGGGGGTTGATGGTGGTTCGCGCCACTCCGAAACTCGCGAATGCCAGGATAGCGATGACTGCGCTCAGCTGAGACAGGCGGATGCCGACCTCGGCCAGGGTCGAGGAGTTGTCGATGGAGATCTGCGCCATCCATGCGTACAGCTTCATGAAACTGCCGACAACGATGGCGACCACCGGGGCCGGGATCTTGGTCTCTAAATTCTGCATATTGTGTGTTCTGGCGACCAGCAGCGGATGCCGGACACCCGGTGTTGCCATTCGGGTACAAGTTATTTTACCCGTTGGGACTTTTCCACGACAGCTTCGCAGCCCCGGGGAGCGGAGCTCGGAAACGACTCCTTGCATTTCCTTACAAACCGGTATGTCACCCGGGCGTCAAGGGGTACTAACATGGCGTATTCGAAGCTTGGAATTCTGCGTGCAAGGAGAGGACATGATGAAAAAATACGGTACGTTCTTCTTTTTCCTAATTTCCGCCCTGGCCAGCCCGTTGGCCAACGCCGACTTGGCGAAGGCGGGCAACGAGGTCAAGGAAAGCGCGGTGGAGGCCGCCAAGAAGACCGCCCAGGTGGGCCGGGAAGTCGGCCATGCCACCGCCGAGACGGCAAAGTCGGTGGGCCATGCAGTGGCGGATGGCGCACGGAAGGCTTACCAGGCAACCCGGGAGGCAGTAAGTGACACCGATTCCTCCCGGCCGAACAAGCCCCCGGAATGATGTTGAGGCCGCCTTCGTTTCTTGAGGCCCGAGCCGGAAACCGAGTCGATATGGGCGGATATTCTTCTCAATCGCCACAAAAACCCTGCCGGGGAAGGGAGAACCCGGATCGTGGCCGCGCTGTCCTAATCCACTCCAAAAATAAGAAACGGGCAATATGCGCCGACTCTTATCCCTGTCAGCCCTCTGCCTTGCATCTTGCTTGGCTTTCTTCAGCACCATCGCAGGAGCTGTCGAACAGCGCTCCCTTCTGGTTTTCGGGGATTCACTGTCGTCCGGTTATGGCATGGATTCGTACGAGAGCTGGCCGGCCCTGCTCCAGGAGCGGCTCCAGAAGTCCGGCTATGCCGTCGAGGTGATCAACGCCAGCCGTAAGGGTGAAACCTCTGGGCGCGGGTTGGAACGTCTTCAGAACGTCCTGGACAGCCGGCGGCCGACCTGGGTTCTGCTGGCTCTCGGCGCCAACGACGGGTTGAACCAGAGCCCGGTGGGCATCATGAAGAAGAATCTGGTGCAAATGGTGCAGATGATCCGTGCCAGCGGAGCAACCCCGATATTGATAGGCATGGAGTTGCCTCCAACCTACGATCGCCGGTACGCCATGGCTTTTCGGGCTGCCTTTGCCGAGACGGCCCAGGAAACCGCGACGCCGTTTGTTCCCTTCTTGCTTCGCAACATCGTGGAGACTCCCGAGTACTACTTCATGGCGGACCACCTGCATCCCTCAGCCGAAGCCCAACCCCGACTTTTGGATGTCGTATGGCCGGTCGTTGCTCCCTTGTTGTCGGAGCAAATGACGGGTACGGCAACCATGAAAGCCCAGCCGGCAGTCCCGTAAGTTCCCCGGCCGACTAGAAAAAACCCCGGAGCTCTCTGTTAGAATTCGATCCCTTGAAGTGGGCCGCAGTTATTTGTTTTGCGGCCATTTTTCAGAGTTCGCATTCTTCCGGCCATGAACAACCTTTCCATAGTCAGCGCCTTCCTTGAGGAAAGGCTCGGCACCGACCCGGCCCTGGTAACCCCCGAGGCCGTTCTCAAGAATCTGGGTGTCGACTCCCTGATGCTTTTGGAATTACTGTTCGAGTTCGAGGAAAGATTCAATACAAATCTGTCCAGGAACATGCCGACCCCAAAAACGGTGGGAGATCTGCTCGCCATCGTAGACCGGATGCAGACCGGCAAAACTACGGACTGACCTGTGGCTAGGCGGCGTGTAGCGGTAACGGGGCTTGGACTCGTCAGCCCCTTCGGCGGCGACAGAGAGGATTTCTTCGCCCGTATCCTGGCGGGGGAATCATGCATCGGCCATTACGTCACCGACGATCTTCCCCGGCCCCTTTCCCTGCCCGCGGTGCAGTGCGCCGGCTTCAACGCCGAAGCAGTCCTGGGGAAGCCTTTGGCCGGCAGCATGGACCGCTTCTGCCAATTGGGCGTAGCCGCGGCCCTCGATGCCTGGCAGCACGCAGGCTTCGACCTGGCGGACAAATCCGCCAAGCCGGATTTCGGGGTCGCCTGGGGCACTGCCCTGGGGGGTACCCTGGCCTATGAGCAAGGGTACCGGGAACTGTGGCAAAAGGGCCGGGAACGGATATCCCCCCTGTCCGTCATCCTGGGCATGAACAATGCCGCCTCGGCCCACATTTCCATCCAGCTGGGCCTGGGCAACTCCAGCCTCACCTACACCGTGGCCTGCGCTTCGGCGACCGCAGCCCTCGGGGAAGCCTACCGGCGCATCCGGGATGGCGAAGCCACGGTCATGATGGCCGGCGGCTCCGACGCTCCCCTCGCCTATGGCGTGGTACGGGCCTGGGAAGCGCTGCGGGTCGTCGCCTCCGGCGACGAAGAGACGTCCTATCGGGCCTGCCGCCCTTTCCATAGCGATCGGACCGGGCTGGTCCTTGGCGAAGGCGCCGCCGCCCTGGTGCTGGAAGACTGGGACCACGCGGTGGCCCGGGGAGCGCCCATCCTCGCCGAACTGGCAGGTTACGGCGCCAGCTCGGACCATAGCCACCTGGTGCGCCCCGAAGCCGACGGGCAGATCCGGGCCCTGAAGATGGCCCTTGAGGAAGCCGGTCTCGCCCCCCGGGACATCGGCTATATCAACGTCCACGGCACTGCGACCCGGGAGGGGGATCCGGCGGAAATCAGCGCTCTGCGCGCCGTATTCGGCGACCACGCGGAACAGTTGCCGGTCAGTGCCACCAAGTCCATGCACGGCCATATGATGGGGGCCGCCGGCGCCATCGAGGCGCTGATAACGGTCATGGCCCTGGGGCAGGACGCTCTGCCTCCCACCGCCCACCTCGACGCCATCGACCCCGCCTGCGAAGGCGTGCGCCACATCGTGGGCGAGGCGCTTCGGGGCAGCCGCCCCCGGGCCGCCCTGTCCAATTCCTTCGCATTCGGTGGCAGCAATGCCGTATTGGCCTTCCGTGCCGCACCGAAGCGCTGAACCACCTTCAATTCCATTTCCACCGAGTCCGCCATGAATCAATCCACCCCCAAGGCAGAAGACCTGGCATCCCTGCAGGCTGAAGTGGCCGGGATCATCGTTTCCGCCCTGAACCTGGAAATATCCCCGTCCGAGATCGAACCGGATGCCCCCCTCTATGGCGAGGGCCTGGGCCTCGACTCCATCGACATCCTGGAAGTGGCCCTGGTCGTTTCCAAGCGCTATGGTTTCCAGCTGCGCGCCGACAACGAAGACAACGTCAAGATCTTCACGTCCCTGCGCAGCCTGGTCAATCACATCGCCAGTCACCGGGCCCAATGAGCGTCGGCGGCAAGCGACCCAATCTGCTCCCCGGCCTGCTGGCCGGAAGCCTGTTCGCCGCCTATACCGTCCTGTCCCACTACATCAGCGTCCTGCCCGAAGGAAATGTCTGGGCCCTTCTGGCAGCCACGGCCCCCCTGGGGATCGTGCCCCTCGACGTCGCCCGCCGCCGCTTCGGCGCGGTCGGGGCCCTCGTGGCCTTCCTGGGGCTGGCCGCCGCCTTCGCTGCCGTCGCCCCCTATCTGATGGATCGGGTGGGCTGGATCTATTTCCTCCAGCACGTCGCCATCAACGGTTGCCTGGGCTGGATCTTCGGACGGACCCTCTTTCGGGGGAGGCAGCCTCTCTGCACCGTCTTTGCCTCGTTCCTGCCCGGCTCCATGTCCCCGGCCGTGGTGCGCTATACCCGCCAAGTGACGGTGGCCTGGTCCGCCTTCTTCTTCTGCCTGGTGGCCACCTCCATACTTCTCTTCTTCCTGGCCCCCATGGCGGTCTGGTCGGCCTTTGCCAACCTGATGACTTTTCCCTTGATCGGCCTGATGTTCGTTCTGGATTACATCGCCAAGAGATTCTTGCTGCCGCCAGAGGACCAGATGGGACCCACCGCCGCCATCCGGGCCTACCAGGCTGCCCGGCGAGCCCGGACCTTGGCCGCTCCGTCGCCGGGAACCGGTCAATGAGCCAGCCGGAACAATTTCCCCTCCTGGCCGGCGGATCACCGGACAGGATCGTCGCCTTCCGCCCCGGGGGCCCGGTTACCGCCGCCCAGTTCACGGCCGACGTGGCCCGCTTGGCCCGAGTGCTGCCGGCGGCCGGGCATATCCTCAACATCTGCCACGACCGCTACCGCTTCATGGTCGGTCTCGCTGCCGGACTGCTGGCCGGCCGGATCAGCCTCCTGCCCGCCAGCCACACGCCGGAAACCGTCCGCCAGCTCCTGGAATTCGCCCCGGACATCGTCTGCCTCCACGACAGTGACGGCGACGACGTGGACCTGCCCCGGCTCCCCTACCCCATGGACCCCGCCGTCCCGGACCCGGCCCAATCCCTGCCCCCCATCGACGGCGACCGGACCCTGGGCTATCTCTTCACCTCCGGCTCCACCGGCCGGCCCATGCCCCATCGGCGGACCTGGGGCACCGCGGTGCGCAGCGCCCGAAGCGAAGCTGCCCGCCTCGGCCTTGGCGCCCAGCCTTTTTCCATAGTGGGCACCGTTCCCGCCCAGCATAGCTACGGCCTGGAATCCACGGCGCTCCTGGGTCTGCTCGCCAATGGCGCCCCCTGGTCCGGCCGGCCCTTCTACCCGGCGGACATTGCCGACGCCCTGGCGGCTGTGCCCCGCCCCCGGCTGCTGGTCACCACCCCGTTCCACCTGCGCTCCCTGCTGGAGTCCGGCGTCGAAATGCCGCCGGTGGACAGAATCCTCTCGGCCACGGCCCCCCTTTCCCGGGAACTGGCCATGGCGGCCGAAGAGGGACTGGGCGCGCCGGTCCATGAAATCTACGGCTGCACCGAGGCCGGCCAACTGGCGAGCCGCCACACGGCGGCCACCCTGGAATGGGACCCTCTGCCCGGCGTGACCGTCGCCCCGGAGGGCGATGGCCATGTGGCCTACGGCGGCCACGTAGAAGGCCACGTCCCCCTTTCGGATCTGCTGGAATCCGTGGCGGGCGGACGCTTCCTCCTCCACGGGCGCAGCGCCGATCTCGTCAATATCGCGGGAAAGCGCACTTCCCTCGCCTATCTCAACCATCAGCTCAACGCCATTGCCGGCGTCTTGGACGGCTGCTTCTTCATGCCCGAGGAGAGCGGCGCCGCGGTGGAATCCGTCTCCCGCCTGTGTGCCTTCGTGGTGGCCCCGGGTCTTGATGCCCGCGGATTGCTGGCCTCCCTGCGCCAGCGCATCGACCCCATCTTCCTGCCCAGGCCGGTGTACTTCGTGGAAAGCCTCAATCGCAACGCCACCGCCAAGCTGCTGCGCCAGGACCTCCAGGCCCTCTACGAAAAGCATCGCCAGGCCACCCGACCGGAGATCTCCTGATGCAGGCGACTTGGACCGTTCCCGTCGACCACCCGGCCTTCGCCGGCCATTTCCCGGGCCGCCCCATCGTCCCCGGCGTGGTCCTGGTTGACCGGGCCATCCTCCTTGCCAGCCGGTTCCACGATTGCCAACCCGGGGGCCTGCGCCTGGGGAGCGCCAAGTTCCTGAGCCCGGTCGGCCCGGGCGAGGTACTGCAGTTCTCCTTCCAAACCACCCAAAGCGGGGCTCTCCAGTTTTCCGTCCGGGCCGGCGACCGGGAAGTGGCGGCGGGCAGCTTCAGCTTCCATCGGGACTAAGACCGTGGATACGCAACCCCAGCCCACCACTGCTCCCGAGGCCGATTGGACTCGGCGCCCCGAGCGCAGCAACCTGCCCATCCTGCGGCTCATGGTCTGGATTTCCCTCACCCTGGGCCGTCCCATCGGCCGTTGGGTGCTGCATGGCGTCGCCGCCTATTTCCTGGCCTTCGCCCCGGCGGCTCGCCGGGCTTCCCGGACCTACCTGGCACGGGCCCTGGGCCGGGCGCCCACCCTGGCCGATCTTTTCCGCCACATCCTCACTTTCGCCACCACCATCCATGACCGGATCTATCTCCTGAACGGGCGATTCGACCTGTTCGACATCCGGATCGTCGGCGAGCATTTCATCCGCAGCAGCGTCGCCGAAGGCACGGGAGTGCTTCTCATGGGCGCCCACTTCGGCAGTTTCGAGGTCCTGCGGGCCCTGGGACGCAAGAATCTGGACATCCCCGTTGCCATGCTCATGTACGAGGAGAACGCCAGGAAGATCAACGCCACCCTCTCCGCCATCAATCCGGCCGCCACCCAGG
The DNA here is from genome assembly GCA_035255045.1 of Rhodocyclaceae bacterium. GTDB lineage: Bacteria > Pseudomonadota > Gammaproteobacteria > Burkholderiales > Rhodocyclaceae > JAGTRP01. Next base: position 1,840 of record DATFAA010000038.1, on the reverse strand, counting down.
ACATCATTCCCCTGGGCCGCATGGAATCCATGCTCCAGGCCCGGGACCGGCTGGAGGCGGGCCACCTGGTGGGCATGCTGGCCGACCGGGGCCTGGGGAGCGACCCGACCCGGGATTGCGATTTCCTCGGGGCAGCCGCGCCCCTCCCCCTGGGCCCCTTCAGGATGGCGGCCATGCTGCGCCGGCCGGTGCTCCTCATGGTCGGGCTCCACCTGGGCGGCAACCGCTACGAGATCCACTTCGAACCCCTGGCGGATTTCTCCGCCGTGGAGCGCAACGGGCGAGAGGCGGCTATCGCCGCGGTCCAGGACCGATATGTCCGGCGCCTGGAACATTTCTGCCGCCGGGCCCCCTACAACTGGTTCAATTTCTTCGATTTCTGGAACGCCCCCGGGCGGGAGCCCGCCCCGTGAAAAAATCCCTCGCCTTCCTCGGCTTCTGTTTCCTCGCCCTGCCGGCCCTCGCCTGGGATCTGGGGGACCTCATGCAGGACTTGGCCAAGCAGAAGAGCGGCCGGGCCCGCTTCAGCGAGAAGAAATACATCGCCCTCCTGGACAAGCCGGTGGCTTCCTCCGGGGAACTCCTCTACGTGGCGCCCGACCGCCTGGAAAAGCGTACCGTCCAACCCAAGCCCGAATTGCTTCTCCTGGACCGGGACGTCCTTACCATCGAGCGGGGCAAGCAGAAGATGACCCTGCGCCTGACCGATTATCCGGAGGCCCTGGCCTTCGTGGACAGCATCCGGGGAACCCTTTCCGGCAACCGGGCCGCCCTGGAGCGCAGCTATGGGCTCCACCTCGCCGGCAGCCAGGACAACTGGAAACTGACCCTGCTCCCCAGCGACCAGCGCATCGCCAGCCTGGTGGTCCGGATCACGGTGAGCGGCAGCCGCAGTCAGGTCCGGACCATCGAATATCTCCAGGCCGACGGCGACCGCTCGGTCATGGCCATCGAGCCCATCGACCCCAAATGACTCCTCCGGCCAAGCGTGCCATCTTCCTGTGGCTGCTGGTCCTGGCCGTCTGCCTGGCGATCATCGCCCGCACCCGTTTCACCGCCGACATGTCGGCCTTCCTGCCCCAGAGCCCGACACCGGAGCAGCAACTGCTGGTGGATCAGCTGCGGGAGGGCGTGGTCTCCCGCATGGTGCTGGTGGGTATCGAGGGTGCCGATCCGGCGGGGCGGGCCCGCCTGTCCCGGGACCTGGCGGGCCGGCTGCGCGCTGGCGGCCACTTCGTCGCCGTCCGGAACGGGGAACCCGGCGCCCTGGACGAGGACCGGAAAATCCTCTTCAGCCATCGCTATCTGCTCAGTCCCGCCGTGAGCGCGGAACGCTTCAGCGAAGAGGGGCTGAAGGCCGCCATCGGCGACAGCATCGATCTCCTCGCCTCTCCCGCCGGGCTCATGCTGAAGAGCCTCCTGCCCCGGGATCCCACCGGGGAGATGATGGCCCTGATGTCCGCCTTCGAAGGCAGCAGCACTCCCCCCAGCCGGGACGGCGCCTGGGCCTCCAAGGACGGAGAGCGGGCCATACTCATGGCCCAGACCCGGGCCGGGGGCTCCGATACCGACGGCCAGGAGGCCGCCCTCAGCCAGCTCCGGTCCGATTTCGATGCCGCCCGGGAGGCCACCGGCGTTCGCAATGCCCGCATGGTCATGTCCGGCTCCCCGGTGTTCGCCGTGGAGTCCCGGGCCCAGATCAAGTCCGAGGTGCATCGGCTCTTCATTGTCAGCACCGTCGCCATCACCTGCCTCCTGCTCCTGGTCTACCGGTCCCTGGCGGCCCTGGCGCTGGGGTTCCTGCCGGTCGCGAGCGGCGCCCTGGCCGGCATCGCCGCCG
>DATFAA010000037.1:0-40576 GCA_035255045.1 Rhodocyclaceae bacterium | reverse complement strand
TACATTCTGTAGGGGCAATGCAGTATATAACTATCGGATTAGCAGGCCAAGATATGGGAGGTCATTTTTCGACAACAGGGATCGACTGGCTGGCTGCCCAGACCACCCGGTTGCGGCCGGCTGCCTTGGCCTGGTACAGGGCTTCGTCGGCGGCAGAAAGCAGCGCCGCCGGCTGCGCCTCCAGCGCCGGGATCACGGTAGCGCCGCCGAGGCTGGCGGTGACGCTGCCGCCGGGGGCATCCTCGTGGGCGATGCCAAGGCTCGCGACGGCCCGCCGCAGATTCTCGGCAATGGCGAAGGCATCGTCCCGGGGGGTATGGAAGAGGAGGACGACGAACTCCTCGCCGCCGTAGCGGGCCACTACGTCGCTGGCCCGCCGCAGGCCGCCGGCCAGGGTCTTGGCGACCCCGGCCAGGCAGCGGTCGCCGGCCGGGTGGCCGTGGCGGTCGTTGTATTTCTTGAAGAAATCCACGTCGATCATGATGAGGGAGATCGGCACCTGCAGGCGCTGGGCCCGCCGCCACTCCCGTTCCAGGCTGATGTCGAAGGAGCGCCGGTTGGGGATGCCGGTGAGGCGGTCACGGATGGCCTCGGCTTCCAGGGATTGCTGGTTGCTGTAGATCTCTATGAGATCGGCATGGGCCCTGCGGGCCTCGTCGGTGAGACCGCCCCAGATGAGCAGGAGGACCACCGGCATCATCCAGCGTTCTATGCCGAACACGACCACCAGGGCGATGAGGATGGGCACGAAGAGGCCGGCCATGAAGGCGGCATGAACGATGGGCAGGGCCGCCATCCGGGGGAGCGAGGCGGCGGCGATGGCGGTCAGGGTGAGGATGACCAGGAGCTGGAGGTGGGCCGAGACGAAGGGCAGGAAGCCGGCGGCGGTGCCCCACCCGAGCCCGGCCAGGCCGGCGAACAGGGCGAGGGAACGGGTGTTCATGCCGGTCAGGGCGCGCTTCTCCCCCGCCACCATGCGGCTGCCGAGATGACAGTGGTAACCCATGGCAGCCAGCAGGAAGGCCAGCCACAGGGCGACGGCCGGCGCGGATACTTCGGTGAGGAGGAACCCCGAGAGCGTTACGGCGATCACAGCACCGTGCAGGAAGACTCTCCCAGACCGCCGGTAAGCATGGGTCAGTTTGTCGGCAAAGAGCTGGTAGGGATCTGTCAAGCAATAACCTCGTCCATCGAAATGTTTTGCTGCTCCAGGGCCCAACAGGAATCCCGTCATGCCACCCGGGAATTTTAATCCCTCGCCCCGGTCTTATAGCCAAAAGAAGTATGCCAATAGCCCTTAATTGCTTGTCCCGCATGCCGGTGGAAGTCTTCCCTTATCATTCTTTTTTCGCTAGCATTCCCTCGAAATTTCCCTCGCCCTCCGGGCGCAGATCGTTTCTTCCCCATCTTCCCCCCGCTATTTCCCCATTCACGAGGCACTCATGAGCGAGCATATTCATTACGTCACCGATGACACCTTCGAGGCCGAAGTGCTGCAGTCGCAGCAGCCGGTGTTGGTCGATTACTGGGCCGAATGGTGCGGGCCCTGCAAGATGATTGCTCCCATCCTCGACGAAGTCGCTTCCGAATACGCGGGCAAGCTCAAGGTGGCCAAGGTCAATATCGACGACAACCAGGCGACGCCGGCCAAGTTCGGCATCCGCGGCATCCCGACCCTGATGATCTTCAAGAACGGCAATGTCGAAGCCACCAAGGTCGGCGCCCTCTCCAAGTCCCAACTGACCGCATTCATTGACAGCAATCTGTAATCGCCTTACCCTGCGGGCCTGACTGCGCGTCCTGCGCATCGGGCCTGCAAAGAGCCTCCCCTCCAAACACTTGCGCCCGGCCAATCGGCCATTCCTCCACGGCGCCACGCAATCGCACAATGCAACTCTCAGAACTCAAGACGTTCCACGTCAGCCAATTGCTCGAAATGGCGGCAGCCGCCGGCATCGAGAACGCCAACCGCATGCGCAAGCAGGAGCTCATCTTCGCCCTGCTGAAGGGCCAGGCGAAAAAAGGCGAATGCATCTATGGTGACGGCACCCTCGAAGTCCTGCCCGACGGCTTCGGTTTCCTGCGTTCGCCGGAAACCTCCTACCTGGCGAACACGGACGACATCTATGTCTCCCCCTCCCAGATCCGCCGCTTCAACCTGCGGACCGGCGACAGCATCGAGGGTGAAATCCGCACCCCCAAGGACGGCGAACGTTATGTAGCCCTGACCAAGCTCGACAAGATCAACGGCCAGCCCCCCGAGGCGACCAAGAACAAGATCATGTTCGAGAACCTGACGCCGCTGCACCCCACCCGCATGCTGCGCCTGGAGCGAGAGATCAAGGCCGAGGAGAACATCACCAGCCGGGTGATCGACATGATCGCCCCCATCGGTGCCGGCCAGCGGGGCCTTCTGGTGGCCCCGCCCAAGTCCGGCAAGACGGTGATGCTGCAGCATATTGCCCACGCCATCACCACCAATCATCCGGAAGTGGTGCTGATCGTGCTGCTCATCGACGAGCGCCCCGAGGAAGTGACCGAAATGACCCGCACCGTCAAGGGCGAGGTCGTCGCCTCCACCTTCGACGAACCCGCCACCCGCCACGTCGCGGTCGCGGAGATGGTCATCGAGAAGGCCAAGCGCCTGGTCGAGCACAAGAAGGACGTGGTCATCCTGCTCGACTCCATCACCCGCCTGGCCCGGGCCTACAACACGGTGCAGCCGGCCTCCGGCAAGGTGCTCACCGGCGGCGTGGATGCCAACGCCCTGCAGAAGCCCAAGCGTTTCTTCGGCGCCGCCCGCAATATCGAGGAAGGCGGCTCCCTGACCATCATCGCCACCGCCCTGGTGGAAACCGGCTCCCGCATGGACGACGTGATCTATGAGGAATTCAAGGGCACCGGCAACATGGAAATCCACCTTGACCGCAAGATGGCGGAGAAGCGCATCTACCCGGCCATCAACGTCAATCGCTCCGGCACCCGCCGTGAGGAACTGCTCCTCAAGCCCGACGTCCTCCAAAAGATGTGGGTCCTGCGCAAATTGCTGTACCCCATGGACGACCTGGATGCGATGGAGTTCCTCCTGGACAAGATCAAGTCCACCAAGGGCAACAACGAGTTCTTCGACGCGATGCGTCGGGGTTGACCCTTGCAGGCGCGCGATTATTAGAGGATAATCGCGCGTTTTCCAGGCCGGCCACAACCGCCGGCCGCTTGACGAAAGGTACAAACATGAAAACCGGAATCCACCCCGACTACGCTGAAATCCAGGTGACCTGCTCCTGCGGCAACACCTTCTCCACCCGCTCGACCATGAAGAAGCCGCTGCACGTCGAAGTGTGTTCCGCCTGCCACCCGTTCTACACCGGCAAGCAGAAGATCGTCGACACCGCCGGCCGCGTCGAGAAGTTCAACCAGAAGTTCGGCAACCTGCGCAAGTCCGCCTGAACCGCTTGAACGCGATCACGGGAAGGCAGCCATTGGCTGCCTTTTTCGTTTATGGCGCACCTGTTCCCCGCCCTCCTCGCTAGGCTCCGCCGCGGCCTCCGCCTCCCGCCCTCGGGCTGGGCCCTGGCCGGCATGCTGACCTTCTACGTGGTCGCCGGCCTGGTCGGACGCGACCCCTGGAAGGGGGAGGACGCCATCCACCTGGGCACCACCTGGCACATCCTCGCCCACGGCGACTGGCTGTCGCCGGGGCTTGCCGGCCATCCCTTCAGCGAACCGCCCCTCTACTACTGGAGCGCCGCCCTCACCGGCAAACTGCTGGGCTGGCTGCTGCCCCTCCACGATGCCATGCGTTTCGCCAGCGGCATCTGGGTCGCCCTGGCCCTGGTCGGCGTCTACTACGCCGGACGGGAGCTCCACGGCCAGGAATCCGCCGCCGCCAGCCCCCTGCTCCTGGCCGGCAGCGCCGGACTCATCGTCCATGCCCACGACGCCCAGCCGTTCCTGGTCGCCCTCGCGGCCTACGGCGGCGGCCTCGGGGCCATGGCCGCCTTCGGCCGCAAGCCCCGGCTGGCCGGCGGCCTCTATGGCGCGGCCCTGGCCGCCTGCCTGCTCGGCACCGGCTTCGCCCCGACCCTGCCCCTGCTGATCGCCGGCCCTCTTGCCGCCTTCCTATCCCCCGAACCCCGCCGGGCCTGGCGGACCTGCCTGCTGGGCTGGCTGTTGTTCGCCCTGCTGGCGGCACCGTGGCCCCTGGCCCTCACCCTCCTCGAACCGGAAAGCCTGAACAGTTGGCTGACCGCCGAATGGGCCCAGTTCGGCCAGGGTGACGCATTGGTCCGGGCCATCGCCGGCTACCTGGGCATGCTGCCCTGGTTCGCCTTCCCGACCCTGCCCATCGCCGCCTGGTGGCTGTGGGCCAACCGCGACCGCCTGCGGGAGCGGCCCGTCGTCCTGCCCCTGCTGCTCTTCGCCCTCACTCTGGTCCTGCTGGTCTTCGTGCATCGCCCCAAGGAACTGCCGGCACTACTGCTGCTGCCGCCCCTGGCCCTTCTCGCCACCCCGGGCTCCCTTGCCCTGCGACGGGGAGCGGCCAATGCCTTCGACTGGTTCAGCATCATGACCTTCAGCTTCTTCGTGGGTCTGGTCTGGTTCGGCTGGTCGGCCCTGGCCCTGGGCTGGCCGGAACGCCTGGCCAAGCGCACCGTCGTCCTGCGCCCGGGATTCGTCGGCCACTTCGAGCCTCTGGCGGTGACCATCGCCGTCCTGGGCACCCTCTGGTGGATCTGGCTGATGGTGACCTCCCCCCGCTCCAGCTACCGCAGCCTGACCCACTGGACCATGGGCTTCACCATTTTCTGGCTCCTCGCCACCCTGCTCTGGCTGCCCTGGTTCGACTACGGCAAGAGCTACCGGCCGGTGGCCGTGGCCATCGCCCGGCTGTTGCCGGCCACCGGCGCCTGCCTGGCCGAGCGGGACCTGACCGACACCCAGCGGGCTTCCTTCGCCTACTTCACCGGCATCGAGCCCCTGCCCCTGGCCGGCAATGCCGGCCGCAAGTGCGACTGGCTGCTGGTCCAGGGCGATTCCCGCCGGGAGCTGGCGGCCCCCCAGGGGGGCTGGTCCCTGGCCTGGGAAGGCGCCCGCCCCGGGGAGCGGCGAGAGCGCTTCCGTCTCTACCGCCGTTAAACCTTCAGGAAGTTGGCCCGGTAGTACTTGAGTTCGTCGATGGACTCGTAGATGTCGGCCAGGGCCGTGTGCTTGCCCTGCTTCTTGAAGCCCCTGTAAACCTCCGGCGTCCAGCGCTTGCACAACTCCTTCAGGGTGCTGACGTCGAGGTTGCGGTAATGGAACCACGCTTCCAGGCCGGGCATGTGGCGGGCCATGAAGCGGCGGTCCTGGCAGATGGAATTGCCGCACATGGGGGACTGCCCCTGTCCGACATATTTCTTGAGGAATTCCAGGGCCTCGTGCTCGACCATGGCCTCGGTGTGCCGCGTCGCCTTCACCCGCTCCAGCAGGCCGGAACGCCCATGGGTTTTTTTGTTCCAATCGTCCATGGCGTCGAGGACAACGTCACTTTGATGGACCACCCAGACCGGCGACTCGGCAACCATCTCCAGGGCCGAATCGGTGACCACGATGGCGAGCTCCAGGATGCGGTCGCCATCAGGGTTGAGACCGGTCATTTCCATGTCCAGCCAAACGAGGTTGTTCGCGTCGCGTGCCATATAATTGCCTGAAACCTAAAAACCACCATTTTCTCATAGCTCGATGGCCAGCAGCTTCACCCTGATCTTTCTCGCCGCCCTTGTCCTGACCCTCGCCGCCCGCCTGTGGCTGGCCCTGCGCCAGATGTCCTGCGTGCAGGCCAACCGGGAGCGGGTACCGGCCCTGTTCAGCGAGCGCATTCCCCTCGCCGCCCATCAGAAGGCCGCCGACTACACCGTCGCCCGGACCCGTCTCGGCATCCAGACCGCCCTGGCGGAGACCGCCCTTCTCCTCGCCCTCACCCTGGGCGGCGGCATTGCCGCCCTGCACGGCTTCTGGAGCCCCCGGCTGGATGGCATCTGGTATGGCGTCGCCATGATTTTCAGCGTCATGCTGGTGTCCGGCCTGGTGGACCTGCCTTTCTCCCTCTATCGACAATTCGTGGTGGAGGAACGTTTCGGCTTCAACCGCATGAGCCTGGGCCTTTTCCTCTCGGACCTCGGCAAGCAGGTGGTCCTCGCCCTCCTCATCGGCACCCCGATCATCCTGGCGGTGCTCTGGCTGATGGCGGCCATGGGGGAGCGCTGGTGGCTCTACGTCTGGCTCTTCTGGTCGGCGGTGAATCTCCTGATCCTCTTCATCTACCCGACCTGGATCGCCCCCCTCTTCAACAAGTTCTCACCCCTCGAGGACGGCGAGATGAAATCCCGCATCGAGGCCCTCCTGAAGCGCTGCGGCTTCCAGTCCAAGGGGCTCTTCGTCATGGACGGCTCCAAGCGCTCCAGCCACGGCAACGCCTATTTCACCGGCTTCGGCCGCTCCAAGCGCATCGTCTTCTTCGACACCCTGCTCTCCCGCCTCCAGCCTACCGAGATCGAGGCGGTGCTGGCCCACGAACTGGGCCACTTCAGCCATCGCCACGTGGCCAAGCGCATCGCCCTCATGTTCGGGCTGTCCCTGGCCGGCCTCTGGCTCCTCGGGCAGCTGATCGACGCCCCGTGGTTCTACGAGGGCCTCGGGGTGCCGGCCGGGAACACGGCCCTGGGGCTGATCCTCTTCTTCCTGGTGATCCCGGTGTTCACCTTCCCGGCCAGCCCGGTCATGAGCCTCCTCTCCCGCCGCCACGAGTTCGAGGCCGACGCCTATGCCGCCCGCCACGCCAGTGCCGACGACCTGGCCCGGGCCCTGGTCAAGCTCTACGAGGACAACGCCGCCACCCTGACGCCGGACCCGCTCCATTCCATCGTCTACGACTCCCACCCGCCGGCGGCCGAACGCATCGACCACCTGCGGCAATTGCAGGCCCAGTAGCCCCATGCGCCGGATCGTCTTCCTGATGGCCGCCCTCCTTGCCGGTGCCGCCTTCGCCGACGATCCCCTGGCCAAGGCCGACGCCGGCCTGGGCAAGACCCTCCACGACAGGAGCTGCGTCGCCTGCCACGCCCGCATGTACGGTGGCGACGGCAGCCGGATGTACACCCGGGAAGGCCGCCTGGTGGCCAACAAGGAAGAGCTTCTGCAGCGGGTGGCGTTCTGCAACACCATGGCCAAGGCCGGCTGGCTGCCCGAGGAAGAAGCCGCCGTGGCCGCCTGGCTCAACCAGCAGTACTACAAATTCGACAAGTGACGAGCGACACATGATGAATCCCGACACCATCGCCGAACGCCTCCGGAACCTGCCCGGCTGGACGTCCTCGGGCGGTGCCATCGCCAAGGAATTCCGCTTCCGGGATTTCGACGCCACCATGGCCTTCGTCAATGCCGTGGCCGACATCGCCCGGCAGGAGGACCACCACCCCGATCTCGAAGTGAGCTATTCCCGGGTCCGGGTGGCCTATACCACCCATAGCGCCGGCGGGCTCACCGAACGGGACTTCGCCAGCGCCGGCCGGGTCGAGCAGTTGGCGGCCGGCCAATGACGGAAAGCGGACTGGTGGTCGCCGCCCACGGGCGGCAGTACATGGTGGAACGGCAGGACGGCTCGATCCTGCCCTGCTTTCCCCGGGGCAAGAAGAGCGAGATCGCCTGCGGCGACCGGGTGGACTTCCGCCGGACGGCCGCCGACCAGGGGGTCATCGAGGGCATCCAGCCCCGCCGCAATCTCCTCTACCGCTCCAACGAATTCCGCCAGAAGCTGATCGCCGCCAACGTGGACCAGGTGGTCCTGGTGGTGGCGGTGGAGCCGGCATTCTCCGACGAGCTGGTGACCCGCACCCTGATCGCCGCCGAGAGCCAGGACATCGACGTCCTTATCGTCCTCAACAAGTGCGACCTGGCGGACCGCCTGCCCGCCGCCCGCCAGCGCCTGGATATCTTCAGGAATCTCGGCTACTCCATCGTCGAGCTGTCGGCCCGGGCCCACGCCGAGGACCTGCGCCCCCACCTGTCAGGCCGCACCAGTGTCCTGGTCGGCCAGTCCGGCATGGGCAAGTCCACCCTGGTCAATGCCCTGGTGCCGGAGGCCAATGCCGCCACCCGGGAAATCTCCGCTGCCCTCGATTCCGGTAAGCACACCACCACCCACGCCTGCCTCTACCACCTGGACGCCACCAGCCATCTCATCGACTCCCCGGGCCTGCAGGAATTCGGCCTCGCCCACCTGGACCGGGCCGGGCTCGAGCATGCCTTCCGGGAATTCCGCCCCTATCTCGGCCAATGCCGCTTCCGGGACTGCCGCCACGACCGGGAGCCCGACTGCGCCCTGCGCCTGGCCCTCGCCGACCGCCGCATGGACGAGCGCCGCTTCGCCGCCTACCGGCGCATCGCCGCCGAAATCGCCTGAACGACATTTTGGCCGCGGAACACCGCCAAAGGGCACTTCGGCGGTGACAAGACGCCTGCCAATGCACGACAATACCGAAGATCATTGTCGGGGGGCGACCGTGCCTTTCGGCCTGCAAGCGGAGATACACGGAAGCGATGGACAGACATCGGGCGACCCTTCTTATCGTTGACGACACCCCGGAGAACCTGACGGTCCTGGGCGAGTTGCTGCAGCCCACCTACCGGGTGCGGGCCGCCAATTCCGGACAGCGGGCCCTCCAGATCGCCGCCAGCGAGCCCCAGCCCGACCTCATCCTGCTCGACGTCATGATGCCCGAGATGGATGGCTACGCCGTCCTCGCCCACCTGCGGGAAGACCCCCGCACCCGGGAAATCCCGGTCATCTTCGTCACCGCCATGGATTCCACCGAGGACGAGGAACATGGCCTCGACTGCGGCGCCGTGGACTACATCACCAAGCCCCTGCGGCCGGCCATCGTCATGGCCCGGGTGCGGGCCCAGCTCGAGGTCAAGCACGCCCGGGACTGGCTGCGCAACCAGAACACCTACCTGGAAGCCGAGGTGGCGCGGCGCATGAGCGAAAACCAGCTGATCCAGGAAGTCAGCATCCACGCCCTCGCCCGCCTGGCCGAAACCCGCGACCCGGAAACCGGCAACCATCTGCACCGCACCCAGGAATACGTCCGCACCCTGGCCCGGGACCTGCAGAACCATCCCCGCTTCTCGGCCTTCCTCACCGAGCGCACCATCGAGGCCCTGGCCAAGTCGGCGCCGCTGCACGACATCGGCAAGGTCGGCATCCCCGACCACATCCTCCTGAAGCCCGGCAAGCTCACCCCGGAAGAGTGGGAAATCATGAAGACCCACGCCAAGCTGGGGTCCGAGGCCATCGAGCAGGCCGAGCGGGATGCCGCCAAGCCGGTGGAATTCCTGACCCTGGCCAAGGAAATCGCCCACTACCACCATGAACGCTGGGACGGCAGCGGCTATCCGGAGGGGCTCCGGGGCGACGAGATCCCCGTCTCCGCCCGCCTGATGGCCCTGGCCGACGTCTTCGACGCCCTCATCAGCCGCCGGGTCTACAAGCCGCCCATGCCCTTCGAGGTCGCCCGCGACATCATCGCCAACGAGCGGGGCCGGCATTTCGACCCGGACGTGGTGGACGCCTTCATGAACAATTTCGCCCATTTCCGCAACATCGCCGAACGCTACGGCGACGGAGAATGAGCCGCCCGGATTCCCGCCCGTGAAGTCCATCACCAAACTCAAGCTGGCGGACATCATGACCTCCCGGGTCACGTATGTCGCCCCCGAATGCCAGGTCGAGGAAGCCATACGCATCATGGCCGAGGAGCACCTCTCCTGCCTGGTGGTGCAGAGGGAGAACCGCCGCCCCCTGGGCATCATCACCGAGCGGGATGCCGTCCTGCTGCTCCACGACCGCCTGACCTGCGGCCAACCGGTGACCAGCATCATGAGCACGCCGGTTCTGACGGCCCCGCAGGACCTGGATTTCCGCTCTGCCGCCCAGTTGCTCGGCGACCACGGCTGCCGCCACCTGGTGGTGGTCAATGCCGTCGGCGAGACGGTTGGCGTTGCCAGCGAGACGGATTTCCGCACCCACCTCGGCCTCGACGTCTTCCGCAAGTTCCAGAACCTGGCCATGGTCATGGACCGGGAAATTCCCGGCCTGCCCCCCCACCGCCCGGTCTCCGAGGCCCTGGACCGGATGGTGAAGAACCGCTGGGACTACCTCCTGGTCATGGACAAGCGCCAGGCCGTCGGCATCGTCACCGAGCGGGACATCACCCGGCTCCTGGCCCGCCAGGCCGACCCCAGCGCCATCACCATGCGGGATGTCATGAGCTCGCCGGTCCATGCGGTGTCCCATGCCGACTCCATGGCCGACGCCCTGGAGCGGATGCGCAGCCTGAACTGCCGCCACATGCCGGTCCTCGACGACCGCGGCCAGGTGGTGGGCGTCATCAGCCAGCACCGCCTGCTGGAAAGGCTGGGGCTCGAGATCATGAACAACGCCTGGCACCGCCAGGCCATCCAGCTGGAAAGGGCCGAGGCCGAGGATCGCCTGACCATGCTGCTGGAGAGCACCGGCACCGGGGTCTGGGAATACGATTTCGTCACCGACCGCTACACCTGGAGCCACAGCGTCGCCAATCTCCTGGGCTGCGCGCCGGAAGCCCTGCCGGCCGGCCACCGGGACTGGCAGGACTGTCTCCATCCGGAGGACCGCCCCACCGCCATCGCCCTGGCCCGGCGGTCCGCCTCCTCCGACCATCCCTACGAGATCGAGTGCCGCCTGCGCTGCGGTGACGGCGACTGGGTGTGGCTGCGTTCCCGGGGGCGCATCACCGAACGCAGCCGCAACGGCATGCCCCTGCGCTCCAGCGGCACCCTCATGGACATCGGCGAGCGCAAGCGGGCGGAACTCGCCTTGGCGGAGAAGCAGCAGAGCTTCGAGAGCCTGTTCTCCTCCCTCGACGACTACCTGTTCATCATCGATGTCCAGGGCCATATTCTCCATTACAACCGGGCGGTGTCGGAGGGGCTCGGCTACGGCGACCGCCTGATCGGCCAGCCCGTATTCACCATCCGGCCGCCGGACCGCCACGCCGAATCCCGGCGCCTGCTGGCCGCCGCCCAGGCCGGCCATGGCGGCCACACCGACCTGCCCCTGCTGCGGGCCGACGGCCGCGCCATCCCTGCCGATACCCGCATCACCCACGGCTCCTGGAACGGCCAGCCGGTGTTCTTCGCGGCCATCCGCGACATGAGCGCCGTGCACGCCAGCCGGGAGGAATCCCGCAAGCTCCAGGAGCGCTTCCGGGTGGCGTTCCGCGCCAGCCCGGTGGCCATTTCCATCACCCGGGTCGCCGACGGCTGCTATGTGGACATCAACGACCGCTACGCCCAGACCTTCGGCTGGCCGCGGGAGGAGCTGGTCGGCCGCACCTCGGTGGAGGTCGGCCTGTGGCCCGACGACGCCGCTCGCATCCAATGGCGGGAGCAGCTCAACCGGGAAGGCGCCCTCTTCAATTACGAGACCCTGTGGAAGGATCGCCAGGGCCGCTTCCGGCGGGTGAGCATCTCGGCGGAAACCATCCGCCTCGGCGACGAACCCCTGGTGCTCGCCTACATCGCCGACGTCACCGAGCAGCGCCAGGCCGAGGAGCAGCTGCGCAAGCTCATGCTGGCCGTGGACCAGAGTCCCCATAGCGTCGTCATCACCGACCGGGACGCCCGCATCGAGTACGTCAATGACGCCTTCCTGGCCATCACCGGCTACACCCGGGAGCAGGTCATCGGCTGCAATCCCCGTTTCCTGCAGTCCTCCCTGACCGGGCCGGAGACCTATGAGGACCTCTGGCAGACCCTCCAGGCCGGCCACTCCTGGAAGGGAGAATTCATCAACCGCAAGCAGGACGGCGAGGTCTTCTACGAATTCGCCAATATCTCGCCGGTGCGCCAGCCGGACGGGCGCATCACCCATTACCTGGCGATCAAGGAAGACATCACCGAGAGGAAACTCATCGGCGCCGAGCTCGACCAGTACCGCCACCACCTGGAAGAGCTGGTGGCCGAGCGCACCAGCGAACTGGCCGCCGCCAACCGCCGCCTGATGATCAGCGACTCCCGCCTGCAGGCCATGTTCGCCATGAGCCAGAAGGCCGACCAGCTGGACGAGCGGGCCCTGCTCCAGCTGGGCATCGACGAGGCGGTGCGCCTCACCGGCAGCGAAATTGGCTACCTGCATTTCGTGAACGAGGACCAGGAGACCCTGGAACTTGTCACCTGGTCCACCGGCACCCGGCAGGTGTGCGAGGCCGCCTACGACCGCCACTATCCTGTCTCCCGGGCCGGCATCTGGGCGGAAACCGTCCGCACCCGCCGGCCCGCCATGCACAACGACTACCCGCACCTGGCCCAGCGCCGGGGGACGCCGGACGGCCATGTGCCGCTCCTGCGTCACATGGGGGTGCCGGTCATCGAGAACGGCGGGGTCCGAATGGTGCTTGGGGTGGGCAACAAGCCCAGCGACTACGACGAGTCCGATCTCCACGAGCTGCAGCTCATCGGCGACGACCTCTGGCGCATCGTCATGCGCCGGCGCGCGGAGGCGGCCCTGGGCGCCGCCAAGGAAGCCGCCGAGGAAGCCAGCCGGGCGAAGAGTGCCTTCGTGGCCAACGTCAGCCACGAGATCCGCACCCCCATGAACGCCATCATCGGCCTCACCCACCTGGCCCGGCAGAGCACCGACGATCCGGGCATCCGCGACAAGCTGGGCAAGGTATCGGAAGCGGCCCAGCACCTGCTCACCATCATCAACGACATCCTCGACATCTCCAAGGTGGAAGCCGGCAAGCTCACCCTGGAGCAGGCGGACTTCGAACTGCAGCGGGTCTTCGACAACGTCGTCACCCTGGTGGCGGAAAAGATCGACTACAAGGGGTTGTCCCTGCAGCAGGAAATCGACCCGCGCCTGCCCGGCCTGCTGCGGGGCGACGCCCTGCGGCTCGGCCAGATCCTCCTCAATTTCCTGGGCAATGCCGTCAAGTTCACCGACCAGGGCAGCGTCGCCGTGGCGGCCCGCTGGCTCGACGAGGACGAGGCGGGAATCCTGGTGCGCTTCGAGGTCCGGGACACCGGCATCGGCATCGCCTCCGATGCCCAGGTCCGGCTGTTCGAGGCCTTCGAGCAAGCCGACAGCTCCACTACCCGCCGCTACGGCGGCACCGGCCTCGGCCTGGCCATCAGCCGCCGGCTGGCCGTCCTGATGGGCGGCCGGGTCGGAGTGGAAAGCCGCCTCGGGCAAGGCAGCACCTTCTGGTTCACCGCCCGCCTGGGCCGCGGCCAGCCGTTCCCGGCGGCAGCCGATGAGATCCCGCCGGGCGCCGACGCCGGGCAATCCCTGCTGCGCCACTACCAGGGCGTCCGCCTGCTGCTGGTGGAGGACAACCCCATCAACCAGGAAGTCGCCAAGGACCTGCTCCAGGCCGTCGGCTTCGTCGTGGACCTGGCAGAGAACGGCCTGCAGGCCCTGGAGATGGCCCGGCAGACCGCCTACGAGCTGATCCTCATGGATGTCCAGATGCCGGTCATGGACGGCCTCGAGGCATCCCGCCTGATCCGCTCCACCCCGGGCCACCGCGCCACCCCCATCCTGGCCATGACCGCCAATGTCCTCGGGGAGGACCGATTGCGCTGCCTGGAAGCCGGCATGAACGACCACGTCGCCAAGCCGGTAGACCCGGATGCCCTCTATTCGACCCTGCTGAACTGGCTCCCCCGGCGCCAGGCGGCGCCGGCCAACCCGCCGCTCCCGCCCCGTGCAGCCGACGGCCTCAAGGAGCGCCTCGCCGCCATCCCCGGGCTGGATGTGGAATTCGGCCTGGCCAGCGTGCGCGGCCGCCTGCCGAGCTATGTGCGCCTCCTCGCCACCTGCGCCGAAAGCCATGCCGACGACGTTCCCCGCCTGCGCCAGGCCCTGGCCACCGGCGGGTTCTGCGAGGCCCAGCGCCTGGTCCATTCCCTCAAGGGCGCGGCCGGCACCCTGGGCATGAAGACGATCCAGGCCGCCGCCGCCGCGCTGGAGGCCACCATCCGCGAGCGCTCGGACAGCGCCCAGGTGGGGCGGCTCATCGGCGACCTTGAAGCTGCGTGGACTGCCGTGACGATCCCCATCCTCGGCTGCCTGCCGGCGACCGCGGCTCCGCCCCCGCCGTCCGGAAACATCGACTGGGAGACGGTGCGCCAGGGCCTGGACGAACTGGAGAAGCTGCTGCTCCATGACGACGTGCGGGCCCAGGCACTGTTCAACGACCTCTCGCCGCTGCTGCAGCCGGCCCTGGGGACGGACTACCGGACCTTGGAGCGATACCTGTCGAGCTTCGACTTCAACCTGGCCCTCGCAGCCCTGCGGAAGATCCGCAGCGAGCACGGCGCGCTGTCCCGCCGGACGGCGGCCCAAGCGGGCTGAGGCCAACACCGTTCAATTGGCTTTGATCTTCACCTGCGGTGAGCAAGGCTGGTTGGGCAGCATTACTGCTAGGGCCGCTCCGGCGGCCGGCCGGCGCGTCTCTCGGCCAGCCAGGCCAGCGTGCCTACCCCCGCCGCCCGGCCACTGGCGAAACAGGCGGTGAGGAGATAGCCGCCGGTGGGGGCCTCCCAGTCGACCATCTCGCCGGCGCAGAACACCCCCGGCAGCCGCCGCACCATGAGCCGGGCGTCCAGGGCCTCGAAGGCGACGCCCCCCGCCGTACTGATGGCCTCGTCCAGGGGCCGGGGCGCCACCACCTCGAGGGGCAGGGCCTTGATGGCTGCGGCCAGCCCGGCCGGGGAATCGACGGTCTCGGGCGCCGCCAGCTCCCGCAGCAGGCCGGCCTTGACGCCCTCGATGCCGGCCCGGCGGCGCAGGTGGTTGGCCAGGGAATCCCGGCCCCGGGGCCGGGCGAGGTCCGCCTGCAGCCGCTCCAGGCTGCGCCCCGGGGCCAGGTCCAGATGGAGGACCGCCGCTTCGCCGGCGTCGATGCGGTCCCGCAGGGGCGCTGACAGGGCGTAGATGAGGCCGCCCTCGACGCCGCTTTCGGTGATGTTGAATTCCCCCTGCTGCCGCCGCTCGCCCACGCTCGCCACTACCGGCTTGACCGGCTGACCGGCGAAGCGGCTGCGGAAATGCTCGCTCCATTTCGCGTCGAAGCCGCAGTTGGCGGGACGCAGGCGGGCGACGGGAACGCCGCGCTGTTCCAGGAGCGGCACCCAGGCGCCGTCCGAGCCGAGCCTCGCCCAGCTGCCGCCGCCCAGGGCCAGCACCGTGGCGTCCGCCGCCACCGGGCGCGGGCCATCCGGCGTCGAAAACAGCAGCCGGCCGTCCTCCGCCCAGCCGCACCAGCGGTGGCGCACGTGGAAAGCCACCCCCGCGGCGCGCAGGCGATGGAGCCAGGCCCGCAGCAGCGGCGCCGCCTTCATGTCGGTGGGGAAGACGCGGCCGGAGGTGCCGACGAAGGTGTCGATGCCGAGGTCCGCCAGCCAGCGCCGCAGGGCCTCCGGGCCGAAGGCGTCGAGGAGTGGCTCCAGCCAGGGCCGGCGGTCCCCGAAGCGGGACAGGAAGGCATCCCGGGGCTCCGAGTGGGTGATGTTCATGCCGCCCTTGCCGGCCATCAGGAACTTGCGCCCCAGGGAGGGCATGGCGTCGAAAAGCTCCACCCGCACCCCGCCGGCGGCCAGGACTTCCGCCGCCATGAGGCCGGCCGGCCCGCCGCCGACGACGGCTACCAGGGGAGCATCTGAAGGCATGGAAGGAGTTGCGGCGATGGCCATCGGGCTGCTGGAACGATGACGGCGCACCTGCGTGCGCCGTCTTGGGGCATGGGAAAGGCCGCAAGTCTAGCCTATCGCCGGCCTTTCCGGGAGCCTCGCCCGGGGCCGCGGGCCGCCGGCTCCTTCAGCCGCTCCGGCTTTCGACCCGCTTCCGGCCGGGAGCCGGGGACTGCTGGCGTAGGGTCTCGGCGGTGAGGTGGATGGTGTTCCAGTCCGGCTCGGGCAGCTCGGTGAATACCTGCCGCAGCCGTTCCCCCCACAGCCTTCGTATCAGGTTGAAATAGGCGCTGTCCTCGGTGATGACGCAGTGGTGGCCGATCTTGAGGGCGTCGCTCTCGTAGATGAGGAGGTCCAGGGGCAGGCCTACCGACAGGTTGGAGCGGATGCTCGAATCCATTGAGATCAGGGCGCACTTGGCGGCCTCGTCCAGGGAGGTGCGGCTGTTGATGACCCGGTCGATGATGGGCTTGCCGTACTTGGACTCGCCGATCTGGAAATAGGGCGTCTCCCGGGTTGCCTCGATGAAATTGCCGGCCGCGTAGATATTGAAGAGCCGGGGTTCCTCCCCCTTGATCTGTCCCCCCAGCAGGAAGGAGGCTGAGAAATCGACGCCGAAATTCTTGAGGGCGTTGGCGTCCCGGTCGTGGATTTCCCGCAGGCAATCGCCCACGTGCTTGGCCGCCTCGAACATGTTGGGCACCTTGTGGAGATTCATGTGCCGGGTCGATTCCAGGCGCTCCCGCAGGGTATTGACCACCGATTGGCTGATGGACAGGTTGCCCGCGGTCATCAGGGCCAGCACCCGGTCTCCCCGGCGCTCGAAGAAATGCATCTTGCGGAAGGTGTTGATGTGGTCCACCCCGGCGTTAGTCCGGGAGTCCGAGAGAAACACCAGCCCCGCATCGAGACGCATGCCGACGCAATAGGTCACGGCTCCTCCTGTCGCAGAAACACTGGTTAGAGCCTGCCCGCCGGATTTGGTGCAAAAGAAAACCCGGCGGTTCGCACCGCCGGGTTCCGGGACAACCCGAAGGCGCCGGGTTAGACGCGTTCGTAGATGGTGGTGATGCCCTGGCCGCCGCCGATGCACATGGTGGCCATACCGTAGCGGGCGCCGGAGCGCTGCATTTCGTGCAGGAGCTTGGTGACGATGACCGCGCCGGTGGCGCCCACCGGATGGCCGAGGGCGATGGCGCCGCCGTTCACGTTGGTCTTGGCCGGGTTGAGGTCGAGACCGCGGGCCACGGCGATGGACTGGGCCGCGAAGGCTTCGTTGGATTCGATCACGTCGATCTGGTCCAGAGTCAGGCCGGCCTTCTTCAGGGCCAGCTTGGAGGACGGGATCGGGCCTTCGCCCATGAGGTCGTTGGGAACGCCGGCGATGGCGTAGGACACCAGGCGGGCGATGGGCTTGTGGCCGGCGGCAGCGGCCTTGGCGGCGTCGGCCAGAACCAGGAAGGCGGAGGCGTCATTGATGCCGGAGGCGTTGCCGGCGGTGACGGTGCCGTCCTTTTTGAAGGCCGGCTTCATCTTGGCCAGGGACTCCAGGGTGGTGGCCGGCTTCAGGTGCTCGTCGGCATCGAAAACCACGTCGCCCTTGCGGGTCTGGAAGGTGATGGGGACGATCTGGCCCTTGAAACGGCCTTCGGCCTGGGCGGCGGCGGCACGCTTCTGAGATTCTAGGGCGAAGGCGTCCTGGTCTTCCCGGGTGATGCCCCACTTGGTGGCCAGATTCTCGGCGGTAACGCCCATGTGGCCGACGCCGAAGGGGTCGGTCAGGACGGCCACCATGGCGTCGATGGCCTTGGTGTCGCCCATGCGGGCGCCGGAGCGCAGAGCGGGCATCAGGTAGGCGCCACGGGACATGTTCTCGACGCCGCCGGCCAGGGCGAATTCGGCATCGCCCATCATGATGGCCTGGGCGGAGCTGACGATGGCCTGCTGGGAGGAGCCGCACAGGCGGTTCACCGCGAAGGCCACGGAATCCATGGTCATGCCGCCCTGGATGGTGGCGACGCGGGCCACGTAGGGGTAGCGGGACTCGGTCGGGATGCAGTTGCCGACGGTCGCAAAGGTGATCTGCTTGGGATCGACGCCGGAACGGGCAATGGCCTCCTTGACGACGACGCCGCCCAGCTCGGCCGGCTCCATGTCCTTGAGGGAACCGCCGAAAGCGCCAATGGCGGAGCGAACTGCAGAAAGAACAACCACTTCCTTAGTCATGCGAAGAACCTCCTGTGAAAAATTGTCAGCCCACCAAGGTGGCAAGCCCTAACAAGAAAAGCAGTAGCATCCAGAGCAGGATGGCACGCCAGACGAGCCCCACCGCGCTCTGCATGAAATCCACGTCGGCCGGCTCGCCGATGCCCAGTTCGGCGCGGTCGGTGACCTCGCCGCTCTCTACGACCGGCATACCGAGCTGGACCCCGAGCCCGCCGGCGCCGCTGGCGAGGACGATCCCGAGATCCCGGTCGGACCACAGGCTGGCCTGGGTACGCCAGCAGTACACGGCATCCTCGAAGTCGCCGACGATGGCGAAGGCAGCTGCGGTCGCCCGCAGGGGCAGCCACTCGATGACGCTGAAGACCCGTTGGGAGAATTTGACAAACTCGCCCCGGCCAAGGTTGTCGCTTTCGCGCCAGCGCTCGGCCACCACGGCCGCCAGGCGGTAGAGGACGGCGCCGCTGGGGCCGGGCAGCAGCACGAACCAGACCAGGACGGCGAAGACATGGCGGTGGGACGCCACCAGGGCCTGCTCGATGGCCAGGCGGGCGATATCGCCGGAGCCGAGCCCCTGGGCGGAACGGCCCTGCCACTCGGCGAGCAATTGCCGGGCCCGCTCCAGGTCGCCGAGGCGCAGGGCCAGCTGGATTTCGGTGTAGTGGTGGCTGAATTGCCGGAATCCCATGGTGAGGTAGAGCACCACCACGTTGAATGCCAGGGCCAGAAGGGGATTCACGCGGTGGAGGACGACATACAGGGCCGCCGTCAGCAGCACCGGGGGCACCACGATGACCGACCAGGCCAGGACCCCGTGCCTGTACTCGCCGGCATTGAGCCGCGTTTCCACGAAGTCGGCCAGGGCGCGGACCGGGTCGGCCACCAGCCGGCGATAGGGCAAGGGTTTCAACTGCTCGAGCAGAAATACGGCGATCAGCGAAAAGAGACTCATGGATGAACTTGGGGTGTGCCCTGAGGGGCGTTATTCTGTGATGCTGCGGTGCACAATATCACATCTGTCGGCGCCGTGCAGCTCGCCAATGGCATGCAGGCGCTCAAACAGGAAACGTATCATGCCGGCGGTGGCGCCCCATATAAGGTATTCACCGTAGGGAATGGCATAGTACTGGCGCAGCCCGCCCTTGTATTCCACGGATTGGCGCTGATGGTTGGCCGGATCCAGAAGGAAGGACAGGGGCACCTCGAAGACCTCAGCCACCTCGAAAGGATCCGCCCGCAGCTCGAAGGGCGGCGTCACCAGCCCGACCACGGGGGTGATCCGGAAGCCGGTGACGGTGCGGTATTCGGGCAGGAAACCGAGAACTTCCACGTGGGCCTCCCCCAGGCCGATCTCTTCGGCGGTTTCTCGCAGGGCGGTGTGGATGGGGGTGGGATCGGTAGTTTCCACCCGTCCCCCGGGGAAGCTGATCTGACCCGGATGGTCCTTGAGATGGGCGGTCCGCTTGGTGAGCAGAACGGTCTGCCCGTTGGCCCTGGAGACGATGGGAAAAAGGACGGCCGCCGGGGTCAACGGCAGGCTGTCGGCGCCCTCCTCCGACAGGACGTGGCCTGCCGCCGGTTCAGGCAGCAGGCTGGCCCGCAGGCGAGCGAGGTCGAGCGTCATGCCCGGCCGTTTTCCGCTTTCGGCGCTTCTTCGACCTCCACATGGGCGTGGATGGAATTGAGCGCGTCCCGCAAGGTTTCCTCGGGCAGCTGGTTGATGGAGGTGGCCACCACGTCGGCGGCTTCCACAGCGCCCACCGGCAGACGCTGGCTGTCGAGCCCGGCGATCAGGGCCGCCGAGGCGCCGGCGATCTGGAGCAGCAATTGCCGCTCCCCCATCAGCATTTCGAGCTCCTTGCGCAGCAGAGCGATTTCGTGATCACGTTGGGGCATTTGTTACTCTCCTAAAATCGTTTTTTCAACGTCATGCTGCTTCCGTCTCGCTGCATTTCCATCCGGTTCAGGAAACTCATGCCGAGCAGGGCGAGAGGCATGTCGTTCTGGTGGATCAGCGCATCGACGTTGTGCAGGGTGATGTCGCCGACGCGCACCGTGTCCAGTTTAACCCGGGAAACCTCGGCCTGCCCGTTGGCCGTCTGGGTGAAGCCGCGCTGGCCACGGTTCCCGTCGAGGCCGATGCGCCGGGCATCACCGGCCCCCAGGGAAACCATGGTGGCCCCGGTATCGACCAGGAACTGCACCGAGGTGCCGTTAACTGTGCCGGTGGTCACGAAGTGTCCCTGGCCGTCAGCCGTCAGGATCACCTTGCCGGCGCCGTCACCGCCGGCGGCGCCCACCGCGTGCTGGCCGACCCGCAGGATACGCCTCTTGCCATCGACCTCGAAGACGGCCTGGTCACTTTGCAGGGCAAGGAGCTTGACCCCGTCGGCTGCCTGGCCGACCGCCAGGGTGCGGGGATCGCCGCCGTTGATCATCACCATCGCCTTGCTGGAGGTGACACCGGCCAGCCCCACATCGGTGGCGCTGGCGGCCGAGGCCAATAGGCAGCCGCCGGCAAGCAGCATAAAATGCCTCACCGTCTTCCCAGCCAGCTTGTCCGCCATGCGTCCTATTGCCATATTCCGCCACTCTCCGACCGAAGGCCCGGGCTATTTTGCCATATTCCTCGAAAGGCACGGCATCCCCTGGCGCCTCGTCGCCATTGACGAGGCAGAGGCGGTGCCGGCCAGCGCCGAGGCCTACGGCGGCCTCTGCTTCATGGGCGGGCCGATGAGCGTCAATGACCCGCTGCCCTGGATCGACCAGGCCTGCGCCCTCATCCGCGACGCGGCGGCCAGGGGCATCCCCGTCATCGGCCACTGCCTGGGCGGGCAGCTCATGAGCAAGGCCCTGGGCGGCCAGGTGACACGCAACCCGGTCAAGGAGATCGGCTGGGGCGAAGCCCAGGCGGAGAGCAACGACCTGGCCGGGACCTGGCTCGGAGATCAGGCCGAACGGCCGGCCACGGTCTTCCAGTGGCACGGCGAGACCTTCAGCCTGCCGCCCGGCGCCACCCGCATCCTGGGCAACGGCTATTGCGCCAACCAGATGTTCGTCCTCGGCCCCCATCTCGGCATGCAATGCCACGTCGAGATGACGCCGGAGATGATCGAAACCTGGTGCGGCCAGTGGTCGGAGGAGGCGGCGGCGGTTGCCCACCAGCCGAGCGTCCAGTCGCCGGCCCAAATGCTGGGCGACATTCCCGCCCGGCTGCCGGCCATGCGCCGCCTCGCCGACCGCCTCTACGCCGCCTGGATCGCCGGCATCAAGGGATGAAAAAACGGCGCCCGCGGGCGCCGTTCGTTGTCTGGGAAATCCTTCGGATCAATCCCGGAAGTTGCCGTACTTGATCGGGAAATCGGTGATGGATTTCTTGATCAGGGCGATGCAGTCCTGCAGGTCGTCCCGTTTCGCTCCCTGGACGCGCACGGCGTCGCCCTGGATGGAAGCCTGGACCTTGAGCTTGGCGTCCTTAATCATCTTGACGATCTTCTTCGCCAATTCGGTCTCGATCCCCAGCTTGATTTTGAGCTCCTGCTTGACCTTGTTGCCCGACACCTTCTGGACGGGCTGTTGGTCGAGGCGCTTGGTGCTCTCGGTCTCCTTCTTCTCCATGGCCGGGAACAGGATGTCCTTGATCTGGCCGAGCTGGAAGTCGGAATCGCCGTGCAGGGTGATGATCTTGTCCTTCTCGTTCAGCTCAACCTTGGCCGAGGTGCCCTTGAAGTCGTACCGGTTTTCGATTTGCCGAGCCGCGACGTCGATGGCGTTCTTCAACGCCACCATGTCGGCTTCGGACGTGAAGTCAAAGCTCGGCATCGCGATTACCCGAAATGGCAGACGTAGTGATAGGGCTCGTCGCAGGCGATCTCGAAGCTGGAATTGCCCGGCACATTGAAGGACTGGCCTTCGCCGTAGGTCTTCCATTCGCTCTCGCCCTTCAGCTTGACGCGGCAGGAACCGCCGACCCCTTCCATGATCTCCGGTGCGCCGGTGTTGAAGGTGAGGGTGGACGGCAGGATGACGCCGACGGTCTTCTTGGTGCCGTCGGCGAGCTGGACGGTGTGGCTGACGCACTTGCCGTCGAAATAGACGTTGGCCTTCTTGATGACGGAAACGCTGTCGAACTGAGACATTTCAGATTCCCCAAAGCTTTTGAATCACTGACTTGGCGATAAAACCGACCATGCCGAAGGCGAGCACGAAGAACAGCACGAAGGTGCCGGTCTTGCCCGCCTTCGACTTCCAGGCGATTTCACCGATGATGAAGAGCATGAACAGGATGAAGGCGCCGATACCCCAGGTCGCCCCGAAATCCGCGATCTGCTCTTCGGTCAGGCCAAACAACCCACCACCGTTCATTTTTTAACCCTTGTTCTTCTTGGCGGCCAGATTGGCGGCGATGCGCATGCGCAGGGCGTTGAGCTTGATGAAGCCGCCCGCATCCTTCTGGTCGTAGGCGCCGGCATCGTCCTCGAAGGTGGCGATGGTCGGATCGAACAGGGAATCGGTCTTGGAATCCCGGCCGACGACGATGACGTTGCCCTTGTAGAGCTTGACCCGCACCCAGCCGTTGACGTTCTGCTGGGTATGGTCGATGAGGACCTGCAGGGCCTTGCGCTCGGGGCTCCACCAGTAGCCGTTGTAGACCAGGCTGGCGTAGCGGGGCATGAGGTCGTCCTTGAGGTGGGCGACTTCCCGGTCCAGGCAGACGGATTCGATGGCGCGGTGGGCGCGCAGCATGATGGTGCCCCCCGGAGTCTCGTAACAGCCCCGGGACTTCATGCCGACGTAGCGGTTTTCCACCAGGTCCAGGCGGCCGATGCCGTGCTTGCCGCCCAGTTCGTTGAGCTTGGCCAGCACCTGGGCCGGGGTCATGCGGGTGCCGTTGAGGCCGACGATGTCGCCCTTCTCGAATTCGATGTCCAGGTACTCGGCCTGGTCGGGAGCGGCTTCCGGCGACACGGTCCAGCGCCACATGGATTCTTCGGCCTCGGCGGCGGGGTTTTCCAGGTGGCGGCCTTCGTAGGAGATGTGCA
Organism: Rhodocyclaceae bacterium; assembly: GCA_035255045.1. Lineage (GTDB taxonomy): Bacteria > Pseudomonadota > Gammaproteobacteria > Burkholderiales > Rhodocyclaceae > JAGTRP01. The sequence continues at coordinate 17,534 of DATFAA010000037.1, read as the reverse complement.
GCAGGTTGGCGTCCATGGAGTACGGGGAGCCGCCCTGTTTGTGCTTCATCTCGACGGGGATGCCGTGCTTCTCGGCGTAGGCCAGGAGCTTCTCCCGGGACAGGAGGTCCCACTCACGCCACGGGGCGATGACCTTGACGCCGGGCTTGAGGGCATAGGCGCCCAACTCGAAGCGGACCTGGTCGTTGCCCTTGCCGGTGGCGCCATGGGAGATGGCGTCGGCGCCGGTCAGGTTGGTGATCTCGATGAGGCGCTTGGCGATCAGCGGCCGGGCGATGGAGGTACCCAGCAGGTATTCGCCCTCATAGACGGTGTTGCAGCGGAACATGGGGAAGACGAAGTCCCGGACGAACTCTTCCCGCAGGTCGTCGATGAAGATGTTTTCCGGCTTGATGCCGAATTTCAGGGCCTTGGCCCGGGCCGGCTCAAGCTCCTCGCCCTGCCCCAGGTCGGCGGTGAAGGTCACCACCTCGCACTCATAGGTGTCCTGCAGCCACTTCAGGATGACGGAGGTGTCGAGACCACCGGAATAGGCCAGGACGGCCTTCTTGACGTCGCTCATGTTCGCTTCCTTATTTCGTTTCAACCCTGCCCACTCGTCCGAGGTGCAGGTATTCCATCAAAGCTTTCTGGACGTGGAGCCGGTTCTCGGCCTCGTCCCAGACCACGGACTGGGGCCCGTCGATCACCTCGGCGGTGACTTCCTCGCCCCGGTGGGCCGGCAGGCAGTGCATGAACACGGCCTTCCCGTCGGCAACCCGCATCATGTCGCCATCCACCTGCCAGTCGGCAAAGGCCTTCATGCGTTCATCGTTCTCGGCCTCGAAGCCCATGGAAGTCCACACGTCGGTGGTGACTAGGTGGGCGCCCCGGCAGGCATCCATGGGATCGGCGAACTGCTCGAAGTGGCCGGTGCCGTGGAGGCCCGCCCGCTCCGGCTCGATCTCGTAGCCCGGCGGGGTGGACACGTGCACCTTGAAGTCCAGGACCTCGGCCGCCTGCAGCCAGGTGTTGCAGACATTGTTGGAGTCCCCCACCCAGGCCACCGTCTTGCCCTTGATGGAGCCGCGGTGCTCGATGTAGGTGTAGATGTCCGCCATGATCTGGCAGGGATGGTATTCGTTGGTGAGGCCGTTGATCACCGGCACCCGGGAATTGGCGGCGAAGCGCTCGATGATGTCCTGCTCGAAGGTGCGGATCATCACCAGGTCGCTCATGCGGGAAATCACCTGGGCAGCGTCCTCCACCGGCTCACCCCGGCCCAGTTGGGAATCCCGGGTGTTGAGATAGATGGCGGAGCCGCCCAGCTGCTGCATGCCGGCCTCGAAGGAGAGGCGGGTGCGGGTGCTGGCCTTTTCGAAGATCATCACCAGGGTGCGGTCCACCAGGGGCCAGTACTGCCGGAAGGACTTGAACTCGTTCTTGATCCAGCCGGTGCGCTCGAAGAGATAGTCGTACTCTTCCCGCGTGAAGTCCTTGAATTGCAGATAATGCTTGATGGTCATGATGAGCTCAGGCCGACAGGAATTGCTTGATGAGAGGCACCAGGCGCTCCACCAGCTCCTTGGCTTCGGCCTCGCCGAAAACCAGCGGCGGCAGGAGCCGCACTACCTTGTCGGCAGTCACGTTGATGAGGAGCCCGGACTCCAGACCCCGCTGCACCAGCTCGCCACAGGGACGGTCGAGTTCGATGCCGATCATCAGGCCCTGGCCGCGGATTTCAACGACGCCATTGACCCCGCCGAAGGCCTCCTTGAAGCTCTGGCGCAACAGGGCGCCGATGCGCTCGGCCCGGGCCATCAGGCCGTCCTGCTCGATGGTGTCGATGGTGGTGAGGGCGGCGGTGCAGGCCAGGGGATTGCCGCCGAAGGTGGAGCCGTGGTTGCCCGGCCCGAACAGCTTGGCGGCCTTGCCGCCAGCCAGGCAGGCGCCAATGGGCACCCCCGAGCCGAGGCCCTTGGCCAGGGTGGCGACGTCCGGCTGGATGCCGGCATGCTGGTAGCCGAACCATTTGCCGGTACGGGCCATGCCGCACTGCACCTCGTCGCAGATCAGGAGCCAGCCCTGCTCGTCGCACAGTTGCCGCAGGCCGCGCTGGAAGTCTACGGAAGCCAGGTTGATGCCGCCCTCCCCCTGCACGATCTCGACCATGACGGCGACGATGTTGTGGTGGTGCTCAGCAACATTGCGGATGGCATCCAGGTCGTTGTAGGGCACCCGCAGGAAGCCGTGGACCAGGGGCTCGAAGCCGGCCTGGGTCTTGCGGTTGCCGGTGGCCGACAAGGTCGCCATGGTGCGGCCGTGGAAGGCCTTGTCCATGACGATGATGGTCGGCACCTCGATACCCTTCTTGTGCCCGTAGAAGCGCGCCAGCTTGATGGCCGCCTCGTTGGCCTCGCAGCCGGAATTGCAGAAGAAGACTTCCTCCATGCCGGACAGCGCGGCAAGGCGGTCGGCCAGTTGCTCCTGCTCGCGGATACGGTACAGGTTGGAGGTATGCAGCAGGCGCCCGGCCTGGGCGGAGATGGCTTCCACCAGCTTCGGATGGGCATGACCCAGGGTGGAAACGGCGATACCCGACAGGGCGTCGAGATAGACCCTGCCCTCGGTATCGGTGATCCGGCAGCCTTCACCGTGGCTGAAAGCCACCGGCAGCCGGGCGTAGGTGTTCATGATGTGGGACATGGGCATCCACCAGAAAACGAAACGCCAGCTTCGCTGCAGGCCCGCGCCCACGAAGCCGACGCGAAGCCACGAAGTGGCGGCCGAAACTAAAACGGCGGCCATCGCCGCCGGAACGACCACACCCGCGCAAAAAATATTTCGCGCAGAGTTGCAGAAGAGTGAATGTTAAGTGAAAAATAGCACCTTGTATATAAGTGACTGAGCCATGCGGATCGCTGTTTTCAATCAGAAAGGCGGGGTGGGAAAGACCACCACGACCCTCAATCTTGCCGCCGCCCTGCAGCGCTCCGGCCAGTCGCCCCTCGTCCTCGACCTCGACCCCCAGGGGCACCTGTCTAGCATCCACGGCAACGTCCCGGCCGAAGCCGGCAAGAGCCTCTTCGCCTTCTACCAGGACGGCCGTGCCCTGGCCGAACTGGAGATGGAGTGGGAGCACGTCGGCCGACTGATTCCGGCCCATCAGCAGCTCATCAAGGTGGACTCCATATTCGGCAAGGGACCAGCCATCCTGAACAAGCTGCGGAGCGGTCTGGAGGCCCTGGAAAGCGCCACCGAACCGCGCACCACCCTGATCGACAGCTGCCCCTACATCGGCGTCCTGGCCCTCAACGCCATCTTCGCCTGCGACCTGCTCCTCATCCCCGTTTCTACCGACTACCTATCCCTGCAGGCCGCCGAGCAGATCACTCGCACCCTGGAGGTGCTGGAGCCGGTGCTGAAGCGTCGGGTCGAGCGCCGCTACCTGCTCACCCGCTTCGACCGCCGCCGGCGCATGAGCGAGGATGTGCGCTCCCGCCTGCGGGAACGCTACGGTTCCGAAGTGTGCGAGACGGTCATTTCGGAGAATGTCGCGGTGGCCGAAAGCCCTTCCCTGAACCGCGACGTCTTCCGCCACAACGCCGCCAGCACCGGCGCCCTCGACTACCTGGCGCTGCGGGAAGAACTAAAGGGTTACGGCCTCCTCTGAAATTCCGAGGCCAAGGCGATTTCGGCAGTGAAGAAATCCGCCCCCGGCCATCAGCCGGAAACGATCATCTCCATCACTTCCTCATAGCTGAGAGCGTGGCCGCCGCGTCCTGCCAGATTGGCCTTGACGCCCCGGACCTGGAGAATCTCGCAGCCCCGGTACATCTGAGCCAGCTTGCGGCGCGCCTCTTCCTCGTCCTGGCCGTGGATGCACAAGCCTTCCACCAGCGCCCCGTTACGGGTGCGTATCTTGAACTCATATTTCGTCACCATCAGAGACTGCATGAATTCGTATTCCAGCCAGGAGAATGAATCCAGTATATGCAGTCAATTCTTGGAAAGCAACGCATGTCCTTATCGGAAAAGGAACTTTTCGTCCAGACCACAGCATTTCTGCCACAGCCATGCCGCATCTGGTAAAATGCCGTTCCCCAAGCCGCCAGCACCAACAGAGTGGAACAATGACGACGCCAGAATCGACCACCTTCATTATTGTCGGACTGACCAAAGAAGGGAGGAAATTCCGGCCCAGCGACTGGGCTGAACGGCTGTGCGGCGTGATGTCCGCCTTTGGAGCCGAACGCAAGATGAAGTACTCTCCCTACGTCGGCCCCGGCGACTACAACGGCGAAAAGGCCGTCTTCGTGGATGGGCGCCTGGGCGAAATCGAACCCATGGCCTACCGCTTCATGCTCAACTTTGCCCAGGACAACGACCTGCAGATCGTGGACGGCGTCTGCCCCATCGAAGGCAAGGGCAAATAAGCCTGAAAATACAGCCGGAAGAACAAACAAAAATGGCGCCCTAGGGCGCCATTCTTATTTGGACCGAAGATCGATCAGGCGGCCAGGGCCTTGATCTGGGCAGACAGGCGGCTCTTGGAGCGGGCAGCCTTGTTCTTGTGGATGATCTTCTTGTCGGCGATGCGGTCGATGACCGACATGGACTGCTGGAAAACGCTCTGGGCGGCGGTTTTGTCGCCGGCCTGGATCGCCTGGCGCACACGCTTGATTGCGGTGCGCAGGGTCGAACGCAGACTGGCATTGTGGGCGCGCTGCTTGTCAGCTTGACGGGCGCGCTTGCGGGCTTGTGCGCTGTTGGCCATGGAAATCTCTTGAGGTCGAAATGCGAAAGCGGTCAATTCTACTGGCGAATGCCGCAAATATCAAGCCCCCGTTGCCTGCTTGTCATTCTTCGAAGCCGACTTCGACCTTGAGACGGGAGGGCACGGCTTGGCCATTCTTCATCCCCGGGTTCATGCGGGCATTGAGAAAGGTGTCGACGGCCACTTTTTCCAGTTGTGCCGGCAGATCGGACTCCTCCACCTCGGCCCGGTCGATGGCTCCGTCGGAGGCGATGAAGAGCACCAGGACAGCCCTGCCCTTATGCTTGCCAAGGGGTACGTCGGGAAACGGCACGACGATGGGCGAGACAGGATAAGGGCGCCCGTCCAACTCCCGCGCTGGCAGATATTCCAGCTTCTCGACCGCCGGGACCGCTACCGTGGGGAGAGCTGTCAACGCCTCCGGCACGGGCTCCGGAGCCGGTAGCTCTCCCATGCCGACCGGCGGCTCGCGATTTACCGTCGGAGTTTCCATCGGCTTCTCCGGCTCGGCCGACTTACCGAGCCAGACATCGAGAGTCGCAGCCCGTGGGCTTGCAGCCAGGGTTTGGCGCCAATCGTCCGCCTCCGGGGGACGATCCCCCACCACAGCGAACAGGGCCGCATGCAGGGCAAGGGAGACCGCCAAGGGCCCCAGCAAACGAACAACGGAAGATGCCATCATGCCGCCCCCTCCATGAGTTGCCGAGGAGGCGGCCCTTGCCATTTCATCAATCGGGAATTTCCCGCCACATGGTCCGCCGCACCGCGCCGGCGGCGGCGCCGGTTCCGCTGGGATTGCTCTCGACACCCACGCCACCGGCGGTGTCGGTGACGATCGTCACAGTCTTGCCGTTGGACAGCTTCACCGTCTTGATACCCGCCACTAGGGCGTTGCTCGACAGTTTCACGCCGATGGCCGAATTCCCCGAAGTGCTCAGGTTCCTGCCGGTGTCGATGTCGATGAAGTAGAGCCAGGCATAGCCGCCGACGTTGCAGGCATTCTGATCGGGAACGTTGGCCGCCGCCGTCAGGACGTTGTACTGCAATTGCATATCCACATTGACACGCTCGGTGGGCGACTGGTTGTCCGGGTTGAGGTCGATGTACCAGCCATCCTTGTCCGCCCAGTCGATGCTGCTGCCCGAAACAGTCCGGATGGCGCGCCCGGACGAGTCGGTGGTCTGGGTCAGGGTACGGCTGACGAAGTGGCTGTCGTCGCGGACGCTGCCGTAGCCGGTATCGGTTAGCTTGTCCTTGATGGCGTAGATGGACTGTTGGTGGGTATCAGCGGAATCGGTCGAGCCCAGGTACTTGCCGGTGCCCACCAGGACGACCGGATAAGTCACCGCCCCGGAGGTCACCTCGCCCAGCTCCGGCTTGACAGTGACAGGCTGCTTGTAACCGCTGACGGTGAATTGCCCCAGGAGCGTGGCCTCCTTGCCGCTGGTCCCGTAGTTGTCATCGAAGTCGATGCGCCAGAGGTTGCCAAGCAGGTCGCCGCCATAGAGCCGGCTGGCGACGTTCACGTATTCGTTGGCGACCCAGGCGTTGAGCTTGGCGAGACCGCTCGGTGTGGCGGCGCTGCCGGCCGCGGTGGCAGCCGAGGTGTAGGTGGGGATGTCGTCGAGCAGGGCCCCGGTCGCCGCATCGAGCACGAAAACGTGGCCGTTGCCGTCGCCCCCAGTACTGCCGCAGTCGTTGCCCGGCACGTTGTTGTAGCCGGAGGAGACGATGACGACCCATTTCCCGTCCTTGCGCTTGGTGACCACTGGATTGCCGAAGCTGTAGCCGAGATTGGCGTCGCTGAATTCCCACAGCCCCTTCGGCGCCGTCGGGTCGGTTACATCAAGCGCGTAGTAACCGCAGCCCCCCTTGTTCAAGCCGCCTACCAGGATGGTTTTCCAGTTGGCCTTGGCGGCACACAGGCTGGAGTCGCTGGCGCTCAGGGTGGTACAGATATCCGCCACCGTGGGCGAGCCATCGACGAAGTAACGATGGTTTCCGCCGTAATTGCTGTCCGCCAGCTTGTACAGGTTGGGCATCACGAAGGACGGAACAAAGGCCCAACGCTCGCTGCCGCGGGTATTTTGGTCGTCGGAGGCGTCGACGGCGTGCACCATGCCGTCGTTTGCCGCAGCATAGACCGTGGGCGCGCGGCTGGCATTGTCCGACTTGAACTGGCCATAGGTGGCATCGAACTTGTCGTAGGAGAAGGGCGGCTTCTTCATGTAGACCGGCACCGCATTGACGATATCGCCCAGTACATGCTCCCGATTGCGGAAAAGCTGGTTGGCATTGCCGGCCTCGATTTCGTAGCCATTCTGGCCCCGCAGGTACTTGACCATGTTGTCCGCGCTGTCCGCCAGGGTCTTCTGGGCGGCGGTCAAGGTGCTTCCGGCGCCGCACTGGGACAGGGCCGGGGTGGCGCCGGAGCACTTGTTCTCGAAATAGCTGCTCCTGCTGTCGGCAGACAGGTTGGCGCTGGTGAAATCCTTGAGCTTGTCGACGGCGCTGCTGTTGAAATACTTGATGGTGCGTCCATCGTTGCCCGCTCCGGCAGCGGCCACCGTGGCATCGAGCTTGGCCTGGGCCGACCAGACCGAAGTGCTCGACAGCTCGCCGGTATTGGGATCGATGGTATAGGCCTTGAGATCCCCGTCCCACCACACGGTGCGGTAAAGGGCCACATAGACGTAGTTGTCACCGGCCACCGGCTCCAGGTTGGACGTGGCGGCGGCGGACGAAGACCCGGTCCGCGCCGTTATACCCGACAGCGCCGACTTGATGCCGGAAGACAGGCTGGTCGCATTGCCAGCGCTGTAGTACGTGCCGCGGCCATTTACGGCGGCATGCCAGAGGTCGTCAATGCGCTCTTCGCCGGAATTGGTTATCGGGTCGGGCCAGTTCGCCGTGCCGTTGTTGATGTCGTAGTACTGGGTCGTCGAATTGTCCGTGTCCTTGGCGGCGTTCTCGTAGTTGCTCTCATACTTGATGGTGCCGCTGGCGCCGAGACCGATGGTGAAGCTCGTCATGTGCTGCTGCTGATTGACGTCCTTGCCGGCACCCAGCACATTGTTGTCGCAAAGATTGTTGTAGGTCGTGGTGCCGATGGTGTTGCTGCAGTTGTTCAGATCTGGGGTGCGCAGGTCGGTCTGGTAATAGTAGTAGGCGACGTCGGCCAGGCTGCTGGAGGTGCCGCCGCTAGGTGCACTCTGGCATTCGACGGCTGTGCCCACCGTATAGGCAGGGCCGGACGAGGGGGCTACCGGAGCGCATGTGCTCGCGTTGACCCAACCGGTCCAGCCGGCATATTGGCATTCCGTGGACGCTCCATTGGAATCGGGCGTGGCCGCCGTGCAGGAATCGACATTGGTCCAAACCGTGGCCGGATTTGTGCAGTCTGTCGCGTTCAGAACGGTATACGGAGAACTCGTACTGGCCGGAACCTCGGTACATGACCCAACGTTTGCCGGGCTGCTCCATACATAGCGACAGCTGACTTGAGAAGCACCCGAACCGGATGACGTGCAGGTGCCGGTGGCATTGGCCCACCCCGAACCATTGCTTGCACATCGTTTACCGGGATCGGTTCTACCGGTACACGTCTGCAGGACACCGGTTGACTGCTGAAGCTGGACCGTCCGCTTCTGCAAAGAGTTGGTTCTTTTCTGGGTGATAGTGGAGGCCCCGTCGTAGTACGGTCTGGCCGCCATGCCGTCCTGGTTGCCCACAGCCGTGGAACCGTCGATCTTGTAGGGGCCGTAGGAACTGGTTTCGTAATTAGTGTTCCAGTAGCCGTCCGTGGACAAGATGGTGAAGTTCTGCTGGCAGGAGTACTGGACCGGGTCCCAGTTGGCTATCTTGCCCGCGTACATGCGACCAATGCGGGCCAGAGCTCCCCGTAGCGGTGTCCAGCCTGCCTCCCGGAAGCCCTGCAACCGAGAGAAGAAGGTGGACCGCTGCGTCCCCGAAAAGGTATCGATCTTGAGATCGTGATTCGGCCCCGGGGAGGAGGCTCCACTCTCGGCACTGGCAATGAAGAAGAGTCCGACTCGGTACTGATCGGACAAGCCGGAGAAGGATTCGGAAGTGGCGGCCTTCATGGCGAAGGCACGCCGGCGGTAGTAGGAATACCAGTTGGCGTAGTTGGTCTTGGCCTCTGCACTGCCGGTGGTCACATTGGGCGCCGCAATGTTGGCGGAGCTGGTCACTGCCGTGTACTTGCTGTCCGTGAGGCAGGACGTGCTGCCATTGTCAGAACTGTTGCTCGGATAGGTGTAGTAGTACTTGGTGGAGGCCGAAGTCGGCAGATTGCCGGTATTCGAGAGATCCACCACTCCGTTGGAACTGCTGTCGCCGCTATACGTGTAGCCGGGATTGGCGAAATAGCCGTCCCACACAGCCGCCGTGAAGCTCGCATCCGGGTACCGCGTCACGCCGTCGCTATAGACGGTGCCCCCAATCTTGTAGGGGGGCTTGTAGGTGACGCTCGGGTTATAGGCCAGGGTGTTGTAGTTGTACCAGCCCCAGCACTTCTTCGACTTGTTCGTGCCATCGTCATCGGGCATATTCTGGTCGTTCATGGACCCGGAATCATCGACGATGAAGGCGATGTTCGGCTTGATGGCGGTGGTCGAGGTCGCGCCATTGGCCAGGGGGCCGTCGGCCAGGTCGGTCACCGCACCAATAGCGCCGTTCGCCCCTCCCACCAGCATGGCAACGACGATGGAAGCCATGACCGCCGGGGCAGTTTTGAAGAACGTGCTCCCCGTCATTGCCGTATCCGCATTTCCTGCTTTCATATTGCTTCTCCCCCGCTCAGAAATGGAGATAGGTTTCCGTATAGCTGGTCGTGTTGCGCGGCCCCCGGGAACGTACCACCACCCGGAAATAGGGCCCCGAGGCGGGCGCGAAGCGCTTGTCCTCGCCGTATTTCAGCTCGCCCCGCTTCGGGCTGGTGCTACTGCTGCTGGCCAGGGGCTTGGCGCAATTGTTGGTGGTCAGGTTGGGATCGCCGGCCGTCTTGCACATACGCATGATGATGTAGCTGGTGGTGTAGCCGTTGGCGGTGACAGCGGAGGACGCGGCCTTGCACGCGGCAAAGCTGCCGGCGGCCGCATAGTTGCAGAGGTCGTTGTCCCAATCTGCCAGCACCCGGGTCGTGGCCGTGGAATTCCCGGAGATGTCCAGGGCGTCGAAGCTGGTGGAGTAGTAGGCGCTATTGGGGATGTCGTTGTACAGGGTCGTTCCCAGATTGTTGGCCTGAAGCCAGGTGACGGCGCTCTCCACCGAGGAATCCGCCGCCGACGTTGCCCCCTGCCGGAACCCCAGGTTGCCGATGATCAGGGCGCCGGTGTCGATGGAGCGCACCAGGGCCATGGCCGCCATGGTCATCATGGCCACGGAGATCAGGACGATGATCAGGACCATGCCGGACTGGGATTTCTTCTTGGAAAGCTGGTTGTTCATGGCTCACCTGTGCTCACTGTTGCCAGATCACATTGCGCAGCGGAATGGTGGTCTCGTAGACCCGGTAGCGATAGCGTTGCCAGTCGGGATTGGCATTGCCGATATTGACGTCGATCTTGACGCCGTTCCCACCCGGATTGGGCTTCCAGCAGATGCTGCTCGGTGCCGGGGTCGCGCTGTCGCAGGTGGTGGTGCCGGCGGCGCCATCGGTGGTCACCGTCTCCTTTTCCAGGATGGGGCTACGCGCCACCAGGGCGACCCGGATGGCCCGGATCCGGCGCCAGGCGGCGCCGTCATTGGTGGCGGGAGTGGTGGCATTCCAGGTGTCGATGATGCCGTCGTCCGCCGTGCCGGTCGCTCCGTCGTCCTTGCCGTAGACCGCCTGGATCTGGACGATTTGGGGATAGAGATCCCGTGACGCCGTGCTATTGGTCGCCATACTGAACTCGGTCAGAGTCAAGTTGTTGGCCGATACACTATAGGTATGATCCAGCAGGGTTCCCAGGTTGATGAGATAGTCGCCGGCGGTGTAGCCGCCCGCCGGCAGGATAGTCTGGCCGCCCGGCTGGTTCCAGTCGCTCTGGCCAGAGTTGTGGATCACCTTGTTCTGGCCCTGTCCTCCTCCGCCACCACCGCCACCGCCCGGATTGGGATCGTTGGTGACCTGGAAGACCGTGGCCCACTTCGTCCCGGAGCACCCGGCGGCGGGAACGGCGATCATCATGTCGTTGTCCTGAATGCCGACATCGGAATCCACGAAGAAGTTGGAGGCCGTTTCCGGGTGATCGATGGAAATGCGGGTCGGCAGGGTAATGCCTGTCTTCGAGCTGGCCATGAAACGCAGCGTATCCGGGGCGCCACCGGTGCCATCGGTGACGACGGCGGGCACCATTGTGAAGTTGGAGACGGGATTGGCCCCGTTCTTCATGTGCACTTCGCAGCCGATTCCGCCCGATGAGACGGAAGTCATGCCGTACCCGGCATTCTTGGCATCCCGTTCGATGGCGTAGAGGGCCAGAGCGCCATTGACCTGGGTGTCGGAGCCGCTGGTGGCGGTGCGCTTCTGCCCTTCCGACAGCGCCATCACCTGGCCGATGACCACGGCGGTGATGATGCCGATGAGCATGCCGACCAGGAGCTCGACTATGGTGAAGCCGGACTGCGCGGGATGGCCTGGATTCATCTTCATGATCAGACTCAGCTGGTGATGGTCGCGGTCAGCTGGTAGCTGCGTACTGGCTGGTCCTGCAGCTGCCAATTGACGGTGATATTGACCGATGTGCCGGCAACGGTGACCACCGCATTCCCGCCCGGCAGCAATGCCGACAGGTTGGCGCGCCAGGCGGTGCAGCGGGCGTAGCCGGCATCCGCGCAGCCGGCGGCGGTCATGGCGTATTTCGCCAGGTTGGGCTGATCGGACCACATCTGCCCGACCAGTTGATTGGCCAGATAGGAGGCCTCGGCCCGGTACTTGGCCTCGACGGTGTTCCGGTTCATGGCGGCCTGCAGGCCGACCAGGGCCAGGATGCTGATGGAAAAGATCAGGATGGAGATCAATGCCTCCAGCAAAGCGACACCCTGCTGGCCGGCCCGAGGATGCAGTGACCCTTCTGATGCCGCTCCCTGTATTGCCGCTCTTTTTTTCATCCCCATGTCCCCATCAACACTTGCGCGGGTCGGAAGCGCTGGTGACCGCCGGGTCGCACATGCGTACGGCACCGCCGGAAGTAATCCGTATCTGGTTGGCACGGGCACCCCCCGGATCCTGGGAGGACAGGATCTCGACCCGCGCCAGGGTACTGGAACCATCGGGACAGGCCAGCACCTGTCCCAGGCCGTTGAAGGTGACGCAGTACGCATTGGCGGTACCCGAGGCTGCAGTGGCCACATCCGCCCCTCCCACCGTGACGTTCAGGTTGCCGGCGCCGCCGGGATGGGCCTGGACAATGCGGGGCGCGGCGCTATCCGATGGTGCCGTCGCGCAGCTGCCGGAGGGGTCGTTCTGGCTCACCACCCAGGAGATGCCGCTGGCGCTCTTGGCGCAGGAGTTGTCCATCGCATTGGCATCGGTGAGGGAGACCAGCCAGAAGGTCACTCGCGCGTTCCGCTTCATGGCTTCCATGCGGGCCAGCTGGATGCCGTTGTACATGGACTCGGCGGCGTTGCGGATCTGGATGTTGCGGATGGCGGTGGTGAAACTGGGGATCGCCAGGAGGAGCAGGATGCCGATGATGGCGATGGCGACCACCATCTCAACCATCGAGAATCCCCTTTCCCTTCTCAACATGTTCCGCCCTTGTTGCCTATCCAGCAGCTGGCGCTGGTACCCCAGCCGCCAGTGGTGGTACGCACGTTGGACTGGTTGATGGTGTATCCGAATGCGCCCGTGCCTTGCGCGTCAACCCCGGCGGCGGTGACTGTAAAGGTGGTCGCGCCCAGGTCGCTACAGGCGTAGGTGAAGTACTTGGTGCCGGAGGGCAAGGGTGCGACTGTACCGGCGGTGCAAGCGCCGACGTAGGTGCGGTTATCCTGGAAATACTGCTCCATCTTCACCCGCATGGTCGAGAGTTCGGTAAACGCTTCCGTCAGCTTGCTCTTCAACACGTACTCGTTGTAGGCAGGCACGGCGATGGCCGCCAGGATGCCGATGATGGCCACCACGATCATCAACTCGATCAAGGTGAAACCTTGCTGGGCGCGCTGGTTCATGTGATTTTTTCTCCCTGGAAACAAACTTTTGCCCGAAGGCTAGCACCGCCGGCTGCGGTTCTGCACCGGCAGATGACAGGCGGTCGGAACGGCCGACCGAATGGATTGGAATTGTGGATTGGGCCCCACCGGGGCCCTGGGCCGTCCTAGTCGGAGGCCAGTTCCCGGGGCAGCGGGAAATTGACTTCGGGTTCGTCCCCCGAGGATTCCACCACCTCGCCGCCGGCCAGCCCGACCAGCCGCTCGGTGACTTCCCGAACCAGCACCTCGGGCGCCGACGCCCCCGCCGTCACGGCGACCTTGGACGCCCCCTGCAGGCAGTCCGGGTCGATATCGGCGGCGCGGTCCACCATGTAGGCCCGCACGCCGTTCTTTTCGGCCACTTCCCGCAGGCGGTTGGAATTGGAGCTGTTCCGGCTGCCGACGACGATGAGGACGTCGCTGTCGACAGCCAGGCGCTTCACCGCGTCCTGCCGGTTCTGGGTGGCATAGCAGATGTCGTCCTTCTTCGGCCCCTGGATGGAGGGGTAGCGTTCCCGCAGGGCCTTCACGATCTGCTCGGCATCGTCCACCGACAGGGTGGTCTGGGTGACATAGGACAGCATGTCCGGCGCATCGACCTCCAGAGTCGCCACGTCCTGGACGGTCTCGACTAGGTAGATGCCGCCCTTGCTCTGCCCCATCGTGCCCTCCACCTCGGGATGCCCGCGGTGACCGATCATCACCACCTGGCGGCCCTGGGCCCGCATCTTCGCCACCTCCACGTGCACCTTGGTGACCAGGGGGCAGGTGGCGTCGAATACCTTGAGCCCGAGCCGGTCGGCCTCTTCCCGCACCGCCTTGGAGACACCGTGGGCGCTGAAGATCACCGTACTGCCGGCCGGCACTTCGGACAATTCCTCGACGAAGACGGCCCCCTTGGCCCGCAGGTCGTCGCAGACGAACTTGTTGTGCACCACCTCGTGGCGCACGTAGATGGGGGCGCCGAATTTTTCCAGGGCGCGCTCGACGATGGCGATGGCCCGCTCGACGCCGGCGCAGAAGCCGCGGGGATTGGCGAGGATGACTTGCATGGCTTACAGGATTCCGATGATCTGCACTTCGAACCGGATGGGCTGACCGGCCAGGGGATGGTTGAAGTCGAAGAGGGCACTGTCGTCGCTCAATTCCCGGAGGAAGCCGGCGAAGGTGGCGCCGTTGGGGGCCCCGAACTCGACCACCGAGTTCTCCTTGAGGTCCATGTCGGCCGGCAGGGCGGATCGGGCAATGCGCTCCACCAGCCGCGGATTGTGTTGGCCGAAGGCCTGATCCGGCTCCAGCTGGAAAACCGTCCTCTCCCCGGCCGGCAGGCCGATGAGGCAGGATTCCAGGGTATCCGCCAACTGGCCGCTGCCCATCTGCAGGGTGGCCGGGCTCATGTCGAAGGTTGACAGGAATTCCTCCCCGCCCAGGGTGGTGATGCGGTAATGCAGGGTGAGGTAGCTGTCCGCGCGGACGGTGGTCATGATTGTGCCTCCTTGGCATTTTTGGTCCGGGCCATGAACAGTTGCTCCCAGACCAGGAGCGCCGCGCCGACCGTGATGGCGGAATCGGCCACGTTGAAGGCCGGCCAGTGCCAGCCGGCGGCATGGATATCGAGGAAGTCCACCACGGCGCCGTAGAGCACCCGGTCGATGACATTGCCCAGGGCCCCGCCCAGGATCAGGGAAAGGGCCAGGCAGAGGAGCCGCTCGCCGGCGTGGCGCCGGAGCATGCCGATGATCCAGGCCGAGATCGCCAGGGCCAGGGCCAGGAAGAACCATTTCTGCCACCCACCGGCCTCGGCCAGGAAGCTGAACGCCGCTCCCCGGTTGTAGACCAGGACCAGGTTGAAGAAGGGCGTGATTTCCCGGCCTTCGCCCGGGGCGAAGGCCCCCAGGACCACCTGCTTGGTGATCTGGTCGAGGACGATCACCAGGCCGGCGAGCCCCAGCCAGCGCAACACCGCCTTAGGCATGCCGGCGGGCCTCGCCTTCGCCGAACAGGTTGGAGGCGCAGCGGCCGCACAGGGTCGGGTTTTCGGCATTGCTGCCCACGTCCTCCCGCACGTGCCAGCAGCGCTCGCACTTGCTATGGGCCGACGGCACCGCCACCAGCTTGTCGGCACCGGCCTTCACCACCGTCGCCTTGGAGCAGATCAGCACGAAGCGCAGGTCCTCGCCCAGGGAAGCCAGGAGGTCGTGTTTCTCGCCATCGCAGTGGAGCTCCACCTCGGCCTGGAGGGAAGAGCCGATCTGCCCCGCCACCCGCAGTTCCTCCAGGGCCTTGGTGACCTCTGCCCGGTAGCCCCGCAGCTTGCCCCACTTGTCCATGAGCTCGGCCTCGTCGGCGGGCTTGGGCAGGTCGTGCCAGAGCTGGAGCATGACCGAGTCGTCGGCCTTGCCGGAGAGCACCTGCCAGACTTCCTCGGCGGTGAAGGTCAAGATCGGGGCCATCAGCCGGGTCAGGGCCTGGACGATATGCCAGAGGGCGGACTGGGCCGAGCGGCGGGCCCTGGACTGGGGCTGGGTCGTGTAGAGGCGGTCCTTGAGGATGTCCAGGTAGAAGCCGCCCAGGTCCTCGGAGCAGAAGGTCTGCAGGGCCTGGACCACCCGGTGGAATTCGTAGCGCTCGTAGTCGGCCTGGCAGTCGGACTGCAGTTCCCGGGTCAGGGCCAGGGCGTAGCGGTCGATTTCCAGCCACTCATCCACCGGCAGCATGTTCTCCACCGCGAAGTCCGCCGTGTTGGCCAGCAGGAAGCGCAGGGTGTTGCGGATGCGGCGGTAGGCTTCCACCACCCGCTTCAGGATTTCGTCGGAAATGGACAGCTCGCCGGAGTAGTCCGTCGATGCCGTCCAGAGGCGCAGGATGTCGGCGCCCATCTTGTCGGACACCTGCTGGGGCGCAATGACGTTGCCCTTGGACTTGGACATCTTGTGGCCCTTGCCGTCCACCACGAAGCCGTGGGTCAGCAGCGCCTTGTAGGGCGCCCGGCCGTCGATGGCGCAGCCCGACAGGAGGGAGCTCTGGAACCATCCGCGGTGCTGGTCGGAGCCTTCCAGGTAGAGGTCGGCCGGATACTGGTGCTGGTCCTTGTGGGAACCCCGCATGACATGCCAGTGGGTGGTGCCGGAATCGAACCAGACGTCCAGGGTGTCCTTCATCTTGACGTACTGGTCCGCCTCTGCCCCCAGGAGTTCGGCGGCTTCCAGCTTGAACCAGGCCTCGATGCCTTCCTTCTCCACGCGCTGGGCCACGGCTTCGATCAGCTCCGCCGTACGGGGATGGAGCTGGCCGCTCTCCTTGTGCAGGAAGAAGGGAATGGGCACGCCCCAGTTGCGCTGGCGGGAGACGCACCAGTCCGGGCGGGTCTTCATCATGGCTTCCAGGCGAGCGCGGCCCCAGGCCGGGAAGAACTGGGTCTCGTCCACCGCCCGCTCGGCGATCCAGCGCAGGGTGGGTCCGGTCTCGCCGGCCTTGTTCTCCATGCCGATGAACCACTGGGTGGTGGCACGGAAGATGATCGGGGTCTTGTGGCGCCAGCAGTGCGGATAGCTGTGCTGGATCTTCTCGGCCTTGAGGAGCTTGCCGAGGCTTTCCAGCTCCTGGAGGACCAGGGGATTGGCTTCCCACACCGACTTGCCGGCCAGCTCGCCCACCGACAGGGCGGGGGTGCTGGCCAGGAACTTGCCGTCATTGCCCACCGGGTTGTTCACCGGCAGGCCATAGACCTTGCCGATGGCGTAGTCGTCGGCGCCGTGGGCCGGAGCGGTATGCACCAGGCCGGTACCGGCGTCCACGGTGACGTGGGTGCCGCAGATGAGGGCCACGTCCCGGTCCTGGAAGGGGTGGCGCAGCAGGATCTGGTCGAGCTTCCTGCCTTCGCAGGAGCCGATCACCTGGCCGGACAGGCCGTAGCGCTTGAGGCAGGCCTCGGCCAGCTCCCGCACCAGGATGAGGGCGCCCTTCTCGGTGTCGATGAGGTCGTAGGTAAGGTCGGGATGGACGCTCACCGCCTCGTTGGCCGGCAGGGTCCACGGGGTGGTGGTCCAGATGACGGCGAAGGCCGGGCCCCGCAGGTGGGTGAGGCCGAAAGCGTGGGCCAGCTTGGTGCAGTGGTTCTCGTGGATCGGGAAGGCGACGTCGATGGCCGGCGAGGTCTTGTCCTCGTACTCGACCTCGGCTTCAGCCAGGGCGGAGCCGCAGTCCAGGCACCAGTTCACCGGCTTGAGACCCTGGTAGAGGTAGCCCTGCTCCAGGATCTTGCCGAGGGCGCGGATTTCGTCGGCCTCGGCCTTGAAGCTCATGGTCAGGTAGGGATTGTCCCATTCCCCGAGAACGCCCAGGCGGATGAAGTCCTTCTTCTGGCGCTCCACCTGTTCGGCGGCGTAGGCGCGGCACAGCTCCCGGACCCGGTCGGCGGGGATGTTCTTGCCGTGGAGCTTCTCGATCTGGTGCTCGATGGGCAGGCCGTGGCAGTCCCAGCCCGGCACATAGGGGGCGTCGAAGCCGGACAGGGTGCGGGAGCGGACGATGATGTCCTTGAGGATCTTGTTGACCGCGTGGCCGATGTGGATGTCGC
>DATFAA010000036.1:0-35853 GCA_035255045.1 Rhodocyclaceae bacterium | reverse complement strand
CAGCTCCTCCATGCTCGAGGCCGTCTCCTCCAGGCTCGACGCCTGCTCCTCCGTCCGGCTCGACAGGTCGTGGTTCCCCGACGCAATCTCCTTCGCCGCCGTGTTGATCGCCTCCGTCGCCGTCTTGATCGCCAGAATGATGCCGCGCAGGCTCTCGACGGTGCGGTTGGCGTTGTCCACGGTTTCCGCCAGGGCCCCGACGTAGCGCTGCTCGACGGTGGCCGTCAGGTCGCCCTGGGCCAGGCGGCGGAAGGCGTCGCCCAGGTCGGCCATGACCCGGCCGTTGCTCTCCAGGAGGCCGTTGATGCCGGTCCCGATGCGCAGGAAGAAGCCATCCAGGCCGCGCACGTCGAGGCGGGTTTCCAGGTTGCCCCGCTCGGCGGCTTCGATGACCTCGGCGATTTCGCTCTCGATCTTGACCTCGTCGGTGCGGTCGCGCCATTCGACGGCATAGCCCAGGCGGCTGCCCCGCAGGTCCACCACGGGGGTCACGGTCAGGTTGAAGGTCCGGCCCCCGAGCTGGAATTCCGCCCGGTGGCTGCCGTTGAGCCGGCCCAGCAGGTCCCGCTGGTGGGCCGGGCTGCGGTGGAAGATGTCAATGTTGGCGCCGATCAGCCGCTGGCGGTCGAAGGCCGGCAGGTCCTTGCGGATGTCGCCCTCCGCCGCCTCGAACATCCGCGCCAGGGACTGGTTCATGTAGATGATGTCGAAGCGGGCGTCGGCCAGCATGACGTTGGTGGCGACGTTGTCGAGGCCGATCTTGAGGCGCAGGCTCTCGTCGGCGACCCGCCGGGTCTCGGCCACCTCGAAGCCCATGCGGGTCTGCATGGCGGTCAGGGCGCGGACCAGGTGCCCGACCTCGTCCGGCCGCTGGAGGTCGATGCCGGTGCGGGCGGCGTAGTTGCCCTGGGCGATCTCGTCGAGGACGTGGTTCACCTCGGCCAGGGGCCGCGACACCATGCGGCGGATAAGCCAGAACAGCACGAAGGCCATGAGGGGGACGGCGATGAGGCCGGAGGCGGCCATCATGGCGATGATGGTGCCGATGTCCTGCTGGGCTTCGTCCAGGTAGGGGCCGCCGGCGATCATCCAGTTCCAGTCCGGGAACGGTTCGCCCACGACCAGCTTCTCCCGGGCTTCGGCATCGCCCATTTCCGGGTTCTTCCAGAAATAGCGGATGGCGCCGCCCTTGTTGTCGAGGAGTTCCTTGATGAATTCCCGGCCCCGGTCGTCCTTGATGGCCAGGAGGTTGGTGCCCTCCTTGGCCGGATGGACGACGAGCTTGCCGTAATCCGGTCCGGGCTTGGCGTCCAGCACGTAGACATAGCCGGTCTGGCCCATCTTGATGGCCTTGAGCCTGTCCTTCAGGGCCTTGAGCTGCTCGGTGAAATCGAGCCCGATGAAGGTGGCGCCGACCACCTGGCCGGCGGCGTTCTTGATGGGGGAGTAGCTGGTGTAGACGTCGCGCCCGAATAGCACCGCCTTGCCGACATAGCCGGAACCGGCCAGCAGCTTCTGGTAGGCCGGGTGGCCATGGTCGAGGGCGGTGCCCACGGCGCGCTGGCCGTCCTCCTTCTTGAGGGAGGTGGATATCCGGTAGAAGTCGTCGCCGCTGCGCACGAACAGGGTGGCGACGGCGCCGCTGGCGGCGGTGAAGCTGTCCACCTCGGCGAACTGGCCGTTCATCGCCCTGCCGCCATGCTTGAGGACGGTCTGGGGGCCGTTGCCGCTGCCCTCCACCGTGAAGCCGTCATGGAACTGGGCGGCGAACATACGGTTGAGGCGGGCGGCCTCCTCGTGGAGCTGGGCGGCGGCAACCTGGACGATGTCCCGGACGGACTTCATCTGTTCCGATACCACCCGCACCGATTCCTCTTCCAGCAAGGACTTGGTGCGCAGGCCGACGACCAGGGAGGCGAGCCCCATGGTGACCGCGATGATCCCGACCGCCGCCAGATTCAGCTTCCTGCCCAGGCTGAGGCGCTCGAACATGCCTACCTTGCGCTCCAGGGTGGCGCGACCGGCGTTGATTTCCCGGTAGAGGGCTTCGGCCGCCTCGATCTTGGCGCGCTCGGCCTTGCGCCGCACCGACATGTAGCCGATCACCCTGCCGTCCTCCTTGAGCGGGGTGACGGTGGCTTCAACCCAGTAGAAATCGCCGTTCTTGCAGCGGTTCTTGACCAGACCCTGCCAGGGGCTGCCCGCCTTGACCGTATTCCAGAGGTCCTGGAACGCGGCCGGGGGCATGTCCGGGTGGCGGACGATGTTGTGGGGCTCGCCGATCAGCTCGCTTTCCGTGAACCCGGAGATTTCGAGGAAATCCTTGTTGACGTAGGTGATCTGCCCCTTGAGGTCGGTCTTGGACACGATCATCGTGTCGTCCTGCAGGGGCACCTCGACGTTGGTGACCGGCTGGTTGTTCTTCAATTCTGGCTCCTCTGGTGATGCGGCGGGCGGGGGATGTCCATGGTCCGGCCGGTCAGTGGTCGGTGGCGGCGTCGACCAGCTCCATGTCGGCGCTGGTCATCAGGCGTTCGATGTCGGTGACGATCATCATGCGATCCTCCAGGGTCGCCAGGCCGAGGATGTAGCGGGTGTCGAAACTGCCGGAAAAATCCGGGGCCGGGCGGATCTGGGCGCTGGTCAGGGTGATGACGTCGGAGACACTATCCACCACGGCGCCGATGACCCGGCCGGCGACATTGAGGATGATCACGACGGTGAACGGGGTGTACTCCACATGGCCCAGGTTGAACTTGATGCGCAGGTCCACGATGGGGACGATGATGCCCCGCAGGTTGATCACCCCCTTGATGAAGGCAGGCGCGTTGGCGATCAGGGTGGGCTGCTCGTAGCCACGGATTTCCTGGACCTTGAGGATGTCGATGGCGTATTCCTCGCTGCCCAGGGTGAAGGTCAGGAATTCCCGGGCAACCTGGTCTTCCTCAGCCATCCCGGCGGCGCCGTGGGTCGTCATTTCCATTGTCGTCTTCTCCTCGGCCGTCAGGCGGCCTTCTGCGTCGTGGTCCGGGCCAAGCCGGCGATGGCCGGCACGTCCAGGATGAGGGCGACGTGGCCGTCCCCCATGATGGTGGCGCCGGACACGCCGGGCACCCGCCGGTAATTGGCCTCGAGGCTCTTGATCACCACCTGGTGCTGGCCGACCAGGGCGTCCACGAAGAGGGCGGCCTTGGCGCCGTCGGCGTCGAGGACCACCATGATGCCCTGGGTGAAATCGTCCCAGCAGGACTTCAGCCCGAACAGCTCGTGGAGCACCACCACCGGCAGGTATTCGCCCCTCACCTGGATGACTCGCGCCTGGTTGCTCAAGGTCTTGATGTCCTCGGCCCGGGGCTGCAGGGACTCCACCACCGAAGCCAGGGGCAGGATGTAGGTCTGGTCCCCCACCGCCACCGACATGCCGTCGAGGATGGCCAGGGTGAGGGGGAGGCGCACCGTCATGCGGGTGCCGATGCCGGCCATGGATTCGATTTCCACCCGGCCGCCCAGGGCCTGGATGTTCTTGCGCACCACGTCCATGCCGACGCCCCGGCCCGAGACGTCGGTGACCTGCTCGGCCGTGGAAAAGCCGGCTTCGAAAATGAGCCCGAACACTTCCTGGTCGGTCATCTGGTCCGACACCGGCAGACCCTTCTCCCGGGCCTTGGCCAGGATCTTCTGGCGATTGAGGCCGGCGCCGTCGTCCCCCACCTCAATGACGATGTTGCCGCCCTGGTGGTAGGCCTTGAGGGTGATGGTGCCGACCGGGCTCTTGCCGGCGGCGACCCGCTGCTCCGGCCCTTCGATGCCGTGGTCCAGGCTGTTGCGGATCAGATGGGTGAGGGGATCGGCGATGCGCTCGATGAGGCCCTTGTCCAATTCCGTCGCCTCGCCGGAGGTCTTCAGCTCCACCTGCTTGCCGAGCTTGCCGGAGAGGTCCCGCACCACCCGGGGGAAGCGGGAGAAGACGAAGGAGATGGGCAGCATGCGGATGGACATGACCGATTCCTGCAGGTCCCGGGTGTTGCGCTCCAGCTGGGCGAGGCCGTTCAGAAGCCGTTCGGGGGCGGCGTCCTGCATCTTCGTGGCGGTCTGCAGCAGCATGGCCTGGGTGATGACCAGTTCCCCGACCAGGTTGATGAGCTGGTCCACCTTCTCGACGCTGACCCGGATGGAGGAATCGCCGTTGCCCGCCGCCGCAGCGCCGTTGGACTTGGCCGGCTTGGCCGGGGCCTTGGCGGCAGGCGGTTCGGCCACCGGCTGGACGGACGCCGGAACGGGCGGCGCTGCCTCCGGAACCACCGGCAGGGGAGCGAAGAAGCCGTAGCCATCCTCTTCGACCGCCACGGCCGGCCCGCCGGGAGCCGGCAACGGTTCGAAGAATCCATAGCCCGGGTCGGCGTCCTCTCCTGGCGTAGCTGGCTCCACGGCCGCCGGCAGCGGGTCGAAGAAGCCGTAGCCCAGGTCCTCCTCGGGGGCGCCGGGGGCGTCGCTGAAGAACCCGAAGTCGTCATCCTCGGCCGCCGCGGGCCTGTCCTCGGCGATGCGCCAGGCACCGCTGTCGGCGATGAAATCGAGCTGTTCCTCGAAGGCTTCCCGGCCGGCGGCGGTGGCGAGGCGCAGTTGCCAGAAGCCGACGCCGTCCGGCGCGCCTTCCGGCCGGCAGAGGATTTCCACCGTCCCCAGGGCAGCCAGGTCCTCGAGGAAATGCTCGATTCCGCCAACCCGCGCCGAAGCGGCGGTGGGCACGAACTGGATGTCGAAGCGATGGCCGGCGGCGGCCGGCGCCGGCTCGGCCGGGACAACTGCCGGGCCTGTCGCAGCTTCGGCAGTGGAGAGCTGCCGCAGGCGCTGGCAGACGGCCTCCACCGCCTGGGCATCGACCTCTCCCTGGCCCTGGTGGGTTGCCAGCATGGTCTTGAGGACATCGCCGGCCTGGAGGAAGGCATCCACCATGTCCGGCCGCAGGGCGAGTTCCTCCTTGCGGATGCGGTCCAGCAGGTTTTCCAGGATATGGGTGGTCTCGGCCAGATCGGTGAAGCCGAAGGTGGCGGCGCTGCCCTTGATGGAATGGGCGGCCCGGAAGATGGCATTGAGCTGCTCCGGGTCCGGGCTGCCCACGTCCAGGTCGAGGAGAAGCCTTTCCATTTCCGCCAGGTGTTCCGCCGACTCGTCGAAGAACACCTGGTAGAACTGGCTCATGTCGATGGCCATGCTATTTCCCCTTCCTGGTGCCGGGCACTGACCGGCCCGTCCAACCCATCGTCCCCATCGGTGTCAGCCGATGACTTTGCGCACCACTTCGATGAGCTTCTGGGGGTCGAAGGGCTTGACCAGCCAGCCGGTGGCGCCGGCCGCCCGGCCCTGGGTCTTCATGGCGTCGGAGGACTCGGTGGTCAGCATGAGGATGGGCACGGCGGCGTACTGGGGCATGCCCCGCAGGGTCTTGATCAGGGCGATGCCGTCCATGCGCGGCATGTTCTGGTCGGTCAGGACCAGGCTGATGCTCTTGGACTTGGCCTTCTCCAGCCCGTCCATGCCGTCCACCGCCTCGACCACCTCATAGCCGGCGCTCTTGAGGGTAAAGGACACCATCTGGCGGATGGACGCCGAATCATCGACTGCAAGAATGGTCTTTGCCATGTTCTCCTCTTAACAATTCAAAACAGTTCGACTTCGCCGCTGGCGTATTCCGCCTGTCGAACCGGGTTCGCACTCACATCCTGGTTGAATTCGGCCAGGCGCCTGGCCAGGCTCTCGGCCTGCTCCCGCAGCCCATCGAGGGCGTGCAGGGCCGCCCCCTCGCCGGGGGCGGGTGGTGCCGCGACTACCGGCGCCCCGTCCGCCATTTCGGCCAGGGCGCCCAGCCGGCGGGTGACGTGGTCGAGCAGCTGGGTCACCATGTCCTGGAATTGCAGGGAGACGATCGCCTGATTCACCGACTGCCCGACCTCCTCCGCGATATGGTTGAGTTCGGCCACGGTGACGCCGGTGCGCTGGTTCATGGCCTCGATGCCGGCCATGGCCTTCTCGACGCTTTCCTTGGAGGTCAGGGCAAAGGTCATGTCCTGGGCCGCCATCTGGTTGATGGCCGCCTCGGTGGCGTGGACGGTTTGCTCCATGCCGGCCAGCATGTCGCGGATCTGCTGGCTGAAATGGCTGGTGCGGCCGGACAGGTCCCGCACCTCGTCCGCCACCACGGCGAAGCCGCGGCCGGCCTCCCCGGCCCGGGCCGCCTCGATGGCGGCGTTGAGGGCGAGGAGATTGGTCTGCTTGGAAATGCCCTCGATTTCCCCGAGCATGCCCTTCACCCGGCGCATCTGCTCGGTGATCTGGTCGGTCATCTCGACGAGGCTCATGGCGATCCGGGAGTTCTCGACCACGCTATCCACGAAGCGGCGCAGGGTTTCCGACGTCTGGTAGGCGAATTGCTCGAATTCCGAAACGGCGCGCCCGCCCTCGGCATCCGGCTGGCCGGCGATGATATCCATGCCCAGCCGCTGCTGGCGCTGCACCTGGTGGTTGATGGTCCGGAAGCTCTCGATCAGGGTGCCGATGGCATCGCTGAAAATCTTCTGGGCGCGGCCGATTTCGCCGCCCATGGAGGTCAGCTGGCCGGAGAATCCCTGGGCCGCCCGGCGGATGGAGTCGCGACTGTGCTCGACCGCCTGCCGGGCGTCCGGGTCCGTGGCCCCGGCCCGGGAAGGCGCGGCGCCGCCGGCGACGAAGAGCGTGGCTGCCACCCAGCCCGCCACCAGCAGGGCGATGCCGATGGCCATGGTGCCGCTGCGGGCCGCCGGCTCGATGGCCATCAGCGCGGCCACGGCCATGACCGACCAGCCCAGCCCGACCCATCGCAGTTTGGTACTGCCGCTCATAGCCACTCCTGATTGCGCCCCAAGGCCTGCGATGGTTATCCCGCCGGCCCCTGGCCGCTCACCGGCAGCTTGAGGTTTTCCGGCGTCGCCTTGTCCTGCGTCCCGATATCGGTTTCCGGCCCCTCTTCCTGCAGGACCGCCATTTCCGTCTTCTTGTTCATGACCACGATGCTGATGCGCCGATTGACGGGGTTGAGGGGGTCATTCTTGTCAAACAGCACCGAGGAGGCAAGCCCCACCACCCGCAGCACCTTGGGCTCGTCCATGCCGCCCGTGATCAGCTCCCGGCGGGAGGCGTTGGCCCGGTTGGCGGAAAGCTCCCAGTTGGAGAAGCCGCGATCGCCAGCGGAGAACTGGGCGGCGTCGGTGTGTCCGGCCAGGCTGATGCGGTTCGGCACGGCGTTCAGGACCTTGCCGATCTGCTGCAGGATCTCCTTGGTATAGGGCTTCAGTTCGGCGCTGCTGAGGTCGAACATGGGGCGGTTCCGCTCGTCGACGATCTGGATGCGCAGGCCCTCGGCTGTGATATCCAGAAGAATCTGGTTCTTGAACATGGCCAATTGCGGGTTCTCGGCAATAGCCCGCTCGATCCTGGCCTTCAACTCAAGCAACGTTTCCCGTTCCTTGCGCTGGTATTCCAGGGTGGTTTCCTTGAGGGCGAATTTCCGGGCCTCGCTCTCGATATCGCCCCGCTTGACCTGGCCGGACTGGCGCGTCAGATCCTTGCCGCCGCCCTTGATGATGCTCGAGGAGTCACCCGAACCGGTGCCCCCCTGCAGGGCAACCTTGAGGGGAGTCTTGAAGTATTCGGAAATGCCCTCGAAATCCCCCCGGGCGGTGGAGCCGAGGAGCCACATAAGAAGGAAGAAGGCCATCATGGCCGTCACGAAGTCGGCGTAGGCGATCTTCCAGGCACCGCCGTGGTGGCCGTGGCCGCCCTTCTTGATCTTCTTGACGATTATGGGGCGCTGGGAGTCGTCGCTCATGGCGGCTCAGGTGTCGGCTGGTTGGAGCCTGATCACTTGCCCTTGCGGGCCTTGAGATCATCCTCTAGTTCAATGAAGGTCGGGCGGTCGTGGGAATACAGCACCTTGCGGCCGAATTCCACCGCCACCTGGGGCGCGTAGCCGGACATGGAGGCCAGCAGCACCGCCTTCATGCACTGGTACATCTTGCCCTCCTCTTCGGCCTTCTGCTCGAGAAGGGTGCTGAGGGGGCCGACGAAGCCGTAGGACAGGAGAATACCGAGGAAGGTCCCGACCAGGGCGGCAGCGATCAGCTTGCCCAGCTCGGACGGCGGGATACCGACGGATTCCATAGTGTGCACGACCCCCATCACGGCCGCCACGATACCGAAGGCCGGCATACCGTCGGCGGCGCGGGCCAGGGCGGACACCGGCACATGGGTCTCGGCGTGGTGGGTCTCGATCTCGGAGTCCATCAGGTTCTCGATCTCGAAGGCGTTGAGGTTGCCGCCGACCATCATGCGCAGGTAGTCGGTCAGGAATTCCACGGCATGGTGGTCCGCGGTGACGCTGGGATACTTGCCGAAAATCGGGCTGGACTCCGGATTTTCCACGTCCCCTTCAATGGACATCAGGCCTTCCTTGCGGACCTTGCTCAGGATCTCGTACATGAGAGCCAGCAGATCCATATACAGGGCCTTGTTGAAGCGGGATCCCTTCAGGCAGTTGGGGATGGCCTTGAAGGTGGCCTTGACGGCGGTCGGGGTGTTGGCGACGAAGAAAGCGCCGCCGGCGGAGCCGCCGATCATGATGAGTTCGACGGGCTGGAGCAGCGACCCCAGATGGCCACCGGCCAATGCGAAGCCCCCGAGCACAGCGCCCAGTACGGCCACATACCCAATAATGACGAACATCCAAATCCCCCTGAGCAGCCCAATCACGCGTCGGCGCTGCTGTCTTTTTTAGCCGCCGCTATTGTAGCCACGTTGATCTACAGGGCGCAAAGCTAATTGGGCCCGTGGCCAATTCCGAGCCTTCGGCTGTGGCGCGGCGATGTTAAACTGTGGCCAACCCATCGATAGGCGCCTCCCTCCCGTGATCAAGTTCTGCACCCAGTGTGCGTCACCGGTCAGCCTGCGAGTTCCGGCCGGCGATACGCTGCCCCGCCACGTCTGCACCCGCTGCGGCCATATCCATTACGAGAACCCGCGTCTCGTGGTGGGCTGCGTCGCCGCCTGGGAAGACCGGATTCTGCTGTGCCGGCGCGCCATCGAGCCGCGCCACGGCTTCTGGACGCTGCCTGCGGGCTTCATGGAGAACGGCGAGACCACGGCCGAGGCAGCGGCCCGGGAAACCCTGGAGGAGGCCTGCGCCGAAGTCCAGATCGGAGAGCCCTTCACCATGGTGAACGTCGCCCATATCAACCAAGTGCATCTCTTCTACCGGGGACATCTCCTGGCTCCGGATTTCGACGCCGGCGAGGAAAGCCTGGAAGCCGCCCTCGTCTCGGAAGCGGAAATCCCCTGGGACGACCTGGCATTCCGCAGCGTCACCCTGTGCCTGCGGCGTTACTTCGAGGACCGGGCCAGGGGCCGCTTCGGGTTCCATACGGCCGACCTGCAGCCCCTGTAGCCAGGACGATTCCTGGCATCCGAAAACACAAACCCCCGCCGGCAAGCCGGACGGGGGTTCAAGAGCGCGGTCGCGCCGTGTTGCTTGGAGTTGATCAGTGCTGCTTGTGGGCGTCCTCGTCCATCTTGCTGGACACGTACTTGCCGAGGAAGACCCCCATCACCAGCACGAAGCCGATGGTGAAGACGCTAAGAAGGCCGATATCGGTGCCGAACAACTCTTGCCAAGCCATGAGTTACCTCCCAGTAACGTTACGATTGGTTATAGATGTTGCATCCCCAGGAAGCAGCTGGAAGGACTCCGCGGCGTCGGCCTGCCAGTCCCCTTGGAGCCGCCATTGTCCTGACGGATCCTCGAGCACGACATGCCAGCGCCCCGAGATATCGGCTTCCAGCTTGCCACTGAACATTGACGGCCCCTCCGGAACCAGGGTAACGGTCTGGTCCATGCCGGCACGGGTCGGGTGAGTGATACGTAGCGAAAGTTTTTCCGGCGGGGCGATCTGGCCCGTACCGGTGGTCAGCATGACCCGCAGCTGGCTGCCCGAGCGCATCACGCTCGCCCGCAGACCGAGGTCATCAGCCTTCTGGTCTCGGTGCAGTTGCTGGTTGATGGCCAGACCCTGCTTGTAGTAGTCGTCCGCAACCAGCCCATCGTTGCTGCGGATGGCCAGCCAGGCGGTGATGAAGCCGGCGATGACAACGACCAGCGGACCAGTCATCAGGATCCAGGGCCAGGGCTCCTTGTACCAGGGTTGGTTGCTGGAGGATTGCAGACGCATTGCAGTTTTCATATCAGGGCATCAGGAAAGAGGCTTTTTCATGCACGGCGACGTCGTCGTGATTCTCGGCCTGGATATCGAAGTAGATGGTGTTGGCGCCCTTCTTTCCGGATTCCGGGGGGACGCGGACACCGACGGTGACCTCCCTGTTTTCGGCGGCGCCGGCCTCGACCGTGCGTTCGCCGATGATCTCGGCGCCCTCGATGCCCCTGACTGACAGGGCATAGCGACGGGGCTCCTCGGACGTGTTCATGATCTTCAAGGTGTAGATGTTTTCGATCCGACCATCATCCGCTTCCCGGGCCAGGGTGGCACGATCCCGGATGACGTCCACCTTGAGGGGAACCCGGACCGCCAGGGACCAGGCCGAAGCTCCGACGATTGCCAGCAGCACGGCCGTATAGAGGATGATGCGAGGGCGCAGGACGTGGGAGACGATGTCCTTGGATGCATAGCGCTTGGCCAGGGCATTTTCAGTCGAGTAGCGGACCAGCCCCTTGGGTGAGCCGACCTTTTCCATTACTTCGTCGCAGGCGTCGATACAGGCGGCGCAGCCGATGCACTCATATTGCAGGCCATTGCGGATGTCGATGCCCGTCGGGCAGACCTGGACGCAGATGCCGCAGTCCACGCAATCGCCCTGACCGCCGGTCTTAGCCCCTTTCTTGCGGGCACCGCGGGGTTCGCCCCGCTCGGGGTCGTAGGTGATGATCAGGGTGTCCGGGTCGAACATCACGCCCTGGAAGCGGGCATAGGGGCACATGTACTTGCACACCTGCTCCCGCAGGAATCCGGCCTGCATGTAGCAGAAGCCGCCATAGAAGAATATCCAGAACAGCTCCCAGCCGCTCAGCTGGAAGGGCAGCTCCCGGAGCAGTTCGGACAGGGGTGTGAAGTACGAAACCAGGGTGAAGCCGGTCCAGAGGGAGAAAGCGATCCAGGCGGCGTGCTTCATCGCCTTGACCCTGATCTTGGCAGGTGTCCACGGCCCTTTGTCGAGTTTCAACCGGGCCGGCCGGTCGCCTTCGATGCGGTTTTCTATCCACATGAAGATTTCCGTGTAGACCGTCTGGGGACAGGCGTAGCCGCAGAAGAGCCGTCCCGCCACAGCGGTGAACAGGAAGAGAGCGTAGGCGGAAATGATCAGCAGGATAGCCAGGTAGAAGACATCCTGGGGCCACAGCACCAGTCCGAACAGATAGAACTTGCGCTCGACCAGATGAAAGAGGACAGCCTGGCGCCCGTTCCACTGCAGCCACGGCAGGCCATAGAAAATGACCTGGGTAAGCAGGACCATGGCCCAGCGCCAATTGGCCCACCACCCCCTGACCTCGCGGGCGTAAATGACTTTATGCTTCTCGTAGAGGGAAACCGTCTTGCCGGCCTCCGCCAACGAACTGCTGCTCTCGGTCTGGCTCATTTTATTAATCCGTATCGAAATCCCACAGGCTAATTGTGCCTAGCCCACCCTATGCGATTTTGATACAAATCAGTGCTTGCTAATGTTTCGGGGGATAGCAAAACGGGGCGGTCGCCCGCCCCGTTTCCCGTATTACTTGGCGCCTTGGCTCAGGCTATACACGTAAGCCGCAAGCAGATGCACCTTGCCATCGCCCAGGAATTCCTTCCACGACGGCATCTTGTTCTGACGGCCGTTGGTGATGGTTTCGGTGATAGTGGCTTCGGTGGAACCATACAGCCAGGTCTTGTCGGTCAGGTTGGGAGCACCCATGGCCTGGTTGCCGGTGGCTTCCGGACCATGGCAGCCGATACAGCCGGCGGACGTGAAGGTCTCCTTGCCCTTGGCGGCACGGACGGAGTCGTGGGCCAGACCGGACAGGGAACGCACGTAGTTGGCCAGGTCCTTGATGCTGTCCGCACCCAAGTGGGCGTGGGGAGGCATGACGCCCTGACGGCCGCCGGAGATGGTCTCCTCGATCTTCTCGGGTTCGCCGCCATACAGCCAGTCGCCGTCGGTCAGGTTGGGGAAGCCCTTGGAACCGCGGGCGTCCGCACCATGGCACTGCATACAGTAGGTCATGTACAGGCGCTTGCCCATTTCCATGGCCTGCTTGTCGGCAGCCACCGCCTTGACGTCCATTTTCATGAACTTGTCGAAGAGCGGCTTGGTGGCCTCGTCGACCCGCTTCACCTCGGCGGCGTGCTGACCGACGGAGGTCCAGCCCAGAATGCCCTGGAACTTGCCGAAGCCGGGGTACAGAACGAGGTACACCACGGCAAAAGCCACGGTGAGGTAGAACATCCAGCTCCACCACTTGGGCAGGGCGTTGTTGTACTCCTCGAGGTTCTCGTCCCAGACGTGGCCCATGGTCTTGCCCTGGGTGAAAGTCGCCTTGCTCTGGGAGTAGAGCAGCGCGGCGCAAGCGAAGATACTCGCAGCCACGATGACGACCACGTACAGATTCCAAAACTCGCTAACGAAATCGCTCATTTGCTTTCCTTTTTTCAGCGCGGGTGTGACGTGAGAGACGTCACACCCTCATCATCATGCTCTGCGAATGGCAGATTGGCCGCTTCGTCGAAGCGTTTCTGATTGCCCCTGCTATAGGCCCACCAGACGATCCCCAGGAACGTGAGCATGGAGATGACGGTCGTGATGGAACGCAGATCGTTGATGTCCATGGCTTTACTTGGTGTTCTTCAGCGCAGTGCCGAGACCCTGCAGGTAGGCGATCAGGACGTCCATCTCGGTCTTGTCACCGATGGCGGCCTTCGCACCCTTGATGTCTTCGGCGGTGTAGGGAACACCCAGCTTGATCATGGCCTGCATCTTGGCGTCGATGTCGGCGCCAACCGTGTCCTTGGCCTTGGCATCGGCCAGGAAGGCAAATGCCGGCATGTTGGACTCGGGAACCACGTCGCGCGGATTGATCAAGTGGGCACGCTGCCATTCGTCGGAATAGCGGCCGCCAACCCGATGCAGGTCCGGACCGGTACGCTTGGAGCCCCACTGGAAGGGGTGGTCATAGACGTACTCGCCGGCCACGGAATAGTGGCCGTAACGCTCGGTCTCGGCGCGGAACGGACGGATCATCTGGGAGTGGCAGTTGTAGCAGCCTTCCCGCAGATAAACGTCACGGCCGGCGAGGCGGACGGCGTCGTAGGGCTTGAGGCCCTCGACCGGAGTCGTGGTGGACTTCTGGAAGAACAGCGGAACGATTTCCAGCAGGCCACCCCAGATCACCACCAACAGGGTGAGGACGATGAGAAGGCCAACGTTCTTCTCGATTTGCTCGTGCTTAATCATTACGTTTCCTCCCTAATCAGGCGTGATGTGCAGCCGGAGCGACGACCGGCACATCTTGCGTGTTGCCGCCAGCGATGGTCTTGAACATGTTGTAGGCCATGATCACCATGCCGAGCAGGAACAGCAGACCACCCAGAACGCGGATTGCCCAGAACGGATAGGAACCCTTGACGGCCTCGACGAAGCTGTAGGCCAGGGTGCCGTCGGCGTTCACTGCGCGCCACATCAGGCCCTGCATCACGCCGGCGATCCACATGGAAGCGATGTAGAGCACGACGCCGATGGTGGCGATCCAGAAGTGGGTGGTGATCAGCTTGGTGCTGTACATCTCCTGCTTGCCGAACAGACGGGGCAGCAAGTAGTAGATGGAGCCGATGGACACCATGGCAACCCAGCCGAGAGCACCGGAGTGCACGTGGCCGACGGTCCAGTCGGTGTAGTGGGACAGGGCGTTCACGGTCTTCACGGACATCATCGGACCTTCGAAGGTGGACATGCCGTAGAAGGACAGGGAGGTGATGAGGAACTTGAGGATAGGATCATCGCGCAGCTTGTTCCAGGCACCGGACAGGGTCATGATGCCGTTGATCATGCCACCCCAGGAGGGAGCCAGCAGGATCAGGGAGAACACCATGCCGATGGACTGGGTCCAGTCGGGCAGCGCGGTGTAGTGCAGGTGGTGCGGGCCAGCCCACATGTAGGTGAAGATCAGGGCCCAGAAGTGCACCACGGACAGCCGGTAGGAGTAGACCGGACGGCCAGCCTGCTTCGGCACGAAGTAGTACATCATGCCCAGGAAGCCAGCGGTCAGGAAGAAGCCCACGGCGTTGTGGCCGTACCACCACTGCACCATGGCGTCCTGGACACCGGCGTAGCAGGAGTAGGACTTGGTCAGGGAGACGGGAATCTCGCAGCTATTGACCACGTGCAACAGGGCAACGGCAATGATGAAGGCGCCGAAGAACCAGTTGGCCACATAGATGTGGGAGACCGTGCGCTTGGCGATGGTGCCGAAGAACACGACGGCGTACGAAACCCAGACCAGGGTGATCAGGATGTCGATCGGCCACTCGAGCTCAGCGTATTCCTTGCCGGCGGTCATACCGAGCGGCAGGGTGATGGCAGCGAGCACGATGATTATCTGCCAGCCCCAGAAGGTGAAGGCAGCCAGCCTGTCAGAGAACAGGCGGGTGTGGCAGGTGCGCTGAACACACCAGTAGGAAGTTGCGAACAGAGCACAGCCACCGAACGCAAAGATGACCGCGTTAGTGTGCAACGGACGCAGGCGCCCGAAGTGCAGCCAGGGCCCGAAGTTCAACTCCGGCCAGACCAGCTGGGCAGCGACGATGACGCCGACCAGCATGCCGACGATGCCCCAGATCACGGTCATGACGGCAAATTGCCGTACGACCTTGTAGTTGTATGTGGTTTGCGTTTCCGACATGGACCCACCTCTCGTTTAAGAAAAATCTGTATACCGCCCCTCCCTGAAACTCTTTGGGCAGCATTTGGAAGCGGATAGTATTCTAGCCCGATTGCGGGGGTTTGACATAGATCAACCTGATGGATATCTAGGTCAAGAAGGGTCTCGGAGAGCTAGTCAATTTGGGGGATACGCCGGAATAGGGGCGAAAAAAAGGGTGCGTCGCAACGCACCCCAACCCCAACAGAGAAATGATGTGGAGGCCCTGACCTCCACTTGGAATCGGATATTACTGGTATAGGAAAATTCCGAGTTGATCCAGGTCAAACTTTGCCCGGTTTTTCCGGGGGTTCGGCGGGCTCTTCCGGCTTCTTGGGGCGGTCATCGTCCATGAGAATGCGAAAGCCCGGCCCTTCCAGATCATCGAACTGGCCGCTCTTCACCGACCACCAAAAGACGCCGGCAATGGCGAACACCAGAACCACCGAGACGGGAATGAGGAGATACAGTACTTCCATCAGTCTTTCTCCACGCGCTGGATGCGCAGGGAATTGAGCACCACGAGCAGCGAGCTGGCCGACATCCCGATGCCCGCCATCCAGGGCGTGACATAGCCGGCGATGGCGAGGGGCAGGGCTACGAAGTTGTAGGCGAAGGACCACCATAGATTCTGCTTGATGACCCTCAAGGTCAGGCCCGCCCTCCTTAGACCCTGGCGCAGGTGGTCGAGATTCTCCGACAGCAGCACGAGGTCGGCCTGGGTCCGCGCCAGCTGGGCACCGCCGCCCATGGCGACGGAAACCTGGGCCTGGGCCAGCACCGGCGCGTCATTCACTCCATCGCCCGCCATGGCCACCACCGCCCCGGCCGCCTGCAGGCTGGTGACCACGTCGTACTTGCCCTGGGGCGTCATGCCGGCCCGTACATCTGCGATCCCCAGCTGGGCTGCGACCCGCGCCGCCACCCCCGGTGCGTCCCCGGTAAGGAGTACCACCTGCCGGCCTGCGGCCTTGAGCTCATCCACCAGCCGCCGGGATTCCGGCCGCACTTCGTCCCCTAGACGGAAGAGGGCCAGGCAGCGGCCGCCCTGCCCCAGGACGACCACGGTATCGCCCCCGGCCAGCCACTCCCCCGCCTCGGGCGGCAGTTCGCCGGCCGCGGCGGCGAGCGCGAAGTCCGGACGGCCGATGCGGTACACCGCCCCCCCTATTACCCCTTCCACGCCTTGCCCCGCCTCGCTGCGCGCTGCTTCGGCGGCGGGCAGCTCCTGCCCTCCGGCCGCCAGGCGCAGGGCCACTCCCAGAGGATGCTCGGAAGCCTGCTCCAGGGCTGCCGCCAGCACCAGGCAGCGCTCCCGCGACAGTTCCCCGAGGGGCATGACATCTACCAGGCGCATGCGGCCGGTGGTGAGGGTGCCGGTCTTGTCGAACACGAAATGGGTCGCCCGCGCCAGGGTCTCGATGGCGTGGCCCCGGGTCACCAGCAGGCCGTCCCTGGCCAGGGCTCCCGCCGCCACGGTGAGGGCGATAGGGGTGGCGAGGGAGAGGGCGCAGGGGCAGGTCACCACCAGCACCGAGACGGTGATCCACAGGGCCCGGGCCGGGTCGAACCAGTACCACCCCGCCGCCACCACCAGC
Organism: Rhodocyclaceae bacterium; assembly: GCA_035255045.1. Taxonomy (GTDB): domain Bacteria; phylum Pseudomonadota; class Gammaproteobacteria; order Burkholderiales; family Rhodocyclaceae; genus JAGTRP01. The sequence goes on along the minus strand of DATFAA010000036.1, from coordinate 19,269 downwards.
GCCACCAGCAGCAGGGTACCGACGAAGCGGCTGGCGATGCGGTCGGCCAGCTCGACGATGCGAGGCTTCTCGGTGGCCGCCCGCTCCATGAGATGGATGATGGCGGACAGGCGAGTCCCCTCCCCCACCTGCTCCACCCGCACCACCAGGGGGCTTTCGGTATTGACGGCGCCGCCGGTGACAGTGTCCCCGGGCGCCTTGGGCACCGGCCGGCTCTCGCCGGTGAGCAGGGCCTCGTTGGCGGCGCTCGCCCCCTCCACCACCCGGCCATCCGCCGGAATGGTCTCGCCGGGACGCACCAGGACCATGTCTCCGGCCCGCAGGTCGGCCACCACCACCTGCTCGGGCGTCCGATCGGCGGGGAAGCCAGGCAGGCGCTGGGCGAAGGCCGGCAGTAGCTTGGCCAGGGCCTCGGTGACGCTGACCGCCTTCTGGCGCGCTGTCATCTCCAGGTAGCGCCCGCCGAGGAGGAAGAAGACGAACATGGTGACCGAGTCGAAATAGACCTCGCCGGACTGCACCAGGGTGGCCCAGACGCTGGCCGCGAAGGCGGCACCGACCCCCAGGGCCACCGGCACGTCCATGCCCACCCGGCGCAGCTTGATATCGCGCCAGGCATTGCGGAAGAAGGGGGCGGAGGAATAGAGCACCACCGGCAGTGTGAGGAAGAGACTGGCCCAGCGCAGCAGGCTCTCGATGTCCGCCGACATCTCCCCTTCCCCGGCCACATAGACCGGGACGGCGTACATCATCACCTGCATCATGCCGAAGCCGGCGACCCACAGGCGCCAGATGGCGTCCCGCCGTTCCTTCTTGGAAATCTCCTCGTTCTTGGCGGCGTCGTAGGGGTAGGCCCGGTAGCCGATGGCGGCGATGGCGGCGAGGATGTCGGAGAGCTTGACCTTGGTCTCGTCCCAGCGCACCCGGGCCCGCCGGGTGGCGTAGTTGATGTCCACCGCGCTGACACCGGGCAGCTTGGAAAGATGCTGCTCGTTCAGCCAGATGCAGGCGGCGCAGGTGATGCCTTCGAGAAGCAGGGACGCCTCCCGCTCGCTCTCGCCCAGGGCCCGCACGAAGCTCTTCTGGAAATCGGCGTGGTCGAACAGGGCCAGTTGGTCGAGGACCGCCGGCATCGCCTCCCGGGGGGATTCCGGCAGGGCGTCGCGGCTGCGGTAATAGTCTTCCAGCCCGTTATCGACGATCGCCTGGGCCACCGCCTGGCAGCCGGGACAACACATGGCGCGGGACTGGCCGCCCACCGTCACCGCCAGATGGACGTCGTCGGGTACGGGCTGGCCGCAGTGGTAGCAGGATGCGTGGGACATGGAAAAGAAAAAAGGCGCTGAACGCGCCTTTTGGGTACTCAGCGGAGCGGAAGTATAGTTTATTTGACGCCCATCCGGATGGCGCCGTCCAGGCGGATCACTTCGCCGTTGAGATAGGAGTTTTCGGCTATATGCTTCACCAGCCCGGCGAATTCTGCCGGCTTGCCCATGCGAGACGGGAAGGGAACCATCTTGCCCAGGGATTCCTGCACTTCCGGCGGCATGCCGAGGAGCATGGGGGTCTCCATGATCCCCGGGGCGATGGTCACGACCCGGATGCCGCTGCGGGCAAGCTCCCGGGCCACCGGCAAGGTGAGGGCGACGATGCCGCCCTTGGAGGCCGAGTAGGCTGCCTGCCCGAGCTGGCCCTCGAAGGCCGCCACCGAAGCGGTATTGACGATAACCCCGCGCTCGCCGCCGGCGTCCGGCTCGCCCTTCATCATGGCCTCGGCCGCCAGGCGGATCATGTTGAAGGTGCCGACCAAGTTGATGTTGATGACCCGGGTGAAGCTCTCCAGCCGGTGGGGACCGTCCTTGCCCACCACCTTCTCGGCCGGCGCCACACCGGCGCAGTTGACCAGGCCATGGAGGCCGCCGAAGGCCGACACCGCCGTCTGCACCGCATTGACGGCGCTCGGCTCGCTGGCCACGTCGGTCTCGACGAAGCGGGCGTTGGTGCCCAATTCCGCCGCCAGCTTCTCGCCGGCTTCGCGGTTGAGGTCGGCCAGGATCACCTTGGCACCGGCCTCCGCCAGCAGGCGGGCCGTCGCCGCGCCGAGGCCCGAACCGGCCCCGGTCACCAGGAAAACTTTGTTGTCAATTTGCATGTCTCTGCTCCACCATGAGTTTTTGGGACCTCACACTTCCAGACGGTACCGTATGGAAACAACGTCATATTACTCCCGATGAGCAGCCAGCCACAACCGCCGGCCGCCCCGGTCGAAGCGGGTTGAACGAGGCCATGCCCGCCGGCGCCGAATCCGTCATCCTGGTCCACGGCCTCTGGATGCGGGGGATGGTGTTCTTTCCCTATCAGTACTGGCTGGAGAGGGAGGGCTTCGCTGTGCACCGCCTGTCCTACCCCTCCTGGAGCGGGAGCCTCGAGGATAATGCCGACCGCCTCGCCAGCTTCGTCGCCGCCACCCCGGGGCAGCGCATCCACCTCGTCTGCCACAGCCTGGGCGGCCTGGTGGCGGTCATGATGCTGGGCCGGCGGCCGGATCCGCGGGTCCGCCGCCTGGTCCTGATGGGGACGCCCTGGGCGGACTGCCATTGCGGCCGCTACCTGGCCGAGAGCGCCGGCCTCTCGCCCTTCCTCGGGCGGAGCATGAAGGACTGGCTGGCCCGTCCCCGGCCGCCGGTGCCGAAGTCGGTGGAAATCGGTGTCATCGCCGGCACCCGGCGCTGGGGGCTGGGAACCATCATCCCCGGCCTGCCCCAGCCCAACGACGGGGTGGTGGCAGTGGCGGAAACCGACCTGCCCGAAGCCCGGGACCGCATCCTGCTGCGGGTCAGCCATTCGGGCATGCTCCTGTCGCCGCTCTGCGCCGAGCAGGCGGCCCACTTCCTCAAGATGGGACGGTTCATCCATGCTTAAGGCCACCCTCGCCCTCCTGGCGACCTTGCTGCTGGCGGGCTGCGCCAACATCGCCTACTACGCCCAGGCCGTGGGCGGGCACCTGGAACTCCTGCATTCGGCCCAACCCATTCCGCAGATCATCCAGGACCCGGAAACCGACCCCGGCCTGCGCCGCAAGCTGCGGCTGGTCGCCGACATCCGGGAATTCGCCAGCCGGGAACTGGCCCTGCCGGACGACGGCAGCTACCGCAAGTACGCCGACCTGGGCCGTCCCTACGTGGTGTGGAACGTGTTCGCGGCCAAGGAGTTCTCGGTGGATATGGAATCCTGGTGCCTGCTGGTCGTCGGCTGCGTCAACTACCGGGGCTACTACAGCCGGGAGGCGGCGGACCGCTACGCCCTGAAGCTCAAGGAACAGGGCCTGGAGACCTACGTCGCCAGCATTCCCGCCTACTCCACCCTGGGATTCTTCGACGACCCGGTGCTCAACACCTTTCTCCGCTTCGGGGAGCAGGAGGTGGCCCGCACCCTGTTCCACGAACTGGCCCACCATGTGGTCTTCGTCCGGGGCGACTCCACCTTCAACGAGTCCTTCGCCACCGCCGTCGAGAACGAGGGCATGCGCCGCTGGCTGGCCCGCCAGGGCGACCCGGAGCGCTTCCGCGCCTTCCAGGCGTGGCAGCGCCGCAAGGCCGGTTTCCAGGGCCTGGTAACGGAGTACCGCAACCGGCTGCGGGATATCTATGCACGCCCCTGGCCGAACGAGGACAAGCGCCGGGCCAAGGAGGAGACCTTGGCCGAGCTGCGCCGGGCCTATGCGGACCTGAAGGCGGATTGGGGCGTGCGCAGCGGCTACGACTTCTTCTTCGAGGCCGACCTCAACAACGCCAAGCTCGGCTCGGTCAGCCTCTACACCAGGCTGGTGCCGGCCTTCGAGGCCCTCCTCGACCAGGTCGGCCACGACCTGCCGACCTTCTACCGGCGGGTGACTGCCCTCTCCCGCATGGACAAGGAGGAGCGCCAGGCGACCCTGAACGCCCTCCTGGAAAACGCCTCTAGGACTCGAAATACTTGACCAGCCGGTCCAACTCCAGGGCGGTGTTCTCCAGTTGCTGGGACGCCGCCCAGGCGCCCTGGACCTGCTCCCGGTTCTGGACGATCAGGGACGCCACCTGCCGCAGCTGGGCGGCCACATCCTCCAGAGCGAAGGACTGGATGCGCACCCCACCGGCCACTTCGCCGGCCAGCCCGGCCAGGCCGCCGGCCGCCTCCCCTTCGGCGGCCTCGGCACCGGGGCCTTCCGCTTCCACCACCGGTGCGCCAAACAGCTCGTCGTCGCCGGCCGAGCGAGCCACGGCCGCCCCCCGGCCGACCACCGCCGCGGCCTCGCCCCCCACCATCTGCAGGAGCACCTCGGCGTTGGCCGCCAGGGCGTCCAAGCCGTTGCAGGCCTCCTGGCTGGCATCCAGAGTCTGGTAGATGCGGTCGTGCTGCTCCTCGGACTGCTCGGCCAGGTTCATCATGGTCTGGTTGAGGTGGCGGCACTGCTCGCGGATCGAGCCCGAGGATTGCCGGATCTCGTCCATCATGACCTTGAGGTGCATCTGCATGGTGACCACCGCCGCCATCACCCGCCCCGGCTCCCCGAGGGCGTCGGGATCGACGTTGTCGGTCAGGTTGCCCTCGGCGATGTTCTCCAGGGCGCCCACGGCCTTCTGCAGGGGCATCACCGTGGCCCGGAAGAAGAAGACGCCGGCCAGGACCAGGATCAGGCTGCCGAGGCTGATGCCGGCCACCGCCACCGCGGCGATGGTGCGATTGCGCTCGGTGACCCGGACGAAGCTGGACTTGGCCCGGTCCGACAGGTGGTTGAGGAGCACACCGACCTTGGCGTTGGCCTGGTCATAGAGGGGATTGACCCGGGCCAGCAGCAGCATCTCGGCCTGGGCATAGTTGCCCCGCTCGAGGGCCGCCTTGGCGGCCAGCAGCCCCTCATCCACGTAGCGGGCGCGGGCCTGCCAGTACTTGTTCGCCAGGTCCCGCTCGGCGGTGTCCTTGATGTCCTTGGCGTAGCTCTCCCACAGGGCGTCGATTTCCTGCTTGTTCCTCTCGAGGGCAAGGAGATGGGCGTTGACGTCATGGTCGAAGCGCTCCGGCCCGTGGGCCGCCGGATTATGGTGCAGGGCCAGGGCGGCCTGGGCCCGGTTGTCGGCCATCAGGAAGTTGATGCGCCCGATGGCCTGGACCGGATCCATCTCCTCGAAATAGAGGGAGCGCAAGGCCGAATTGGAGCTGTTGAGGCCGGTGATGCCGAGGATGCCGCCGGCGATCATCAGCAGGGTGACGAAGACGATGCCTAGGGTGACGCCGTTCTTGATGGAGAAATGGCTGCGCCAGCGGGTGGCCGTGGTGCCCCGGGCGCTCTCCGGGTCCCGGGCGGCCTTGGCATAGGCCTCCTCGGCGGCGGCCACGGCTTCCCGGCTGGGGCGGCCGCGCACCGACATGTAGCCGATGGTCTTGCCGTTTTTCCTGACCGGCACCACCTTGGCATCCACCCAATAGTGGTCGCCGTTCTTGCAGCGGTTCTTGACCACGCCGCGCCAGGGCACGCCCCGCTTGAGGGTCGCCCACATGGTCTCGAAGATCGCCGGCGGCACGTCGGGATGGCGGATGATGTTGTGGCTGGCCCCGATCAGCTCCTGCCGGCTGAAGCCGCTGGCTTCGACGAAGGCATCGTTGGCGAAGGTGATGACGCCCTTGGTATCCGTCCGGGACACCAGGGCCTGCTCGGCGGGGAAGAACCTCTCCTCGCCGGTGACGGGTAAATTGGTTTTCATATTGTTTCCTTGCGCCAGACCTGCTTGATCATGATCGATGCCGAGCGGCATTCGGAAAAGGGTACCAGGCCCGCGATCTCGTACTCGGGCAGTGAGGTGTCCCGGCAGACGGGGGCCGCCAGCACCATCCCCGTCTTGCCGTAGATGCTGAACGCGTGGGCCCCGGTGGGCTTCGACGACGGGCTCTTGATGACGGCGATTTCGCCGCATTTCAGGCGGACGATGGAGCCGGCGGGCAGCACCCCGATTTCGCTGATGAAGACGTTGGCCAGCTCCGCGTCCATTTCCAGGCCCTTCTTCAGGTAGATCTCCCGCAGGGCATTCTGGGGGTAATGGGCCTTCTTCCGGTAGGGGCGGGGCTTGGCCATGGCGCTGTAGGTATCGGCGATGGCCAGTATTCGCGCCCCCAGGGGAATGGCCTCGCCCTTCAGGCCGTTGGGGTAGCCGCTGCCGTCCAGGCGCTCGTGGTGGAAGCGGATGGCATCCAGCCACACCCGCTCGGTAACGCCGGCGGCGCCCAGCATGTGCACGCCCTGGAGGGGATGCTCCCGCATCTTGACCTTGAGCCCGTCGGGCAGGGGTCCCTCGCATCGCTCCAGTTCCGCCTGCAGGGGAATCTGCCCCCAGTCCCGGGTCAGCGCCCCGCACACCAGGGCCAGGCGCTCCTCGGCGTCGACGCCCTTGCGGCGGGCGATGATCTCCGTCAGGACGGCGCCCATGAACTGGTGGACCAGGATGTAGGGATTCTGGTAGTCCAGGTAGCAGGCGGCCAGGGTGGCATCGACGTCGTCCTGGCAGGTTTCCTGGAGAGCCTGGGCGATCTTCGTCACCCGGGCCGGGACGTCGATCTGCTCCGGGGTCTTGAGGGCGGTGGTGACGACGTGCTTGAAATTGAGGAGCAGGCCGCCCACCCGCTCGAAGGCAGCCTGCTTTTCCTGGGGCGAGACAACGGGCGCCGGCCTGGCCGGCGTCTGCACCGCCACCTGGAAGTCGATTTCCTCGCACAGGGCGCCACGGGCGATCAGCCTGTCCACCTGATCGGGCATGGTGACGACCACGCCCTGGCGCAGCAGCAGGCGCCCCTTGTCGTCAAAGATCGAAAAGTGCAGCGGCTTCCCCAGGACGACATCGGCCGGAACGAGCCGCCTCATGGCGCCGGCCCCGGCGAGGGAAGCCGGATGGCGGTTCCGGCCACGCTTGTTGTTTTGTCTCCGTACTCCAAACCCCATGCCCCCTGTGTTGACAAAGATGTTCGAGCCAAACGCCCCCCTTGCCTCTTGTTGATTTCCTTTGCCGGGCCTTGCCCGGCCCGGGTGGCCGGCCTGACGGCTGCCAAGCACTTGCCATGCCAATGGGGCTGCCGTCAGGCCCCGGGAGCCGCAGGGCCGGGACTTCCCCAGGGGGAGATCGGGAGCATAGCCAATCGCGGAGCTCGAAACCATTCCCGGAACAGGGACTTTCGCCGGCGGCCAGCCGTCGGCCATTCCCGATTCCGGGAAGGGACGGTCCTCCCCGACCCTCTGGAGAACCGCATGGGGATTGACTCTCCCGGCAGGGGACCGTGGCGCCGATACAACACTCGGGGCCAGTGGCAGTCACCCATTCGAGTTATGCCCGGGCCAGTGGCCCTACAATAGCGCCGCGCTGTGTCAAGAATACGAACGTCTTTGTAGCGTAGCGAAATTTCCGAGTTCAAAAGGGGGATTTCGGGAATTCTGCTGCTGGATGATGAACCCCACTTCGGTGGGGTATTTTTTTGCCTTCGACTGCGCCATGGCGGGGCCTGTGTTATACATACTGCCCTTCTCCTATGGCGGGGACCGCAAAGAACATGAGCACCCAAGAAAACAAGGTGGTATTCGGCACCGAAGATCTCCTGATGAGCCTCTGCAATTCAGTGACCAAGGTCCTGACCGTGGCCACCCACAGCCAGGTCCACTATTCCGGCATGGTCCAGCGCATCACCAAGACCTGCCTGAAGCCGGACATCGGCTGCTTCGTCCTGTTCGACGGCGGTTTTTCCGGCCTCGTGGTCATCAACTTCTCCGCCCAGGCCGCCATGGAGCTGTACCAGAGCTACATGCTGAACATGGGCATGGCGAAGGAAGACCTGGCCAATTCCTACACCTCGGACGAGGTGAGCAACGTCATGGGCGAGCTGATGAACCAGATCGTCGGCGACTTCACCGGCAAGGTCGGCCGCGAGCTGCAGACCCACATCACCCAGAACCAGCCCAAGATGCTGGTCCTCAACAAGCAGGTGATGCTGAGCGTGGACACCAACCTCGACCAGCCCGAAGCCCGCCGCGTCACCTTCTTCACCGGCCGCAACAACATTTTCTATCTCGAACTCGCCATCGACCGGACCGAGTTCATCAAGCTCTACGACTTCGAGCCCCTCGATGCTCCCGATCCGGACGAGCTGATCGCCCAGGCCGGCAGGGAAACCGCCTGCACCCAACAGCCGCAGCCGGACGATAACGACGACCTGCTCCGATCCCTGGGCATGTGACCTGACCCGCCCTCCGGGGCGTCGGGCCATCGGGGCGAACTTTCCGACGAGACCGCCCGCTCAAAGAAGCTATGCCTGACACCACCGAACAGGGCGGAGAAGCAGCGGCCGGCCGCCCGGCCACCAAGATCCGGATCTCCCGCATCGTCAGCGAGAACAAGGTGTGGCTCGTCGCCGGCCGTGAGATTGCCACGGCCGCCGGGCCCTTTGTCCTGCGCGGCCACATCAAGGAAACCAGCCTGGGCCAGCAGTCCCGGTGGCAGGACCTGCCCCCGGAGGAGCGGGATGAGGCGGAACGGTCCCTCCTCCTGCGGCATTGGCCAGCCCTCGAAGCCGCCCTCGCAGCGGCCGAGGGAGAAGTTGCTGCCTTCCTCGACGCCTGCGTGACGGAAAAGCTCCAGCCCAAGCTCAAGAAGCTCCGCGACCAGTGGGCGAGCGGGACCCTGGACCTGGCCGCCATCGGCCCCGCCCTGGGCCAGTCCCTGGAAAACCTGCGGGCGCGCAGCCGCCACCGCAGCCTGGCGGAGCAGATCGCCCTGCGGGTGAAGCTCTCCGACTATCCGGACACCTTCCCGGCCCGCCGCCGGCCCCGCAAGATCATCGCCGTGCTGGGACCGACCAATTCCGGCAAGACCTACGACGCCTTCCAGCGACTGGCGGAGGCCGACTCCGGCCTCTACCTCGGCCCCCTGCGGCTGCTGGCCCTGGAAGCCTTCACCCGCCTCAACGAGGAGTTCGGGGTGAGCGCCTCCCTCATCACCGGCGAGGAGCGGCGGATGGTCGAAGGCAGCCGGGTGACGGCCTCCACCATCGAGATGCTGGACCCCACCCGGGAAGTGGATGTGGCGGTCATCGACGAAGTCCAGATGCTCAACGATCCGGACCGCGGCTGGGCCTGGACCCAGGCCATCGTCGGCGCCAACGCCGGCGAGCTGTGGTGCCTCGGCGCCCCGTCGGCCCAGGCGGCCATCCGGGCTCTGGCTAATCGCCTCGGCCTGCCCCTGGAAATCCGGCGCAAGGAGCGCAAGCATCCCCTGGTGGTCGGGGAGGCCCTGGCCTCCCATCCGGCCGCCGCCCTGCGCCGGGTGCGGCCCGGCGACGCCCTCATCGTCTTCTCCCGGCGGGATGCCCTGAACCTGCGGGACGACCTGCTCGGCCTGGGCAAGTCCGTCGCCTGCATCTACGGTGCCCTGTCGCCGGAAGTGCGGGAGCGGGAGGCCTGGCGCTTCGCCAACGGCGACGCCGCCGTCCTGGTGGCCACCGACGCCATCGGCATGGGGCTCAACCTGCCCATCGAGCGGGTGGTGTTCACAGCGGTGCAGAAGTACGACGGGGTCGAGCGGGCCGACCTGCCCGTTCCCCTCCTCCAGCAGATCGCCGGCCGGGCCGGCCGCTTCGGGCACCAGAAGGAGGAAGGGGTGGTGGCCGGGCTCACCCCCAACGAGCACCGGGTGGTCACCCGGCTGATGGGCACCCGTCAGCCGCCCATACCCTCCAGGGGCTTCCAGATCACGGCCGGGACCGCCTATCTGGAGCAGATCGCCGAGATGTCGGGGGACAACCGGCTGGAGGCCCTGCTCTCCCTCTTCCTGCTCCATGCCGACAGCGGCGACGGCTTCTTTTCCCCCTACGTGCCCGAAGACCAGCTGGCCCGGGCGGGCTTCCTCGACCGTTTCAAGGAAATGCCCCTGGCGGTGAAGCACATCTTCTCCATGGCCCCCATGTCCACCCGGGACGAGGAGATGGACGCCGCCTGGCGCGACTGGGCCTATTCCGCCCACCGGGGCAAGCCCGTAAGGCTCAACTTCATGCCGGAGGCACCGGAACGATCCTCCCTGGCGGAAGCCGAGACGACGGTGCGGCTGCTGGCGGCCTACCGGTGGTTCGGCTACCGGCTGCCGGAGCTGTTCGTGGAATACCGGCATGCCGAGCCGGCCCTGGTGCCCTGGATCAGCGCAGTGGACGGTCACCTGCGCAGCCGCCACCGTCAAGGCGTCGGCGGGCGGCGGGGCGGGCTTCCCAGTTGGTACTGGGGTCGCATCAGCTGAAGGAATTGGTGGCAGCCCCGACTGGAATCGAACCAGTATCTAGCCCTTAGGAGGGGCTTATTCTATCCATTGAACTACGGGGCCAGCCGCGACGGCATCATGACAGCCGGCAATCGGCTCACAGGACCTGCACGACCGGTGGAAGACGCCAAGGGCCTTGTTTTAACGGCCTTATCCGGCGGCCCTGGACTGTTCTGTGGTGCTGCAGAGAGGAATCGAACCTCCGACCTACTGATTACGAATCAGTTGCTCTACCAACTGAGCTACTGCAGCGCGGCGTAGAATTATATCTTTTGCCTATCGTTTCAGGCAACGAGACTTCCTAATCCATGAATCTGCTGCGCGCCCTGGCCACGGTCAGCGGTATGACCCTGCTCTCCCGCATCCTCGGCTTCGTCCGTGATTTCGTCGTCGCCCGCGCCTTCGGGGCGGGCCTCGCCACCGATGCCTTCTTCGTCGCCTTCAAGCTGCCCAACCTGCTGCGCCGGATGTTCGCCGAGGGAGCCTTCTCCCAGGCCTTCGTCCCCATCCTGGGGGAATACAAGAACAAGCGCGGCGACGAGGCGACCCGGGAACTGGTGGACCATGTCGCCGGCGTGCTCATCCTGGTGCTGTCCGCGGTCACCGCCATCGGCATCGCCACGGCGCCTCTCCTGGTCTGGATATCCGCCCCCGGCTTCACGGCCGATGCGGACAAGTTCGACCTGACGGTGACCCTCACCCGCATCACCTTTCCCTACATCCTGTTCATGTCCCTGGTGGCGCTGGCCGGGGGCATCCTCAATACCTGGAGCCGGTTCGCCCTGCCCGCCTTCACGCCGGTGCTGCTCAACCTTTCCTTCATCGGCATGGCGCTGTTCGCGGCTCCCTATTTCCATCCGCCGGTCCTCGCCCTGGCCTGGGCGGTGTTCATCGGCGGCGCCCTGCAGCTGGCCCTGCAGCTCCCGGCTTTGAAACGGATCGCCATGCTGCCGCGCCCCACCTTCGACTGGCGCGCCGCCTGGCGGGACGAAGGGGTGCGCCGCATCCTGAAGCTCATGGCGCCGGCCCTGGTGGGGGTTTCGGTGTCCCAGATCAGCCTCCTGATCAACACCATCTTCGCCTCCTTCCTCAAGAACGGCAGCGTCTCCTGGCTCTACTACGCCGACCGCCTGATGGAGTTTCCCTCCGGCATGCTGGGGGTCGCCCTGGGGACCATCCTGCTGCCCTCCCTGTCGAAGTACCATGCCAGCAAGAACCATGGCGAATATTCGCGGCTCCTCGACTGGGGCCTGCGCCTGACTCTCCTGCTGGCGGCCCCGGCAGCCCTGGCCCTGGCGCTGCTGGCGGTGCCCCTGATCGCCACCCTGTTCTTCCATGGCGCCTTCACCGGCGACGACGTGTTCCAGACCCGCAGCGCCCTCGTCGCCTACAGTCTCGGCCTCGTCGGTCTTATCCTGGTCAAGGTATTGGCGCCGGGCTTCTACGCCCGCCAGAATATCCGGACGCCGGTGAAGATCGCCCTCATTTCCCTGGTGGCAACCCAGGCCATGAACCTGGCCTTCATCGCCTGGCTCAAGCACGCCGGGCTGGCGCTTTCCATCGGCCTCGCCGCCTGCCTGAACGCCGCCCTGCTCTACCGCGGCCTGCGGCGCCAGGACATCTTCCAGCCCCAGCCGGGATGGCTGCTGTTCCTGGCCAAGCTGGCGGCCGCCATGGCGCTGATGGGCGTCGCCCTGTGGATCGGCGTCGGCCAGGAGACCGACTGGCTGCACTTCGGGGGCGTCGAGCGGACGGCGCGCCTCACGGGCCTGGTGGCACTCGGCGCCGTGACCTATTTCGCTACACTGTGGATTCTTGGCTTCCGCCTCCGGGACTTCAAGCGGCGGGCGGCCTGACAACCAAAGGAGGAAGGGCATGAAGATCACGAGCGCGGATTTTGCCGACAGCCAGAAGATTCCTGGCGAACTGGCCTTCTGCATCCCGGATGCCGGTCACCACGTCTGCCTGGGCAAGAACCGGAACCCGCAATTGACCTGGAACGACGTCCCGGAAGGAACGAAGTCCTTCGTCCTCATCTGCCACGACCCGGACGTTCCCAGCCAGGGCGACGACGTGAACCAGGAGGGCCGCACCGTTCCCGCCTCCCTGCCGCGGGTGGACTTCTTCCACTGGGTGCTGGTCGATCTGCCGGCGGACCTGCGGGAGATCAATGCCGGCGACTACTCGACCGAGGTGGTTCCCCGGGGCAAGCCCGGCCCCCAGGCGCCCCACGGCACCCGCCAGGGGGTGAACAACTACACCGAATGGTTTGCCGGCGACAACGACATGAACGGCGACTATTACGGCTACGACGGCCCCTGCCCCCCGTGGAACGACGAGATTCCCCACCACTACGTTTTCACCCTGTATGCCCTGGATATCCCGGCCGCCCCGGTGGACGGCCGGTTCACCGGGCCCCAGGTGCGTGAAGCCATCAAGGGGCATGTGCTGGCCGAGGCCCGGCTGACCGGCGTCTATAGCCTGAACCCCGGCGTCGCCCTGTAAGCGCCAAGACCCGCGCCGCACCCGCCGATGCGGTGGGTGCGGCGTTTCTATTTGCCGATGCCGGGGCCAGTGGCGCCGTCCACCCCCAGGGCCGCCAGCGCCGCGAGTTCCGCCTCGCTGCGCACGCCGACCGCGATGACGATGATGCCCACGCCGTGAGCCACCCGGCAGAAGCGCCCGACAAACTCCTGGTTGCCCGCATTGGCCTCGATGCCCGTCACCAGGCAGGACTCGATCTTCACGTAGTCCAGCCCCAATTGCGTGAACCGGGAGCTCTCCGACAGGTGCAGCCCGAAGTGCTCGATGCCGACCCGGCATCCCAGGCTCTTGAGGTTCCGGCAGAGATCCCGGAACGCATCGAAATGCTTGATGGCCCCGTATTCCGGGACCTCGACCCATAGCCTGCGGCACAGCTCCGGACGGCTGCGCAGGAGGATCCAAAGGTCGTTCCGGAAGGTCCAGTCGCCGATGGTCTCCGCCGCGAGGTTGACCGCCACGTCGTCCTCGATGGCGGCCAGATGCCGCAACGCCAGCTTGATGACTTCGAAGTCGAGGGGCGCCGTCAGGTGCAGGTGGGCGGCGATCGGCATGAAATCACCGGCTGTCATGGAAGGACCACCGGAGGCGGGCTGCAGGCGGATGACCCCCTCCTGGTGCACGGCGCCGCCCTGCAGTTTGACGACCGGATAGTAGGCCAGCTCCATCCTGCCGGCGCTCACCGCCTGGGTCAGCAGGGTTCGCCATTCTTCGCCCGGCATGACCTTGGCCTGGCCCTCGCCGTCGATGGCATGCCAGGCGTCGGCGTCCTTGGACTCCGCCACCGCCAGGGCCTGGTCCGCCCGGGACAGGACGTCGCCCAGGGCTTCTCCGCGCCCGAAGCGGACGATGCCCAGGTGGTAGAGGTCGGGCATGGCCCGCCAATGGGCCTGCAGCTGGTCACCGAGGCGTTTCGCCAGATCGGCGCCGACCCCGCCGGCATCGCTCTCGCCCGGCAGGAGGAGCGCCACGTCGCCGGACTTGATCCGCCCCGCCAGCGCCCCTTGCCGCTCCTTTGCCAGTTCCCGGTAGAAGCGCCCGACTTCCGTGAGGAGGGCATCCGTGCCCTCCCGGCCGAAGGTCCGGTTGACCTCGGCCAGGTCGGGCAGGCGCATGACCGCGAGGACGCCCGTCTGGGCCGCCTCGGCGCCGGACAACTGCTCCCGCAGATAGGCCATGAAATAGTCCCGGTTCGGCAGCCCGGTAAGGGGGTCGAAATTCACCCGGCGGCGGAGTTCGTCCAGGCGCCCCGCCTCCTCGTCGAACATCTGCCGGATACGCTCGACCATGCCGTTCATGGCCCTGGCCAGGGCCCGCAGTTCGGGGATGCGCGGTTCCGGGATGGTGACGAAGCGGCGCTCGCCGATGGCGCCGGCCTGTCCCACCACCTCGCCCAGTGAACGGCCGATCCCGTGGACCACGAACATGCCGAGCAGGCCGATGGCGCCGCCACCGACGCCGAACCAGATCAGCAGTCTGGCCACTTGCGCCCACAGGGCCTGGTAGGCGAACTGATTGTGGCTGACCACCTTCACGGTGCCGTATTGCTTCCAGCCGTCGCTGATCTGGGCGATTCCCGGCTTGGACGGGATCGGGAACAGCTCCACGAACCACCCCGGCACACGGGCTTCGCTCCTGCCCTGGATGCGCTCGGCAATCACCCTGCCGGCGGTATCGGCCACCGTGATCGACTGGTAGTAGCCCGTATCGAACAGGGCAGCCACCTGCAGGTCGATCATCACCGCGTCCTTCTCCTGCTGGGTCATGGACAGTGCCAGGGAACCGGCGTTGTCGCTGTTCGTGCGTTCGAGCTGCTGCACCAGATAGTCCCGGGCCGACCACATGCCGATCAACAGGCTGCCCGCAAAGGCCACGACCGTGGACAGGACGACTGCAAGCCACAATTGACGCATCAATGACATAGCGACCTCTCTTTACTCAAAGCCTTCGCCCTTCATCTTCTCCAGAAGGTCGTTCCAGCGCGACAAACGGCTGCCGCCCCCCGGCTGGGGCTGCGCCCCCCCGGCCGCCCAGACGCCCTCGGAATTGAAGCTGAACACCGGGGTGAGATCCTGGCGCCGGGAAGCCGGACGGATTTCGCTGATCAGGTTGTCCAGCACCAGCGGTTCGGCGTCGGGCGACGAATAATATGTCAGCACCATGTGGGCCTGGGTGATATTGCTGGCCGGGCCGCCGATACGCGCCCTGACGTAGGTTATGCGCAGCTTGGCCGGCGCCACCCCTATGAATTTCAAGGAAAAATACTTGGCAATGGCGTAATCCTCGCAATCCCCCCCGCCCTTGGTCAGCGCCTCCACGGGCGTCGCCCAGTAGTCGTTCTGCCCCCACAGCGCCTGGTCGTCCGTGAAGCGCAGCTTGCGGTTGAAATACTCGTTTACGTCCTTCAGCTTCTGGTCCTCGGATTCGGAACGGAATATCTCCAGGGCATGGCTCCAGTCCTTGGCCAGCTGGGCGCTGTTGCCCCCGTAGCGACGCTGCACGGACTGGGCGACCCGATCCACGGGAAAACCATCGGCAAGGCTGTCGAGCGGAACCGCCCCCAACGCCATGAGCAGGCCCCCGAACACCCACCGCCGATGGCTTTTTGCGTTTGTCAATATATGTAGTTACCCGTACGGACAGCCTTAATTTACTTTAACTAGAATGGGTATGGATTTGTCAATAAATACTAAAGGCGAGGTGTTCGCGATGTCACAAACATTCAGGAAGTCCGTCCTGGCCATGTTGGTCGGATCGGTCGTGGTGGGCGCCAACGCAGCGCCGACCCGGCTGGACGAGGCTGCCAGCAAGGCCGTGCAAACCAATCCGGACGTGGTCGCCAAGTGGCACCAGTTCCGGGCCAGCGCCTTTGAGCGCGACACCACCTGGGGCCGCTACCTGCCGACCCTGGATGTCCTCTTCGGAGCCGGCTACCAGCGGCAGGAATCCCCCCTCTTTACCGAGCGCAAGTACCATTTCGATACGGCCCGGGCCACCCTGCGCCAGAACCTGTTCGAGGGCTTCGGCACCGTCAATGACACGAAGCGGCTGGAACACGCCAGCCTGGTGCGCTTCTACGAGACGCTCGACCTCTCCGAGAGCGCCGCCTTCGAGGCCACCCGCGCCTACGTGGACGTCTGGCGCTATCGCAAGCTGGTGGCGCTCGCCGAGGAGAACTACGCGACCCACCGGGTCATCTACGACAAGATCAAGGAACGCGCCAACGCCGGCGTCGGCCGCCGCGTGGATCTGGAAACCGCCGCGGGCCGCCTGGCCCTGGCCGAATCCAACCTGCTGACCGAGACCGCCAACCTGCACGATGTGACCGCCCGCTACCAGCGCATCGTCGGCGAACTGCCCGGCGACGAGATGGAAGCGCCCCCGGCCATCCTGGCCAAGGGACTGCCCAAGGACCGGACTGAGGGCATCAAGACCGGTTTCGAGAACTCCCCGCAGCTCAAGGCGGCTTTCGAGAACATCCTCTCCGCCAAGCGCAACGTCGAAGTCCAGAAGGCCGGCTACTATCCCCGGGTGGACGCCTACCTCGAGAGCGAGCACAGCGAGAACGTGAACGGCTACCGCCCCGGCTTCGGGTCCGTCACCGGCACCGCCTCCACCAATGTCCAGACCGCCGGCGTGACCGTGTCCTGGAACCTCTTCCGGGGCAACCAGGACCTCAACCGCCAGCGGCGCGCCGCCGAAGAGGTGAACGTGGCCAAGGACACGCGGGAAAAGGTGTGCCGAGACGTGCGCCAGAACCTCGAGACGTCCTACAACGACCACCTCCGCCTCACCGAGCAGCTGCAGTACCTGGACCAGCACCAGCTCAGCACCGACAAGGCCCGTGAAGCCTTCCGCCGCCAGTTCGACATCGGCCAGCGCACCCTCCTGGATGTCCTGGACACCGAGAACGAGTTCTACACGGCTCGCCGCAACTACGTGAATGGCGAAAACGACCTCCTGGTGTCCGACGCCCGCTATCTCGCCGCTTCCGGCAATCTGCTCCAGACCCTGAACCTCAAGAACCTGGACATGACCCCGCCCCGGCCCGAGACCCAGCCCGACGAGGACATGCTCACCACCTGCCCGGTCCAGCCGGTCCTGCCGGTGGTGGTGGACAAGGAAGCCATCTTCAAGCGGGCCCTGGCCAAGGAAGAACTGAACCGCCCGCAGAACCTGGCCCCCGCGGCTCCCGCTGCGGCCGAGCCCGCCGTCACGCCGGGCAAGCCGGTCACTCCTGCCCCGACAGGCAAGAGGAAGGCCAAGCCGTAAGGCGCCCGCCCTCCCCACGAAAGAGCCGGCCTCGTGCCGGCTTTTTTGTTGTTCTCGAAGCATGAAAAGGAGAAGCGGGTCCGAGGACCCGCTTCTGGAGGTTGGCGACGGTCAGCCGATCTTGACCACGCCGTCGTGCTCGACCAGGGTCTTGAGCGGCTCGCTGGCCAGGATGGTCACCTCGACGACCTGGGCGTGATCGCCGCCGGCGTCGGTGTAGGTCGCCGTCACGGTATGGGCCGTGTTGTCGATATCCAGGCTGGCGCCGTGGGACACCAGGTCGCGCAGGTCCAGGGCATCCTGGGCGCTGAAGTCCGTCACCTGGTCGGTGGTGGTCCCGGCCTTGACGTCGGCCAGATGCCAGACGAAGGTGTCGGCCCCCAGCCCGCCCGTCATGGCGTCGCTGCCGCTGCCGCCGACGATGATGTCGTCCCCGGCCGAGCCGGTGAAGGTGGACTGGTTCTGCAGGGTCACCGACAGCGAGCCGCTCGCGCTGTCCCCGTCGGCATCGGTGGCGGTGAAGGCCAGCGGCAGCACCTTGGGCGGCGCGTCGTCCAGGGTGAAGGTCGTCATCCCGGCCAGCTTGACGCTGCCCCCGGTCATGGAGACATCGACGATGTCGAAGTACTGGCCCGGGTCGGCGGTCACCGCCAGGTAGGTCTTGCCGCCCGCGGTCTCGATGGTCGAGTGGCCGGTGAAGGCCGTGCCGTCGGCGTAGGTGCCGCTGACCGCGAAGGTGTCGCTGCCGGCGCTGTAATTCACCAGCTCGAACCGGATCGCGTAGGCGGCGTTGGCGTCGCCGTCGGTGGCCCCCGTGGTGTCGAAGTCGAAGGCCAGCTTCTCGTCGCCGTCGAAGTTGTTGTTGTGCACCCCGATGCCCGCCGTACTGGGATTGACGGTGTCCAGGACACCGCCCGAGTAGCCGGTGATGCTCACCACCAGGTCCTTGCCGGGGATCGGGTCGCCGCTCAGGGTCTGGTCGTCGTACCAGTAGTAGGTGTTCTTCGGCCCGCCCCCCGACGAGATGGACGAATCCGCCAGATTAAGGGAACTGAGGTCGATGGGCGCCACGGTGGCGAGGTCGTAGGTGCCGTTCGCATTGGCCTGGAGGGTGAACACCGTGCCGAGGCTGGTCGCCGCCGTGATCAGGCTGTCGCCGTCCGACAGGGTGAAGGTCACCGCCCGCCCGCCCGAGGTCAGGTTGAGGGCGTTGAGCGATGCCATCGTGGTCGTCCACGCGACATGGGCCGTGCCGCCGCTGTCGGCCCCCATGAGGGCCAGGTCGCCGGTGATGTGGATGCCGGCTTCGTTGGCCAGGAGGGCGTTCTCGACATGGGCCACCGGCACGTCGTCCACCACGGTGACGTTGAGGTTGAAGCCGATGGGGCTGCCATCGCCGTCCTGGGCGGTGACGGCGTAGGACGGCAGGGTCAGGCTGTCCTCGCCGACCTCGCTGTGGGCCTGGCTGTGCTCGAGGGTGTAGGTGTAGGCGCCAGTGGCGGCATCCACCACCAGGGTTCCGGCCGTGTCGGTCACCGTGATGACCCCGGCCACCGGGGTGACGCCATTGATGCTGACGATGCCGCCGAAGCCGTCCGGGCCCCAGGTGGCGTTGTCGGCGAAGCTGCCCGTCACCGTGTAGCTGAGGCCGTCCCCGGTCTCGTTGTTGCCCCCCGCCCCGGGCATCGACTCTTCTTCCACCGTGATGGCGTCATGGGTCGGGGTGCTCGGCGTGCCGTCGGTGATGGTGAGGCTGAAGGTGGCGCTGTCGTCCATCTCGTTGTCGAAGCCACCGGGGAGCACCGGGCTCTCATAGTCGCCCGTGGTCGTCTCGTAGGCGTGGCTCGAAATCGTCCCGGAGAGGGTCCCGTCCCAGCCGCCCGGCACCGTTACCTGCAGCCCGGCCACCGCTTCGGCCAGGGTGTGGCCGCCGCTCGCCGTCACCGTGTAGCTGGTGCCGCTGCCGCTCACCATTCCCGCCGTGCTGCCCAGGCTGGCGCCCGCCGGCAGCGGGCTGTCCAGGGTCAGGGTCACGCTCACCGTCTCGCTGGCGTCCGTCCCGTTGTTGTTCCAGCCGGTGTCGGCCAGGCTCAGGCTCGCCCCCAGGCCCACCGTCTGCGCCGTCGCCGACTCG
>DATFAA010000035.1:0-9935 GCA_035255045.1 Rhodocyclaceae bacterium | reverse complement strand
GGCGGCGGGCGGCGAGGCTCGGGCTTGGCCTTGGCCGGTTTAGGCGGTTCTGGCAGCATGAGGGGCGGCTGCTCGGCCGTGGGCGGCGGCTGGAGATGGGCTTCCAGGGGCGGCCGGGGCGCGGGGGCCGGCATTGGCTTCGGCGCCAGGAAGGGGGCGGCGAAGGGCAGGGCGTGGATCAGCAGGGACAGGGCCAGGGCCAGCGACAGACGGCGGTCGTTCCTGTTCATGAGAAAATGCGGGCTGGCCTGTGGGTTTGGAAGTGCGAAGGAAAGATGGAATGAAACATTTGGCGGCAGCAATGATAATCGGGATGGGCGTGGCTTGCTCGGGCTGGTGCGCGGCGGCGCTGCCCGACCCGACCTCCTTCTCCATCCGCATGGAGACCGGGGACATCGCCCAGGCCAAGGCCTGGCTCGATGCCGGCCTCGACCCCGACTTCCTCGGCAGCCGGGTCGGCAGCGGCCTCATGATCGGCGCCTGGGAGGGCAATATCGAACTCATGCGCCTGTTCATCTCCCGGGGCGCCGACATCAACAAGGCCAACGGCAACGGCGAGACCCCCCTCGCCCTGGCTGCCTGGAACGGCCGCCTGGAGGCGGTGAAATGGCTCCTGGAGCGGGGCGCCCGCATCAACAGCCCCGGGCGCCAGTGGTCGGCCCTGCACTACGCTGTCTTCGCCGGCCACAAGGAGCTGGCCAACTACCTCATCGAGCAGGGGGCAGACATCAACGCTGTCAGCACCAACGGCTCCAGCGTGCTGATGATGGCCATCTACGAGGGCCACGACGACCTCGCCAAGACCCTCATCGACAAGGGCGCCCGGCGGGACGTCAAGAACGACTGGGGGGAAGGCGCCATGGAATGGGCCATGCGCTTCAACCGCCTCGACATCGCACGCCTGGTCGCCAGCGCCCCGGAATACACGGCGGCCCTGAACGAGCCCAAGGAGAAGTGGGGCGAGCCGCGGCGCTCCCTGAAGAGCTCCTCCGAACTGGAACAGTTGCTCAGGATGCGGGAAATCCTGGCCCAGCGGAGCATGTCCACCGAGGCCATCGACAACCGCATCGCAGCGGAGCGGGCCCGCATCGTCCGTTCCGAATTCAACCGGGAGGCCCTGCCGCCCCGGGCCGCCACCCTGGAGATCACCGCCAGCCGCAAGTCCCCGGGGGAGCAGTCGGCCAATATCGTCTACGGCCCGGACGGCAAGACCCGGGGCTACAAGGTGCCGCCCGCTACCTTCAGCGGCCAGGCCCGCATGCCGCCCAAGGCCCCGGTCAAGGCCTACTGATCCAGGGGCCGGTCCTTGATTTCGGGCAGGAAGAGGAGCCCGACCAGGCTGGCCAGGATGAGGAAGGCGGTGGGGTACCAGAGCCCCGCCAGGGGATCGCCGAAGCGCACCCCCAGCCAGGTCACCATGAGGGGCGACATGCCGCCGATCCACCCCGCCGACAGGTTGTGGGGCAGGGCCACCGCCGTGTAGCGGGTGCGGGCCGGGAACAGTTCGGCCAGGGTGGCGGTCTGGGGCCCGGTGATGCAGGCCAGGGCCACCACCAGCACCAGCAGCAGCAGGAAGACCATGGCCTTGTCCAGTCGGTCTGGGGCGCCGTAATGGAGCAGGCCCTGGAACAGGGGGAAGATGGTCGTCGCCCCCAGGAGAAGGCCGGCCAGGAGGACGGGGCGGCGGCCGATGCGGTCCGACAGCCAGCCGCAGAAGATGGTGAGGGGGAAGAGGGCGACGGTGGACAGGGTCACCAGGAAACTAGCGGTGGGGGCGTCCAGCCCGACGGCAGTCTTGAGGAAGACGGTGGTGTAGACCTGGGACGAGAAGAAAAGCAGGGAGCCGCCGGACGAGATGCAGAAGAAGAGAAGCCCCATGCGGCCAAGGGTTTGGCGGTCGGTGAGGCATTCCTTGAGGGGGGCCTCGGCGATGCCCCGGGTGGCCCGCAGGTGGCGGAAGACCGGCGACTCGTGGAGATTGATCCGGCTCTTGATGGATACCGCCAGGAGCAGGGCCGAGAGCAGGAAGGGGATGCGCCAGCCCCAGGCCCGGAAGTCGGCGTCCGACAGGAAATGCTGCAGGGCCACGATCTGCAGGGTGGAGGCCAGCATGCCCAGGGGACCCATGAGCTGGAGCACGCTGGTGTACAGGCCGCGCCGGCCGGCCGGGGCATGTTCGGTCAGATAGACGGCGGCGCCGCCGATCTCGCCCCCCACCGACAACCCTTGCAGCAGGCGCAGCACCAGCAGCAGGGCGGGGGCCAGGAGGCCGGCCTGGGCGTAGGTCGGCAGCAGGCCGACGCCGACGGTGGACAGCCCCATGAGGACGATGGTGACCAGGAAGATGGTGCGCCGGCCGTGGCGGTCTCCCAGGGAGCCGAAGAGGGCGGCCCCCAGGGGCCGCACCACCATGCCGACGCCGAAGGTCCCAAGGCTGGCGAGGAGGGCCGCCACCGGATCTTCGGCGGGGAAAAAGAGAGTGCCGAAATAGGTCGCCAGGGAGGCGAAGGTCAGGAAGTCGTACCACTCCAGGAAGGTGCCGAAGCAGGCGGCGACGACGACCTTCTTCTGGATATGGGGCTCGGACTGGGTGGAGGACATGCCGGGGCCGAAAAATGCAAAGTGCGGATTATCGCCGCACCCGGCCCCGCCTCCTAATTCCTAACGGTTGCGCCGGGCGGCCTCGTAGAGGGGCATGACTTCGGGCAGATGGCGCTCGATTTCCCGGATGCGATCCCCGCCGGCCGGGTGGGTGGAGAACCAGGCCAGCTTCACGCCGTTGCGGTCGGCCGAGCCCATCTTCCGCCACAGGCTGACGCCGGCCCGGGGGTCGTAGCCGGCGCGGGCGGCCAGGTCGAGGCCGACGGCATCGGCCTCGGTCTCGTCGTCCCGGGAGAACTTCAGGGTCATGAGGTCGGCGGCGCCCTGGATGCCGAACTGGGCCAGTCCGCCGTATTTGGTGCCGGCAACGATATCGGCGGCCAGGGAGGCGAGGCCGTGGGTGATCTGGCGCTTGGCCAGCTGGGCCCGGGCATGCTCCCGCAGGGCATGGGCCACCTCGTGGCCCATGACGATGGCGATCTCGTCGTCGGTGAGCTTGAGGGTATCGATGAGGCCGGTATAGAAGGCGATCTTGCCGCCGGGCATGCAGAAGGCGTTGAGCTGCCTGGAGCCGATCAGGTTCACCTCCCATTTCCAGCGGTCGGCCCGGGTGTTGAAGCGTCCGACATGGGGCAGGATGCGCTGGGCGATGGCCCGCAGCCGCTGCACCTGGGGATGGTTGTCCGGGGCCAGGGCGCCCTTGGCGGCGGCCTGCTGCTTGAGCTGGGAATATTCCTGGCCGGCCGCCTGCTCCAGCTGCTCGGCAGGGACCAGGTTGCGCAGGGACGAGGCCTTGCCGACATTGACGCCGTCGGCCGGCGCGGCCCGCGGCTCGGCCAGGGCGGGGGCGCAGCCGAGGGCTGCGGCCAGGAGGAGGGACAGGAGCTTCTTCATTTCTTCGGGACGGGGAGGAGCGGCAGGCGCCAGGGAGTTTCACACCCGGGAGGCATGGTATAGAGTAACAAAAAAGGGGGAGACAATGGCATCGATGTCCAACGACGCCCAGGGAGACAGAAAGCCGTCCGCACCGGCCGGGTCCGGCGACCTCATGCTTCCCGGATTCATCGAGCCGCGGGCCGACGGGGTGTTCGTCGACACCAGCCGCCTCCCCTCCGCCGAAGTCTTCCAGCAGGCCGTGGACCGGGTGTTCCGCTCGGGCTTCTTCTTCGCCGGCCTCGACTATCCCGCCTTGCAGCACCTGCTCTACGACGTCGATCTCACCCGTTCGGTGGACCACCTGCGGCTGGCCAGCGAGATCCGGGAATTCCCGCCGGCCCGGCGGGCCCTCTACAAGGGGATCAAGGTCGCCGGCGGGGAAGCCGTGTACATGTTCGAGCCCGTGCTCCTGGAGAGCACCGTGGACGAGCCGCTGTACGAGACCGGAGAGGACGGCGAGAAGCGGGTGGTGGGCAGCGAGCGCAAGGTGGTGAGCGAAAAGACCAGCCTCGACCTGGACGAGTTCGTCGCCGACCTGTGGAACAAGGGCATCCGCTTCGGCATCGACCTGGCGGCGGTGCAGGCAGCTATCCGGGAAGACCGTTTCGACCGGGTGGTGGTGGCGCGGGAAAGGGCGCCGACCCCGGGCCTGGACGCGGGCGTCCAGGAGCAGACCGATGCCCTCCACCGGGACAACACGCCGCGGCGCCTGCTGGACGGTCGGGTGGACCTGGGCCAGTTCAAGAACCGCTTCCCCCAGATCAAGAAGGGCACCCTGCTCCTCAAGAAGACACCCCGGGAACTGGGCCGGGAGGGCCGCACCCTGGCCGGCGAACTCCTGTCGCCGCCGCTCCCCAAGGACTTCGACCTGGCCAGCCTGGCCGGCGAAGGCACCCAGGTGGAGAGCCAGGACGGCTGCGAGTACATCGTCGCCGCCAAGGACGGCTTCCTGAGCCTCGATACCCAGACCAACCGCATTTCCATCACCGAAAAGATCGTCAATCGGGAGGGGGTGAGCGTTCGCACCACGGGCAACCTGGTCCTTACCGGCGACGAGTACGAGGAGTTCGGGGAAGTCCAGGAGGGGCGGGTGGTGGAGGGCAAGGGCCTGACCTTCCATGCCAACGTCTACGGCCGGGTCCAGTCCTCCGGCGGCAACATCATCCTCGAAAAGAACCTGGTGGGCGGCGCCGCCCTCAACCGCAGCGGCTCCATCGCCGTCGCCGGCCTGGTTTCCAGTGCCCTGGTCCAGTCGGGCCACGGAGTCATCCACCTGAAGCGGGCGGAGAACTCCATCCTCATCGGCGACCGGGTGGAGGTGGAATCCGCCCGCAACTGCACCATTTTGGCGGACGAGGTGGATATCCAGGTGGCCGAGGGCTGCGCCATCGCCGGCAAGCGCATCCACGTCGAGACGGGGACAGCCCGCAACGGCGAGGAGATGCTGGTCTCCATGCTGCTGCCTGACTTCTCAGGCATCGAGCAGGCCCAGAACAAGGAGCGGGCCTACCTTACCGAGTGCGAGGAGTTGAAGGCCGGCCTCAGGCGCGGCATCGAAAGCCTCATGGCCCAGCCGGAACTGCAGAAGTATTTCGCCATCGCCGGCAAGCTCCATCGCAAGGAGATCAGCCTGACGGCGGAGCAGCAGGGGCAGTGGCAGCAGATGTCGGCCCGGGTGGCGCCCACCCTGAAGCGCATCTCCCAGGCCCGGGAGGACATCAAGGCCCTGGAAGGGGAGATGGAGGCCGTGAAGGGCAGGATCGCCGCCCTCGATGCCGAAAAGGGCAAGGCAGCGGCAGAACTGGAGTGCCGCATCGATTCCATCCAGGGCGAGACGGCAATACGCACCCTGGTCCAGCCCCTGGACGCGCCGTCCCTGGTCCGCCTGCCGCCCCGGGAACTCAAGCAGCGGCTGCGGGCTCCCGATGCCGGCAGCCACCGCCTGTTCGCCGGCAACACCGGCGAATTCTCCTGGAAACCGGAATAAGAGACGTACCTTAGGCGCCCTGGCGCTCGTCCAGGGCCATGGAGGCCTTGACCAGTTCGGCCAGGGTGCGGACGTCCATCTTCTCCATTACCCGGGCCCGGTGGGCCTCTACCGTCTTCATGCTGATGTTGAGTTCGTCGGCGATCTGCTTGTTGAGCTTGCCGGCCACCACCAGCCGCATCACTTCCCTTTCCCGGGGGGTGAGCTGCCCGGCCCGGTGGGAGAGGGCGGTGTCGCGCTGGCGGCGGGTCCGCAGCTGGCATTCGAGATCCAGGGCACGGCGGATGCGGGAGAGGATATCCTCGTTGTTGAAGGGCTTTTCGATGAAGTCGCAGGCGCCCCGCTGCAGGGCGGAAACGGCCATGGGCACGTCGCCGTGGCCGGTGACGAAGATGATGGGCAGGGAACAGCCGAGGGCGTCCAGGCGTTCCTGGAGTTCGAGGCCGCTCATGTTGGGCATGCGCACATCCAGCACCATGCAGCCCTGCATGTCGTCGGAACGGGCGGCCAGGAAGGCGGCGGCGGAATCGTAGCAGGCCACCTGGTAGCCTTCCCCTTCCAGCAGCCAGGTCATGGAGTCCCGCATCGCCTCGTCGTCATCCACGACGTGGATGGTCGGCATCCCTTCGCTCATGTCACTCCTCGATCGGTACGGTGAACCGGAAGACGGTGCCGCCCTCCGCGGCGGGCTCCGCCCACAGCCGGCCCTGGTGGAATTCGATTATGGAGCGGCAGATGGCCAGCCCGATGCCCATCCCCTCCGGCTTGGTAGTGTAGAACGGAGCAAAGACCTTTTCCAAGTCGTCATCGGCGAGGCCGTGGCCCTGGTCGGCGACGGCCACTTCCAGCAAGCGGTCGTCGATGCGCTCGGCGGAAACGGTGAGCTTGCGGCGCTCAGCCGGGAGGTCGTGCATGGCCTCCATGCCGTTCTTCAGGAGGTTGAGGAGCACCTGCTCGATCATGATGCGGTCCACCACGATGTCCGGCAGGTCCTCGGGGATGTCGACGACGATCTGGACGCCGGAATTCTTGGCCTCGATGTCGGCGAAGGCCCGGGTTTCCTCCACCAGTTCCGACAGGGGAGCGGGCTGGCGGTTGGGGTCGCCTTTCTTCACCATGTGCCGCATGCGGCGGATGATCTTGCCGGCCCGCTCCGCCTGGTCGGCGGCCTTCTGCATGGCGGCGAGGATGTCGTCCATGCGGTAGTTGCCGGACTGCAGGCGCTTGACGCAGCCGGCGCTGTAATTGGCGATGGCCGACAGGGGCTGGTTCAGCTCGTGGGCCAGGGACGAGGCCATTTCCCCCATGGTGATGAGACGGGACGTCTGCTCCAGGCGCTTCTGCTGCTTGAGGTTCACCTCGTCGATGTGCTTCTTGTCGGTGATGTCGGCGGCGATCTGAACCCGCACGGTGCGTCCGTCCACCCAGCGGATGGCCCGTTCGTGCAGGTGATACCAGTGGCCGGAGAGGGCGTGCTGGATCTCGCCGTCGAAGAGTTCGCAGGGCAGGTCGGCGCCGGTGAGCCCGGCGGGGTCCCGGGCCAGGGTTTCGGGCGGCGGGCGGCAGACGGCGGTGACCAGGGCCGAATCGCGGCCCAGGACATCGAAGCCGTAGATGGTGCGGAAGGCCCGGTTGGCGAAGAGGATTTCGCCGCTGCCGGCGTCGGCTACGTGCACCGCGGCATCGAGGCCGTCGATGACGGTGGCGAAGCGCTCGTGGGCCCGTTCCAGTTCGACCCGGGCCCGCTTCGGTTCCGTGATGTCGTTCACGGACGCCATCCAGCCGATCTGCCGGCCGGCGGCGTCGATCAGGGGCGAGAAGTAGAGGCGCACGTCGAAGCGCTCGCCGCTCTTGCGCATGATGCGCATCTCGAAGCCGCCCGGGGGCGCCTGGCCGGCCAGGGCGACGTCGATGTTGTGCTTGAGCTTTTCGAATTCCTCCGGCGGCCAGTAGGGATAGGGGGGGCCGATACCGATGAGTTCGGCCTCGGTGAAGCCGGTCATGCGGCAGAAGGCGGCGTTCACGAAGGTGATGCGGCCCTCCAGGTCGATGGCCCGCAGGCCGGTGACCATGGACTGGGACATGGCCTGGCGGAAGGCGTAGGCGGCCCGCAGCTGTTCCTCGGTCTCGGCCCGGTGGCGGGCGTGGCGGCGCAGCTGGATGAGGGTGCCGGCGACCAGCAGCGTGAGGACCACAATGATGGCCGCCGGCACGTAGGGCAGCCAGGCGCCGCCGGTGCGGTAGGCGACGATCTGCAGTCCCAGGCGGTTGTCCAGAAGGTCCAGGTTCATGGTGCCGGAGATGGTCCGGTCGGTGGGCTTGACCGTGGTGTTGCTCAGCAGCTCCCGGGCGTTGGAATCCAGCAGCGTGAGGCTGTACTTGGTGTTGAACCAGGTCGGCAGGGTCACCCGCAGCAGGCTGTCGATGGAATGGATGGCGATGAAGGCCCCCAGGTCGCTGCTGCTGCGTTGGACCGGGATGATGAGGTCGGCGGCGCGGTGCTGGCCGGCGTCCCGGTACACCGGCGAGAAGGCAGCCCGCCGGCTGCGCAGGGTGTCCATGAGGGCGCTGAGGCGGACCCCGCCCAGCTGTTCGCCGACGAAGGTGGCCGTTGCCTCGTAGGGGGCCACCCATTCCACCTTGCCGTCGGTGCCTACCCAGATGACGGCGGCGATGTCCGGGTTGTCCCCGACATAACGGCTGGCGCGAACCTGGAAGGCTTCGTAGTCCAGCCGCAGGTATTCCTGGTCCCGGGCCAGCTCGGCCAGGAAATCCTGGTGGCCATGCAGGCGGGAGTCGATGGTGCGCTCGGCCCAGTGCATGTCGCCTTCCAGGGCGGAATGGGCGGTGTCGTGCTCGCGCCATTGCAGGATGGCGGTGGTGATCAGCATGGCCACGGCGAAGAAGCCGATGGCGAAATAGGGGGCGGACCACAGCCAGGCCTGCCTGGGGTGGGGAGGGGGCGTGGGGGAGAACATG
Source organism: Rhodocyclaceae bacterium (assembly GCA_035255045.1). Lineage (GTDB taxonomy): Bacteria > Pseudomonadota > Gammaproteobacteria > Burkholderiales > Rhodocyclaceae > JAGTRP01. Next base: position 1,432 of record DATFAA010000035.1, on the reverse strand, counting down.
GCCGAATTCTTGGCCTTCGACCAGAACGGAGCCATTGGAGAAAACCCTTAACGACAGGCGGGAATGGGGCTCAGTATTCCTTCTTGTCGTGCCACATGTCCGGCCGGAAGCGCACCACCTTGTTGCGGCCGGTTTCCTTGGCCTGGTAGAGGGCCACGTCGGCGAACTTGACCGCTTGCCAGAAGGTGTCACTGTCCGACGGGAAGTCGGCGATGCCGATGGAAATGGTCTTCTGGAGTACGGTGCCGGCCACCTGGATCTTGAGGTTCTCGACGGCAATGCGGATGTTCTCCGCCACCCGCTCGGCGGCGTCGCTCTCGGCGTCCTGCAGGATGATGAGGAATTCCTCGCCGCCGTAGCGGATCACCAGGTCGGAAGCCCGCACGCTCTGCTGGAAGACCTTGGCCACGGCCTTGAGGACGGTGTCGCCGGCGTCGTGGCCGTAGGTGTCATTCACCATCTTGAAGTAGTCCAGGTCGAGCATCAGCACGGCCAGGTGGATCTGGCGGCGCTGGGCGCTGGCCAGCAGGGTGGCCATGAACTCCTCCAGGAAGCGGCGGTTGGAGAGGCCGGTCATGGGATCGTGGAGATTGGCTTCCCGCAGGGTTTCCATGAGGCGCTTGGTCTCCAGGACCGGGGCGGTCTCCTGCAGGTAGACCTTGACGTAGGGCAGGAGCTTGCTGAGGCGCTCGGCGTCCTCGGGCTTGGCCACCAGCTGCACGACGCTGCCGACGGTGCCGGACTGGATCATGGGCAGGCAGATGTGGCGCCGCTCGCCGCCGTCGGCGGGGGGCTGGAAGGCGTAGCAGATGCCGGAACTCAGCACCCCGTCGGCGGTGTGGCCGGTGCGGCGGGCGCGGCAGGCCTCGGGGCGGGCCAGGATCTGGGGATCGCACCAGCGGCAGTCGGCGGACAGGGTGCCGTTCACGATGATGGGCCGCAGCTGGTTGTTGCCGCTACCCACTTCATAGAGGGAATATTCCTTGATCTGGAATTCGTTCTCGAGGGTGACGGCCAGGCGCTGGTAGATCTCGGCCTTGGTTTCGTCCTCTTCGATGGCCTGCTTGAAGTGGGCGGCCCGGGTGAGGCTGTCCACCATGTCGATGGTGGCGGTGAGGAGGTTCTCGTCGGGAGCCGGCGTGCGCTGGGTGAGCCGCGCCACATTGGTGCCGATGCGGTTGAGGCCATTGTCCAGGAAGCCCAGGAGCCGGTTCATGTCGCTGGCGATCTGGCCAATCTCGTCCTTGGTCTGCTGCTCGACATGGGCCTTGAAGTCGCCTTCCAGGGCCCGGTGGACGGCGTGTTCCACGGCCTGGGCGGTGTCCGAGATGGGGCGCAGCAGGCGGCGGGCGAGGAGGATGAGCAGGCCCGAGAAGAGGGTCACCGCCCCGGCGATGCCGGCCACCGTCAGCAGTGCCTTCTGCTTGAGGTC